>NZ_JAERJM010000012.1:86438-191368 GCF_018257655.1 Pantoea sp. JGM49 | reverse complement strand
GTTGATAAACATATATGGTTAATTCATCCTCTAAAGAACCATAATTTCCATATGCAGAAATCCAATTGTTTCTGTCTTTTAAGAACGTATGTCTTAATTTATGTCGAGAAATGAAATCAAAAAGGCTTTTGAAATTTCTATCATGGAAGTTTATGCTTTCTGGGAATAATATGCTGATATCTTTCATTTCTACTTTCCTATTAATTCTTTATAGCAATCAGATGTTAACCTCATTACTTCTTGCCAAGAGAGTGCCGCTTGCTTCTGATTAAAAGCAGACGTTGAGATTTTTTCATAGTTCTCTTTATGAGAATAATGCTCAATTAACTCTGCATCTTCTTCAATATTCCCACTAAGAATTAAACCATTGTCACAATGTTTAATATAATCATTCGACATGCCAATAGGAGTGGAAATGATTGGTGTTGAAGATGCTACGGCTTCTGGAATATTCGCTGGGCCACCCTCAAACAAGCTAGTCACTAACAAATAATTTAATTTATCATATAAATCCCCAAAGCAATAGTAAGGCAATCTTTCATAACAAACGCTTTCAAACCCCATCGATTCGGCTTTCAAAGAAGAAATGCTACGATCTACTCCGACGAAGATGAATTTGAATTTTTCCCTATCTAATCTTTTCATTAGCTCAAAAAGATATGCTTCACCTTTAACTTTTCTGCCATATCTTTTTGATATAATTCCAATGTTAACCTTTTCAGATATTTTTTTTATGTTTTTTGCATATGTAAAAATACTGTTATTGAAGCCATGAGGAATAATCCTTGTATGTTTCAAACCATGTCTAGATAGTATGCTTTCTTGAGTTTTGTTTAGGCATAGTATTAACTTGGCTTCATTGTATCGGTCATGAAATTTATCGTAATTCAGCCAATCATCGGTATCATTTATGTCGTGATGAACCGTAACAACTGAATTATTTTTTAGATTTTCCTCAAGATGAGGTCGGTGATAATGATAAATATCAGCGTCTTCAATAGGATTAACGGAGTCAATAATTTGTATATCTTCATCACAAAAATTTCTGTAGTATTCTAATAAATCCGTAAAAATCCCACTGTGAACATCTGATGACATTACATGGTTAACAATCATAACTGCCTCTATATAAAATTTCTAAAGATCTAAAAAGCGCTAGGATTTATAAAGTAGTTCGTCGGTGTCAATTTAACTCATTTTTTTTATAAATTTCTATGGCGTCACTTACATTATCGTGCAGGCTCACAATGTTATTCTTTCCAACATATATAGCAATGTCGCAAAATTCCTTTAAAGAATTAAGGCTATGAGATACCATTATGAAGTTTGATTCGCTATGCCTAGATCTAAATAGTTCTGAGCATTTCTGTTTGAATTTTTCATCTCCTACAGCTGTTACTTCATCGACAAGGTAATAATCAAATTTAAATGCCATGCTCAATCCAAACCCAAGGCGAGATTTCATACCAGAGGAGTAAGTTTTAATTGGCATGTCAAAGTACTTCCCTAATTCAGAAAATTTTTCAACAAATTCCACTTTCTCAGTTAACTCACCTTTATTGGCATAAAGACGTGCAACAAATTTTACATTTTCACGCCCGGTTAAACTGCCTTGAAATCCTCCTGAGAGGCCAACCGGCCATGAAATGGAGTTTTCAGTGATAATACGCCCAATATCAGGACGGTCAATGCCACCTATCATTCGCAATAAAGTTGATTTTCCAGCACCATTTCGGCCAATCAATGCGACACTTTTACCTGGCGGTAACTCAATGTTTAAATTCTTAAAAACATAATGACGGCCAGAAGGGGTACGATAAGATTTCGTTAGGTTATCTATTTTTATCATGATGTTAGCATTGCTCCCTCGCGAGTTCGATATAATGCTAGACCAATAAAGAATATTGATAATGAGGAAATAAAAAGGTACTCAAGGCTTACGCCTTCACTAATGTAGCCCGGCATTACAGCTTCTCTACTAAGTTCGACAGCATGCACAATTGGATTCCACAACAAATAGGACCAATATTCTTTCGGGATGGTGTGTAATGGAAACATTATGCAGGAAATGAAGTAAAGTGGTTTGAGTAAAATTGGTAAGAACTTTTGAGTTTCAGGCAGCATTTTACCAACAACCATAAATGTTAATCCTATTCCACATGAGAAAATTACTAACAATGACCATGTGGCAACAAGCTGTAATAAGTTAACAATTTCAAAGTACTCACCAGCTAACCAAACAACGACCATTAACAATATATAGACCGCTATATAAATCAATGTTTCGAGTAGAGCACGGGAAATGATAGTGTCGATTGGTTTTACTGGACGATAATTAAATAACCCCTGATTCGCTTCAATAGCACCAACTGAACGATTGCTAATATTACTGAAAATAAAATAAGGAATAATACCATTTAACAAAAATACCGGAAACGATATGTCTGGCATGGTTCGGTGCATGATGAAACCGAAAATACCCAGTAAAACTAATAAATGCGCAGCTGGTTCCAATATTGCCCAAAAATAACCCAATCGATATTTACCAAATCGTGTTCGTATTTCACGCAGGAATAATGCCTTTACGGCAGCTTGCTGGACTTCAAATCCACTTCTGGCCATTGATTTAACTCATTTGAATTGGGTGGGATTTTTACACGCTACCGCCCCTGGCTTAACAGCTACCAATGCACTGTACGCAATAAGGGCGGTGTAGGGGGGAGGTTTATAGTTTTTCAGACGAGGGTGCTGAAACAATCAGCATATTTTACGTAAATTCAAAAGATTAGAGCTGATGAATACGCGATAGACGTGATGCCATTTAGCACAATCAGATGGTTTAGAGTTGATATGAATCCATCCACTTGAACAGCTAGTCCCTGCTTGTCTGTAAGAGTTTTCCCTAATTTTGACGGCTTAAGTTACAGATCATGTCGAAATAATCCTAAACGTTTTCGTCTATTAATATTTTGCAAATTATCTGTAAGGCCTATTGAACTAATCCATACATCCGATTTATGACAACAGATTGAATGTATTGAATTTAATTTATTTTTTCGTTTCTGCTTTTAACCTTGCTCCGCATCGTGAAATCAACACTGCTAATCAATTCATTCACGAGACAATCCACTGAATTTTACAAAAAGTAGTAGTTGTTACATTTGAAAGGCGACGATTGCAGGTCGCCTGATTCTTCGCGATAATCACGTACAACAAATCCCTTCCTCGTCGGGCCTAACGACGCGGAGGGGATTTTTTTCATCTATACCTTAGTGGCTAACCGACTCACGGATCTAAAGAGGACAAGTTATGTATAACACCCTGGGCAATCAGTACGATAACTCCCTGGTTTCTAACGCCTTCGGTTTCATGCGCTTCCCGGTGAACTTCCAGCCTTACGACAGCGATGCTGAGTGGGTGATCACTGGTGTACCTTTCGATGCCGCAACTTCAGGTCGTCCGGGCAGCCGTTTAGGGCCGGGTGCGATTCGCCAGATCTCTACTAACCTCGCATGGGAAGGTTGCCGCTGGCCGTGGGACTTCGATCTGCGTCAGCGCCTAAACGTGGTGGATTGTGGTGATCTGGTTTATGCATTCGGTGATTCACAGGATCTCTCTGACAAACTGCAGGCGCACGCTGAGAAGCTGTTGGCAAACGGTAAGCGTATGCTGACCTTCGGGGGCGATCACTATGTCACGCTGCCACTGCTGCGTGCCCACGCTAAGCACTTCGGTAAGATGGCATTGGTGCACTTTGATGCACACACAGACACCTACTCCAACGGTCCAACCTTCGACCACGGCACCATGTTCTTCACCGCGCCGAAAGAAGGTCTGATCGATCCGAAACACTCTGTGCAGATTGGTATCCGCACTGAGTTCGACAAGAGCCTTGGCTTTAACGTGCTGGATGCAGCGCAGGTTAACGATCGCAGCGTCGATGACATTCTGGCGGAAGTGAAACGCACCGTGGGTGATCTGCCGGTGTATCTGACCTTTGATATCGACTGTCTGGATCCGGCACATGCACCGGGCACCGGCACGCCAGTGATCGGCGGACTGACCAGCGATAAAGCTACCAAGCTGATTCGTGGCTTGCAGGGTATGAACATCGTCGGGATGGATCTGGTGGAAGTGGCGCCGGGTTATGACCACGCTGATCTGACTTCACTGGCGGCGGCTACACTGGCGCTGGATATGCTGCACGTACAGGCAGCTAATAAAGGCTAATTACTCGGAGGGCAGGGCCCCATGCCTTGCCCTCCTGTTGGCAATTCCTAATAGTCATCATTTATATCGTTCATGGTCGAACGTAAAAAATGACGCCCAGCACCTGCAACTAACGCGACAGCGGTAACGATTTGAATTGCCAGCATTCGACGCTCCTCGGCTCCTAGAGCCACGCACGCAAGATGTAATCTTTCTCTGACTTTCTCAATTTGCCATATTCAATACCGGTGAAGTCTCGCCATCATCACGTTTCTGCTTTCTCATTCTCCACGCGAATTCGTCTACTGATGTTTATCGTCCTTTCTCAACGCGCATTGATAGCAATGATGTCAATCTGTGAAGTGGGTTGGGATTTGTTTTGAGCGGCGCAGAGTGATTAAGAAAGGGTGATAGCTGATGGGGCGATCCATTGCCCTCGACGTCCCCGGTTCCTAATAATCGTCATTCACATCTTTGGCTGCTGAACGTATCACCAGATACGCGCCAATCAGCACAATCGCAATAACGACGGCGAGAATAATCAGAATGGTCAACATAGTATGTGGTGCTCCGGTGACTCTCTCTGATATCGCCTGAAAACAAACGGTCAGTGTAGACCATACTCACTATGACATGGCCTCGTGTGGCGAGTTCAGACCATTGTCACGCTTCTCGCATCAACGGCTCAACAACTTAACGGTGACAATTCGTTATCGGCACCCTGTAGCTATACTTTTGGGCGTAGCGTTATTTATCGCTTCGTTAATCACGGTTTGAGAATCTTCGGAGGTCACCATGGGCTTTCTGGATGAATTAGTGGGTTCGCTGGGGAACAGCAACGGGCAAGGCAATCAGTTGGGTCAGTTGCAGGCGATCTGGAATTGGGTGCAGGAGCAGGGCGGAATCGAAGTGCTGCTGCAGAAGTTTCAACAAGGCGGGCTTGGCGAGGTGCTGGGGTCGTGGATCGGTACTGGCGGCAATCAACAGGTCGGCGGCGGTGAGATTCAGAATGCTTTCGGTCAGGAGGAGTTGCAGTCGCTGGCCGATAAGCTGGGCACCGATGTGAATGGCGCTTCCGGCACGCTGGCGGCGCTGTTGCCACAGTTGATCGATAAGATGTCACCGCAAGGTCAACTTGATGAGCAGAGTCTGCACAACAACCAAATGGATTTAGGTTCGATGGTGGATGATCTGTTTAAGCGCTAGCTGTTGAAGCTGAGAACAGGAGCGCACATGGCGCTCCTTTTTATGGCCGATTATTTGCCATCTGCCGCAATACGATCGCGGATGTGCTGTGCACGTGCTGCGGAATCCGGGTGCGAATCGAACATCGAACTCGTTTGGCCTTGCTGCATTTTTGCCAGCTTCTCAAAACTGGTGGCTAAGCCGAGTGGATTAACACCGCGCTTTTTCAGCAGATCATAAGAGTAATCATCCGCCTGCGACTCCTGTGTTTGCGAGAACTGCGCATTGACCAGCTTCTCACTCAGATCGCCCAGCTGTGACTGCGAAAGCTGACCAATCACGCCGCCCACCGAGGCCGCAGCAGTGCGTGCCGCCGTGGTGGCGTAGGCAACCTGCATCGCTTTGCGCGTATGGCCGAGCGCAACGTGGCCCATCTCGTGGCCGAGCACACCTTCCACTTCGTTGTCCGTCATCATATCCATTAAGCCGCTATAAACGCGGATGCAGCCGTTGGCCATCGCCCACGCATTCACATCTTTGGTCAGATAGACTTTGTAGTTGGCCGGCACGCCATTGATGTTATCGCCCAGCGCAGCGGCGATTTTGTTCAGGCGCTGCTGATATTCACTATTGGCAGGCGCGAGCTGGTTGTCTTTGTCCATCTGGGCACAAGACTGATCGCTCAGCTGCTTCACTTGTGAATCATTCAACGTATAAGCCTGATAGGCCTGCGCGCCGGATTGCAGCAGCGCGTTGTTGTCCATTCCTTCGCAACCGCTCAGCAGCGAAGCGATTCCCACAGCAATAATTGTGGCGCGGATTTTCATTTAGAGGTCCTTTGCGTAACAAGGTAGAGAAAACAAACACCTGAAATTGAGATCGGTGTTCAAACGCTTTGTTTATAGCTCGCATCCTGTTCACTGGCTAGCAGACAAGCCCCGAATTGCAACCGTTTACCCGCTATTTAGCACGTCGACGCATGTACTTTTGCCCCGATTTTCATGTACATTGATGTGCGACTTTTTTCTCGCTTCGCCTGATAACTGATTAATTACAATACGTTAATCGCGGCGGAGCATTAATCCGACCTGGAGTAGAAGATGCCCTCTCGTAAAGAGCTTGCCAACGCCATTCGCGCGTTAAGTATGGATGCAGTACAAAAAGCCAAATCGGGACATCCTGGTGCCCCGATGGGCATGGCGGACATCGCCGAAGTGCTGTGGCGTGACTTCCTGAACCACAATCCGACTAACCCGCTGTGGGCAGATCGTGACCGCTTCGTGCTGTCTAACGGTCACGGCTCCATGCTGATTTATAGCCTGCTGCACCTCACCGGTTACGACCTGCCGATGAGCGAGCTGCAGAACTTCCGTCAGCTGCACTCTAAAACTCCAGGCCACCCAGAATACGGTTATACCGCTGGCGTTGAAACCACTACCGGTCCACTGGGCCAGGGTATCGCTAACGCAGTCGGCTTCGCCATCGCTGAGCGCACTTTAGCGGCACAGTTCAACCGCCCAGGCCATGACATCGTTGACCACAACACCTACGTGTTCATGGGCGACGGCTGCATGATGGAAGGCATCTCACACGAAGTGTGCTCAATCGCCGGTACCCTGAAACTGGGTAAACTGGTTGCCTTCTATGATGACAACGGCATTTCTATCGATGGTCACGTTGATGGCTGGTTCACTGACGATACCGCCGCTCGCTTCGAAGCTTACGGCTGGCACGTAGTGCGTGGCGTAGACGGTCACGATGCTGACGCCATCAAGAAAGCAGTAGAAGAAGCCAAAGCGGTTTCAGACAAACCTTCACTGCTGATGTGCAAAACCATCATCGGTTTCGGTTCTCCGAACAAAGCCGGTACCCACGATTCACACGGCGCACCGCTGGGCGACGACGAAATCGCACTGACCCGTAAGCAACTGGGCTGGAACCACGCGCCGTTTGAAATTCCTTCAGACATCTACGCGCAGTGGGATGCGAAAGAAGCTGGTCAGGCGAAAGAGTCCGCATGGGATCAGAAGTTTGCTGCTTATGCTGCTGCTCATCCTGAACTGGCTGCTGAGTTCACGCGTCGTACCAACAACGAGCTGCCAGCTAACTGGGAAACTGAGTCGCAGAAGTTCATTGAACAGCTGCAGGCTAACCCAGCTAAAATCGCCAGCCGTAAAGCTTCCCAGAACGCGATTGAAGCCTTCGGTAAGATCCTGCCGGAATATATGGGTGGATCGGCTGACCTGGCGCCAAGCAACCTGACTATGTGGTCTGGTTCTAAGCCAATCAACGAAGATGCAGCCGGTAACTACATCCATTATGGTGTGCGCGAATTCGGTATGACCGCGATCGCCAACGGTATCGCGCTGCACGGTGGTTTCCTGCCGTACACCGCAACCTTCCTGATGTTCGTAGAATACGCGCGTAACGCGGCACGTATGGCTGCACTGATGAAGATTCGTCAGATCATGGTTTATACCCATGACTCAATCGGTCTGGGTGAAGATGGTCCAACGCACCAGCCGGTTGAGCAGATGGCCAGCCTGCGCGTAACACCAAACATGAGCCTGTGGCGTCCATGTGACCAGGTTGAGTCTGCGGTTGCCTGGAAATACGCTATCGAGCGCGTAGACGGCCCATCAGCCCTGATCTTCTCTCGTCAGAACCTGGCGCAGCAGGATCGTACCGCTGAGCAGCTGGCAAACGTGGCACGCGGTGGTTATGTGCTGAAAGACAGCGAAGGTACGCCAGAGCTGATTCTGATCGCTACCGGTTCAGAAGTGGAACTGGCCGTTGCCGCTTATGACAAGCTGACCAGCGAAGGCCGCAAAGTGCGCGTGGTCTCTATGCCTTCAACCGACGCTTTCGACAAGCAGGACGCGGCTTACCGTGAATCTGTACTGCCGAAAGCAGTTGCTGCACGTGTGGCTATCGAAGCGGGTATCGCCGATTACTGGTTCAAATACACCGGCCTGAATGGCGCTATCGTCGGTATGACCACCTTCGGTGAGTCTGCTCCGGCAGAGCTGCTGTTCAAAGAGTTCGGCTTCACCGTTGAGAACGTGGTGAACATCGCAAAATCTATTCTGTAATCAGCGGTCGCCATCAAGGGCGGCCCGACAGGTTAGATGATCGCTAACGAAGGTGCGCTTTATGCGCACCTTTTTTCATTTCAGAACCCGCCTTCAACCTGAAACGCTTCAATTATTCCTGCAGTAATAATTTTTACATGCGAAATATGTGACGTAGATCCAATAATCAGCAGCGCAATTGATCGCAATCATTCCTGTTATTCCGCGCATGCTTTATTCTAGCTGAACCGTTTCAGTTGCAATTGAGCGGCATCATTTTGCAACGTTAAGCGGGCAATAATTCCCTGTACAAAACGCAGCGAAACGCTCAAGGTATTTGGCACGTTTTTTTGGCTGTTGTTGCAGGAAGTGAGATGACCGTTCGCATAGCAATTAATGGTTTTGGTCGTATCGGACGCAATGTGCTGCGTGCGTTGTATGAAACCGGCCGCCGCGCTGAAATTACCGTGGTGGCGATCAACGAACTGGCTGAAGCCACCGGCATGGCGCATTTGCTGAAGTATGACACCAGCCATGGCCGCTTTGCCTGGGATGTGCGCCAGGAGCGCGATCAGCTGTTCGTGGGCGACGACACCATCCGCATTCTGCACCTGGCCGATATCGATGCACTGCCATGGCAGGAACTGAACGTCGATATCGTATTGGATTGCACCGGCGTGTATGGCAGCCGCGCAGATGGCGAAGCACATCTGCAAGCGGGCGCGAAGAAGGTGTTGTTCTCGCACCCGGGCGGTAATGACCTGGATGCCACCGTGGTGTTCGGCGTTAACGAACAAGCTCTTAAACAAACTGACCGCATTGTCTCCAACGCATCCTGCACCACCAACTGTATTATTCCGGTGATCAAGTTGCTGGATGACGCCTTCGGCATTGAATCGGGCACCGTGACCACTATTCACTCGGCAATGCACGACCAACAGGTGATTGACGCCTATCACAGCGATCTGCGTCGTACCCGTGCCGCCAGCCAATCGATCATTCCGGTGGATACGCGTCTTGCTGCGGGCATTACCCGTATTTTTCCGAAATTTAATGACCGCTTCGAAGCCATCGCTGTGCGCGTGCCCACGATCAACGTGACAGCCATTGATTTGAGCGTTTCGGTACGCGAAGCCGTGAAGGCGTGTGAGGTCAATGCGTTGCTGCAAAACGCGTCAGAAGGGGCGTTTCGTGGTATAGTTGACTATACGGAATTACCGTTAGTCTCAGTAGATTTTAACCATGATCCGCACAGTGCCATAGTCGATGGCACGCAAACGCGGGTCAGTGGTCATCACCTGATCAAGACCTTGGTTTGGTGTGACAACGAATGGGGCTTTGCTAACCGCATGATCGACACCACGTTAGCAATGGCCGCAAGCGGTTTCAGGTAAGACGCGGACTGCGTCTGGCAAAACTTATGAGAATCAACGAGAGGGTTCACCATGTCTGTAATTAAGATGACCGATCTGGATCTTACTGGTAAACGCGTTCTGATCCGTGCCGATCTCAACGTGCCAGTGAAAGAAGGGAAAGTGACGTCAGATGCACGTATCCGTGCTTCTCTGCCTACCATCGAAGCGGCGTTGAAACAGGGCGCGAAAGTGATGGTTACCTCTCACCTGGGTCGTCCGACCGAAGGTGAATACAACGAAGAGTTCTCGCTCCTGCCGGTTGTTAACTACCTGAAAGACAAACTGAACGGCACTAACGTGACCCTGGCGAAAGACTACCTCGACGGCGTTGAAGTCGGCGCGGGTGAACTGGTGGTGCTGGAAAACGTGCGCTTTAACAAAGGCGAGAAGAAAGACGAAGAGACGCTGTCGAAGAAATATGCCGCCCTGTGCGACGTGTTCGTGATGGATGCCTTCGGTACTGCGCACCGTGCGCAGGCTTCAACCCACGGTGTGGGCAAGTTCGCCCCTATCGCTTGTGCTGGCCCGCTGCTCTCTGCTGAGCTGGAAGCGCTGGGTAAAGTAATGAGCAACCCACAGCGTCCGCTGGTGGCGGTTGTTGGTGGTTCTAAAGTGTCGACCAAATTCGACGTGCTGCAGTCTCTGGTGAAAATCGCTGACACCGTGATCGTTGGTGGCGGTATCGCTAACACCTTCGTGGCTATCGACAACAACGTCGGTAAATCACTGTACGAACCAGACTTCGTTGAAGCGGCGAAAAAGCTGCGTGACGAGCACGGTATTCCGGTTCCAACCGACTCACGCGTCGGAACGGAATTCTCTGAAACTGCCCCGGCAACCGTGAAAAAGGTTTCCGAAGTGGCGGATAACGAAGAGATTATGGACTTCGGTGACGAAACCGCACAGGCGATGGCAAAACTGCTGAGAGAGGCAAAAACCATCCTGTGGAACGGTCCGGTTGGCGTGTTCGAATTCCCGAACTTCCGCAAAGGCACCGAAATCGTGGCGAACGCGATTGCAGACAGCGACGCGTTCTCTGTAGCGGGCGGCGGCGATACCCTGGCAGCGATTGATCTGTTCGGTATCGAAGACAAGATCTCCTACATCTCTACCGGCGGTGGCGCATTCCTCGAGTTCGTAGAAGGTAAAAAACTGCCCGCTGTAGCAATGCTGGAAGAGCGCGCTAAGCAGTAATTTTTGGGGGCGGCGCTTCGGCGCCGTCTGAAGGCTTGCCCATCCTGGGCAAAAAATCGACGTCCCTTTGTGGGATGAACGGTAACGAAACAGGACACAACCATGTCTAAAATTTTTGATTTCGTAAAACCCGGCGTTGTCACTGGTGATGACGTTCAGAAAGTTTTCCAAGTAGCGAAAGAAAACAAATTCGCTCTGCCTGCAGTTAACTGCGTCGGCACGGACTCCATCAACGCGGTACTGGAAGCTGCGGCCAAAGTTAAAGCGCCGGTCATCGTTCAGTTCTCCAATGGTGGTGCTGCCTTCATCGCCGGTAAAGGTTTCAAAACCGACAAGCCACAGGGCGCAGCAATCTTCGGCGCTATCGCCGGTGCGCACCATGTGCATCTGATGGCTGAACAGTACGGCGTGCCAGTCATTCTGCACACCGACCACTGTGCTAAGAAACTGCTGCCATGGATCGACGGTCTGCTGGATGCCGGTGAAGAGCACTTCAAGAAAACCGGTAAGCCACTGTTCTCTTCTCACATGATTGATCTGTCAGAAGAGTCACTGGAAGAGAACATCGAGATCTCTTCTAAATACCTGGCGCGCATGGCGAAAATCGACATGACCCTGGAAATCGAACTGGGTTGCACCGGTGGTGAAGAAGACGGCGTGGACAACAGCCACATGGACGCTTCTGCCCTGTACACCCAGCCAGAAGACGTTGATTACGCGTACACCGAGCTGAGCAAAATCAGCCCGCGTTTCACCATCGCCGCTTCATTCGGTAACGTGCACGGCGTGTACAAGCCAGGCAACGTGAAACTGACTCCAACCATCCTGCGTGATTCTCAGGAATACGTGACCAAGAAACACAATCTGCCGCACAACGCGCTGGATTTCGTATTCCACGGTGGTTCAGGTTCTTCTGCTGCAGAAATCGAAGAGTCAATTGGTTACGGCGTAATCAAGATGAACATCGATACCGATACCCAATGGGCGACCTGGGACGGCATCCTGCAGTACTACAAAAAGAACGAAGACTATCTGCAAGGCCAGCTGGGTAACCCAAATGGCGTGGATAGCCCGAACAAGAAATATTACGACCCACGCGTATGGCTGCGCTCTGCACAGGCTTCAATGGTTGTGCGTTTAGAGCAGGCTTTCAAAGAGCTGAACGCTGTCGACGTGCTGTAATTTTTCCTTACAGTACAAAAAAGGCCCGAAAGGGCCTTTTTTTATGCATTCGATTCGGAATAATGAGTAAATTCAGCCCATCTTTGGCGCTTCATGCCATTTTTGTTTACCCTTGTACACGGGAGTGCCGGAGCTGATCTGGCCGTTTTTGCATTTTCCTGCGGGAAACTCAACAACAGGGCTAACAAATGGAAGACTTAAATGTCGTCGATGGCATTAATAGTGCCGGCGGCTGGCTGGTACGTAATCAGGCACTGATTCTGAGCTATGCGGTGAATATCGTTGCGGCGATCATCACCATCATTATTGGTATGTTCATTGCGCGTATCGTTTCAAATACGATTAATCGCGTGCTGCAGGCGCGTCATATCGACGCTACCGTTGCAGACTTCCTCTCTGCCCTGGTGCGCTACGGCATTATCGCTTTCACCTTAATTGCGGCGCTGGGTCGCGTGGGCGTGCAAACCGCCTCGGTGATTGCCGTACTGGGTGCCGCTGGCTTGGCCGTGGGTCTGGCACTGCAAGGGTCTCTGTCCAACCTTGCAGCGGGCGTGCTGCTGGTGACCTTCCGTCCGTTCAAAACCGGTGAGTTCGTTGATTTGGGCGTGATGGGTACAGTGCAAAACGTGCAGATTTTCTCTACCACGCTGAAAACCGTGGATGGCAAAATCGTGGTGATCCCGAACGGTAAAATCATCGCCGCCAACATCGTTAACTTCTCGCGTGAGCCGATTCGTCGTAACGAGTTTATTATCGGCGTGGCCTATGATGCGGACGTTGATCAGGTGATCGAGCTATTACGTGAAGTCGTCGAAGCCGATGAGCGTGTGCTGAAAGAGATGGGGATTCAGATCGGACTGAACGAACTGGCCGCCTCTTCACTGAACTTTGTGGTGCGCTGCTGGAGCAAAAGCGGTGACCTGCAAAACGTGTACTGGGATCTGCTGAAGAACTTCAAACGTGCACTGGACGCGAAGGGTATTGGCATTCCGTATCCGCAGATGGATGTGCATCTGCACCAGGTGAAAAGTGAGCAGCAAGCTGCACAAGCCGAGTAATCACTCAGTAGCCTTGTGTTTTGAACGGTAAACTGCACAACATCGTATAAAGGTCGTCATTTATGGCGACCTTATTATTTTCTCTAATGCCTGATTAAATCTTTCAATTTCCACTAATATCCTCGCGTCACTATACTGCATCGCATTACCTCGTTATTCAGGACTATCAACGTGTTATCTGTTTATTTACAAGGGCTTGCTCTTGGGGCTGCACTCATTCTGCCATTGGGCCCGCAAAACGCATTCGTGATGAACCAGGGCATTAAACGCCACTACCATTTGATGACTGCAGGATTGTGCACCCTGAGCGATATCGTGCTGATTTGCGGCGGCATCTTCGGCGGCAGTGCGCTGCTAAATCAATCCCCCATTATGCTGATGCTAATTACCTGGGCCGGCGTGGCGTTTCTGCTGTGGTACGGCTGGGGCGCACTGCGCAGCGCATGGCAGGGTGATGTGACGCTGGCCGATGATGTGGTGATGAAGCAAGGCCGCTGGCGCATTATTGCTACCATCGTGGCGGTGACCTGGCTCAATCCGCATGTCTACCTCGATACTTTCGTGGTGCTCGGTAGCCTGGGCAGTCAGCTGCCTTCTACCGCCGCACGCCAGTGGTTCGCGTTGGGCACAGTGAGCGCGTCAATTATCTGGTTCTTTGGTCTGGCGCTGTTAGCCGCATGGCTGTCACCGCGTCTGCGCACAGTGCGCGCCCAGCGCATCATCAATCTGCTGGTGGGCGGCGTGATGTGGTTTATCGCCATCCAGTTAGCGCGTCAGGGCATTGCCGCGTTCTGATGCAGATGTAAACCGTACAGTGCGGGTAGCGCGCCCGCACTGGCAATCAGCTCTAAGCGTATCTGCCGGAAACTGACATCCTGCGGCACAGCGTGGTGGCACAGCGAGTGATGATTCTCCCGCACTTCTACCAGTAACATCTCATCCAGCCATAACCGATAATGCGTGGTGCAGTGCGGTGTCACCGCTTGAGCATGGCCCATCTGCACCGTCTCCATCGCGTGGTCAAAGTCGTTATCAAACAGCAGGGTGATTTGGCGTGCGTGTTGCTGCTGTTCCCATCGCCAGGTGGCAGCTGGCTGGGCATCATCCAGTGCTGGCACCCAACAGTTGGTGTGCTGTTCCGGGCGCAATTTGCCGTTGAGTAAATAATCGCGATGCCAGAGTTTTAACGGCGTCTCCAGCGCGAACGCCAGCAGCACCTGATGTGGCGCACGGCGCGGCAGCCAGAAATCAAACTCGTCCACGCCGTAATCGCCGTCATTGAGCTGCCTTGTGCGTTTGGCGACGCGCGGATTGAGGCTGTTGAACACCATCATCACGCCTGGCAAGCGCTGGCGGGTAAGTGCCACTTCAATCTCTGGCTGCTCTTCGAAGGCGATAAACAAATAACGATCGACATCCGCACGGTAATCAAAACTCAGGCGGTAGCTGCCCTGGTCGTTAACCGTGATTGTCTGGTTGGCGATGTGCTGATCGCCGCAGGTGTTGGCCGGATTGTCACTGGTGAGCAGCGAAACCTGCAGCTTCTGCGTCTGTTTAGCGCGCAGTTGAACGGTTATCGCGGGTAAACGTTCACCGGCTTTTAACGGCAGTAGCAGAGCGCAGCGAGAGTGCAGCGGCTGCCAACCGGCATCGGCAGGCAGGGCGCTAAGTTGCAGGGTGCTGCTGACCGCAATATGCGCATCGCTGACCGGGTTTGCAAGCTGCTGGCGTGGGATGTATGCCCCTTCGCGCAGCAGGCGTTGCTGCAGCTGCGTTACGTGAGCAGGCTGGGCTAACTGTGCTGGCGTGAGTTGCTGCTGCTGACAGATTGCCGCCGCACGTCCCACCACTTCACCCAGTACGCCGCAGGTGCACATCACGCGCGCGCTGCCAAAGGCCACGTGGGTGGCTGAAATTAAGCGACCGGTGAGCAGCAGATTATTCAGCGACTGACTGTATAGCGCACGGAATGGAATGGTATAGGTGCCTTTGCTGTGAAACTGGCGACAGCCATCGTGTTCGCTGTAGACGCCATCGGCCGGATGCAGGTCAATCGACCAGCCGCCGTAGGCGACGGCGTCGTAGTGATCGCGCTGTTCGATGATGTCCTGCTGGCAGAGCAGGGTGTCGCCAAGGAAGCGACGACTCTCGCGTTTGCCGGGAATTAATCCTACCCACTCAATGGTCAGGTTATCGGCATCCGGGAACTCGCCGGAGTTTTTAATGTAATCCCAAACGCCCCAGACGATTTTCCACAGCTCCCATTTGATGGTTTCGCTTTCGTGCACCGTATCGAGCCGTCCGCCCCATTCCAGCCACCACAAATCACAGCCGTTAAGATCGGAGGTCAGGCGTTTGTAACGCGGAATGGCGGTAATCTCTTTAAGCGCAAAAGAGGGCGGGACAAAGCGAACCGGCTGCGAAGTACGTTTGGTGTAGAAGTAGATTGAGTGGCCGAGTTTGTGGCCAAAATGTTCGCCTGGCGCCATCTTTTCGCCAAACTCTTCAACGGTTTCCGCACCCACGCGATGCGCTGCGCCCGCCAGATATCCCAGCACGCCATCGCCGCTGGCATCAATAAACTGGCTGGCCTTAACGTGATAGCGGGTCTGATTGATGGCGTTGAAGGCCTGCACCGATTGCAAATGACGGTCTGATTTCTCGATATCGGTGACCACGGTATTGAGCAACAGGGTTAATCCGGGCTGCGACTGCACCAAATCCAGCAGCACCATATCGAACAGCACCGGATTGCCCTCTTTGTTGCGCCACAGGTTTTCCTCCATGATCTCGCCCATGATGCCGCCTTCGCGCGCCCAGCGGTTGTTGTTGCCCATATGCGATGTCGCCCCGTTGGCCCACAAGCGCACTTCACTCGATGCGTTGCCACCCAGCACCGGGCGATCCTGAACCAACACCACCTGTAATCCGTCACGCGCGGCGGCCAGTGCGGCACACACGCCCGCGAGCCCACCGCCCGCCACCAACAAATCGGCCTGTAATTTTTGCTCTGGGAAGTGACGCGCATTTTGCGAAGAGAAAGTCTGCATCATTTGCTTCCTGTCATGCTGAAGCTAAGATTGGTGTTTTGAGCGCCACAGGGTGAACTATGTCTTCTCAACCCAACCAAAGCCTGATTGATGGGATTCGCTGCTTGCAGTATTTGGTTTCCAGCGATAAAGCCGTGGGCTGCCGTGAACTGGCGCGACAGATGGACATGAACAGCACACGCGTTAACCGCCTGCTGATGACCATGGCCTCGATTGGCCTGACGATTCAGGACGAACATCGCCGCTATTTGCCCGGCCCGGGGATTCATGCTCTGGCGGCGCAGGCGATTCGCGGCTCCTCGCTGTTTGCCCAGGCGCTGCCGCAACTGGAAGCACACGCGCCACGCGATATCGTGGTGGCGCTGGGCGTGTTGTGGGAGGACCAGGTGATTTACATCTGGCACTCCGAACCGGGTGAGCGCACCAGTGCCAGCCAGGCGCTGGCCGGTTTCCGCATGCTGCCGGCGTGGCAGTCGGTGATTGGTGTGTCGCTGCTGGCGACAGAGAGTGATGAGCAGTTGCGTCCAAGATTTACCGACGAACAGTGGGCGCAGATGGCGCCGTTGCTGGCGCGCAAGCGTGATGCAAACCACTTGATCTGGCACCGTAATGACGGCGAAATCAGCATGGCGCAGCCAATCAATAATAACCGCGCCGCGCTGGCGTTTGCCAAAATCTGGCAGGCAGATGATGCGCATCTGCAGCAGCGGGTGACGCAGTTGCAGTCGCTGGCGAAAGTGCTGATCAGTGCGCGCTGACATGCTCGATTTTCCCGACCACGAACAGATAGCTGCAAATGCCTATCGCGGCCAGCACGGCAATAAAGCCGAGTGCTGGCGCGAAATTGTCGCCATCGATCAACGCGCCAATGGCAATCGGCACCACAATAGCGGAAAGCGCACCGGTGAAATTGAATACGCCGCCCGCTAAGCCAATCAGATGGCGAGGTGCCAGTGCGGTGACAAACACCCAAGTGATGGTCGCGAGGCCGTTGCCAAAAAACGCCAGCGACATAAACAGCACGATGAGCGTGGCGTCGTCGGTGTAATTGGCGCCAAGAATAAACAGCGTCAGGAACAGGCCAAGGATCACCGGCAATTTACGCGCCACGCTGGGCGACACGCCTCGGCGTATCATGCGATCCGAAGCGAAACCTGCCAGCAGTACGCCACAGAAAGCGGCGAAGTAGGGCACGGAAGCCACATAGCCGCTTTTAATGAAGCCCATATGGCGATACTCCACCAGATAGGTCGGGAACCAGGTGAGGAAGAACCAAAAGGTGGCGGAGATGGTGAACTGGCCGATATAGATACCCACCAGTTTGCGGCTGCGGAACATTTGTGCCAGATCGGCCCAGCGGGCCTTCGGCTGCAGCGTGTGCTGACGGCTCTCGAGTAAGGCACCGTTGCTGCGCAGGTAGTTTAATTCGGCTTCTGACACGCCTTTATGCTCATGTGGCTCACGGTAAAGCAGATACCACACCAGCGCCCAGATCATCCCGGCCACACCGGTGATCAGAAACAGTCCGCGCCAGCCAAAGGCATCCTGCACGTGAAACAGAAGTGGCGTCATGCAGGCGAGTCCAACGAACTGGGCCGAGGAGTAAATGCCGATGGCGCTGGCACGCTCCTGTTCCGGGAACCAGCTGGATATTACGCGGTTATTCGAAGGCATCACCGGCGCTTCAAAAGCACCAACGCCCAGACGTAGTCCGAAGAGCGCACCGAAGCTGTTGGCGAGCGCATGCAGAGCGGTGATCAATGACCAGGCAAACAGTCCTACGCCATACACCAGTCGCGCGCCGAGACGATCGATAAGAAAGCCTCCGGGGATCTGCAGCGCCGCATAGATCCAGCCAAATGCTGAGAAGATCAACCCCATCTCCATTGGCGTAAAGCGCAGTTCACCGGCCATTTGCGTGGCGGCCACAGAGAGATTGGTACGATCCATGTAGTTGATGATGATGTTGATAAACACCAGTCCCAACATCAGGAATCGGGTCCGTCCGGCGCGTACGGCATCGGCGCTGTGGCTAAGGGGCTGCTCTGTCATAATACAACTCTCCCGGAGGTTAGAATTGTTTCTTTAATAGAAACATCAAGGCGAACTTTCCGCGAATCTGTCAGCATAGTTTTGCGATCGCGGATACGTTAAAAACGCCGTTATCCGAACTTTTTGGTGATTTCAAACTCAGACCATCACGCATAGTAATGTGTTTTAGGTTTAGCCATAGTGGCGACCTGTAAATTGAACCTTCAAGGAGGACTTTCGTGAAACTGAAAGCACTGGCGCTGGCCGCCGTTATGAGCACTGGCGTAATGTCAGCGATGGTACAAGCGGGTGAAGTCCCGAATGGCCCGCATGTTGTGACCTCAGGTCAGGCAAGCGTTGATGCCCGTCCGGATATCGCGACACTCTCCATCGTGGTGAATGTTTCTTCGAAAGATGCGGCAGATGCGAAAAAACAAGCTGATGACCGCGTGGCGCAATATTTCGATTTCCTGCAAAAGAGCGGTATCGAAAAGAAAGATATTGATGCGGCAAACCTGAGCACGCAACCCGAGTATGACTACACCAAAGAAGGGAAGTCCGTACTGAAAGGTTATCGTGCGGTGCGTCAGGTGCAGGTGACCTTACGTCAGCTGGATAAACTGAATGAGTTGCTGGACGGCGCGCTGAAATCCGGCCTGAATGAAATCCGTTCGGTAGAGCTGGGCGTGGCGAATGCCGATGCTTATAAAGATCAGGCACGCAAAGCGGCGATTGCTAACGCCACTCAGCAGGCAGGCGCATTGGCAGAAGGCTTTAATGCGAAATTAGGCCCGGTATACAGCATCCGCTATCACGTGGCGAACTATCAGCCAATGCCAATGGCGCGCATGTACAAAGCGGCTGCCGCCCCTGCGGATACCACCGCGCAGCAGACCTATGAGCAGCAGAGCATTCACTTTGACGATCAGGTGGATGTGGTGTTCGAGATTAAGCCGAATACAGCTCAGTAATCTGATGTGTTGAATCATAGCGGCGTGATTTATGGCGCTGAACGGCAGCAATACTGCTGTTCATTCATGCGATATACCGCGCCGCTATGCTCATCGGTAATTGGGATTAGGCTGTCGCCGTATCCTGACGCAATACGCGATGACCGTGTGCAATCAATGCATCCGTCACGCTGCGCATTAAGCGGCTCTCTGGCGCGAAGCGGTGCCAGTAAAGCATGCGACGCTGATAAAGACCCGGCGTCAAATCCACCAAATCCCCTTGTGCCAGTTCACGCTCAATCTGTAAGTGCGGGATCATACAGCACACCGAACCCTGACGCGCCAGCTGCACGAAGGCTTCCGACGAGTTAACAATGTGGCACGGTACGCTACCCGGGGACAGATCAAAGTTCTGCTGTAAAAACGCCTGATGCATATCATCGAGATGGTCAAACGCCACCGCGGGAGCTTTCAACAAAGCCGAACGCGTGACGCCATTCGGGAAGTAGCGCGCAGCAAAATCCGGCGAGGCGCAGAACAGATAATCCAGTGCACCCAATTGATCCACCAGACAGCTCGGCAGCGGCTGCGGTTGAATACTGACAGCACCAACCACTTCACCACGACGCAGGCGTTCCTGAGTACGGGTTTCATCTTCGACCTGCAGATTCAGGCGCACCGGTGAATCGGCCAGCACATCTTTCAGCGCAGGCAGCAGCCAGGTCGCCAGACTGTCGGCGTTGACCGCCAGTGACAGCAGCAATGGCGTGGTGCCGCCGTTGTCATCACCCAGCCACTCTTCTTCCAGCAACTCGACTTGATGTAACAGTGCCAGCAGTTTTTGTCCTTGCTCGGTCGGACGCGGCGGCACGGTACGCACCAGCAGCGGCTGACCAAATAAATTTTCCAGCTGTTTAATGCGCTGTGACACCGCAGACTGCGTGATGCAGAGTTTTTGGGCCGCACGCTCAAAACCGCGCTCGCGAATCACAGCATCCAGCGCCTGAAGCGTTCGATAATCCGGGCGTTTCATTGTTGTTCTCTCTCGTTCAGGATGGAAAGTACTATGCCACAAAACTGTCATATTGTGCTGCGGCGCTTTTTTGCGGGCTGGCTTCCAAAGGCTTAAATCGATGCGTTAACAGCCGCGCATTTTCACGACGCCTTGTTTTATACTACGCGCACTTCGATGTCGCACAGGTTTTAAACATACCATGACCCAGGATGAACTGAAAAAAGCGGTTGGTTGGGCAGCACTGCAGTACGTGCAACCCGGCACCATTGTTGGCGTTGGCACCGGTTCAACAGCGGCGCATTTTATTGATGCGCTTGGCACCATGAAAGATCAGATTGAAGGCGCGGTCTCCAGTTCGGAAGCCTCGACGGAAAAACTCAAAGCCCTGGGGATTCCGGTTTTTGATTTGAATAATGTGGATGAGCTGTCGGTGTACGTTGATGGCGCCGACGAAATCAATCCACAGATGCAGATGATCAAAGGCGGCGGCGCAGCGCTGACGCGTGAGAAAATTGTCGCAGCGGTGGCGAAGAAGTTCATCTGCATTGCGGATGCCTCCAAAGAGGTGGATATCCTGGGTAACTTCCCGCTGCCGGTGGAAGTGATTCCGATGGCGCGTGCATTTGTCGCGCGTGAACTGGTGAAGCTGGGGGGCCAGCCGGAGTATCGTCAGAACGTGGTGACCGACAACGGCAACATTATTCTCGACGTGCATAATCTGCGTATTCTCGACCCGATTGCATTGGAAAAAACCATCAATGCACTGCCGGGCGTGGTTACCGTGGGCTTGTTTGCTGCGCGTGGTGCTGATGTGGCGTTGATCGGCACCGCAGAGGGTGTGAAAACCATCACTTATTGATCTGATAGCGTATTCACCGGCGCGAGTGCTGCGCCGCTTATTTCCATCTGCAAAACATCTTTTCTTGCTGGGGTGAAATTTGGTGACTTATGTCACAAAAGATTCATCAACAGCAGGTTCGTACTTCGGCGCACTCGCATCCCACGATTTTGTACGGCTTTGTGCTGCCTCAACGTGGGCGCGTGCTGGCGGTCAGGCAATCGTTTGTATTGCCGCGCTCGAAATTTTTGATATTTTGGCAGAAGGCTACCTTATGGTAGTCCTCGTTGAATTCTGAATAGGGTCGGGAAATGGCAAAGGTATCACTGGAAAAAGACAAGATTAAGTTCCTGCTGGTGGAAGGCGTTCACCAGAGTGCACTGGATAATCTGCGTGCTGCAGGTTACACCAACATCGAATTCCACAAAGGGGCACTGGATGCGGAGTCGCTGAAGTCCTCCATCCGCGATGCGCACTTCATTGGTATCCGTTCCCGTACCCAACTGACTGAAGAGATCTTTGCGGCGGCTGAGAAGCTGGTCGCGGTAGGCTGCTTCTGCATCGGTACCAACCAGGTTGACCTGAATGCGGCCGCAAAACGCGGTGTGCCGGTCTTCAATGCGCCATTCTCTAACACCCGTTCGGTGGCTGAGCTGGTAATTGGTGAAATGCTGCTGATGCTGCGCGGGATTCCTGAAGCGAACGCCAAAGCACACCGTGGTATCTGGAACAAAGTGGCTAACGGCTCGTTCGAAGCGCGTGGTAAGAAGCTGGGCATCATTGGTTACGGCCATATCGGCATGCAGCTGGGCGTACTGGCAGAAGGCCTGGGCATGCACGTGTTCTTCTACGATATCGAAACCAAACTGCCGCTGGGTAATGCGACTCAGGTTCGCCACCTGTCCGATCTGCTGAACATGAGCGACGTGGTCAGCCTGCACGTACCAGAAAATGCTTCAACGCAAAACATGATTGGCGCTGAAGAGCTGGCGCTGATGAAGCCGGGCGCACTGTTGATCAACGCCGCACGCGGCACCGTGATTGATATTCCAGCCCTGTGCAACGCCCTGGCGAATAAGCATCTGTCCGGCGCGGCCATCGACGTCTTCCCGGTTGAACCAGCGACCAATAGCGATCCGTTCAACTCACCGCTGTGCGAGTTTGATAACGTGATCCTGACGCCACATATCGGGGGCTCGACTCAGGAAGCGCAGGAAAACATCGGCCTGGAAGTGTCGGGCAAGCTGGCGAAATACTCTGACAACGGTTCTACGCTGTCTGCGGTTAACTTCCCGGAAGTGTCTCTGCCGATGCACGCTGCTAGCGTCAGCCGCTTGCTGCACATCCATGAGAACCGTCCTGGCGTGCTGACCGCGATTAACCAGATCTTTGCCGAGCAGGGCATCAACATCGCCGCTCAGTATCTGCAGACCTCGCCGGTAATGGGTTATGTGGTTATCGATATCGATGCAGAAGAAGATGTGGCGGAAAAAGCGCTGCAGCTGATGAAAGCGATTCCGGGCACCATTCGCGCCCGTCTGCTGTACTGATGATTCAGGGCACCGAGTGTGCCCGTTCATCTTGCTGATTGCTCAGGGCGCCACATCGTTTGGCGCCCTTTGTTTTATCGTTCGGCGCTATCCCATTGCCACAGCTTTGACGGCGTCAAAATAGCAGGCAAGGGGACATCCCATGCCGCGACTGGCAATGCCTCAACACGCTGGCAATCGTGCGCAATGCCCATCGGTAAAAAGCCATGCTGCTGCCAGTGCTGCAGGGTGCGATCGTAAAAACCTCCCCCCATGCCCAATCGCTGACCCTGGTGGTCAAATGCCACTAACGGCACCAGCATCACATCCAACTGATCGAGTGTGGCCATCTGCGTGATATCCAGCGGCGGTTCCGGGATGCGCAATTTGTTCGGGGTCAGTGAGGTCTCAGGTGTATAACGCAGGAACAGCAGATGGCCGGGAGCGAAAGGATGCAGTACCGGCAAATAAACCTGCTTTTTCTGCTGCCACAGCTTGGCAATCAGCGGGCGGGTGTTGATTTCGCCATCGACAGATAAAAACAGCGCGATGCGTTGAGCATTAGCGATAGGCGCAAAGTTGATAGCGTGCTCGGCGAGCAGATCGGCAGCTTGTTCCTGCTGTTCAGGCGTAAGGTTGCGACGCAGATGGCGCACATGCTGACGAATGTTTTGGCGATCAAGTAGGGAAGGTGCGGTCATGATGCCCCCCGGCAGAGTCGGCTATTTGGCCAACTATATCATGCGAAGCGGGAGATTCGCGTCATACTTCAGGTACAGGGGGTTAACTGCGCTCATGCACCCCAATCACTCAATTTGTTAAGCTGATTGGGATTCATTTGCTTGCCGCCTTGCTGAAACATGAGTCTCTGGCGAAGGGGACGAAAGAGGAGATCTCCGAGATGCCGCCGCAGGCTGTAACCCTTGAACCCTTGGTTCAAGGTGAATATGCCGTCGCAACCATCAGGCTTCTCGGACGGACCGAGCATGCTCACAGGTTACGGAGCGTCACATTCTGTTGGTATGAAATATCGGCTCAGGGGACTGGCCCGCTTGCAAACATCTCAGAGAAAATTGACTTCACCGTCACTCTAACACGAGTACCATGAAGTGTTATTCGAATTTAGGGCCCTGGCGATCAGTTATGCGACCTTGCTCAACTAATGCTTGTTCAATGGTCTGCTGCAGCATGCGGATACGTTGTTCCATGTTTGCTGCATAGTCGCGCGTCTTGCCTTTTTCCTGTGCCAGCTCGTGGCAGATATTTAAGGCGGCGATGAACACCAGTTGCTCTGTATTGGTGACTCTAGTGCGAACTTTTAAATCTTGCAACCGTTGATTGAGATCCTCAGCAGCCAGATTCAGCGCATCTTGCTGTTCGGGAGGACAATTTACTCTCAATGAACGACCAAAAATCTGAATATCTACCGGTTGTGCAGACATGCCACCATCCTGACTGATTACTCTGTTCGCATCTCCCTTACCTGTCAATGGGTTGGGAGGTGCGCAACTATATAGAGCCGCGATATAAGTTACAACCCCTTTTCTGGAAACCCTGAGGCACCTGGTGGTAGCATAACACGAACTTATTCTGCCAACGACGACCAAAGCCTATGTCTTTACAGAACGAAACTCCTGGTTACAACGCGCTAGCCGCAGCCCTTTCTCAGCAGGGCGTGGGCATGACGCCAGCCGAAATGCACGGATTGCTGTCCGGCATTTTGTGTGGTGGCAATAAAGACACCCGCTGGAAAACCATGGTCCATGACCTCACCAACGAAGGCATGGCGTTTTCACAAAGCCTGTCACAGCCGCTGCAGGCGCTGCATGAAAATCTGAGCAATACGCTGGAAGACGAGGGTTTCATGTTCCAGCTGATGCTGCCGGAAGATGATGACATCACCGTCTTCGATCGCGCGGATGCGCTCGCGGGCTGGGTCAATCATTTCCTGCTCGGCTTAGGCGTTACGCAGCCGAAGCTGGATAAAGTCACTGGCGAAACCGGCGAAGCGATTGATGATTTGCGCACCATCGCGCAGCTCGGTTACGACGAAGATGAAGATCAGGAAGAGCTGGAGCAGTCGCTGGAAGAAGTGATTGAGTATGTGCGCGTGGCGGCTTTGCTTTGCCATGACACATTCACTCGTCAGCACACGCCAACTGCGCCGGAAGTGCAAAAGCCAACGTTACACTAAGTGCGTTATTACGGGCGCGTGGTGCCCGTTTCAACAGGGAGTGCAAACATGATTACACTGGATACTTTCCAGCAACGTCGTCAGGCGCTGATTGCCCGTATGGCACCTGGCAGCGCCGCTTTGATTTTCGCTGCACCTGAAGTGACCCGCAGCAACGACACGGAATACAACTTCCGCCAAAACAGCGACTTCTGGTATTTCACCGGGTTCAATGAACCGCAGGCGCTGCTAGTGCTGATCAAAAGTGATGACAAGCATAACCACAGCGTGCTGTTCAATCGTGTTCGCGACCTTACCGCTGAGATCTGGTTTGGCCGCCGCCTCGGGCAAGATGCCGCACCCGCTAAGCTTGGCGTTGACCGCGCTTTACCGTGGGATGACATCGGTGAGCAATTGCATCAGCTGCTCAACGGGCTTGATGTGGTGTATCACGCTCAGGGTGAGTACGCAGAAGCTGACCAACGGGTGTTCAGCGCGTTGGAAAAACTGCGGCGCGGCTTCCGTCAGAATCTCAGCGCGCCTGCCACTGTCACCGACTGGCGTCCGTGGGTGCACGATATGCGCCTGTTCAAAAGCGAAGCTGAGATTGAAATCCTGCGCCGTGCGGGAAAAATCAGTGCGCTAGCGCATACTCGTGCGATGCAAGCCTGCCGTCCGGGGATGTTTGAGTATCAGCTCGAAGGCGAAATTCACCATGAATTCAATCGCCACGGCGCACGTTTCCCTTCTTACAACACCATTGTGGGATCGGGTGAGAACGGCTGCATCCTGCATTACACCGAAAACGAAAGTGAAATGCGCGATGGTGATTTGGTGCTGATTGATGCGGGTTGTGAATTCCACGGTTATGCCGGGGACATCACCCGCACCTTCCCGGTTAATGGCAAATTCACGCAACCTCAGCGCGAGATTTACGACATCGTGCTGGCCTCGCTGTACAAAGCGCTGTCGATGTTCCGCCCTGTCATCAGCATCCACGACGTCAATGACGAAGTGGTGCACATCATGATCACCGGTCTGGTCGATCTCGGCATTCTGGAAGGCAATATCGATACGCTGTTCGAAGAGCAGGCGCACCGCCCGTTCTTCATGCACGGCTTGAGTCACTGGCTGGGGCTGGATGTGCATGACGTCGGCCATTACGGTACACCAAGCCGTGACCGCATTCTCGAACCGGGCATGGTGTTGACCATTGAACCTGGCCTGTACATTGCGCCGGATGCGAAAGTCCCACCGCAGTATCGCGGTATCGGTATCCGTATCGAAGATGACATCGTGATCACCGCTGACGGCAACGAAAACCTGACCGACAGCGTAGTAAAAGATGCCGAGGCAATTGAAGCCTTGATGGCAGCGGCACGCCACGCATGAGCATTTTGATTGCAGGCGGCGGCATGACCGGGGCAACCCTGGCGCTGGCGATTTCGCATCTGACGCAAGGCCAACTGCCCGTCACGCTCATTGAGCGCAGTCTGCCGGATAGCCGCAAACATCCGGGCTTTGATGGCCGGGCGATTGCGTTAGCGGCGGGCACCTGTCAGCAGCTGGCGGATATCGATGTATGGCGCTCGCTCGCAGATTGCGGCACGCCGATCACGGATATTCACGTCTCTGACCGTGGCCACACCGGTTTTGTGCAGCTCAAGGCGGATGATTATCAGGTCCCAGCGCTGGGGCAGGTGGTTGAGCTGTTTGATGTGGGCCAGCGCCTGTTCCAGCGTCTGAAAAGTGCACCTGGTGTGACGCTGCGCTGCCCGGATTACGTCACGACGGTGGTGCGATCAGCTGAATCTGTCACGGTGACACTCAACAGCGGCGAGCAGCTACAGGGCGAGTTGCTGGTGGCAGCCGATGGCTCACGTTCGCCCCTTGCGGCGTCCTGTGGCATCAGCTGGCAGCGGGACGATTACCAGCAGCTGGCGGTGATCGCCAACGTCACCACGCAGCAGCCGCATCAGGGTCGCGCGTTTGAACGCTTTACCGAGTACGGCCCGCTGGCGCTGTTACCGATGTCTGGCAATCGCATGTCGCTGGTGTGGTGCCACCCCGTTGAGGCTGAAGCCACGGTGAAACAGTGGGATGATGCAACTTTCCTGCGCGAGCTTCAGCTGGCGTTTGGCTGGCGCTTAGGGCGTTTCACCCATGCCGGCCAGCGCGAAGTGTATCCGCTGGGGCTGCAAACCGCAGAGCGTCAGGTGGCGCATCGCCTGGCGTTGGTAGGCAACGCGGCGCAAACGCTGCATCCTATTGCGGGCCAGGGTTTTAACCTGGGCTTGCGCGATGTGATGTCGCTGGCGGAAACGCTGGCAGGCGCGCATCGTCAGCAGCAGGATGTTGGCGGCTATGGCGTTTTGCAGCACTTCGCTGCACGCCGTCAACCGGATCGCGCCGTGACAATCGGCGTGACCGATGGCCTGGTGCGGCTGTTTGCCAATCGTTATGCGCCCTTAGTGGCGGGAAGAAATCTTGGGCTGGTGGCAATGGACCATCTGCCATGGCTGCGAAACCCACTTGCCGCGCGCACGCTCGGCTGGGTGAAGCGTTGAGCATGAATTAAGGGGCAGCAATGCAAACATTTGATGTGGCTATTGCCGGTGGCGGTATGGTAGGTCTGGCCGTCGCCTGCGGATTACAGGGCAGCGGCCTGCGTGTTGCCGTGCTGGAGAAAGCACCTGAGCCACAATTTGATCCATCGAGCGCCGCATCGATTCGCGTCTCGGCGATCAATGCTGCCAGCGAACGTCTGCTGCAAAAGCTGGATGTCTGGTCCAGCATCCTGGCGTTGCGCGCCAGTGCCTATCACGGCATGGAAGTGTGGGATCAAGACAGCTTTGGTTCCATCAGCTTTGATGATGAGCAGCAAGGCTTATCCCATCTCGGCCATATTATTGAAAACGAAGTGATTCACAGCGCACTGTGGCAGCGCGCCAGTCAGTGCAGCGATATCACCTTATTTGCCCCTGCGCAGTTGCAGCAGGTGGCCTTTGGCGACAACGAAGCGTTCGTCACTTTGCAGGACGGCAGCATGATGAGTGCGCGCCTGCTGATTGCCGCGGATGGGGCAAACTCGTGGCTGCGCGACAAAGCCGATATCCCGATTACCTTCTGGGATTACGATCATCACGCGCTGGTCGCCAATATCCGCACCGATATGCCGCACGATGCGATTGCGCGTCAGGTGTTCCATGGCGACGGCATTCTGGCGTTCCTGCCTATGCAGGACCCGCACCTGTGCTCTATCGTCTGGTCGCTCTCACCGCAGGAAGCGGCCCGCGTGCAGTCGATGCCAGAAGCATTATTCAACCAGCATTTGTCGGTCGCCTTCGATATGCGCCTCGGCTTGTGCCATGTTGAAAGCGAGCGCAAAACCTTCCCACTGATGGCGCGCTATGCCCGTAACTTTGCCGCGCACCGCCTGGCACTGGTGGGCGATGCCGCGCACACCATTCATCCGCTGGCCGGACAGGGCGTTAACCTTGGCTTCATGGATGCCGCAGAACTGATCGGTGAAATTCGTCGCCTGCATCAGGAAGGCAAAGATATCGGACAGCACCTGTATCTGCGTCGTTATGAGCGCAGTCGCAAGCACAGTGCAGCAATGATGCTGGCGGGTATGCAGGGATTCCGTGAGCTGTTTGCCGGCACCCATCCGGCGAAAAAGCTACTGCGTGATGTGGGATTGAAACTGGCTGACACATTGCCGGGCGTAAAACCGATGATGCTGAAGCAGGCCATGGGGCTGAATGATATGCCCAGCTGGATTCGCTAAACTCTCTTCAAATGGCGCCGATACAGGCGCCATTTTTTTGCTTGATTCACTGCGCCGTCATACCTGAAACCCATCCTGATATTGCTCATGTAGTGATTGCTGGGACACTGCGGGTCAGTAAAAAAACCGCACTTAAACTGTTTTTAACCCCTCTGCACTGCTCTGGTGCGCCTCTGCACTCAAATTGCGCCTCGTTTGATTTATTCTAATTTTACTCGCCAATTCGCATTACTTTAACTAATGAAGGTGTCGCGGGTTCGCCGGACCTATTTCCCGTACTGAGGCGTGTGTTCCATTATCAGGCTGTGTTTATCGTTATTAATTGTATTTTATGCGAGGTTAATCACAAAAATGCAGTGAATTGTGCTGTGGTGGGTTTGGTGCGTGCTGAAGGGTGATACTGTTTCGCCCTCGTTTTCCTTATGGTTAATCGCCGCATTCGGTGGTAACTTCAGCACAAAGAGAACGTTTGCGTCAGCCTGTACAGGCGGCGCAGGCGCGTCACACTCACTTGTTTTCACAGGATGGTTATGACTCAGCAAACGCCTCTATTCGAACAGCATCAGGCATGCGGTGCGCGCATGGTGGACTTCCATGGCTGGATGATGCCACTGCATTACGGCTCGCAAATGGATGAGCATCATGTGGTGCGCAACGATGCCGGTATGTTTGATGTTTCCCACATGACCATCGTCGATCTGCACGGTGTCCGCACCCGTGAATTCCTGCGTTATCTGCTGGCCAACGATGTCGCCAAACTGACGCAACCCGGCAAAGCCCTCTACACCGGCATGCTGAATGCCTCGGCTGGCGTCATTGATGATTTGATTGTTTACTTTATGACCGAAGACTTTTTCCGCTTAGTGGTGAACTCCGCGACGCGTGAGAAGGATTTGGCGTGGATCAAACAGCACGCTCAGCCGTTTGGTGTCGAACTCACCGAGCGTGACGACCTGGCGCTGATTGCCGTACAAGGCCCGCAGGCGCAGCAGAAAGCACAGACGTTGTTTACTGCGGCGCAGCGTGAAGCTGTAGCGGGCATGAAACCGTTCTTCGGTGTGCAAAGCGAAAACCTGTTCATCGCCACCACCGGTTACACCGGTGAAGCTGGCTATGAAATTGCGATGCCGAACAGTGAAGCGGCTGATTTCTGGCAGAAGCTGCTGGCGGCAGGCGTCAAACCGGCTGGCCTGGGGGCGCGTGACACGCTGCGTCTGGAAGCGGGGATGAATCTCTACGGTCAGGAAATGGATGAAGGCGTTTCACCGCTGGCGGCCAATATGGGTTGGACGGTGAGCTGGGAACCTGCCGATCGCGATTTCATCGGCCGCGAGGCGCTAGAAGCGCAACGTGAACATGGCACTGAAAAGCTGGTGGGTTTGATCATGACCGAAAAAGGGGTGTTACGAAACGGCTTGCCGGTGCGTTTCACCGATGAACAAGGTCAGCCACAGCAGGGTATTATTACCAGTGGTTCCTTCTCCCCGACGCTGGGTTACAGCATCGCGCTGGCACGTGTGCCAGCGGGCATTGGTGAGCAAGCGATTGTAGAGATCCGCAATCGTGAAATGCCGGTGAAAGTCACCAAACCGATTTTTGTTCGCGCCGGCAAGCCGGTCGCTCAGTAATTTTTCAGGAGAAATGGCGATGAGCAATGTGCCTAATGAATTGAAATACCGCGATAGTCACGAGTGGGTGCGTGAAGAAGCCGATGGCACCTTCACCGTGGGTATCACCGAACACGCGCAGGAACTGCTGGGCGATATGGTGTTTGTGGATCTGCCTGATGTGGGCGCCACTTTCGCTGCCGGTGATGACTGTGCCGTCGCGGAGTCGGTGAAAGCCGCCTCAGACATCTATGCCCCACTGAGCGGTGAAATCGTTGCCGTGAACGAAGAGCTGGCCGACGCACCGGAGCTGGTCAACAGCGAACCGTACGCCGCAGGCTGGTTATTCCGTATTAAAGCCAGCGACGTTTCAGAACTTGATTCGATGCTCGACGCCGATGCCTATAAAGGCGCTATCGACGAGTAACCGGTAGTCATCGGAGGTGCTGCATTGCAGCGCCTTCTTTTTTATCTGCCTGATTTAATGCCATTTTTGTAACCCAGCCCGATTCAGGATTTACTGCAAATGACCCAGACTCTCAGCCAGCTTGAACACAACGGTGCCTTCATTGAGCGCCATATCGGTCCTACACCCGCGCAGCAGGCCACCATGCTGGAAGCGATTGGTGCCAGCTCTCTGGAATCACTGATCAGCGCCATCGTGCCTGCCGACATCCAATTGCCAGGCCCGCCTGCGGTCGGTGATGCCGCGACCGAACAGCAAGCGCTGGCAGAGCTGAAAGCCATTGCCAGTCAGAACCAAATCTACAAATCCTGGATCGGCATGGGCTACAGTGCCGTGATCACCCCACCGGTTATCCTGCGAAACATGCTGGAAAACCCGGGTTGGTACACCGCGTACACCCCATATCAGCCAGAAGTTTCGCAGGGCCGCCTTGAAGCGCTGCTGAACTTCCAGACTCTGACGCTGGACTTAACCGGTCTGGATATCGCCTCTGCTTCACTACTTGATGAAGCCACTGCCGCCGCCGAAGCGATGGCGATGGCGAAGCGCGTCAGCAAACTGAAAAATGCCGGTAAATTCTTTATCGCCGAAGACATCCATCCGCAAACCCTGGATGTGGTGCGCACGCGTGCAGAAACCTTTGGTTTTGAACTGATCATCGACAGCGCCAGCAAAGCGCTGGATCACGACGACCTGTTTGGCGTGCTGCTGCAGCAAGTGGGCACCAGCGGTGAAGTGCATGACTACCGTTCACTGATTGCCGAGCTGAAAAGCCGCAAAGTGGTGGTGAGCGTGGCCGCCGATTTCATGGCGCTGGTGCAGTTAGAAGCACCGGGCAAGCAGGGCGCAGATATCGTTTTTGGTTCCGCTCAGCGCTTTGGTGTGCCGATGGGTTACGGCGGTCCACACGCTGCGTTCTTCGCCAGCCGCGATGAGCACAAACGTTCAATGCCGGGTCGTATCATCGGTGTTTCACGTGATGCTGCTGGCAACACTGCACTGCGTATGGCGATGCAAACCCGTGAGCAGCACATCCGTCGTGAGAAGGCCAACTCCAACATCTGTACGTCACAGGTGCTGCTGGCGAACATCGCCGGCCTGTATGCGGTTTATCATGGTCCGGCGGGCCTGAAGCGCATCGCCTCGCGCATTCATCGTCTGACCAGTATTCTGGCCGCTGGCCTGAAAAACGGTGGACTGAAGCTGCGTCATAACAGCTGGTTCGATACCTTAACGGTTGAAGTCGCCGATAAAGCCGATGTGCTGAATCGCGCGCTGAGCTTTGGCGTCAACCTGCGCAGTGACGTGCTCAACGGCGTGGGTATCACGCTGGATGAAACCACCTCACGCGAAGATGTGCAGACGCTGTTTGCCATTCTGCTGGGTGATGCGCACGGTCAGGATATTGATGCTCTGGATACCAGCGTAGCCGCGGAAAACAGCGCGATCCCGGCAGGCATGTCGCGTGAAAGCGAGTTCCTGACCCATCCAGTGTTTAACCGTCATCACAGCGAAACCGAGATGATGCGTTACATGCACAGCCTGGAGAAAAAGGATCTGGCGCTGAACCAGGCGATGATCCCGCTCGGTTCGTGCACCATGAAACTCAACGCCGCAGCCGAAATGATCCCGATCACCTGGCCAGAATTCGCCGAGCTGCATCCATTCTGCCCGGCAGAACAGGCTTCAGGCTATCTGCAGATGATTGGCCAGCTGTCACAGTGGCTGGTACAGCTCACCGGTTACGATGCGCTCTGCATGCAGCCAAACTCCGGTGCGCAGGGTGAATATGCTGGTCTGCTGGCGATTCGTCGTTATCACGAGAGTCGCAACGAAGGTGGACGTAATGTCTGCCTGATCCCAAGTTCTGCGCACGGTACTAACCCGGCTTCCGCACAGATGGCGGGCATGGCAGTGGTGGTGGTGGCCTGTGATAAACAAGGCAACATCGATCTCGGCGATCTGCGTGAGAAAGCCGCTCAGGTTGGCGATGAGCTGTCTTGCATCATGGTGACCTATCCTTCAACCCACGGCGTGTACGAAGAAACCATTCGTGAAGTGTGCCAGACCGTGCATCAGTATGGCGGTCAGGTTTACCTGGATGGCGCCAACATGAACGCCCAGGTGGGCATCACCACGCCAGGTTACATCGGCGCAGATGTCTCGCACCTTAACCTGCATAAAACCTTCTGCATTCCGCACGGCGGTGGCGGTCCAGGCATGGGCCCAATCGGCGTGAAAGCGCATCTGGCTCCGTTTGTACCGGGTCACAGCGTGGTGCAAATTGATGGTGTGCTGACGCAGCAAGGCGCAGTCTCTGCCGCACCATTCGGTAGTGCCTCGATTCTGCCAATCAGCTGGATGTACATCCGCATGATGGGCGCGGAAGGTCTGAAGCAGGCGAGTTCGGTAGCCATTCTGAATGCCAACTACATTGCCAGCCGTCTGCAATCGGCTTATCCAATCCTGTATGCCGGTCGCGATGGTCGCGTGGCGCACGAATGTATTCTCGATATCCGTCCGCTGAAAGAACAGACCGGTATCAGCGAGCTGGATATTGCCAAACGTCTGATCGATTACGGCTTCCACGCGCCAACCATGTCCTTCCCGGTGGCCGGAACACTGATGGTTGAGCCAACGGAATCAGAAAGCAAAATCGAGCTGGATCGCTTTATCGATGCAATGCTCTCCATCCGCATGGAGATCGACCGCGTCGCCGATGGCGAATGGCCCGCTGACGATAACCCGCTGGTAAATGCACCTCATACTCAGATGGAGATCGTTGGCGAGTGGGCGCATCCGTACACCCGCGAACTGGCGGTGTTCCCGGCTGGCAGTGCCAACAAGTACTGGCCAACCGTGAAGCGCCTGGATGATGTGTTTGGCGACCGCAACGTGTTCTGCTCCTGTGTTCCAATGAGCGAATACCAATAATTTAGCCGTTATGCTCAGGGCCGCCGTTGTATTGGCGGCACTCATTCACCCCGCTCACGGACTTATGTGGGCTTGCGGGAAGGGGGGGCCTGCTGCCTTGTGCAACTCAAATTATTTTGGCTAAACACATTTTGATCCCTATTCTGAGGGCCGAGAAATCGGCCCTTTTTCTATTTGGAGGCAACATGGATTTGGCATTAGTCACCGGCGGTAGCCGTGGTATTGGACGCGCAACAGCCTTGATGCTGGCGCAGGCGGGTTATCGTGTTGCAGTTAACTATCGTAAGCGCGCCACTGAAGCTCAGCAGGTCGTGACTGAGATCGAAGCACAGGGCGGCAGCGCCTTTGCCGTGCAGGCGGATATCGCCGATGAAGCTCAGGTCGTGCGCATGTTCCAACAGCTTGATCAGCAGCCAGGCAACCTAAGCGTGCTGGTCAATAATGCCGGGATTTTGTTTACGCAGTGCCGCGTAGAGGATCTCGATGCGGAACGTATTCAGCGCGTGTTCGCCACCAACGTTACGGGCACCTTTATCTGCTGTCGTGAAGCGGTCAAGCGCATGGGCACCGCACACGGCGGGCAGGGCGGTTCGATCATCAATGTCTCCTCAGCGGCAGCGCGTCTCGGTGCACCAGGCGAGTATGTTGATTACGCGGCGTCAAAAGGGGCTATGGATACCCTGACCAAAGGCTTATCACTGGAAGTGGCGGCGCAGGGCATTCGCGTCAATAGCGTGCGGCCGGGCTTAATCTATACCGAGATGCACGCGGATGGGGGGGAACCAGGCAGAGTTGATCGTGTTGCCAGCTCACTACCGATGCAGCGCGGCGGTCAGGCCGAAGAGATCGCCGCAGCTATCATCTGGCTGGCAAGTGATGCCGCTTCTTACGTCACCGGCACCTTTATTGATGCGGCAGGTGGCCGCTAATCTTCTGATTGACTATCCGACAGTGAGGCTGCGTGATCAACGGCGCGGCCATCGGCCATTTGTCACACGCCTGTCATAGAATTATTTTAGCGTACATGTGTACTCTGAAATTTTTCCCGGTTACCCTGATGTTGATAAAAAACACAGTTCTTAACCCTCTTTCCAGGATGTTAGCGCATGGCACAGAATCGTATACTTGCTCAGGGCTACTCGGTAGCCGAAGAGATCGCCAACAGCATTAGCCACGGAATTGGCTGCATATTCGGCATTGTTGGATTGGTGTTGCTGCTAACACAAGCGGTTGAAATGCGAGCCGACACCATTGCGATTACCAGCTACAGTCTGTATGGCGGCAGCATGATTTTACTGTTCCTCGCCTCAACGCTCTATCACGCCATTCCGCACCAAAAGGCGAAATATTCGCTGAAGAAATTTGACCACTGTGCGATCTATTTACTGATCGCGGGCACTTATACGCCTTTCCTGCTGGTGGGACTGAAATCACCGCTGGCGCAAGGGTTGATGGTGGTGATCTGGAGTCTGGCGCTGGCAGGCATCATCTTTAAACTGACGATTGCACACCGTTTCAAAGTACTGTCACTGATCACTTATCTCAGTATGGGTTGGCTGTCGCTGGTGGTGATTTATCAGTTGGCGACCAGGCTGTCAGCCGGAGGTGTGTGGTTGCTGGCTGCGGGCGGGATTGTCTACTCGCTAGGGGTGATTTTCTATGTCTCGCGGCGTATTCCATACAATCACGCCATCTGGCACGGCTTTGTGCTGGGTGGCAGCGTGTTGCACTTCTGCGCGATCTATTTTTATGTCGCCTGAGCTTACTGAGCGGTTGATATAAAAAGTGCCACCACGGGTGTGACTTTCGACAAAGTCGCCATAAATGGCGACCTTACGGGGAAACATGCGGGGTTACTTAAGGTGCGCATTCATGCGCACCTGGAATGCAAATCAATCGACCAATGAATACGGCAGTGGCTGAATCGTCAGTTTCCCGCCTTCATCACCTTCCACGCGCAGCACACTGTCCGGCTCCAGGTCGTTGTTCATCACCACCTGCACCCACACGCTACCGTCATCCAGCTGCACACTGCTCAATACGGTGCCGGTACGACGCCATTTGTCGCCCATTTGCAGCTCCATCGATCCGTCAGCCTGCGGTACTTTGCTGGCGCTGCCCGCCAGCCAGTAAAGCGCACGCTTGTTGGCCCCGCGGAATTTAGCTCGCGCCACCATCTCCTGACCGGTGTAACAGCCTTTCTTAAAGCTAATCGCATCCAGCGCCTGCAGGTTGGTTGCCTGCGGAATCAACTGCGCGCTGGTGGCGGTTTCAATCACCGGAATGCCCGCTTCAATATCCAGCGCCAGCCACTGCGTGCTGTCATTGAACCGTGCAGCACCGGCTAACTTCTCTTTCAACGTTTCTGCCTGAGCCAGCGTGGTCACCAGCAGGAAACGTTCGGCGGGGTGTTCAAACCACAGCAGCGTGCTCTCGCCTTGTTGTACCACCGGTGTTTCTGCATCCGGCAGGGTGGCAAACACATCAGCCAGTGCCGTGCGTGCCTGAAAACCGGCCACACCCAGCAGCACTGCATCATCATCGGCAGCGATGGTGACTTTGGCGAACACCGCATATTTCTTCAGTTCGTTAAGTTGCTGCTCACGCAGATTGCGGCGGACGATGTAGGCGTAACCTTCACCGCGATGAAACAGACGCAGATTACTCCACATTTTACCTTTGGCATCACAATGGGCTGCCGGACGATGCTGGGTGGCGTCCATTGCAGCAACATCTAAAGTGACCTGGCCTTGCAGATATGACGTACTGTCTTTGCCCTGCACCGACACCAGCGCCCACTCGTCGAGGGAGATCAGGGTTAATGGCAGGCGTGAGGCCGCAGCAGGCTGGCGTGGCGGAAGGGTGAAAATCGGCATGGGTGCGTCCTGATTAATAACAATATTGCTTCCAATGTTAAAAGAGCAGTGCTGCTTTGCAACCTGTTTACCTCATCTGGCGCACAAATCGCGTGATAACCCTGCAATGGGTAGAACTGTTGTGCGCAATTTCACGCAGCATTCAGCGCTGCGCCTGCAGGCAGAGAAAAAAGCAGGTACACTGAGCGCCACTGTTTTCAGCCATGGAAAAAAGACACATGGAAATTCATGATAAAGCTCGCGTTCAGTGGGCGTGCCGTCGCGGCATGCTGGAGCTGGATGTCTCCATCATGCCGTTCTTCAAATACGAATATGACTCGCTCACTGACACCGATAAGCAGGTGTTTATCGCCCTGCTCAAGAGTGACGATCCTGACCTGTTTAACTGGTTGATGAACCACGGCGAGCCCGCTGATCCAGAGTTCAAGCGCATGGTGCAACTGATTCAGCAACGCAACCGTGAACGCGGACCGGTTCCAATGTGATGTGCAGCAGTCACGCAGCGCTCGGGCGCTTAACGTGACGCTGTATGTGCTGTTCACCGTTTGGCTGTTGAGTCTTGAGTGGCCCGAGGGCTGGGCGTGGGGCAAAGCCCCGCTGCTGATTTTGATGCTGCTGGAGTGCGGGCGCAATGAGCGTCGGCTCAGGCAGCGCACCGGTCGCTTAGGGCTGGATGAACAGGGTGACTGGCATTGGCATGGAAAGCGCTGGCAATTAGCGCGGCAGGCAGATTGGTTGCCTTTCGGCGTATTGTTAACGTTGCAAAACCAGCAGGGCACGCGCTGGCGACTGTGGTTGATGATGGATAACCTGCCGCCCTATGCATGGCGCTCACTGCGCGCCTGCTGTTTTCTGCGTGACAGAGATGCGTCGCGTTAAAGCAGTGCGGCCGTTTCCGTCAGAATCTGTTCGCACCACTGTTCGACACGATCTTCACTCAGCTCGAACTGATTCACGTCGTCGAGTGCCAGGCCGACAAACTGGGTGCCGTCAGCCGTGAGTGGTTTTTTGCTGGCAAACTCATAGCCTTCCAGCGGCCAGTAACCGACAAACTGCACGCCCATCGGCTGCAGCAATTCATGCAGCATGCCCAGCGCATCCAGGAACCATTCTGAATATTCGGCCTGATCGCCCATGCCGTACAGCGCGACAATTTTACCCTGCAAATTCAGCGTAGGCAGTTGCTGCCACACTGCTTCCCAGTCCTCCTGCAACTCACCGAAATCCCAGGTGGGAATGCCGAGGATCAGCAAATCGTACTGCTCCATCAGCGAGGGATCCTCATCTTTGAGGTTGTGCAGCGTGACTAACTCATCACCGATAAAATCGCGAATCTTCTCCGCCGTCATCTCGGTGTAACAGGTACTTGAACCGTAAAACAGACCGATATTCATGCAATTAATGCTCTGACTGAAACTCACTTTGGCGCAATTGTACCAGAAGCAGGTGACTTTCAGGCATAATGAGCACGATTTCACACGTGTTTGGGGGGAACCGTGCAGGATTGCGATCTGATTGAACAATTTCTGGATGCGCTCTGGATTGAGCGTAACCTGGCGCAAAATACCCTTGCGTCTTATCGCCAGGATTTGCAAACGCTCACCGGCTGGCTACACCACCACGAACGCACGCTGCTGACGCTGGAAGCGCTCGATCTTCAGCAGTTTCTCGCCGAACGCGTCGAAGGCGGCTACAAGGCCACCAGTTCTGCGCGCACGCTCAGCGCGATGCGTCGCCTGTTTCAATACCTCTATCGCGAAAAGCTGCGCAGTGACGACCCCAGCGCACTGCTCTCCGCGCCCAAACTGCCGCAGCGATTGCCTAAAGACCTGAGTGAAAACCAGGTAGAACGTCTGCTGCAGGCACCGAGTATTGATGTGCCGCTTGAGCTACGTGACAAAGCGATGCTGGAACTGCTGTATGCCACCGGTTTACGTGTGTCGGAGCTGGTGGGTTTAACCCTCAGCGACATCAGTTTGCGTCAGGGCGTGGTGCGCGTGATCGGCAAAGGTAACAAAGAGCGACTTGTGCCATTAGGTGAAGAAGCGATTTACTGGCTGGAGCACTATATGGCGCACGGTCGGCCGTGGTTGCTGAATGGGCAAACGCTGGATGTGATGTTCCCCAGTAACCGCGCGCAACAAATGACGCGTCAGACTTTCTGGCATCGCATCAAACACTATGCCACCCTTGCCGGTATCGACAGCGAAAAGCTATCACCACACGTGCTACGTCACGCATTTGCCACACATTTACTGAACCACGGTGCGGATTTGCGCGTCGTACAGATGTTGTTGGGACACAGCGACCTCTCCACCACCCAAATTTATACGCACGTGGCTACCGAGCGCCTGCGTCAGTTACATCAACAGCATCATCCGCGTGCTTGAACCGCGGCAACAAGGAATTGAGATGAAAAAACAGTTAACGATGCTGGCATTGCTGGTCAGCGCCTTTGCCGGTCTGGCTCATGCCGATGACAGCGCCATTCAGCAAGCATTGAAAAAACTCGGATTGCAGCAGACAGAGATTCAGTCTTCACCGCTGCCAGGCATGAAAACCGTGTTGACCGAAAGTGGCGTGCTGTACGTCTCTGAAGATGGCAAACACATGATTCAGGGCCCACTATACGATGTTAGCGGTGCGCAGCCGGTAAACGTCACCAACCAGCTACTGGACAAAAAAATCACCGCGCTGGCGCCGGAAATGATCGTTTATAAAGCGCCAAAAGAGCAGCACGTGATTACCGCGTTTACCGACATCACCTGTGGCTACTGCCGTAAGCTGCATGAGCAGATGGCCGACTACAACGCGCTGGGCATCACCGTGCGTTACCTCGCTTTCCCGCGTGAAGGTCTGCACGGTCAGGTGGAAAAAGCCATGCGCGCCATCTGGTGCAGCGCCGATCGCAACAAAGCCTTTGATGCAGCGATGAAAGGCGATGCGCCGCAGATGGATGCGCCAGAAACCTGCAAAATCAATCTGGATAAGCATTATCAGCTGGGCATCTTGTACGGTATTCAGGGCACGCCTGCCATTCTTACCGATACCGGCATGATGATCCCTGGCTATCAGGGCCCGCAGGAGCTGAAACAGGTTCTTGATGGTCAGAAGCGAGGCGGTTAATCCACAGTGATGCATTCTGTCGAACTGCGTCGGCGTGAAATTCAGGCCGACGCCAGCTTACCTGATACCTTACCGCCGCTACTGCGCCGCCTGTACCTGCAACGCGGTGTAAAAGAGGCCGCCGAACTTGAGCGCGGTGCCAAAAACCTACTGCCGTGGCAAACGCTGGGTGGCATCGATCAAGCGGTAGCGTTGTTGCACCAGATGCTGGAAACCGGTCGCCGTATTGTGGTGGTCGGTGATTTCGATGCCGATGGCGCAACCAGCACCGCGTTAACGGTCTTAGCGCTGCGCAGCATGGGCGGCAATGTCGATTATCTGGTGCCGAACCGCTTTGAAGATGGCTACGGCCTGAGCCCTGAAGTGGTAGAGCAGGCGCGCGCGCGCGGTGCGGAGATGATTCTCACCGTGGATAACGGCATCTCTTCCCATGCAGGCGTAGAAACCGCCCATCAGCACGGTATTCCCGTGCTGATCACCGATCACCACTTGCCTGGCGAAACGTTGCCAGCAGCGGAAGCGATCGTTAACCCGAATCTCAATGACAGTGCCTTCCCTTCGCGGTCGTTGGCCGGTGTGGGCGTGGCGTTTTATCTGATGCTGGCGCTGCGTGCACACCTGCGTTTGCAGAACTGGTTTAGTGATGGCCGAAACGAGCCCAATCTGGCGGAGTGGCTGGATCTGGTGGCGCTAGGTACAGTGGCTGACGTGGTGCCGCTGGATGCCAATAACCGCATTCTGGTGTGGCAGGGCTTGAGCCGCATCCGCGCTGGAAAATGCCGGGCGGGGATTCGCGCGCTGCTGGAGATCGCCAACCGCGATGCGCGTCAGTTGGCGGCCAGCGATCTCGGTTTTGCCGTCGGGCCTCGCCTCAATGCAGCCGGTCGACTGGATGATATGTCGGTCGGTGTGGCACTGCTGCTCACCGAAGACATTGCGCAGGCGCGCATGCTTGCCAACGAGCTTGATGCGCTGAACCAGACGCGCAAAGAGATTGAGCAGGGCATGAAGAGCGAAGCGCTGGCGCTGTGTGATGAGCTGGAACGCCAGCACACCGATTTGCCGCTGGGGCTGGCCTTCTATCATCCCGAATGGCATCAGGGCGTGGTCGGCATTCTGGCCTCACGGCTGAAAGAGCGTTTCCATCGCCCGGTGATCGCCTTCGCGCCAGCGGGCGACGGCACGCTTAAAGGCTCGGGCCGCTCGATTGCGGGGCTGCACTTACGTGATGCACTGGAGCGTCTTGATACGCTCTATCCTGGCTTGATGATCAAGTTTGGTGGGCATGCCATGGCGGCGGGCCTGTCGCTGGAAACCGAGAAGTATGATCTGTTCCGCGAACGCTTCGCCGCGCTGATCGACGAGTGGTTAGATGGTGAAGCGCTGCAGGGTGTGATTTGGTCCGATGGCGAACTGCATGCGCAGGAATTCACGCTGCACACCGCTGAAATGCTGCGTGAAGCCGGTCCCTGGGGCCAGGCTTTTCCGGAGCCAGTGTTCGACGGCCAGTTCAAATTGCTGCAACAAAAGCTGGTGGGCGAGCGCCACCTCAAGGTGATGATTGAGCCTCTGGGCGGCGGCCCACTATTGGATGGCATCGCGTTTAACGTTGATACGACCTTGTGGCCGGATACCAGCGTGCGCCAGGTGAAACTGGCCTACAAACTCGATATCAACGAATACCGTGGCAACCGCTCGGTTCAACTGATTATCGACCATATCTGGCCGCTATAACCGCATCATTCATTCGGGGGCGTCTAAAAGCGCACCCGGTAACCTGCAGCGAGTGACCCTGGTTCGCCATGGTGGGTAACCGAATCCCTTTGGGCGCACTGTTGCGCTATCTCGCATACCTGCAATGCTACAAAGTACGCGCAGTTTCGGGTAAACTAGCGCGTTACTTTTTATCCCCTTTCACCGAATCGTCAAAAAAGACTGAAAAGCCATGTTTGAAATTAATCCGGTCAAAAATCGTATTCAAGACCTCACCGAGCGCAGCGACGTTCTTAGGGGGTATCTTTGACTATGATGCCAAGAAAGAACGCCTCGAAGAAGTAAACGCCGAGCTGGAACAGCCTGACGTCTGGAACGAACCTGAACGCGCGCAGGCGCTGGGTAAAGAACGCGCTTCGCTGGAAGCGGTGGTAGAAACCTTAGATCATATGCGTCAGGGCCTGGAAGATGTGCAGGGCTTGCTGGATCTGGCGGTAGAAGCCGACGACGAAGAGACCTTCAACGAAGCCGTTATCGAGCTGGATGGTTTAGAAGCCAAGCTGGGCGAACTCGAATTCCGTCGCATGTTCTCTGGCGAGTATGACAGCGCCGATTGCTACATGGATATTCAGGCCGGTTCTGGCGGTACTGAAGCGCAAGACTGGGCCAGTATGCTGTTGCGCATGTACCTGCGTTGGGCAGAAGCCAAAGGTTATAAAACCGAAATCATTGAAGAGTCAGACGGTGAAGTGGCCGGTACTAAATCCGCCACCATTAAAATCATCGGTGACTACGCGTTTGGCTGGCTGCGTACCGAAACTGGCGTCCATCGCCTGGTGCGTAAGAGTCCATTTGACTCCGGCGGCCGTCGTCATACCTCATTCAGTTCGGTGTTTATCTACCCGGAAGTGGATGACAACATCGATATCGACATCAATCCCGCCGATCTGCGTATCGACGTTTACCGCGCCTCGGGTGCGGGTGGTCAGCACGTTAACAAAACCGAGTCTGCGGTGCGTATTACCCACTTGCCGACCAACATTGTGGTGCAGTGCCAGAACGACCGTTCACAGCACAAAAACAAAGATCAGGCTTTCAAGCAGTTGCGTGCGAAGCTGTACGAATATGAGATGCAGAAGAAAAACGCTGACAAGCAGGCCGCGGAAGACAACAAATCCGACATTGGCTGGGGCAGTCAGATTCGCTCATACGTACTTGACGATTCACGTATCAAAGATCTGCGCACTGGCGTAGAGACGCGCAACACGCAAGCGGTGCTGGATGGCGACATCGACCGTTTCATTGAAGCAAGTTTAAAAGCAGGGTTATAAGGAACCGACATGTCTGAACAACAACCGCAGAGCGCTGATGCCGCCCTTGAGTTAAACAACGAACTGAAAGCGCGTCGCGAAAAACTCAGCGCGCTGCGTGAAAAGGGCATCGCGTTTCCTAACGATTTCCGTCGCGATACCACGTCTGATGTGCTGCACGCCAGCTATGACGCGAAAGAGAACGAAGAGCTGGAAGCGCTCGGCGTTGAAGTGAGCGTGGCTGGTCGTATGATGACCCGCCGCATCATGGGTAAAGCCTCTTTTGCTACGCTGCAAGACGTTGGCGGCCAGATTCAGATCTACGTATCACGTGACGATCTGCCAGAAGGCGTCTACAACGAGCAGTTCAAAAAATGGGATCTGGGCGATATCCTTGGCGCGCGCGGTAAGTTGTTCAAGACCAAAACCGGTGAGCTGTCGATCCACATCACTGAACTGCGTCTGCTGACCAAAGCGCTGCGTCCACTGCCGGATAAATTCCACGGCCTGGCTGATCAGGAAACCCGTTACCGTCAGCGTTATCTCGATCTGATCTCTAACGATGAATCACGTAATACTTTCAAAGTGCGCTCTAAAATCATGGCCGGCATCCGTCAGTTCATGGTTAACCGCGACTTTATGGAAGTGGAAACCCCAATGATGCAGGTGATCCCTGGCGGCGCGTCAGCCCGTCCGTTCATCACCCATCACAATGCGCTCGACATCGACATGTACCTGCGTATTGCACCAGAGCTTTACCTGAAGCGTCTGGTGGTAGGCGGCTTCGATCGCGTGTTCGAGATCAACCGTAACTTCCGTAACGAAGGTATTTCGCCACGTCATAATCCAGAGTTCACTATGATGGAACTCTATATGGCGTATGCGGATTACAAAGATTTGATCGAGCTGACCGAAAGCCTGTTCCGCACCCTGGCGCAGGATGTGCTGGGCACCACTGAAGTACCTTATGGTGACCACACCTTCGATTTCGGTAAACCGTTTGAGAAGCTCACCATGCGTGAAGCGATCAAGAAATACCGTCCGGAAACCGACCTGAACGATCTGGAAGACTTTGATAAAGCCGTTGCGATTGCCAAATCGCTGCATATCAAAGTAGAGAAGAGCTGGGGTCTGGGCCGCGTCGTCACTGAGATCTTCGAAGAGACCGCAGAAGCACACCTGATTCAGCCAACCTTCATCACTGAATACCCGGCTGAAGTGTCACCGCTGGCACGTCGTAACGACGAGAACCCGGAAATCACTGACCGCTTTGAGTTCTTCATCGGCGGTCGTGAAATCGGTAACGGCTTCTCCGAGCTGAACGATGCAGAAGATCAGGCAGAGCGTTTCCTGCAGCAGGTTAACGCTAAGGATGCAGGCGATGACGAAGCGATGTTCTATGACGAAGACTACGTCACTGCACTGGAGCACGGCCTGCCGCCAACAGCAGGTCTCGGCATTGGTATCGACCGTATGGTAATGCTGTTCACCAACAGCCATACCATCCGCGACGTGATCCTGTTCCCGGCACTGCGTCCAACCAGCAAGTAAGGCAAATCGGTGCGCATAAATCCGCGCACTTTGCCGTAAGCCTTAGAGGTCGCCATTATGGCGGCCTTTTTCATTTCTATTCCCCTGGCAAAATTCCTGATGACAACCCGGCACGCTCTGTGCAGGATAGTTTTTTTATTTTCAGGGAATCACCATGAGTGCAAAAGCGGCAACGTTAGAGGGCCGGATTCAACAGCACTGGGATCAACTCTCCAGCCACGAGCAGAGACTGGCTGACGTGCTGCTGGCGGCACCCGGCCAGCTGGCGATGAATACCGCCACCGAACTGGCACAGAGCGCGGGCGTTTCCAAAGCCACCACCACGCGTTTTTTCCGTCATCTCGGTTACGAAAGCTATGAAGCCGCGCGTCGGCAGGCGCGTGAGATGCAGAGCAGCGGCTCACCGCTCTATTTGCAGGCCGTACCAACCGCATCACCGCTGGCCAGCATCATGCAGCAGCACCTGGAAAAAGAGATCGCTAATCTGGTCAACAGCTATCGCACGCTCGACAGTGAACAGCTGCAGCAGGCGGTGAGCGCCATTGCCCAATCACGCCGCGTGGTGGTGATGGGCTGGCGTCACAGCCAGACCATTGCCCAGCTGATTTACCGCGATCTGGTGCATATCCATCCTGACGTGCGTTTGCTGCCGCGTCCCGGCGATTCGCTTGCGGAGCATCTGGCGGCGCTGAATCAGCAGGATGTGGTGATCTGCGTTGGATTGCGTCGCCGTATGCCTGCGCTGGAAGCGGCGATGAATGCGCTGGCAGAACGCAACGTGCCGATGTTGTATATCGCCGATGTGCTCTCCGGCAAACCAGCGCGTCACGCGCAGTGGGTGGTGCGCTGCCATACCGACAGCAGCCTGATGTTCGACAGCACCGCCGCGCTCTCCGGCGTATGCAATCTGCTCTGCTCACTGGTGGCCCGGCAAATGGGCAAAACCAGCAATGATTATCTGGCGCAGGTTGAAGCCTTGCACCAATCCCTCGACGAACTGGAATAACGCCCCGTTCTGGCGCATAGTGCGCCAGATATTGCCCCATAGTAGTGCACTCACTCCTCCGCTATCCCCGCCTGATTTCCCGCCAATGAAATCACAGAAACTTAAAATTAAAGTAAAGAAACAAATGTTTCTCACTGATTTTATTCAGTAATACCCTCTCTACCCGAAAGGTGTTAGCTGGGTGGTGAAAAAACTGGCACAAAATATGCTCAGTAGAAAAAGACATTTCACCAACACTAGGGAAACACCACAATGAAAAAAACAGCACTGCTGATCGCCGCTCTTCTCACCGTTGGCACCATGGCGCAGGCGCAAGCCGATACCCTGAGTGACATCAAAAGCAGCGGCAAAATTACCGTTGGTATCGATCCAACCTTTCCTCCATACGAATACACCGACGACAAAGGCGATATCACCGGCTATAGCGTGGCGATCATGCAATCCTTCGCCAAAGATCTCGGTGTGAAACTGGAGTTTCAGAAAACCGCCTTCAGCGGCATTTTGCCGGGCCTGATCTCTGGCTCGTTCAACGCCGAAGGTTCTTCTCTTAACGTCACCGCCGAGCGCGCGAAGAAAGTGCTGTTCACCGTGCCTTACAGCAAAACCGTAAACGGCGTGCTGGTACGTGAAAGTGAAGCCAGCACCTTCAGCGGCAAAACGCTCAGCCCGGAAAGCCTGTCTGGTCTGCGTGGCGCGGTAAAAACCGCCAGCGTGCCAGAGCAGTTGCTGAAAGGCTTTAACGAGCAGCTGAAAAAGGAGGGTAAAAAACCCATCACCATCATCAACGTGGATTCGCTGGATCAGACCGTCAGCACTTTGATGACCAAACGCGCTGACTTCGTTTACGACGACATCTCCGTGCTGGCCCCGATCGCGAAAAAATACGCCGGAAAAGTGGCGCAGGTGGGTGAAGTCGGTCCATCGCAATGGATGGGCTGGGCGACACGTAAAGAAGACGGCAGCCTGAACAAAGCCATCAGCCACCACATTCTGGCAATGCAGAAAGATGGCGAGCTGACCAAACTGCAGCAGCAGTATCTCGGCACCACCTTTACCGTGCCCGCCAGCGATTTCATTCCTCAGGAGTAATTATGTGCCAGTGCAACCTGACGGTGCCTGCGGGCCATGGCAAAACCTTCCGCGTGCGTAAGGGCCAGTTTATTACCGTGATTGACAGTGAAGGGCAGCAGGCGGCGGATTTCGTCGCCGTTAACGCCAATGATTTAAACGAAAAGCTGTCGCCGGTGCATACCCGCCAGCATCTACGCTCACTGTTTTTCAAGCCCGGCGATGCGCTGTGGTCGAGTGAAAACCGTCCGATGCTGCGGATTCTGGCGGACAGCATCGGCATCCACGATGCCAACGTGCCAGCCTGCGATCGTACCCGCTTCAGCGTCGATTTCGGCGTTGAAGGCCATCGCAACTGCGTGGACAACCTGCTGGAGGGCATGAAAGCCTTTGGCGTGACGTACTTCTCGCTGCCTGAGCCGTTCAACCTGTTCCAGAACGGTCCGGTGACCGCCGATGGCCGAATGGAAGTGACCGATCCCAACAGCAAAGCGGGCGACAGCATTACCTTCGAAGCGCTGTGCGATTTGATTTGTTCGGTATCGTCCTGCCCGCAGGACATCATTCCCGGTAACGGTTTGCAGGTCACGCCGATTGATATCGTGGTGAGTGACGTGTTTCACGCAGAGGAGATGAATCATGCTGTTAATGCGTGAAAGTTATGAAGAGACCGCTGAGCGCACGCCGGCGCAGTCGGTCACGGTGGAACCGGGCAGCGTCGGGTCGATTAAGGTGCTGCGCGGCCAGTTGCTGCGCATCACGGCGCAGGGCGACGGCGCGGTGGCTTCCCTGTTTGGTTTTAGCCTCGCCGATCCTGCTGTGTGGCTGTCGGTGCATCACACTCGCGTCTTCAGCAACAGCTATCTGCTGGGTTCCGGTATGCGTCTGGTGAACAACCGCCGCCGTCCGATGATGGTGCTGGGCAAAGACAGCGTGAAGCGTCACGACCTGCTGCTGCCTGCCTCTACCCGCGCCTTCCTGACGGAAAAAGGGTATCAGGGTGAAGGCTGTTTGGAAGCGGTGAGCGGCGAGCTGGCGCGATTGGGGATGGTGGTGCCGAAGCTGCCGGACCCGATCAACCTGTTTATGCACGTCAAGCTGACGCGGGCCGGCGACATCCTGCCGGAGCCGAACCTCACCAAAGCAGGCGACAGCATCACCTGTCGCGTGGTGATGGACACGCAGTTTATCGTCTCGGCCTGCAACACCGGCATCGAGGGCAACGATCAACCTGCACCGCTGCTGCTGTCGGTGGCGGAAAACCTGCACGACTTTAACGCGGAGTAACGCATGGGGCTGGATCAACAGCTAGTGGCCGCGCTGCCGGAACTCGGACACGGCCTGCTGATGACTTTGGTACTCACTGTACTGGCATCATTGGTCAGCGTGGTGATGGGGCAGCTTGGCTGCTTCCTGCAACTGCGCCGTGCCTGGATCTGGCGCGCCATCGGCCGGCTGTACGTCAGCCTGATGCGCGGTACACCGGCCATCGTGCAACTGTTCGTGGTGTTTTTCACCTTGCCGCGCCTCGGATTGGGCGGTCAGCCGATGCTGGCGGCGGTGATTGCCATCGGCCTCAACAGTGGCGCTTACGTGGCGGAGATTTTGCGGGTGAACCGTTCACTGGTGACGCGCGGTCAGCTCGAAGCCGCACGCACGCTAGGTCTCAGCCGCTTCTTAACCTGGTGGTATGTGATTAATCCACAGGTGATGCGCGCCAGCCTGCCGATGCTGGTTAACGAGTTCACCATCCTGCTGAAAACCACGCCGCTGGCCTCGGTGGTGGCGCTGACGGAACTGACCTACGCAGGACAGATTGTGATTGCGCATACCTATGAAGCTACGCAGGTGCTGCTGCTGGTGGCGGCTGGATATCTGCTGATCGCCATGCCGTTAATTGCCGCTGCCCGACGTCTGGAAGCCAAACGGAGGATTGCCTGATGGATTGGCAAGCCATTCTCACTTCCCTGCCTTCGCTGGGAGACGGCATGATCGCCACGCTGCAACTGTGCATTGTTGCCGCGCTCTGCTCACTGGCATGGGGCGGGCTGATGGCATTACTGCTAATGCGCGCTTCGCCGTTCTGGTTGCGTTTACTCAATCTTTACAGCGGATTAACCCTCGCGTTGCCGCTGCTGGTGGTGATCTACCTGCTCTATTTTGTGCTGCCGGAGTACGACATCACGCTGTCATCGCCGGTGGTGGGCGTGCTGGCCCTGACGCTCTATTACGCGCCCTATATCGCACAGGTTATTCGTGCGGCAATAGAGGCATTGCCGAAGGGGCAGTGGGAAGCTTGCCGCGTGCTGGGTTTGAGCCGCAGCGAACAGCTGCGCGATGTGGTGTTGCCGCAAACCCTGCCGCAGATGCTGTCGCCGCTGGTCGGTTTGATGATTGGTTTGATTAAAGACTCGGCGCTGCTGTCGATTGTCTCGGTGCAGGAGTTTATGTACGCCGCCAAACAGGCGATTTCAGATACCTACGCGCCGCTGGAGATCTATCTCACGGTGGCGCTTTGTTACTGGCTGCTCAACAGTCTGATCGACTGGTTGGCACGCGGCCTTGAATCTCGCATGACGCGCTATCGTCGCGGCATGCAGCATTAATCAGGAGAACACTATGTCAGCTGAATATCAGCATCGTGAAGCGATCACCATTCCCGCGCGCTACGGCAAAGCGGTGCGTCTGAAGAAAGGGGAAGCGGTGCAGGTGATCAATCTGCATGGCACTCAGGTAGTGGATTGCTGGGCGTACAACGCCGAAGACGTCAGTGAATATATGTGTATGGAAGCGACGCGCGTGTGGAACCAGCGTCTTAATCCCAAAGTCGGTGACAGCTTTATCACCAGCCAGCGCCACCCGATTCTGACCCTGGTGGCAGATACTTCACCCGGCGTGCATGATTCCTTTATGGCGGCCTGCGATGCGCGTCGTTATGAGCTGCTGGGCTGCACCGAGTATCACCGCAACTGCCACGATAACCTGTTTGAGGGCATGCGCGAGTTAGGTGTTGAACTGCCGCACGGTAATCTGGCGTCTCTGAATATTTTTATGAATATTCAGGTGCAGCCGGATGGTATCACGTTGAAAACGCTGCCGGTGGTGACTAAGCCCGGCGACTACATTGTGCTGCGCGCTGAGATGGACTGCTACGTGGCATTCTCCGCCTGCCCACAGGATATCGTCAGCATTCAGGGGCAGGGCGACAACACCCCGCGTGATGCGGAACTGCGTATTCTGACTGCCGGCTTCCCGCAGGTGCAGCTGAAAGGGGCCTGGGTGCCAGCGTAATTACGATTTCACGACCTGATCCAGCCACACCTGAAAACGCGAATAAGGCACATACAGCGCCACATCCTTATACAAGGTCTTACCGCTTTTATTGTCGTCAATCGCGCTGCTGTAGCCGACAATTACCCCCGCCAGCGTATCATCGCTGGCGTTGTACACCGCACCACCCGACATGCCTTTCACTACACCGGCATTCGCCGCGACCACCACACAACTCGGTTTATTCCAGTCGTTGGCCAGTGTGGTGTTGATCAAATTCTTGCCGCTTGAGGCCACCGGCATGGCAGAGATAAAGCTGTAACCGTAGAGATTGACGTTGTCGCCGATATGGCTATTGCGGAACGGTGGGGGAAGATTGGGTTCGGTGTTCTTGTGGTACACCACGGCGATATCGCACTCGGGATGCCAGGCTTTCACCCGATACATCGAGTATTTCGCCACGTGCGCGGCCGTTAAGCTGTATTCAGGCGTCAGTGGAATGGTGGTGCCCAGCGCGCCAATGCCCAGCACGGTAGGAATGCCGGTTACGGTCATATCGACGCGTTTTGCGGCTTCTTTGCTGTACTCATAGTGCCCCACGGAGCAGCCGCTCAGGCAGCCCACTGTCAGTGCGATCAGCCATCGCATAGGTGTTCCCCCTGCATTGTTTGACACCGCATCACCGCGTAACTGGTTGAGGTATCGGCAATGCGCGCTCATCCTTTACTGATTGATTTCTCGCCAAAAGCTGATGAGCTGTGACAGCGATCACAACTGGATCAAGCGTAGCGTGAAAAGTGCCATCTGTCTCAATGGTCAGGCGGAGTCACTTTCGCGCGCGGGGATTATTGCGCTGTGAGCAAAAAAGCCTTGCAGCGCAGAGGCTGGTTGAGCTGCCAAGCCTGTGCTTTAATCAGAATGTGACGCAGTTCAAATATCTATAAGCGTCCGTTGTAACCGCACGGCGTTCGTTGTGCGGCCTGCCTGCAAAACATTTTAGGAGAGTGTGTTATGCCTGTTGCATTACTGGCGCTGGCGCTGAGTGCGTTCGCCATCGGCACCACGGAGTTCGTGATTATGGGATTACTGCCGGAAGTGGCGGGCGATCTGCAGGTAACGATTCCTTCTGCAGGATGGCTGATCAGTGGTTATGCACTGGGCGTAGCCATCGGTGCACCGATCATGGCGTTGCTGACGGCGAAGCTGCCGCGTAAACGAACCCTGATTCTGTTGATGATCATCTTCATCATCGGCAACGTGCTGTGCGCGCTGGCGTACACCTACAACCTGCTGATGCTGGCGCGCGTGGTCACAGCACTCTGTCACGGGGCCTTCTTCGGGATCGGTGCGGTAGTGGCGGCGAGTCTGGTGGCACCGAGCCGTCAGGCCTCGGCGGTGGCGCTGATGTTCACCGGCTTAACCCTCGCCAACGTGCTGGGTGTGCCGCTCGGCACCTGGTTTGGTCAGATGTTTGGCTGGCGTGCCACCTTCTGGGGCGTGGCGATCATCGGCATCCTCGCTTTTATCGCTTTGATTGTCAGTCTGCCAACCAACAAAGAAGAGAAACCGGTACATCTGGCGAGTGAAGTCAGCGCGCTGGCAAATGGCAAACTGTGGCTGTCGCTGCTGATGACAGTGTTCTTTGCTGCTGCGATGTTTGCGCTGTTCAGCTATATCGCGCCGCTGCTGTTGCAGGTCACGGGCATCACCGATCGTGGGGTGAGCTGGACGCTGTTCCTGATTGGCGCAGGCTTAACCGTCGGTAATATCCATGGCGGCAAGCTGGCCGACTGGAAAGTCTCGTTTAGCCTGATCCTCAGCTTTGTGCTGATCGCCGTCTTCTCGCTGCTGTTCAGCTGGACCAGCCACGCGCTGTGGCTGGCGGAAATCACGCTGTTCCTGTGGGCGATGGCGACCTTTGCTACCGTGCCTGGCTTGCAGATTAACGTGGTGCGCCATGGTAAAGACGCACCTAATCTGGTCTCCACGCTTAACATCTCGGCGTTCAACGTCGGTAATGCGCTCGGTGCCTGGGTAGGCGGCGCGGTGATCGATAAAGGCTACGGGCTGACGTCAGTGCCGGTGGCCGCCGCTGCACTGGCGGTGGTCGGTCTGGTCATCTGTCTGATCACCTTCCGCAAATCAGGCAGGCAGGGCGAAACGGTACGCGCTTAAACCAGACGCTCGGCAATGCGTTGGGTAAAGGTGGCCACCTGCTGTTGCAGGTGGTCGCAGAAATGATCAACCAGCGCTGACGCCGGGCGATGCTGTGGCCGCACCAGACTGACGGTGAACGGCACCGCGATACTGAATCTGCGCATCACCACACCGCTGTCGGCGTAATCGAGCGCCGTCAGCGGATTCACAATCGAAATCCCCACGCCGGCGCGCACCATCGCGCAAACCGATGCCGCACTGTGTGTTTCCAGTACCAGACGGCGCTCCACTTCTTGTTCATGAAAGAGTGAATCCAGCAGCTGGCGATAACTGTCACTGCGCGACAAGCTGACGTAATTCTCTCCCTGAAAATCCTGCGGCGTCAGCACCTCACGCTGGCACAACGGATGGTTGGGCGGCAACACGCACACTTCATCGCAGGTCAGCAGCGGTACGCGTTCGGTGCCTGCTGGCGCATGTTGAGTCTCAGTCAAACCCAGATCGTAGCGCTGTGCCGACAGCCACTCTTCCAGCAGCGGCGACTCCTGCGGAATGATGTTCAGGCTGACCTGCGGATAGCGTTGCAGAAAGGGTTGCAGCAGTGGTGGCAGCAGTGACTGCGAGAACACCGGCAAACAAGCAATCGACAGCTCGCCCTGACGGAATTGGCGCAATCCTTCGGCGGCATCCATGATGCGGTCCAGCCCGTACCAGGAGCGTTGTACTTCTTCATACAGCCGTAAACCCTGCACCGTGGGCTGCAATCGTCCACGCACCCGCTCAAACAGTTCCAGACCCAGCTGCTGCTCCAGCCGCGCCAGCTCACGGCTAACGGTTGGCTGCGAGGTGTGCAGCAACGCGGCGGCTTGCGTCAGGTTGCCGCTGGTCATCACCGCGTGGAAAATTTCGATATGTCGCCAGTTAATTTTTGCCATCACTCCTCCGTTAATCCATATCATATTTGTATAGCTGACGCTAAAACAGATATTTTTCTGAATCGTCTTGCTGTGGCTAAATAGTGGTAAAGACACAGGAGAATTGAGATGCCACGTCCACTGAACAACAACGAAACGGCCCTGACCGCCGCTAATTTACTGCCGCTGGCACAGCGCTATGCTGGTCCATTCTGGGCCTACGATGCCGCCATCATTCAGCAGCGTATTGCCCAGCTGAGTGCGTTTGACGTGGTGCGTTTCGCCCAGAAAGCCTGCTCCAATATCCACATTCTGCGCCTGATGCGTGCCGCAGGCGTGAAGGTCGATTCCGTTTCCCTGGGTGAAATTGAGCGCGCGCTGGCCGCCGGTTTCCAGCCGGGTGGCGAAGATATCGTCTTTACCGCTGACGTCTTCGATCAGCCAACCCTGGCGCGTATCGCGGAGTTAAAAGTGCCGGTCAATGCCGGTTCTGTGGATATGCTGCATCAGCTTGGCGCGGTCTCTGCGGGCCATAAAGTGTGGCTGCGTATCAACCCGGGTTTTGGTCATGGGCACAGTCAAAAAACCAATACCGGTGGCGAGAACAGCAAGCATGGCATCTGGCATAGCGATCTGCCGCTGGCGCTGGCAGCGATTCAGCAGCACGGCCTGAAATTAGTGGGTCTGCATATGCACATCGGTTCCGGTGTTGATTACGGCCACCTGCAGCAGGTGTGTGACGCGATGGTCGATCAGGTCATCGAATTTGGTCAGGATCTGGAAGCAATTTCAGCCGGTGGTGGTTTGTCGATTCCTTATCGCTTCGGTGAAGAATCTATTGATACCCAGCACTATTTCGGTTTGTGGAGTGGCGCACGTGACCGCATTGCGGCGCATCTTGGTCATGCGGTGAAACTGGAGATCGAACCGGGTCGTTTCCTGGTGGCGGAGTCTGGCGTGCTGGTGTCGCAGGTGCGTGCGGTTAAGGAGATGGGCAGCCGTCACTTTGTGCTGGTGGATGCCGGTTTCAGCGATCTGATGCGTCCATCGATGTACGGCAGCTATCACCACATTTCTGTGCTGCCAGCTGATGGTCGTGCATTGAGTGATGCAACGGTGGAGAGCGTGGTGGCGGGGCCGCTGTGCGAGTCTGGCGATGTGTTCACCCAGCTGGAAGGCGGTAAAGTCGAGACGCGTGCACTGCCTGCGACGCAGGTCGGCGATTATCTGGTGTTCCACGACACCGGCGCGTACGGCGCTTCGATGTCTTCCAACTACAACAGCCGTCCGCTGATTCCGGAAGTGCTGTTTGAGAATGGCGCTCCGCGTGAAATTCGTCGCGCGCAGACCATTCAGGAGCTGCTGGCGCTGGAGCTGATGTGATCAACATTGTTCCACTCAGTGAAGTCCCACATCACGCCAGTCATATTACCGACTGGCTGTGGCAGGCGTTTGGCGAGGGAACGTCGCGCGAGTTTTACGACAGCATTGTGCGCAGCAGCCTGAACGGTGCCGAGTATCCGGTGACTTTCGTGGCGCTGGATGGTGATGTGCCGTTGGGCACGGTGGGATTCTGGCGCTGTGATCTCATCAGCCGTCAGGATCTCTATCCGTGGATCGCCGCGCTGTATGTGGATGAACATGCGCGCGGCAATGGCCTGAGTGAAGCGCTGCAGCAGCATGTGTTGAATTATGCCCGCGAGCGCGGGCATGAAAAGCTGTGGCTGTGGTCAACGTTCGGCGGCTACTACGAGCGCTTTGGCTGGCAGTATCAGTGTGATGCGCTGGAGTTCCCGGATGTGCGGGTGAAGGTCTATTCGCAGTATTTGTGACCCGGTGCGCATTGAAGCGCACCTGGAGATCAACCCGGTCCGCTCACCGAATGCCTTCTCACCAGCGTCGGGCTAAACATATTGGTCACTTCTGGCATTTCCGTGCCGTTGGCTAACGCCAGCGCCAACTGCGCCGCCTGCTGCGCCATGGTGACAATCGGGTAACGCACCGTGGTCAAACGTGGACGCACATAGCGTGACACCAGCACATCATCAAAACCAATCAACGACATCTCTTCCGGCACGCGAATGCCGTTATCACTCAACACCGCCAGCGCGCCAGCCGCCATGGAGTCGTTGTAACAGGCCACCGCTGTGAACTGCTTACCGCGCCCCAGCAATTCCGTCATCGCTTGTTCACCCCCGACTTCGTCCGGCTCGCCCCACGCCACTAAGCGGTCGTTGGACGGTAAGCCGTGCTCTTTCAACGCGTCGTAGTAACCTTGCAGGCGGTCTTCGGAGTCAGAAATAGGGTGGGTCGAGCAGATAAAGGCGATTTGCGTATGACCTTGCTGAATCAGATGGCGCGTTGCCAGCCAGGCACCGTAACGGTCATCCAGCGCGATGCAGCGCGATTCAAAGCCTTTCAGCAGTCGGTTGAGCAGCACCATGCCCGGCACTTGCTTCATCAGCACTTCCAGGTCGGCATCAGGAATTTTCTTGGCGTGTACTACCAGCGCATCGCAGCGATGACGCATCAGTTGCTCAATCGCCTGACGCTCTTTTTGCTCAATGTGGTAACCGTTACCAATCAGCAGGAAGTTGCCGGTGGCACCGGCGACTTCATCGACCGCTTTCACCATCGCGCCGAAAAACGGGTCGGAAACGTCACCCACCACCAGACCGAGGGTTTCGGTGGATTGCTGTGCCAGCGCACGCGCATTGGCGTTCGGGTGATACTGCAACTGCTCCATTGCCTGGGTCACGGCGAGACGTGAACTCTCGCTGGCTTTGGGCGAATTATTGATGACGCGGGAAACGGTCGCGACCGATACCCCGGCCATGCGGGCAACATCCTTAATGGTAGCCATGCGGTTACTTGCATCCGGGAAAACGTTTACACATCCCATCAGTGTTACGGAAAACAGTACCTGTAGCAACCCGCGAGAATGCCAGCGCTGTCGCAAAAGTGCGGAAAATCAGGCGCTCACAGCCAGACTTCAGCGCGTCAGGGCGGCATGGTATGCTGCCAGCACGATTCAGACCTGTCTGCCGGACCCAATAACCATGAAAACACGCGTGCCACACCTGGCGCACTGGGGCGCATTTACTGCCGTCACGGAAAACGACCGCCTGATTGGCTGTGAGCCCTTTTTTGCTGACGCCGATCCGTCGCCGATGCTCAACACCATCCCGGAACTGGTCTACTCGGATAAGCGTATCCGCCAGCCAATGGTACGTCGTTCATGGCTAAAGTCGCGTGAGAATAGCGATCGCACGCTGCGTGGACGTGAAGATTTTGTCGCCGTGGATTGGGATACCGCACTGGATCTGGTGGCAGAAGAGAATCGCCGCGTGCGCGATCGATACGGCGCATCGGGTATTTTCAACGGTTCTTATGGCTGGTCTTCGGCGGGACGCGTTAACCATGCGCGCACCCTGATCCGTCGTTTCTACTTCCAGGGCGGCGGCGGGGTGGATCAGCAGGGCAACTATAGCTGGGGCGCCGCGCAGTTCTTCCTGCCTTACGTAATTGGCACCTATATGCCGCTCACCGGCCGCGTCACCGACTGGCCGAGCGTGGTGGAACATGCCGACATCTTTATCGCCTTCGGTGGTCTGGCGCTGAAAAATGCCCAGGTGGCGTCGGGCGGTGCCGGACAGCACAGCCTGAAACCGGCGCTGGAGCAACTCAGCGCCAAAGGCACGCCGATCATCAACATCAGCCCAATGCGCGATGACTGCCCGGCGTTTGTGAATGCCGAGTGGATTCCGATTCGCCCGAATACCGATGTGGCGTTGATGCTGGCGCTTGGCTTCGAAATCACCCGCCGCAATGCGCTGGACGAAAGTTTCCTCGCCAGCCATTGCACCGGCTGGCCGCAGTTACGTGAATATCTGCTGGGCGAAAGCGACGGCATCGCCAAAACGCCGGCGTGGGCGAGTGCCATCACCGGCATTCCGGCGGCGCGTATCGCGTTACTGGCACAGCAGCTGATTGGCAAACGCAGCTTTATCACCTGTTCTTACTCGGTACAGCGTGCCCATCGCGGTGAGCAGCCGTACTGGATGATGATTGCGCTCTCTTCAATGCTTGGTCAGCCGGGCTTGCCGGGGGGCGGCTTCTCGTTTGGTCATGGGTCGATGAACAGCGTCGGCAATCCGCGTCAGGAAGGGCCCGCGCCGATGATGAGCACCGGGCCGAATCCCGGCAACTTCTCGATTCCGGTCGCGCGCATCAGCGATATGTTGCTCAATCCCGGCCAGCCTTACCATTTCCAGGGCGAAACCCTGCACTATCCCGATATCCATCTGGTGCACTGGGCTGGCGGTAATCCGTTCCACCACCATCAGCAGCTTAACCGCCTGGTGGAAGGCTGGCAGCGCCCGGATACCGTTATCGTGCAGGATATCGTCTGGACCCCGGCGGCGCAGATGGCGGATATCGTGTTACCCGCCACCACCACGCTGGAGCGCAACGACATCGGCGGATCTTCACGCGATCGCTTTGTGTTTGCGATGCATCAGGCGGTGAAACCGCAGCATCAGGCGCGTCATGACTTCGATATCTTTGCGGATATCGCCGATCGACTTGGCTACCGCGAGGTGTTCACCGAAGGGCGCAACGAGATGCAGTGGATTGAGCACCTGTATCAGCAGTGTGCGGAGGCGCACGCGCGTAAAGATATTCACTTCCCGGAGTTTGGTGAATTCTGGGAGCGTGGTTTCGTTGAGATCCCGGAAGGCGGCAAGCCTTATGTGTTTATGGATGATTTCCGCGCTAACCCGATTGCGCATCCGATCCAGACCGCCAGCGGCAAAATCGAGTTGTTCTGCCAGACCATTGCCGATTATCAGTTGGAAGATTTTGCCGGACACCCGGAGTGGCGCGAGCCACAGGAGTGGTTGGGCGCGCCGCTGAGCGAAGATTTCCCGCTGCATATGATCTCGATTCAGCCCTCGGATCGACTGCACAGCCAGATGGACGCCACCGCCACGGTGCAGGCGAATAAAACTGCCGGGCGCGAAACCTTATATATGCATCCACAGGACGCTGAGGCTCGCCAAATCGTCGATGGCGATGAGATTGAAGTCAGTAACGCACGTGGCCGCATGCTGGCCGGTGTGCGTCTCACTGATGGCTTAACGCCGGGAGTAGTGATCATCGCCACCGGCGCCTGGTTTGATCCCGGATTCGGCCGCACCTGGCAGCCGTGGGACCGTGCCGGTAACCCCAATGTACTGACGCTGGACATCGGCACCTCGTCACTGACGCAAGGCCCTAACGCCATGAGTTGCCTGGTGGAAATCAAAAAACACCTGATGTGAATGGGGTGCTAACAATCTCACTGCTGGTTACATTTTGCGGGTAACTGTTGCGTTTGAGAGATGGAGAACCGTCATGCCACCTTGCTACAGTCAGGGTCCCAGAGGTATTGATGGGTGAACATCAAAAAGTTTTCTTGATTACACCGACCTGCGCAGATGCGCAGGTTTTTTTTGCCTGTCGTTCCCGCTAACGAACTGAAACACAGTTTTCCTGTCAACTCGCTTTACCTTTCTTTATAACTGCGGATAACAAGCTTGAAAAAACTGTTTATTGCAGCGGAATGCTATGCCCCGTATAAAAAAACTTCTGGGAAAAGACCAGATCAAAGCCCCATTTAACCCGTTTCGTTTTCGCCTGATTTGTCTGGGTGTCTTCAGCTGCATGGTGTTGCTGCTGATCTTCGTCGGTGACCTGCAACTGATTAAGCATCCGATGCTGGAGCACGAGGCCGATCAGCGTTCACTGCGCACCGTCACCTTGCCCACCAACCGTGGCACCTTACTGGATCGTGATGGCCAGGCACTGGCACTGAGCGTACCGGCGCGCGATATCATCGCCGACCCGATGCGCTTGCTGGAAGCCAATCCCGACTTTACCAACGCCAAATGGACCTATCTTGCCTCGGCGCTGAACTTACGTCCGGAAGAGTTGCGTGAGCAGATCACCGCGAACCCGAAAAAACGCTTCCTCTATCTTGGCCGTAAAATCGAACTGGGCATCGCCAAAGACATCGCCGAACTGCACCTGAAGGGCATCAGCTCGGTATACAACGACAGCCGCTTCTATCCAATGAGTGAAGCCGCTGCGCCGTTAATTGGCATTGTCGGTGCTGACAGCAATGGCCTGAACGGACTGGAGAAAGGTTTCGACCACGTGCTGCAAGGCGAGCCGGGCAAAGAGGTTTATCGTCAGGACAAAGAGGGTAATATCGTGGCGATGCTGGATTACGAGCCGCCGAAGCAGCCGCCAACGGTACAGCTGAGTATTGATAAGTTTGACCAGTTCACCCTCTACAGCAAACTGCGCGATGGCGTGTTGCTGAATAAAGCGGATTCCGGTGCGGCAGTGCTGATCAAGATTGATACGGGCGAGATCCTGGCGATGGCTTCCTATCCTTCGTTCAACCCCAACAACTTCGATAACGCCACGCCTGCACAGATGCGCAACACGGCGATCAATGACAGCTACGAACCCGGGTCAACGGTGAAACCGCTGGTGGTGATGGAAGGGCTGGAGCGTCATCTGGTGCGTGCTGACTCGGTGATCGATACCACACCCTACAGCGTTAACGGCCACTTGATTCGTGACGTCGGCCACTGGCCGCGCCTGACCATGACGGGCATTTTGCAGAAATCGAGTGATATCGGCGTATCGCACATTGCGCTGGCGATGCCTGCTGAAGCGCTGGTGAACACCTATCAGGCGTTTGGCCTGGGTAAGCCGACCGGACTCGGGTTAACCGGCGAGAGCGTGGGCTACTTCCCGCTGCACCGTGAACGCTGGGCGGATATCGAACGCGCCACCTTTGCCTTTGGCTACGGCCTGCGCGTCACACCGCTGCAAATCGCCCGTGAATACGCCACGCTTGGTTCTTACGGCGTATATCGTCCACTGTCGATCACCAAAGTGACACCGCCGGTGTTGGGCAAGCAGGTGGCCGATCCGCAAATCGTGCAAACCGTGGTGCACATGCTGGAGAGTGACGTATTGCCTGGCGGTACCGGCGTCAAAGCCGCTGTGCCGGGTTACCGCCTGGCGACCAAAACCGGTACCGCAGAGAAAATGGGCACCAGCGGGAAGTACGATGGCGGTTACGTTAACTACACCGCCGGTATTGCTCCTGCCAGCCATCCTGAGGTGGCGCTGGTGGTGATGGTCAACCATCCGACAGCGGGCGATCACTTTGGTGGTTCGGTAGCGGCGCCGATTTTCGGCAGCATTATGGGGCCGGTGTTGAAGCATATGAACATTGCGCCTGACGCCATTTACAGCAAACCGACTTCGGATAAATCTTAGTAAAATCAGGATGTAACTGCCGTGAGGTGCTTTTCACACCTCGTTGCATTTCGCCGAACTCCGTTGCGATTTGCGGCTGTTTTCTCACACCACTTTCGGCGACGATAAAAGTCCCAGAGGTATTGATTGGTGTGAAGATCGGCTGCTGCGGCAGCAATACCTGTCTTCAGGTATTCACCCTGTTCGGTTGCACCGACCCACGCGGATGCGTGGGTTTTTTTTGCCTGAAATTCAGCACTCAGCGAACTCGCTCACACCTCTTGTCTGAGTCTTAACACTTCCCCGCCAACATAAAAATATCTTGCCGTGTAACCTGTATGTAACGCACCGCGATGCCGCATTCCATTTCGGTTCGCCAGCCCCTTGCCGTGTTGGTAGCGCGGCTTTGGGGCGTTTTTTATTGCCATTCGTTGAGGTGTGACCCGATGCCAAAAACCAAAGACCGAACGCCAAAAGGCGAGGGCCGCTCCACGGCGTTTCAGTTACGCATTCATCCGGAGTTGCATGATCAACTGCGCGAAGTCACCGAAGATGAAAACATCACGCTATCGTGCTGGTTGAAAGATTTGGCGCGTCGCGAACTGCGCCGTCGCGGGATCGAGCCGAAAGGGTAAACCTGTTGCTCTGCATGGCGGTAAAAAACCCGCAAAAAGCTAATTTTCACAGCCATTTATGGCACGAAAGGTTTACCATTTTCCTTTGGAAAATATATTTTACGCAACCTTAACAACCGCCTTATCACTCCCTCCCTACAATGATTTTTTGCATGTCATCACATCAGTGACTATCCCTCCTTTCATCCAGAGAAAAATTATGCGCCTGAAACTTCTTTCTGCCAGCGTGGTGTTTTTACTGGCAGCCTGTGACCAGGGCGGAGCAAAGCCCGCTGCATCCGCGACACCCCAGGTGGGTGTCATCGCCCTAAAATCTGAGCCCGTTACGTTGGTGACACAACTGCCTGGCCGCACCACGGCGGTCCGCACCGCACAGGTGCGCCCACAAGTCAGCGGCGTGATCCAGAAAATCCTGTTTACCGAAGGCGGCGAAGTGAAAGCAGGCCAGCCGCTCTATCAGATCGATCCGGCGACCTATAAAGCCGCTTACGACAAAGCGATGGCGACCTGGCAAAACGATGCGATGGTGGCAAAACGCTATCAGCCGCTCGCTTCTGCACACGCCATCAGCCAGCAGACTTACGACGATGCCGTTGCGGCAGAGCGTGAAGCACAGGCCGATGTGGAAACCGCTAAGGTCAATCTTGATTACACACTGGTGAAGGCGCCAATCTCCGGACATATCAGCCGTTCGCTGTATACCGCCGGTGCGCTGGTGACCAACGGCCAGACCGACTATCTCGCCACCATCACCCAGCTTGATCCGATCTATGTTGATGTCAGTGAGTCATCCACCGACCTGCTGCGTCTGCGCCGTGCCTTAGCCGACGGCAAGATCGCCAAAGTGGATGACAACACCGCGGCGGTCGGACTCTCTCTGGAAGACAACAGCCAGTATGGCCAGCAGGGCAAACTGGCGTTCTCGGAAGTGAACGTCGACACCGCCACCGGCACCGTGGTGCTGCGTGCGGTGTTCCCGAACCCGCATAATGAACTGCTGCCAGGCATGTACGTACACGCCAGCTTCCCGCAGGGCATTCAGCAGCAGGGGATTCTGGTGCCGCAGGAGTCGATCATGCATGACACCAAAGGCCAGCCGTATGTTTACGTGGTGAAAAGCGATAACACCATTGAGCAGCGCAGCATTCACACCGGCGAGATGATCAAAGGTGAATGGCTGGTGACCTCCGGCCTGAGCGAAGGTGAAAACGTGGTGGTGAACAATCTGCAAAGTGTGCGTGCTGGGGCGAAAGTCACCACCACCGCTGCCAACACCCATGACACGCCATCTGCCAACGCTGTCAGTCTGTCGATGACCGACGCAGCAGCGCAATAAGGGGGCGGCATGTCGAAGTTTTTTATTGAACGTCCCATTTTTGCCTGGGTTATCGCGATTATCGTGATGCTGGTGGGCGGGATTGCGGCCATCAGTTTGCCGGTCAATCAGTATCCCAATATCTCCCCACCTGCGGTGTCGATCTCGGTGACTTATCCGGGGGCCAGCGCCGAAACCACCCAGAACACCGTGGTGCAGGTGATTGAGCAGCAGTTGAACGGGTTGGATGGCTTGCGCTATCTGGAATCCAGCAGTGCCTCGGACGGCAGTGCGCAGATCATCGCCACCTTTAACCAGGGCATCAATCCGGATATCGCCCAGGTGCAGGTACAGGACCGCGTCTCGCTGGCGGAATCGCAGTTGCCAACCGACGTGACCCAGCAAGGGATCCGCATCCGTAAGTACCAAAAGAACTTCATGATGGTCATCGGGCTGATCTCTAAAGACGGCAAGCTGAGCAACGGCGATCTCGCGGATATGCTGGTGTCGAAGCTGGAAGATCCGATCTCGCGTACGCCAGGCGTCGGTGACTTTATGGTACTGGGTTCGGAATATGCCATGCGCATCTGGCTCGATCCCGCCAAACTGTACAAGTACAACCTGATGCCGAGTGATGTTACCACCGCCATTGACAACCAGAACGTGCAGGTGTCGTCCGGTTCACTCGGCGGGTTACCGACCATTCAGGGCGCCAAAACGCAGGCCACGGTACTGGGGAAAACTCGCTTCACCACGGTGCAGCAGTTTGAAAATGTGCTGTTGAAAGTGAATAGCGATGGCTCACAGGTGCGTTTGAAAGACGTTGCCAGCGTGGCGCTCGGTCCGCAGAGCTACGGCATTGACGCCACCATGAACGGCAAACCGGCCGCCGGTATTGCATTGCGTCTGGCCACCGGGGCGAATGAACTGGATACCGCTAAAGCGGTGCGCCAGACCATAGCCGATCTCAAAGACTCACTGCCGGATAATGTTGAAATTCAGTATCCGTATGACACTTCGCCAGTGGTCAGCGCTTCGATTGAAGAAGTGGTGAAAACGCTGATCGAAGCGGTGGTGCTGGTGTTCTTCGTCATGCTGCTGTTCCTGCAAAACCTGCGCGCCACCCTGATTACTACCCTGGTGGTGCCGGTGGTGTTGCTCGGTACTTTCGGCATCCTGTCGGCCTTCGGTTACAGCATCAACACCCTGACCATGTTCGGTATGGTGCTGGCGATAGGGCTGTTGGTGGATGATGCCATCGTGGTGGTGGAGAACGTCGAGCGTGTGATGCACGAAGAACATCTCGATCCGAAAACCGCCACCATCAAGTCGATGCAGCAGATACAGGGCGCACTGTTTGGTATTGCGCTGGTGCTGTCAGCGGTGCTGCTGCCAATGGCGTTCTTCTCCGGCTCGACCGGGGTGATTTATCGCCAGTTCTCGATCACCATTGTGTCGGCGATGGCGCTGTCGGTGATCATGGCGCTGATCTTTACCCCTGCACTCTGTGCCACCCTGCTCAAACCTTCGGCGGCGGAGCACAAGACCACCGGTTTTGCTGGCTGGTTTAACCGTAAGTTTGATAGCGGCGCGATGCACTACACGCGCGGCGTTAACAACGTTATTTCCCGTCGCGGCCTGTTCCTGGTGATCTACCTGGTGATCGTCGGCGTGACGGGCTTTTTGTTCACGCGTGTGCCCACCACGTTCCTGCCTGCAGAAGATCAGGGCTTGATGATGGTGCAGATGACGCTGCCGGTGAACTCCTCTTCACAGCGTACGCAGCAGGTGATCAACGATCTCAATGACTACCTGCAGAAGAATGAAGCCTCAGTGGTCACCACCACCTTTGGCGTGGCGGGCTTTAACTTTGCCGGTCGCGGCCAGAGTAACGCCATGGCCTTCGTGCGCCTGAAGGATTGGGGCGATCGTACCCACAGCGGGCAAAGCGTGCAGGATCTGGCGAACCGGGTGATGGCGCATTTTGCCAACTACAAAAACGCCAAAATCTTCGCCATGGTGCCGCCTGCGGTGATGGAGCTGGGTAACGCCACTGGCTTCGATCTCTATCTCCAGGATACGGGCGCGCACACCCATCAGCAGATGATGGATGCCACGCACCAGTTAATCGATCTGGCCAACAAAGATCCGCATCTGGCGCAGGTGCGCATGAACGGACTGGAAGATGAGCCGCAGTATCAGCTGGAGATCAATGACGAGAAGGCCAGCGCGCTGGGCCTGAGCATGACCGACATCAACAACACGCTGTCAGTGGCGTGGGGTTCCAGCTATATCGATCAGTTTATGTATAACGGCCGTGTGAAAGAGGTTTACCTGATGGGTAAAGCCGATTCACGCGTCACGCCATCCGATCTCGATAAATGGTACTTCCGCAACAGCAGCGGCACCATGGTGCCCTTCTCCGCCTTCGCCAGCGGCAAATGGGTTTACGGCTCGCCACACTTCGAACGCTTTAACGGCCTGACCTCTGAAGAGATCCTCGGATCGCCCGCGGCAGGGCAGAGTACCGGTGAAGCGATGAAAGCAGTAGAACAGCTGGCGAAGCAGTTGCCCAAAGGCTTCCGCGTGCAGTGGTACGGCATTTCCTATGAAGAGCAGGCGTCCGGCAACCAGACCACGCAGCTGTATATCATCTCGATTCTGGTGGTGTTCCTGTGTCTGGCCGCGCTGTATGAGAGCTGGTCCATTCCGTTCTCAGTGATCATGGTGGTGCCGCTCGGCATTCTCGGGACTATTAGTGCCGTACTGCTGCGCGGCTTGCAGAACGACGTATTCTTCCAGGTGGGCTTACTCACCACGGTGGGACTGGCGGCGAAAAACGCCATTCTGATTGTGGAATTCGCCAAAGAGTTGCACGAACGGGAAGGCAAAACGCTGGTTGAGGCGGCGGTGGAAGCGGCCAGGTTGCGTATCCGCCCGATTATCATGACCTCTATGGCGTTTATTCTCGGCGTGCTGCCGCTGACTATCTCTAACGGCGCAGGCGCAGGTAGCCAGCACTCGATTGGTACGGCGGTAGCAGGCGGGATGATCACCGCCACCTTCCTCGCCATCTTCTTTGTTCCGATGTTTTACGTGGTGGTTTCGCAGTTCTTCGCCCGCAAGAAAAAAGCATCCGCAGAGGTGACAACGCATGAACACTAAAACTTTCCGTATGGCGCTGCTGCCGCTGGCTATGACGCTGGCGGGCTGTACGCTGGCCCCCCACTATCAGCGCCCCGCAATGCCGGTAGACGCGAAGTACGATCAGCCCACGCCGGTGGGCAACGTGGCGGATCTGCCGTGGCAGAACTTCTTCACTGACGCCACGATGCGCAATCTGATTCAGCTGTCACTCGACAACAACCGTGACCTGCGCGTCGCGGCGCTAAATGTCGAAGAGGCACAGCAGAGCGTCACGGTGCAGCGTGCGGCGTTAATGCCGTCAATCAATGCTACCGCCAGCCAGACCTCGGCGCATGAACCGGCCAACCTCTATAACACCAAGACCAGCGGTGCGGTGACCTATCACGAGTTGAACGCCGGTCTGGGCGTCACCTCGTGGGAGCTGGACTTCTTTGGTCGTTTACAGAGCTTGCGTGATGAAGCGCAGGAAACCTATCTGTCCACCGCCGCGACCGAACGCGCCACGCGCATCTCGCTGATTTCGGAGGTGGCCACCGCCTGGCTGACCTTGAGTTCGGATAACGATCTGCTGCATCTGGCGCAAAATACCGCCAAAAGTCAGCAAGAGTCGTATCGTCTGACGCAACTCAGCTACAACGGCGGGGCCAGTAGCGATCAGGATCTGGCGCAGGCAGAGAGCACGGTGCGGGCTGCCCAAGCGGATGTGGCAAGCTATACGCGTCAGGTACGTCAGGATGTGGACGCACTGCGCTTGCTGGTGGGCACCGATCTGCCCGCCACTTTGCTGTCCCACGCGACGCTGGACGTCAACTGGCAGTTCCCGGCCACGCCAGCGGGCTTGCCATCTGATCTGTTGACGCGTCGTCCGGATATCATGGCCGCAGAACATAGCCTGAAAGCGGCGAATGCCAACATTGGCGCAGCGCGCGCGGCGTTCTTCCCGAGCATCACGCTGACCGCTTCTGGGGGATCGACCAGCAGTTCGCTCGGCAGTTTGCTGGGCGGCGGAACCGGTGCCTGGTCCTTTGTGCCGTCGATCAATCTGCCGATCTTTGACGGCGGCAAAAACGAGGCTAATCTCAACATCGCGCACATCGAGAAACGCATTGAAATTGCTGACTATGAGAAAGCGATTCAAACCGCGTTCAAAGAGGTGAATGATGCGCTGGCCGGTCAGGATACCTGGCAGGATCAGCTGACAGCGCTGCAACAGGAGGTTGGTGCTAATCAACGCGATTACGACTATTCCGAAATGCGCTTTAAGCAAGGTGTAGACAATTATCTCAATGTATTAGTGGCCCAGCGATCGCTTTACAGTTCGCAGCAGTCGTTAATCAGTGCACATCTGGGCCAGTTGAGCGAGAAAATCACCTTGTATAAAGCCTTAGGAGGCGGTTGGAAGGCCTGAGTGCCTTAACGTTACCCTTACGGTTTCTCCATGGAAATTCCATGGCACTTCAGCTGATAATACAAGCAGTGATGATTTCCTTTGAAATAATCCCCTGTCAGTGCAGGGGATTTTCCTTTTTCCTGTTTATCTGAAGAGTCCGATGACAATTAATTCCCCTGGCAAATCGCGTTTCCACTGGCTGAAATGGCTACTCATTTTACTTGTTGTGTTAATCGTGGCTGGCGTGATTTGGCGCGTTGTCGGCGGCCATGGCGGTGCGCCGGGCGGCATGCCACCAGGAGGCGGAAAAGGCGGTCATCGCGGGGGCGCAGGTGGACCTCCGGGCATGGCGATGATGGGCGGCAGTGCCACGCTGGTGCACAGTGGCGTGGCCACCACGGCCAACGTGCCGGTGTATCTCAATGCGCTGGGCACGGTGATCCCCAATGCCAGCGTTACCGTGACCAGCCGCGTAGCGGGTCAACTGGAAAAAGTGTTCTTTACCGAAGGGCAAAAAGTCGAGGCTGGACAGCTGCTGGCGCAGATCGATCCACGTAGCTATCAGGCGACACTGGCGCAGTATCAGGGCGACCTTAATCAGAACCAGGCATTGCTGAAAAGCGCCGAGTTGACGCTGGCCCGCTACAAAAAACTGGCGGCCCAGGACTCGTTGTCACGCCAGGATCTCGACACGCAAACGGCCACCGTTGGGCAGTACAAAGGCGCAGTGGCAGCCGATCAGGCGCAGATCGCCAGTGCGAAGCTGGATATTGAGTATGCGCGCATCACTTCACCAGTCAGCGGCCGTGTCGGCCTGCGTTTGGTTGATCCGGGCAACATGGTGCAAACCACCGACACCACCGGCATTGTGGTGGTGACGCAGATGCAGCCCGCAGCCGTGACCTTCAGCGTGCCGCAGAGCAATATCGCGCAGCTCACCAAAGCGCTGCATAACGGGCAGAGTTTACCGGCGGTGGCTTTTGATCAGGACAATAGCACCCAGCTGGCTCAAGGCAGCGTGCAGTTCATTAGCAACCAGATCGATACCAGCACCGGCACCATCGAGCTAAAAGCCACTTTCCCGAATAAAGATGAGTCGCTGTTTGCCAATCAGTTTGTCAACCTGCGCCTGCAAACCAACATTCTGAATAACGCCACGGTGATCCCGGCGCAGGCGCTGCAACTGAGCAGCGACGGCAGCTTTGTGTTTGTGATCAATCAAGACAACACCGTGACGCGCAAAGCCGTGACCACCGGCCCGGCGTTTGGTGAAGATCAGCAGTCGATCCTGAAAGGTGTCGAGCCGGGTGAGCGTCTGGTCACCGAAGGCATCGATCGCCTGACCAACGGCAGTAAAGTCTCTCTGGCCGATGACAGCAAAACTGCCACAGCGGCCAAAAAATGAATCCGTCACGTCTGTTTATCCAGCGTCCCGTCGCCACCATCTTGCTGATGGTCGGCGTGCTGATTTCCGGGATTTTCGCGTATAAATTCCTCTCCACCTCGGCGTTGCCGCAGGTGGATTATCCGACCATTCAGGTCACCACCCTGTATCCCGGGGCCAGCCCGGATGTGATGGCGTCGTCCGTGACCTCGCCGCTGGAGCGCCAACTCGGGCAGATGGCCGGTTTAAGCCAGATGACCTCCACCAGCTCCGGTGGCTCCTCGATCATCACGCTAAAATTCAGCCTCGATCTGTCGCTGGATGTCGCCGAGCAGGAAGTGCAGGCGGCGATCAATGCCGCCAACAACCTGCTGCCGAGCGATCTGCCCAATCCGCCGACCTATAAAAAGGTCAACCCGGCGGATACGGCGGTGATTACGCTGGCGGCCAGCTCGGATAACCTGCCGCTGACGCAGGTGCAGGATCTGGTGAACACCCGCGTGGCGCTGAAGCTGTCGCAGATTAACGGCGTCGGCATGGTGACATTGGCAGGTGGTCATCAGCCGGCTATCCGCGTGCAGATGGACCCGAAAGCGCTGGCGGCACACAAGCTGTCGCTGGAAGACGTGAATACGTTGATCAGCAACAGCAACGTCAATGGTTCAAAAGGTGGCTTCGATGGCAAATACCATTCGGTCACCATCGATGCCAACGATCAGCTGCGCACCGCCGATGAGTACGGCAATCTGATCATCACCTATCAGAACGGTGCCGCACTGCGCCTGAAAGACATCGCGCACATTGAACAGGGTCCGGAAAACAGCTTCCAGTCGGCGTGGGCCAATAGCAGCCCGGCGATTGTGATCAGCGTGCAGCGCCAGCCTGGTGCCAACGTGATTCAGGTGGTGGACAGTATCAAAGCGCAGCTGCCCACCCTGCAGGCCGCGTTGCCCGATGGCGTGAAGATGAGCATCTTGTCGGATCGCACCCAAACCATCCGTGCATCCATCAGCGACGTGCAGTTTGAGCTGATGCTGTCGGTGGCGCTGGTGGTGATGGTCACCTTCCTGTTCCTGCGCAATGTGGCGGCGACGCTGATTCCAAGCGTGGCGGTGCCGCTGTCACTGATTGGCACTTTCGGCGTGATGTATCTGGCCGATTTCAGCCTGAATAACCTGTCGCTGATGGCGCTGACCATCGCCACCGGCTTCGTCATCGATGATGCGATTGTGGTAGTGGAGAACATTTCACGTCGGCTGGAAGAGGGCGAAACGCCGATGCAGGCGGCGCTGAAAGGCTCGCAGCAGATCGGCTTCACCATCATCTCGCTGACCTTCTCGCTGATTGCAGTACTGATCCCGCTACTGTTTATGGGCGATGTGGTAGGGCGCTTGTTCCGCGAGTTCGCCATTACGCTGGCGGTGTCGATTCTGGTGTCGATGGTGGTGTCACTGACGCTGACGCCAATGCTGTGCGCCTATCTGTTGCAGCATATTCCGGAAGAGAAGCAGTCTCGTTTTTCGCGTAAGGGCGGACAAATATTCGATAAGTTGGTGCACGGTTACGACCGCTTGCTGACGGTGGTGCTGAATCATCAGAAACTGACGCTGCTGGTGGCGCTGGCGACCTTTGCGCTGACAGCGCTGCTGTATATCGCCATCCCGAAAGGTTTCTTCCCGACGCAGGATACCGGACTGATTCAGGGTGTCACCGTGGCGTCGCAGGATGTGTCGTTTAGCGAGATGTCGAAGCGTCAGCAGGCGCTGGCGAAAGTGATTCTGCAGAACCCGTCGGTGGATAGCCTCTCTTCCACCATCGGGATTGACGGCAGCAACACCAGCCTCAACAGTGGCCGTATCCAAATCAACCTGAAGTCGTTTGATGAGCGCGATGACAAAGCCGATGTGGTGATCAAGCAGCTGCAGCAGGCGGCGGAGCAGGTGGCGGGCATTCAGCTCTATCTGCAACCGGCGCAGGATTTGACGGTCAACGATCAGGTCACGCCGAGCCAGTATCAGTTCACGCTGGATGACGCAGACAGTGAAAACCTGGTGAGCTGGACGCCGAAGATGGTGGCGGCCTTGCAGCAGCGCCCGGAATTTAACGGCGTGGTGAGTAACCTGCAGGATCAGGGCCGTGTCGCCTATGTCGAACTGAACCGCGACAAAGCCGCGCGCTACGGCATTACCGCCTCGGATGTGGATACGGCACTGTACAACAGTTTTGGTCAGCGTCTGGTTTCTACCATCTTTACCCAGGCTAACCAGTATCGCGTAGTGCTGGAAGTGGCACCGCAGTATCAGCAGTCTCCGGCGTCGTTTGATGATGTTTATCTGCCGGTGAGCAGCAGTTCCAGCACATCAACCAGCAGCAGTTCGGGCAGCACATCCAGCAGCAGCTCAACCACCAGTTCCGACAGCGACACCACTACCGGGATGGTGAAACTGACCTCGATTGCCACCATTCACCAGCGCACCGGTTCACTGATGCATATGCGTCTGAATCAGTTCCCGGCGGTGATGGTGTCGTTCAATCTCAACAGCGGTTATTCGCTGGAGGATGGGCAGAAGGCGATTGCCGAAGTGACGCAGCAGCTGGATCTGCCATCCAGCATTACGCTGCGCTATCAGGGGGAAACCTCGGCATTCCAGAGCGCGACCGGTAACACGCTGTGGCTGATTCTGGCCGCACTGATCACCATGTATGTGGTGTTGGGCATCCTGTATGAGAGCTTTATTCATCCGGTGACGATTCTCTCGACGCTGCCATCAGCGGCGGTGGGCGCACTGTTGACGCTGTTGCTGGCGGGCAGTGAATTCAGTTTGATTGCCTTGATCGGGGTGATCCTGCTGATCGGTATCGTGAAGAAGAACGCGATTATGATGATCGACTTCGCGCTGGAAGCCGAAAACAAGCAGGGCATGAGCGCGCGTGATGCGATTCATCAGGCCTGCTTGCTGCGCTTCCGTCCGATTCTGATGACCACCATGGCGGCGCTGCTCGGTGCACTGCCGCTGATGCTGGCTTCGGGCTCGGGTGCGGAGCTGCGTCAACCGCTCGGTCTGGTGATCGTCGGGGGGTTGATTGTCAGCCAGGTGCTGACGCTGTTCTCCACGCCGGTGATTTATCTGTGGTTCGATGGCATTGCGCAGCGCGGCAAGCGCTATATGCAGCGTAAACAGCAGCAGGCGCGGAGCGAGTAATGAACCTCACCAGACTCTTTATCTTTCGCCCGGTCACCACGTTGCTATTAACGTTGTCGATCATGCTGCTCGGTTTGCTGGGTTATCGGCTGTTGCCGGTGGCCCCGCTGCCGCAGGTGGATTTCCCGACCATTATGGTCAGCGCCAGCTTAGCCGGTGCCAGCCCGGAGACCATGGCGGCCACGGTGGCCACGCCGCTGGAGCGCTCGCTGGGGCAGATCGCGGGCGTCACCGAAATGACTTCGACCAGTTCGCAGGGCTCCACCAGCGTGATTTTGCAGTTTGATCTCGACCGCGACATCAACGGCGCGGCGCGCGATGTGCAGGCGGCGATCAACGCCGCGCGCAGTCTGCTGCCGAGCGCGATGGAATCACTGCCGACCTATCGCAAAGCTAACCCGTCCGATGCACCGATTGTGATGCTGGCGTTGACCTCCGCCACGCGCACGCCGGGTGAGCTCTACGACCTGGCCGAGAGCAAAATTGAGCAGGCGATGGGGCAGGTCAAGGGCGTGGGCGAAGTGTCACTAATGGGCAGCGCCTTGCCCGCCGTGCGTATCGATCTGCAACCGCTCAAGCTGGCGCAATACGGCATCTCGCTGGACACGGTGCGTGAAGCCATCGCCAACAGCACCACCAACAAACCCAAAGGCATTCTGCAGGGTAGCCAGCAATCATGGGTGGTGGACAGCAACGGTCAGTTAGATAAAGCGGCGCAGTATCAGGATCTGATCGTCAGCTATAAAGACGGCAAAGCGGTACGTCTGCACGATGTCGCCACCGTCTACGATTCGGTGGAAGATCAGTACCAGGCCGGTTTCCTTAACTCGCAGCCGTCGGTGATGGTGGGCATTAAGCGCCAGGCCGGCGCCAATATGCTCGACACCATTGATGCCATCAAAGCGCAGTTGCCAGCGCTGGAAAAAGATCTGCCCGCAGATACCCAACTGAAGGTGGTGGTGGACCGTTCGCCGACGGTGCGTGAATCTTTGTATGACACCGAAGAGACGCTGCTGATCGCCATGCTGTTGGTAATCGCGGTGGTGTTTGTGTTCCTGCGTAACGTGCAGGCGGTGGTGATCCCGGCGCTGGCACTGCCGGTGTCGTTGATTGGCACCTGTGCAGTGATGTATCTGCTGGGCTACAGCCTCGATAACCTTTCGCTGATGGCACTGATCATCGCCACCGGATTTGTCGTCGATGATGCCATCGTGGTGCTGGAGAACATCACGCGCCATATCGAAGAAGGTTTGAGTCCGCTGCGGGCGGCGCTAAAAGGCGCGCAGGAAGTGAGTTTCACTGTGCTGTCGATGACCATGTCGCTGGTGGCGGTGTTTATCCCAATCCTGCTGATGGGCAGTATTGTCGGTCGTCTGTTCCGCGAGTTTGCGGTGACGCTCACCGTCTCGCTGTTGATCTCGATGTTTGTCTCGCTGAGCCTGACGCCGATGCTGTGCGCGCGTCTGCTGAAGCCAAAACCGAAAGTCAGCAAGCGCCCGCATCCGCTATATCAGTTTATCGAAAACCAGCTGAATGCTTTGCTGGCAGCCTACTCGCGTGGTCTGGCGTGGGTGATGGCGCACCCGAAGATCACCATGTTCAGCCTGGTGCTGACGGTGTTGCTCAACCTGTTTCTGTTCACCGTGGTGCAGAAGGGCTTCTTCCCCAATCAGGATACCGGCCTGCTGATGGGCGCACTGCGCGCCGATCAAAACATCTCGTTCCAGGCGATGAAGCCGAAGATGCTGGAGTTCACCAAGATCATCCAGTCCGATCCCGCAGTGGACAGCGTGATGTCGTCGATGGGTAGCGGCATGTTTGGCTCGCGCAATAGCGCCAACTTCTTTGTGCGTCTTAAAGACTTTAGCGATCGCGATGCCACGGCCACCGAAGTCGCCAATCGACTGAGCCTGAAGACCAGCCATATCGCCGGGGCGCAGATGTTCCTGATGGCGGCGCAGGATCTGCATATCGGTGGGCGCAGTGCCAATGCTACCTATCAATACAGCTTGCAGGCCGACGATCTGGATGTGCTGCGCGAGTGGACGCCGAAAGTGCAGGCCGCGCTGGCGGCGATCCCACAGCTCAACAGCGTGGACTCCGATTCGCAAACCGGCGGCCAGGAAGTGGTGATCAATATCGATCGCGACCGCGCGCAACGCCTCGGCGTGAATGTGCAGATGCTGGATACCATGCTGAACAACGCCTTTAGCCAGCGCCAGGTGGCGACGCTGTATCACACGCTGAATCAGTATCATGTGGTGATGTCGTTGCAGGACAGCTACACGCGCGATCCGGAGATTTTGAAAGAACTATATGTGATCAACGACAGCGGCGATCGTGTGCCGCTCTCCGCTTTCGCCAGCTTCAAAGGCGGTAACGCGCCGCTGTCGGTGGCGCATCAGGGGCAGTCGGCCACCAGCACCGTTGCCTTTAACCTGAATGATGGTGTGTCACTGGAGCAGGCGCAGGCGCTGATTAAACAGGCGATGGCGCAGCTCGGCCTGCCGTCCACCATTCAGGCCGGGTTTGCCGGTACCGCAGCCGCCTTTGCGCAGCTGACCGCCACCATGCCGTGGCTGATTATTGCCGCGCTGGCGGCGGTGTATATCGTGCTGGGCGTGCTGTATGAGAGCTACATCCATCCCATCACCATTCTTTCGACGCTGCCATCGGCGGGGGTTGGCGCGCTGCTGCTGCTGCTGCTCACCAATACCCAACTGACGGTGATTGCCCTGATCGGCATCATTCTGCTAATCGGCATCGTGAAGAAGAACGCCATCATGATGATTGACTTTGCAATCCATGCTGAGCGCACGCAGGGCATGTCGCCGAAGCAGGCGATCACGCAGGCCTGTCTGATGCGTTTCCGTCCGATCATGATGACCACGCTGGCCGCCTTCTTTGGTGCTTTGCCGCTGGCATTAGGCAGCGGCGGCGATGCGGATTTACGCAGTCCGCTTGGCATCGCAATTGCCGGCGGTCTGGCACTCAGCCAGTTGTTAACCCTTTTTACCACGCCGGTTGTTTATCTCTGGCTCGATAGTTTAAGCCGCGCCACCAAACGTCAGTGGCAGCGCATGCGTCATGTGGAATCCTGATCGATGAAAAATGTTCTGAAATTTACCCCGATGGTAGTGGCACTGTTTCTGGCGGGTTGTGCGGTGGGGCCGGATTATCAGCGCCCCACCATGGCGATGCCGACGCATTTTAAAGAAGCCAAAGGCTGGCAGCAGGCCGCGCCGCAGGATGAGCAGAGCAAAGGCGACTGGTGGTCGGTGTATCACGATGCCACGCTGGATAGTCTGTTGCGTCAGGTGAGCATCTCCAACCAGAACGTGGCGAGCTATGCCGCGCAGTACCGTGAAGCTCAGGCGCTGACCTCGCAGTCGCGCGCGGCACTGTTCCCGTCGGTAAGCTACGACGCCAGCAGCACGCGCAGCGGTAGTCGCGTCAGCACCACCGGGCAGCGCAGCGTCAGCAACGCGCATGCCGCCGATCTCAGCGCCAGCTGGGAGCTGGATTTGTGGGGCAAACTGCGCCGTACGCTGGAAGAGAACAAAGCCAGCGCGCAGGCGAGTAAGGCCGAACTGGCGAATATCACCCTAAGTGCCCAATCGGAGCTGGCGCAGGATTACTTCCAGCTGCGCATCCTCGACGAAAAAATTGCTCTGTATCAGCGCAGTATCGATGCCTATCAGCGCTATATGACGGTGATTCAGAATAAGTACTCGGCGGGCAGCGAATCACGCGCCACGCTGGCACAGGCGCAGATGCAGCTGGAGAGCGCGCGCGCCTCAGCACAAGATTATCAGTGGCAGCGTGCGCAGTCGGAACACGCCATTGCGCTGTTGCTGGGCCGTGCACCGGCTGATTTCTCGCTGCCAGTGGCGAAGCTGGATGCCACGCTGCCAGCCATCCCTAACAGCCTGCCTTCTGCGTTGTTGCAGCGTCGTCCGGATATTGCTTATGCCGAACGTAACGTGGCAGCGGCCAATGCGGCGGTGGGCGTAGCGATTGCCGGTTACTATCCCGATCTGACGTTAAGTGCCACGGGCGGCGTGAGCTCATCGGCCATCAACAGTCTGTTCTCACTGCCAAATCGCGTCTGGTCATTAGGGCCGGAGTTAAGCGGCACGCTGCTGGACTTCGGTGCCACCTCAGCCAAAGTGGAGCAGGCCCGCGCCGCCTATGACGCCAGCGTGGCGGATTATCGCCAGTCGGTGCTGACGGCGATGGGTGAAGTAGAAGATTATCTGGTGCAGCTGAATACGCTGAAGGGTGAGATAGCTTCACAGCAGCTGGCGACCAGCGCTGCACAGGAGTCAGCACGCGTGACGCGTAATCAGTATGATGCCGGGATGATTGATTACCTTGATGTGGCGACCACAGAAAACAGCAGTCTGAGCGAGCAGCAGAGCTTACTGTCATTGCAGAGCACCCAGTGGGTGAGCAGCGTTGAGTTGATCGCTGCGCTAGGCGGTGGTTGGCAGGGATAAGTGTTATTCGTTCTGGCAGGGATGAGTTTTAGCAGCATAGATGAAGGTTGTCTGGCAGTTTAGAACAGCTGAGTTTGAGGCTGTTGATTCTGTTGTGGGCTTTTTTGGCGCGCGGATGGGCCATAGCCCCTCTGCGCCAGCACCTGCTAATCATCCCAGCCTGCGTCAGCACCTGTTTATCATCCCAGTCTACCCAGCCTTGTTTCCCCCTCAGACTGCGCATCACCAGCTACGCCAGTGCAGCCCAGTCTGCATTAGCACTGAGCAGCATTTCACAATAAACAGCACCCCAACGGCACATTTTTACAGACTACACACCACACCCACCTCAATTCCTCACCATAAATCACCGCGCCACTTGTCGAAAATCGCCAGATCCTGCAAGGTAAGCGCCATATTTTAACGCTGCTAAGGAGCTGGCATGCTATTCACTGTTCTGCGATTCCTGTTTCGCCTGTTATGGCGGGTGGAACTGCGTGGCGATCTCACCGCACTGCACAAAGAAAAAGTGCTGATCACCCCTAACCATATGTCATTCCTTGATGGCATTTTGGTGGCGCTGTTTTTGCCGATTAAACCGGTGTTCGCCGTCTACTCCTCGATCAGCGATCAATGGTTTATGCGGCTCCTGAAGCCGATTATCGACTTCGTGCCGCTCGATCCCACTAAACCGATGTCGATCAAACATCTGGTGCGCATGATCAATGAGGGGCGTCCGGTGGTGATCTTCCCGGAAGGACGTATCACCGTGACCGGATCGCTGATGAAAATCTACAGCGGGGCGGGCTTTGTCGCGGCGAAATCGGGTGCGACCGTGGTGCCCATGCGCATTGAAGGCGCGGAATATACGCCGTTTGGCAGACTGGCAGGGGTATTTAAACGTCGCCTGTTCCCACGTATTACCCTGAGCGTATTGCCTGCTACCGTCATACCGATGCCGGAAGCCAAACGCGCGCGCGATCGTCGCGTATTGGCGGGTGAGCACTTACATCATGTGATGATGGAAGCGCGTATGGCGGTGCGTCCACGAGAAACGCTCTTTGAAGCGTTCCTTAATGCACGCCAGCGTTATGGCCTGACTAAACCCTGCATCGAAGACATCAACTTCAAGCCGGACAGCTACACCGGGCTGCTGAAAAAATCGCTCGGCGTCGGTCGAATTCTTGAGCGCTACAGCCAGCAGGGGGAATACGTTGGTCTGCTGCTGCCCAATGCCACCGTCACGGCGGCGGCGATCCTCGGGGCGTCACTGCGCGGGCGTATCCCGGCGATGCTCAACTACACCGCGGGCGTCAACGGCATGCGCGCGGCGCTCACCGCTTCGCAGGTCAAAACCGTGTTCACCTCGCGCCAGTTCCTTGAGAAAGGCAACCTGGAGCACCTGCCGCAGGGCTTAACGGAAGTCCAGTGGATCTACCTCGAAGATCTGAAAGATACCGTCACACTGAAAGACAAGTTGTGGATTCTGACGCACTTACTGATGCCGCGTCGCGCACAGGTCAGGCAGCAGCCGGAAGATGCCGCGATGGTGCTGTTCACTTCGGGTTCGGAAGGCAATCCCAAAGGCGTGGTGCACTCGCACAAAAGCCTGCTGGCTAACGTTGAACAGATTCGCACCGTGGCGGATTTCACCCCGCGCGATCGCTTTATGTCGGCGCTGCCGCTGTTCCACGCTTTCGGCCTTACGGTCGGCCTGTTTACGCCGCTGCTGACCGGCGCGCAGGCGTTCCTCTATCCGAGCCCGCTGCATTACCGCATCGTGCCCGAACTGGTGTATGACCGTAACTGCACCGTGCTGTTTGGGACGTCGACTTTCCTCGGCAACTATGCGCGCTTTGCCAATCCGTATGATTTTGCACGCCTGCGCTATGTGGTAGCGGGTGCAGAGAAGTTGCAGGAAGGCACGCGCCAAATCTACGCCGAGAAGTACGGCATTCGTATTCTTGAAGGCTACGGCGTCACCGAGTGTGCACCAGTGGTGGCAATCAACGTGCCGATGGCGGCGAAAACCCATACCGTGGGCCGTATCCTGCCGGGCATGGATTCACGTTTGATCTCCGTGCCGGGTATTGAGCAGGGCGGTCGTCTGCAACTGCGTGGTCCGAACATCATGAACGGTTATCTGCGCGTCGAGAATCCTGGCGTGCTGGAGAAGCCAGTAGCCGATAACGGTGAAGGCGAGATGGAAGCCGGTTGGTACGATACCGGCGACATTGTTAGCTTCGATGAAGGTGGCTTCTGTCAGATTCAGGGCCGTGCCAAACGCTTCGCCAAAATTGCCGGTGAGATGGTGTCACTGGAAAGCGTCGAACAGATCGCTTTGAAAGCCTCGGGCGAGAAGCAGCATGCCGCGTCACTGCGCCCTGACGGTCATCGCGGTGAAGCCTTAGTGTTGTTCACTACTGACGGCGAACTGGGGCGTGAGCAACTGCTTAAAGCCGCCCGCGATATCGGTGCGCCAGAACTGGCTGTGCCGCGTGACATTCGCTTTATGAAACAGCTGCCGCTGCTGGGTAGCGGTAAACCAGACTACGTCAGCCTGAAACAGCTGGCCGAAGAGGATCAAGCATGAGTCAGGCGGTTAATCCCGATTCACCGTTACTGTCACGCAATATGATGGCGGTGATTGTGGCGCAGTTTTTCTCCGCGTTTGGCGACAATGCGCTGCTGTTTGCCACGCTGGCGGTGCTGAAAAGTCAGCTCTATCCCGACTGGAGCCAGCCGATTCTGCAGATGATGTTTGTAGCCACTTACATTCTTCTGGCACCTTTTGTCGGGCAGATGGCTGACAGCTTTGCTAAAGGCCGGGTGATGATGTTCGCCAACAGCCTCAAGCTGCTGGGTGCACTGGTTATCTGTTTTGGCTTCAATCCATTCCTTGGCTATACGCTGGTGGGTATTGGTGCGGCATCCTACTCGCCTGCTAAGTACGGCATCCTCACCGAGATCACCAGCGGTGAACGACTGGTCAAGGCCAACGGTCTGATGGAGTCCTCTACCATTGCTGCCATCCTGTTGGGTTCAGTGGCGGGCGGTATTCTGGCGGACTGGAATCTACTGGCCGCACTGATTGTGTGTGCACTCACTTACGCGTTGGCAGTGGTGGCGAATATCTTTATTCCTAAGCTGTTGGCGGCACGACCGGGTCAGAGCTGGCAGTTTGGTGCCATGTTCCGCAGTTTCAAAGATTCCGCTTTGCTGTTGTGGCGTAACGGCGAGACGCGTTTTTCCCTGCTCGGCACCAGCATGTTTTGGGGCGCGGGGGTTACGCTGCGTTTCCTGCTGGTGCTGTGGGTGCCCGTCGCGCTCGGTATTACCGACAATAAAACGCCCACCACGTTAAATGCCATGGTGGCGATCGGGATTGTGATTGGCGCTGCCGCGGCGGCGAAACTGGTGACGCTGCAAACCGTGCGCCGCTGCATGCCCGCCGGGATATTGATTGGTGTGATGGTGGTGGTGTTCTCACTGCAAACCAGTTTGCTGAATGCCTATCTGGTACTGATGGTGTTGGGTGCGCTCGGTGGCTTCTTCGTGGTGCCGCTTAATGCGCTGTTGCAGGAGCGCGGCAAAGAGTCGGTGGGCGCGGGTAATGCGATTGCCGTGCAGAACTTCGGTGAAAACATCGCGATGTTGGTGATGCTGGCGCTGTACACCATCGCTGTTAAGTTGGGTGCACCTGCAGTGGCAACCGGTATCGGGTTCGGTGGGATTTTTGCTGTGGCGATTGCGTTGCTGTGGTGGAAATCGCGCCGTTAAGGCGGTGCGTTGAAAAACCAGGTCGCCAGCAATGGCGACCATAGATCCGAAATGCGCGCATTCGGGTGTGCACAATCAAAAACTGCGTCATACGCCTGTAGGGTGTGCATCCAGGCACATCGGGCCAAAGTCTTAGCCACCAGGCCATCAATGCTGCAGGTCGTTGCGACGCAAACCGTTGCGCCGCAACGATGACATCCCGTTAGGGTGCCGGGTAAGTATACTGACGATGAATCGCTTCCAGTTCCTCTAACACATCGGCATTCAGCGTCAGGTTGAAACTCTCCACGTTAATCTTCAGCTGTTCCAGCGTCGTCGCGCCCAGCAGGGTACTGGCGACAAATGGCTGCTGACGCACGTAAGCCAGTGCCATCTGTGACGGATCCAGGTTGTGCTTCTTCGCCAAATCCACATAAGCGGCAATCGCCTGATTCGACTGCTCACCGCTGTAGCGGGTGAAGCGGCTGAACAGCGTATTACGCGCACCGGCGGGTTTCGCACCATTGAGATATTTGCCGCTCAAAGTACCAAACGCCAGGCTTGAATAGGCCAGCAGTTCAACGCCCTCGTGCTGGCTGATTTCCGCCAGGCCGACTTCAAAGCTGCGATTCAGCAGGCTGTACGGGTTCTGGATGGTCACAATACGCGGCAGCTCGTGCTTCTCAGCCAGCTGCAGATAGCGCATCACGCCCCATGCGGTTTCGTTAGACACGCCGATGTAGCGAATCTTACCCGCACGCACCTGCTCATTCAGCGCTTCCAGCGTTTCCAGCAGCGTCACGTTGGCGGTGGTTTCGCTGTACTGGTAGCCCAGTTTGCCGAAGTAGTTGGTTTGACGTTGCGGCCAGTGCAGCTGGTAGAGATCGAGATAGTCGGTGTTCAGACGCTTCAGACTGGCATCCAGCGCTTCGCGAATGTTTTTGCGATCCAGTGCCTGGTTAGGGCGAATCGACGCATCTGCGCCGCGCACCGGACCGGCAATTTTGCTGGCCAGAATGATCTTGTCACGGCTGCCGCGCTTCTTCAGCCAGCTGCCAATGTACTGTTCGGTTAATCCCTGGGTTTCCGGGCGTGGCGGCACCGGGTACATTTCAGCGGTATCAATCAGGTTGATGCCACTGCTCATCGCGTAATCGAGTTGCGCGTGGGCGTCGGCTTCGCTGTTTTGCTCACCAAACGTCATGGTTCCTAACCCCAGTTGGCTGACTTCCAGCGTACTGTGGGGGATGCGGTGATAATGCATTGCCGGCTTCCTTTTTTCATTATGAAAGGGAATGTTGTGTCCTCTGGGACTATATCCTGTGAAGCGGCGCGGAAGGAAGGGGGGAAAGTTCGGGAAATCGCCTGCACTGGGGAAAAAATCGTGCAGGCAATCGAATTTGGCACTTAACGCTCAATGATGGTGGAGACCTCGTCACCATTGATCTGCATCACATGACCTTGATCGTCAGTGTACTGCACCAAACCTGTCTCTTTATCGATGGACGGTTTGCCATCAGTTTTAATCATACGGCCATCTTTGGTCGCCATCACGTAATCACTGCTGCAACCACTCAACGTCAGCGCGACCAGCATAATACCCACGACACTCACCAACCCTTTCATTCTTATCTCCCTCAACCTACTTCAACTGCAAAAGTGTAGTAATAAATGCTTTCGCTGGCTGACGTAATCGCATCATTCCTAAAATTAAAGGGCGAGATGCGCTCGCCCTTGACATCGTTAAGCCGCGCTTTTCTTGCTGCGCATCAGGTTCAGGCACTCCACGGCCATGGAGAAGAACATGGCAAAATAAATGTAACCTTTTGGTACATGGATACCGAAACTCTCCAGAATCAGGGTAAAGCCGACCAGAATCAGGAATGCCAGCGCCAGCATTTTCACCGATGGATGACGCTCAACAAATTCACCAATGGCGCGTGCGGCAAACATCATCATCAACACGGCAATGACCACGGCAGCCATCATGATGAACAGATGATCGGACAAGCCGACAGCGGTGATCACCGAATCGAGGCTGAAAATAATGTCCAGCAACATGATCTGAACGATCGCGCCGAAGAAGGAGTGGACGTTGGTTTTGTGCTCACCTTCGGCGCCTTCGATGGTTTCATGAATCTCCATGCTGGATTTCCACAGCAGGAACACACCACCAAACAGCAGGATCAGGTCGCGCGCAGAGAAGCTGTGATCCATCAGGGTAAACAGCGGATTGGTGAGACGGACTACCCAGGCAATGGACGCCAGCAGACCCAGTCGCATCAGCATGGCACCCATTAAACCGAGGCGGCGAGCTTTGTTTTGCTGGTGTTTCGGCAACTTAGCGACAACCAGCGACAGGAAGATAATGTTGTCGATACCCAAAACCACTTCCAGAATGGTCAATGTTCCCAGTGCCAGCCAGGCATTGGGATCAGCAATCCAGTCAAACATGAATCATTCAATCCTAAACGAAAATTAAACGGCGATTATACACGTCCTGTTTCGGCTTGCAGCTGCCTTGGCTGCTCACGTTCACCCCAGTCACTTACTTATGTATGCTCCCGGGGATTCGCGTACTTGCCGCATTGCTGCACCAAAAAAAGGCCCCATCAGGGGAACCGAACCACTCGTGAAAGGAGTCGAGTCATTTACAGTAGAAAATGGCGTGCCAGCAGCGGTCCGGTGAAGCTTTTCTTGAGATAAAAACCGCGCGGTAGCGTCATTATAGGCTCTCCATGCTCACCGATGGCTTCCGTCAGCGCTTTGCTGTTGGCCGCTTTCGGGCGGATCTGCAGCCAGGCGCCGTGACGGGCGGTAATACGTTCCACTTGGCCCAGCACGATCATATCCATCAACTCTTCCCAGTCTTCACGCAACTGCTGATCTTCTTCCTCGCTCGGTTGCCATAACAGCGGCGATCCCACACGACGATCCGCGAGGGGCAAAGCACGGTCGCCCTCAATCGGGATCCATAACACCCGCGCCAGCTTGTGGCGCACATGGCTGGTCTCCCAGGTTACGCCGCTGTTGCCGGTCAGAGGCGCAACGCAGACAAAGGTGGTTTCCAACGGTTTGCCCAGCGCATCCACGGGGATGGTCTTGAGTTCGATACCGAGATGGGCGAAATCCTGCTCCGCTTTGCTGCCCGCGCTGGCACCAAGGTGCAGCTCAATCAGCATGCCAACCCAGCCTTTATCCCGCCGCAAATCGGCTGGCACCGGCAAACCCAGCTGAGCTGCCAGTGCAGCAAACGTCTGGCCTGCCAGCTGTTGTGCACGTTGCAGTAATTCCGCTTCATCTTGTGGTGGCGGCGGCAATAAAACGGGGGAATTCATGGCAAAACTCATATTGGTTAAAGGATGTACAGCGCTGACGGGTGCGAGTTTTCCACATGCGCGCAGCGTGAATAACCGTGATAATAGCATGATTAAGCGTGCTTTTTTATTTGCATTGCCGGACGGTTGTGGATGCTATGGCAAGGTTATCCCAGTTTGTTATCGACAATGAACAGGATCTCAAGACTACTTATCCACAGAATGGTGGGATAACCCCCCTCGCAGAGCACCCCTGTTTCGATTTACAGCCTTGACTTTAGCGATTTGAACGCTTTTTTTCCTTTCTTTGACCAGGTTTAGGGCATTCTCTGTGGATAAAAGCGGCGCTGGTGGATCTTTGAGCAGCGAATGGAACCTGAGGTTAATTAGAAAGTGATCCGCGTTGAAACACCACTGTCATTTTTTCCTATCACCATGATTAATGGTGTTTTTAGTGCTATTCTTAGTCTGCCTTATGAGAATTTTCCGAAGTGGTTATTCAACTCATTCCCGTGTTCTGCACAAAGCTATCCACAGAAAAGGTGAATAAGATCGCCCTGAAAACCGCTCCGCTGTTTATAACTTGGCTAAACTCTGTGAGTTATCCTGTTTTTATTCGGCTATCGCCCCGGATATCCAGTGGTTTACCGCCTGTAAGGAGTGTGAAACAATCAGGCTATTCAAATTTAGCTTTGAGGTAGTCCAGTGATCGATGATGATGGCTACCGCCCGAATGTTGGTATCGTAATCTGTAACAGGCAAGGACAAGTGTTATGGGCCAGGCGCTTTGGACAGCACTCCTGGCAATTTCCTCAGGGAGGCATCAATCCGGGTGAAACCGCTGAACAGGCGATGTATCGCGAACTGTTCGAAGAAGTGGGTTTACACCGCAAAGATGTTCGAATACTTGCTTCAACCCGTAACTGGTTACGTTACAAGTTGCCAAAACGTTTGGTGCGTTGGGACACAAAGCCGGTGTGTATCGGCCAGAAACAAAAGTGGTTTCTTCTGCAGTTGATGTGTAGTGACGCGGAGATCAATGTGCAACACAGCAGCACGCCGGAGTTTGATGGTTGGCGCTGGGTCAGCTTTTGGTATCCGGTGCGTCAGGTCGTCTCTTTTAAGCGCGATGTCTATCGCCGCGTGATGAAAGAATTCGCTGGCGTGGTGATGTCTATGCAGGAGAGTGCGGGGCAGCGTAATAACAATGCCGCTCATCGACGTAAAAGAGGATAGGCCACGCCCTTTATGCTCACTCAGTTGCGCGAAATAGTAGAGAAAGTGGCGAGTGCTCCGCGTCTGAATGAAGCACTCGACATTCTGGTAAACGAAATTTGCCTTGCGATGGAAACCGAGGTCTGCTCGGTTTATCTCGCAGATCACGATCGTCGTTGCTACTACCTGATGGCGACGCGCGGGCTGAAAAAGCCGCGCGGTCGCACTGTCACGCTGGCGTTTGATGAAGGTATCGTCGGGCTCGTCGGACGTTTAGCCGAGCCGATCAACCTTGCCGATGCGCAAAGCCATCCCAGCTTCAAATACATTCCTTCTGTTAAAGAAGAGCGTTATCGCTCTTTCCTTGGCGTGCCGATCATCAGCCGTCGCCAACTGCTTGGCGTGCTGGTGGTTCAGCAGCGCGAACATCGTCAGTTCGACGAAAGCGAAGAATCTTTCCTGGTGACGCTGGCCACGCAGATGGCGGGCTTGTTATCGCAATCGCAGCTCGGCCAACTGTTTGGTCAGTTCCGTCAGACGCGGGTGAAAGCCATCGCGGCGGCGCCTGGCGTGGCGGTCGCGCCCGGTTGGGTTGATGAAACTCAGCCCTTGCTGGATCAAGTCTCTGCGGCCTCCACGCTGGATGTGCAGCGTGAACGCGAGCGTCTGGTGCTGGCAATGGGCGAGGCGGGCAATGAATTTCGCCGCTTCAGCAAACGCTTTACCGCCAGCGTGCAAAAAGAGAGTGCGGCGATCTTTGATCTCTACTCGCACCTGTTAACCGATGCCCGTTTGAAAAAAGATCTGTTTGCCGAGATTGATCGCGGATCGGTTGCCGAGTGGGCGGTGAAAACGGTGATCGAGAAGTTCGCCGAACAGTTTGCCAGCCTGCAGGATCAATATTTACGCGAGCGTGCGGGCGATTTGCGCGTGCTCGGACAACGTCTGCTATTCCATCTCGACGATACGCTGGTCGGCACCAATGCCTGGCCTGAACGCTTCGTGCTGGTGGCGGATGAACTCACCGCGACCACGCTGGCAGAGCTGCCACCGGAGCGTTTAGCCGGTGTGGTGGTACGCGACGGTGCGGCCAATTCCCACGCGGCTATTCTGACGCGCGCGATGGGCATTCCCACCGTCATGGGTGCGGATATCATCCCTGCGCAGCTCAACAAACGCCTGCTGATTGTCGATGGCTATCGCGGCGAGTTGTTAATCGATCCTGAACCCGTGCTGGTGCAGGAGTATCAGCGTTTGATCAGCGAAGAAAATGCGCTGAGCAAAATGGCTGAAGGTGTGGTGGAGCAGCCCGGCGAGCTGAAAAGCGGCGAACGGGTGCAGGTGATGCTGAATGCGGGCCTGAGCCCTGAGCATGAGCAGAAGCTGGATAACTGGGTGGATGGCATCGGCCTGTACCGCACAGAAATTCCATTTATGCTGCACAACGGATTCCCGTCGGAAGAGGAGCAGGTCGCGCAATATCAAGGCATGCTGCAACTGTTCTACGATAAGCCGGTGACGTTGCGTACGCTGGATGTCGGCGCCGATAAACAGCTGCCTTACATGCCGATCAGTGAAGAAAATCCTTGCCTCGGCTGGCGCGGCATTCGTCTGACGCTCGATCAGCCAGAAATTTTCCTGGTGCAGGTACGTGCCATGCTGCGTGCCAACGTGGCCTCCGGCAATCTCAGCATTCTGCTGCCGATGATCAGCCATATCGATGAGATCGACGATGCGCGTCGTCTGATCGATCGCGCCGGTCGTGAAGTGGAAGAGATGCTGGGCTATGTGATCCCGAAACCGCGTATTGGCGTGATGATCGAAGTGCCGTCCATGCTGTTTATGATCCCGCATCTGGCGGATCGCGTGGACTTTATTTCGGTGGGCACCAACGACCTGACGCAGTATCTGCTGGCGGTGGATCGCAACAATACCCGTGTGGCGAATCTCTACGATCCGCTGCATCCGGCGATGCTGCGCGCGCTGCAGAGCATTGCCCACGAAGCCCGTCAGGCCAAACTGGAACTCTGCCTGTGTGGTGAAATGGCCGGCGATCCGATGTGCGTGGCACTGCTAGTGGGCATGGGTTATCACCACCTCAGCATGAACGGTAAAAACATTCCGCGCGTGAAGTATCTGTTGCGTCACCTCGATCACGAGGAAACGCAGAAGCTCAGTGAAAATGGTGTGGCGGCCCATACCGCTTCAGAAGTGCGCCATCTGGTGTCCGCGTTTATGGAACGACGTGGCCTGGGCGGTTTGATTCGCGGCGGCCGTTAACGGCGTTTACATTTCCACGGCAATTGTGAAAAGCGGCTGTGCTATCATGCGCAGCCTTTTATGGTATGACCCCTTAGCCAGACCCGTTTCAGGGCAGAAAAAACGATGGTGAAAGATGACTAACGGCTACATTTCGTTTCCCCAATTCGATCCGGTAATTTTCTCCATCGGACCGATTTCGCTTCACTGGTACGGTTTGATGTATCTGGTGGGCTTTGTATTTGCTATGTGGCTGGCGGTGCGCCGAGCCAACAAACCCGGCAGCGGCTGGAAAAAAGAAGAAGTGGAAAACCTGCTGTATGCGGGCTTCCTCGGCGTGTTCCTCGGTGGCCGTATCGGCTATGTGCTGTTCTATAACCTGCCGCTGTTCCTCGATAATCCACTCTATCTGTTCAAAGTCTGGGATGGCGGTATGTCGTTCCACGGTGGCTTGATTGGGGTGATTGTGGTGATGCTGGTGTTTGCGCGTCGTACTAAACGCACTTTCTTCCAGGTATCTGATTTCATTGCGCCGCTGATTCCGTTTGGTTTGGGCGCCGGTCGTCTCGGTAACTTCATCAACGGCGAGCTGTGGGGGCGTGTCGATCCCAACTTCAAATTCGCCATGCTGTTCCCGGGGTCGCGCAGTGAAGATATCGCGCTGGCGGCCAACAATCCGCAGTATCAGCAGTTGCTGAGCACTTACGGTGTGTTGCCGCGTCATCCTTCGCAGCTGTATGAGCTGTTCCTCGAAGGTATCGTGCTGTTCATCATCCTCAACCTGTTTATTCGCAAGCCGCGCCCGATGGGCAGCGTCTCTGGCCTGTTCCTGATTGGCTATGGCGCTTTCCGCATCATCGTCGAATTCTTCCGCCAGCCGGATGCCCAACTGGGCCTGTTTGAAGGCGGCATCAGCATGGGGCAGATTCTCTCGATCCCAATGATTCTGGCCGGTGTGATTATGATGATCTGGGCGTTTCGTCGTCGTCCGCAGCAACAAACTCGTGAGGTAAAATGAAACAGTATCTGGATTTAATGCAACATGTGCTGAATGAAGGCGCAGAGAAAGCCGACCGTACCGGTACAGGCACCCTGTCGATTTTCGGCCACCAGATGCGTTTCAATTTGCAGGATGGTTTTCCACTGGTCACCACCAAGAAGGTGCACCTGCGTTCGATCATTCATGAACTGCTGTGGTTCCTGAAAGGCGAAACCAATATCAGCTACCTGAAAGATAACAAGGTGACGATTTGGGACGAGTGGGCGGATGAGAATGGCGATTTAGGACCGGTCTACGGTAAGCAGTGGCGCAGCTGGGGCAGTGCGTCAGGCGAAGAGATCGACCAGATTAGCAAAGTGATTGAGCAGTTGAAGCGCGATCCCGATTCACGCCGCATCATCGTATCGGCATGGAACGTGGGCGAGCTGGATCAGATGGCGCTGGCACCTTGTCATGCCTTCTTCCAGTTCTACGTGGCAAACGGCAAGCTCTCTTGCCAGCTTTATCAGCGCTCGTGCGATATCTTCCTTGGTCTGCCGTTCAATATCGCCAGCTATGCGCTGCTGGTGCATATGGTGGCGCAGCAGTGCGATCTGGAAGTGGGTGATTTTGTCTGGACCGGTGGCGACACGCATCTGTACAGCAATCATCTGGAGCAGGCACAGCTGCAGCTGACGCGCGAGCCACGCCCGCTGCCGAAACTGGTGATCAAACGTAAACCTGCTTCTATCTTCGATTACAACTTTGAAGATTTTGAGATTGAGGGTTACGACCCGCATCCGGCCATTAAAGCGCCGGTTGCGGTGTAAACGCACGCGTCATCACGCTGAAGCCCTGCCACTGTGCGGGGCTTTTTTATCTCTGTTATCTGTATCCGCCTCGCAAAAATTTGTCTCAGCCTGTACCGCGCGAAAACAGCCTGCGCGACGCTTTCCATCCTGCCGCTTGATGCCTTGTTGCCTGTTCGATTGAAGCGCACATTGGCTGCCATGAACAAACACGCAAACCTCGGTTTCACCCTGCTGGAGCTGCTACTGGTGATGGTGATCGCCGGCATACTCAGCCTCGGCGCCCTGCACAGTTGGCAGCGCTGGCAGCAGCATCAACAACTGCGCGATAGCGTGCTGCAGCTGCAGGGGTTTCTGTTACGGCTGCGCGCCCATGCGAACGGGCATAACAGCGATCTCAATTTGTGGCTGATTCCCGGCGAACGCGGCTGTTTGGGCGTAGGTGTAAAACCGGCGGAGGGCTGTGAACTGCCTTCACGCTGGTGGCTAGCACCGCCGCATGCCGGGGTACGCTTCAGTACCATCATCGGCGAGCCGGGTTTCTTTGGACGGCGTGACGTGGCGCGCCCTGGCAGCATTGAGATTGAAAATGCTGCCGGTCGCTGGCGGGTGATTATCTCTGCGCGAGCACGTATTCGCGCCTGCCAGACCGGAGAAAAAGGGTGCGAGTAGCGGAGGCCGGTTTCAGCCTGCTGGAAATGCTGATTGCTCTGGCAGTAGGCGCGATATTGATGGTGAGTGTGGGCCGATTTTTGCCGCTACTGCTGGAGCAAAATCTGCGCCTGCAGCAGCGCGTGCAATTGCAACAGGAGCTACAGCAGCTTTCTCATACGCTGCAAAAAGCGTTACAGCGCGCGGGATACTGTCGTGGGCAATGTACTGGCCCCGCACTGACTCTGGCTGCGAGTGGCAGCTGTGTGCTGCTGCGCTGGGATGAAAACAGCAATGGGCGCTGGGAAGATGTGGGCAGCAGTGACAGCGACTTTTACGGCTATCGGTTGCGCAGCGGGCAGCTGGAAATGCAGCGCGCGGTTGATAACTGCAACGGCAACGGTTGGGAACGCCTAACCGATCCCGCTTTCCTCACCATCGAACATTTTAGCGTGGTGCGGCAAGGCACCCGATTAATGCTCCATCTGACGGGGCGATCGGGTAGACAAAGCCTGCAGGTGGAGCACTGGATTGAAGGACGAAACTTATGAACCAGCACGGCAACAGCACGCTGGGCATGGTGCTGATGCTGTTACTGCTCGGCAGCCTGACGCTGCATGCCACACGCACGCAGTTGTCACAGGGTATGGTGCTGGTGGCCGATACGCAGCAGCACCATAAAGATTTTGCGCAGGCACAGACTGCGCTGCAATGGGGGCTGATGCAGAGTTGGCCAGCGGCGTCCGGCTGGCAATGTCAGCAACAGTCCGCGCACCAGTGGTTAAGCTGCTTATTGCAGATGGAGGAGGGCAATGCGCTGTTATCGGGTCAGGATGAAAAGAGTGATCTCCGCCTCTGGCAATGGGTCTCGCCACGCAACCAACGGTTGCATCCCCAGGCGCACGGCTGGATTGACTACTGTCCATTGTCTAAACCGGAGCACTGCCAGCCGCAGGAAGGATCAACAGGGCTTTAGCCTGGCAGAAACGCTGGTGGCGATGCTGCTGCTGGCGATGACCATCAGCATGCTGTTGCAATACCATCGCGCGCTGGCCTTAGGGTTTAGTCAACAGTGGCAGCAGCGCCAGGCGTGGCAGGTTGCCGGACAAGCCTTGCTGGGGCGTGAGGTGGCGGGCTGGCAGATCGATCGTCAGCAGCAGAGTGTGGGCATAGGATGCGTGCTGGAGCGTATCACGGTGACGGGCTCGCAACAGCGCAGTGCCAGTCTGGCCCAGCTCAATTGTCACTAAGGTGACCTCGGCGATAGGCATCGTTAGCGATACAGGGTAGAGTGACCAGGCTGCGCTGTTTTCCCTCTCAAGGAGATTTATGTTCCGGGTTTACCACTCCAATCAGCTTGATCTGTTGAAAAATCTGGCAGGTATTCTGATTGAAAACCAGCCGCTGAACGATGCGTTCGCGGCCGAACAGGTGCTGGTGCAAAGCCCCGGCATGGCGCAGTGGCTGCAGATGGAACTGGCAAACAGTTTTGGTATTGCAGCGAATATCGACTTTCCGCTCCCTGCGACCTTTATCTGGAACATGTTTGTCAAAGTGCTGCCCGGCATTCCAGAGGAGAGCGCTTTCACTAAAGCCAGCATGAGCTGGAAATTGATGCATCGCTTGCCCACCTTGCTGGAGCAGGAGGCCTTTCAGCCGTTGCGTCACTACCTCAATGATGACGATGACAAGCGCAAGCTTTATCAGCTCAGCGCCCGCGTGGCCGATCTGTTTGACCAGTATCTGGTGTATCGATCTGACTGGCTCAACAGTTGGGAGCGCGGAGAACTCATCGACGGCTTGAGCGATGCCCAACAGTGGCAGGCACCGCTGTGGCGCGATCTGGTGGCGTTCACTAAACAATTGGGCCAGCCGATGTGGCACCGTGCCAACCTGTATGCGCGCTTTATCCATGCGCTGGAGCAGGCCGAAACGCCACCGGCGGGATTGCCGCAGCGCGTGTTTATTTGTGGTATCTCCGCGCTGCCGCCGGTGTATTTACAGGCGCTGGAAGCGCTTGGCCGCCATATCGATATTCACCTGCTGTTCACCAACCCCTGCCGCCACTACTGGGGCGATATTCAGGATTACGCTTTCCTCGCCAAATTGCAGAGCCGCAAACGTCGCCGCATGCAGTCTGAAGAAGCACAGCCGCTGTTCCGCGATCCCGAAGCAGCGCCGACGCTGTTCAATGAACTCGGCGAGCAACAACTCACCAATCCGTTATTGGCCTCGTGGGGCAAACTGGGGCGCGATAATCTGTTTCTGCTGAGTCAGATGGAATCCGCCGCTAACGATATTGATGCCTTTGTTGAGATGCCGCAGGACAGCCTGCTACACAGTCTGCAAGCCGACCTGCTCAACCTGGATGACCACGCCGTGATCGGTTTGCACGCCGATGAACTGGGTAACAGCCACAAAAAACGGGTGCTCGACCCTGATGATCGCACCATCACGCTGCAGGTATGTCATAGCGCTCAGCGTGAAGTGGAAGTGTTACAGGATCATCTGCTGGCGCTGATGGAGGCCGATCCCGATCTCAAACCGCGCGACATCATCGTGATGGTGGCGGATATCGATAGCTACGCGCCCTTCATTCAGGCGGCGTTTGCCAGTGCGCCTGCGGATCGTTATCTGCCGTTTGCCATCTCGGATCGCCGCGCCAGCCAGGCACATCCGGCGATTCTGGCCTTATTGAGCTTGCTGGCGCTGCCAGACAGCCGCTTTGCTTCCGAAGAGGTGCTGGCACTGCTCGAAGTGCCTGCGCTGGCGCAGCGCTTCTCGGTGGATGAAAGCGGTTTGCGCCTGCTGCGCCGTTGGGTGATGGAATCCGGTATTCGCTGGGGGCTGGATGATGCCAGCGTCGAAGCATTGGCACTGCCTGCCACCGGTCAACATACCTGGCGCTTTGGCCTGCAGCGCATGCTACTGGGTTACGCGCTGGAAAGCCGCAACGGTGACTGGCAGGGCATTCTGCCTTACGACGAATCCAGCGGATTGATTGCCGAACTGGCCGGGCATCTGGCCGAATTGCTCTCTCGCTTAGAGTCGTGGCGCACCCGACTGACCGGCGAGCGTACGCTACCGGAGTGGCTGCCGCTGTGCCGCGAGCTGATCGACAGCTTCTTCAACGGCGATGCCGAAAGCGACGCAGCATTACTACTGGTTGAAACCCAGTGGAAACAGATTATTGAGCAGGGCACGCAGGCTGATTATCAGCAACCGATTCCCGTCACCTTACTGCGTGATGAGTTGCGCTCGCGCCTCGATCAGCAGCGTATCAGTCAGCGCTTCCTGGCCGGGCCGATAAACTTCTGTACCCTGATGCCAATGCGTTCGATTCCGTTCAAAGTCGTCTGCTTGCTGGGGATGAACGATGGTGTCTATCCACGCACGCTGGCGCCGCTCGGTTTTGACCTGATGCAGCAGCAGGCACGCAAAGGCGATCGCAGCCGCCGTGATGATGACCGCTACCTGTTCCTTGAAGCCCTGATTTCGGCACAGCATCAGCTCTACATCAGCTATATCGGCCGCGCGATTCAGGACAACACCGAGCGTTATCCCTCAGTGCTGGTGACAGAGTTGGTGGATTATCTTGGTCAGAGTTTTTGTCTGCCAGGCGATGAAGCGTGCGAACCCGACGTCAGCGAGCAGCGTGTACGTGAGCATTTACAGAAGCTCCACAGCCGCATGCCCTTTGCAGCGGAGAACTTCCGCCCTGACGCTTACGGCCAGAGCTTCGCCGCAGAGTGGTTGCCTGCTGCTACCGACAGTGGCGTGGCACAGCCAGACTTTGTGCAACGGTTGCCGCCACTGCCGCTGGAAACGCTCTCGCTTGAGCAATTGCTGCGCTTCTGGCGTCATCCGGTACGGGCCTGGTTCCAACAGCGGCTGGGCGTGGCTTTCTGGATGGAAGAGAGCGAATTGCCGGACAGCGAGCCGTTTGCGCCAGATAGTCTGGAGCGTTATCAAATCAATGCGCAGCTACTGAATACCCTGGTCAACGGTGAGGATCCCGCGCAGCTTTATGCGCGTCATCGCGCTGCGGGCAATCTGCCTTATGGTGCTTTTGGGGAACTTTTCTGGCAGAGCCAAACCGAAGAGATGCAGGAAGTGGCTGCGGAAGTGAGTGGACAGCGTCAGCCCTCAGAGAGTTGGGAAATCAATCTGCCGCTGAATGGGGTGCAGTTGACCGGTTGGTTAACCCAGGTGCAAGCTGATGGACTGTTACGCTGGCGTCCGGGTGTGCTGAACATGAACGATGGTCTGCTATTGTGGCTGGAGCATCTGGTTTATTGCGCGCTGGGCGGCAAAGGAGAAAGCCGCATGTACGGGCGCAAACAAAGCCGCTGGCGTTTTAAAGCCATCGACGCTGAGTCTGCGCTGTCACTGTTGAACGAATACGTGACGGCTTATCAGGCGGGGATGACGGAACCGTTGATGTTGCTGAACAAATCGGGTGGCGCGTGGCTGGATGCCAGTTTTGATCGAAAATCCGGCCAGTTGCTGGACGATGACGCCACGCAGAAAAAGGCATTGAACAAATTGCTGCAAGCCTGGCAGGGTGGTTTTCAGGTGGAGGGCGAAGGCAGCGATCCTTATCTGCAGCGCCTGAGCCGGACGCTGGATGATGAGGCGGTGCAGGTAATTGTTGCCGCCGCTCGCCAGTGGTATTTACCGGTGCGCCTTGCGCATCAAGATGATGAATAGCAATTGGGTAACGCCGCTTTTGCGGGTGTTCCCAAAATCATAAAAAGTTGTCTATTGCGCCGCTGGGCACACAGCCAGCGGTAAAGGGTAAAGAAAGGGGTTTAAATGCGGATTTACGCACGCTGGATGGGAGCGCTGCTGCTGAGCATGCTGGCGCTGAATGCCTTTGCCGATAGCGATCGCGGCTGGCAGCCCATCAATGAAACAATTCGAAAAAGCGATCACGATCCGCGCAGTTATCAGGCCATCACGCTGACTAACGGTATGACGGTGTTGCTGGTGTCTGACAAAGAAGCGCCTAAATCACTGGCCGCACTGACGTTGCCTATCGGCTCGCTGGACGATCCCAATCAGCAGCTAGGGCTGGCGCACTATACCGAACATATGGTGTTGATGGGCTCAAAACGCTATCCGCAACCGGATAATCTGGCCGAATTCCTGAAAAAGCACGGCGGCAGTCACAATGCCAGTACCGCTTCTTATCGCACCGCGTTCTATCTGGAAGTGGAAAACGATGCACTGCAACCGGCGGTGGATCGTCTGGCCGATGCCATTGCAGAGCCTTTGCTCGATCCGGTCAACGCCGATCGTGAGCGTCATGCAGTTAATGCAGAGCTCACTATGGCGCGTTCGCGCGACGGCCTGCGTATGGCGCAGGTCGGGGCGGAAACCCTGAATCCAGCGCATCCAGCTTCCCGCTACTCAGGCGGTAACCTTGATACGCTGCGCGATAAACCCGACAGCAATTTGCATCAGGCGCTGACCGAGTTTTATCACAGCCACTACTCCGCCAATCTGATGAAAGCGGTGATATACAGCAACAAATCGCTGCCAGAGATGGCCGACATTGCGGTCCAGACTTTTGGACGAGTGGCTAACCATCAGGCCATCGTACCGAAAATCGAAGTGCCGGTGGTGACCGATGCGCAGAAAGGCATCATCATCCACTACGTGCCTGCCCAACCGCGAAAACAGCTTAAAGTTGAATTCCGCATCGCCAACAACAGCGACCAGTTCCGCAGCAAAACCGATACGTTGATCAGTTACATCCTGGGTAACCGCAGTAAAAACACCCTTAACGACTGGCTGCAAAAGCAGGGGCTGGCCGACGGCGTGAATGCCGGTGCCGATCCGATGACGGACCGCAACAGCGGCGTGTTTGCCATCACGGTCTCCCTGACCGACAAAGGCCTGGCACAGCGTGATGAAGTGGTGGCGGCGATCTTTAGCTACCTCGACATGTTGCGTAGTAAAGGCATCGATAAGGGTTATTTCGATGAGGTGTCGCATGTGCTGGCGCTGGATTTCCGCTATCCGTCGATCACCCGTGACATGGATTATATTGAATGGTTAGTGGATACCATGCTGCGCGTGCCAGTGGATCATACGCTGGATGCACCTTATCTCGCGGATAACTTTGACCCTGCGGCAATCAAATCTCGTCTGGATGAGATGACACCGCAAAATGCCCGCATCTGGTATATCAGCCCGAATGAGCCGCACAACAAAGAAGCCTATTTTGTCAATGCGCCTTACCAGGTCGATAAAATCAGTGATACACAGTTCAGTGACTGGCAGCAGCGCGGCACGCAGATTCAACTGTCGATGCCGACGCTGAATCCGTATATCCCTTCGGATTTCTCCATTATGCCTGGTGATGGCAAAACGTATACGCATCCGGTGGCGCTGACCGACGGTGACAGCATGCGCATCTACTGGATGCCAAGCCAGTTCTACGCCAGTGAACCAAAGGCAGCCATTACTCTGGCACTGCGCAACAAAGCGGCAATAAGCGACGCGCGTCAGCAGGTGTTATTTGGTCTGAATGATTATCTCTCAAGCGTGGCGCTGGATGAGTTGAACTCGCAGGCATCGGTGGGCGGCATCAGTTTCTCTACTGGAGAAGATGACGGCATCGTATTTAGCGCCAGTGGCTTTACCCAGCGTTTACCGGAACTGCTGAAAAAACTGGTTGAGGGTTACGCCAGCTTCCAGCCTGATGCACAGCAGCTGGAACAGGCAAAATCCTGGTATCTGGATCGACTGGAAGCCGCCGAGAAGGGCAAAGCCTTCGAGCAGGCGATTCAACCGATGCAGATGCTGTCACAGCTGCCGTATACCCAGCGTGAGACGCGCCGCAAGTTAGTGAAAGATCTGACGCTGAAAGACGTGACGGATTACCGTGATGCCTTACTGCGCAACGCCACGCCGGAAATGATGGTGGTGGGCAACCTCTCCGCCGATCGCGTTAAACAACTGGGCACCGATCTGCAACAGCAGTTGCACAGCGATGGTCACAGTTACTGGCACAGCGATTACGTGGTGATCGATAAAGCCATGAAGGCCAACCTGCAAACCGCAGGAAGCAGCACGGATTCAGCACTGGCAGCACTCTACGTGCCACTGGGTTACGACGAGTATCAAAGCATGGCCAACAGCACCATGTTGAGCCAGATTGTCCAACCCTGGTTCTATAACCAACTGCGCACCCAGGAACAGTTGGGCTATGCGGTGTTCTCGTATCAGATGCCGATTGGTCGCCAGTGGGGGATTGGCTTCCTGCTGCAAAGTAACAGCAAGCAGCCAGCCTATCTGATGCAGCGCTTTGAGGCGTTTTATCCGCAGGCTGAGCAACGCCTGCGCGACATGAAACCGGAAGATTTTGCCCAGTATCAGCAGGCGCTGATCAATGACTTAAAACAGCGCCCGCAAACGCTTGATGAAGAAGCGAATCGCTACAGCCGTGACTTCAACCGGCAGAATTTTGCTTTCGATACCCGTGAAAAAGCCATCGAGCAGATTCAAAAGCTCACGCCGCAGGGCGTGGCCGATTTCTTCCATAAAGCGGTGCTGGAACAGCAGGGCATGGCGATGATTTCGCAGATTGGCGGTAGCCACGATGGCGCCACCAAAGATGATTATGCACCTCTGCCGGGCTTCACGACCTGGGATCAGGTGGAGAAGCTACAGCAATCCCTGCCGGTTAAGAGTGACGCGCAATGAGTCTGATTCAGCCGCCAGAATCGCTCAATCCGCTGACGCTGCCGTTGCGTGGTGAGCGGCTGATTGAGGCGTCTGCTGGAACCGGCAAAACCTTCACTATTGGGCTGCTTTATCTGCGGCTTTTGTTGGGGCTGGGCGGGCAACATGCCTATGCCCGGCCACTGTCGGTCGAAGAAATTCTGGTCGTGACCTTTACCGAGGCGGCCACCGCAGAGTTGCGCGGACGTATCCGTGCCAACATCCATGAGCTGCGGCTGGCCTGCATTCGCGGTACCAGCCGCAATCCGATGCTGATGCAGTTGCTACTGGAGATGCCGCAACCTGCAGAAGCGGCATCGCTACTGCTGGCTGCAGAGCGGCAGATGGATGAAGCGGCGATCTTTACCATCCACGGCTTTTGTCAGCGCATGCTCAATCTCAACGCCTTTGAATCCGGCATGCTGTTTGAACAGCAGCTGATTGAAGATGAACAACAGCTGCTGCGTCAGGCCACTGCCGATTTCTGGCGTCGCCACTGTTATCCACTCTCACTGGATATCGCCCGCGTGATTGTCAGTGAGTGGAGTGGTCCGGAGCAATTGCTGGCGACGTTGCGGCCGTGGCTGCAAGGCGAATCACCTAACCTGCGTTTAGCGCCCGCTGACGACGAAACGCTGACGATGCGCCACAACGAAAACCTGGCGCGTATTAACGCGATGAAAGCCGAGTGGCGCGCGGTGGGTGAAGAGGTGCTGACGCTGGTGGGGCAGTCCGACGTGGACAAACGCAGCTACAGCAGTAAAAATCTGCCGGTGTGGGTGAATAAAGTCAGTTTCTGGGCACAGAGTGAAACCCTGGATTATCAGGTGCCCGCAGAGCTGGCGCGCTTTGGTCAACGGGTGCTGGAGGAGAAAACCAAAAAAGGCCATCCTCCACACCATGCCCTGTTTGCGGCCATCGACCTGTTTCTGACTCAGCCCATTTCACTACGCGATTTGCTGATTGCGCGCGCGCTGGTGGATATCCGCGCCGCCGTACGGAAAGAGAAACGCCAGCAGGCGCTGCTGGGTTTTGATGATCTCCTGAGCCGACTGGATGATGCCCTGCAGCAGCCTGCAGGAGAAATGCTGGCGCAGGCGATTCGTCAGCGTTTCCCGGTGGCGTTAATTGATGAGTTCCAGGACACCGATCCGCAGCAATACCGTATTTTCCGTACGCTGTACGGTAATCAGCCTGACCATGCATTGCTGTTAATTGGCGATCCAAAACAGGCCATTTACGCCTTTCGTGGCGCAGACATCTTTACCTATATCCGCGCGCGCAATGAAGTGAGCGCGCATTACACCCTCGACACCAACTGGCGCTCTTCGCCAGCAATGGTGGAGAGCGTCAATCAGCTGTTCAATCGGCTCGAAGCGCCTTTTGTCTTTGATGCTATCCCTTTCTTGCCGGTGCACTTCGCAGAGCCAAATAAGACGCTTTCTCTCACACTGGATAACCAGGATCAGGCGGCACTGCGTTTCTGGCTGCTGCCGGGCGACGGGTGCAGCGTAGGCGATTATCAGCAGGCGTTAGCGCGACAGTGTGCCGCGGATATCAGCCACTGGTTACAGGCGGGGCAGCAACAGCGTGCACTGCTGGGTAAAGCGGCCGCGCAACGCCCGGTGCAGGCATCGGACATCACGGTGCTGGTGCGCAGCCGCAACGAAGCCAATCTGATCCGCGAAGCACTTAACCAGCTTGGCATTCCCTCGGTTTATTTATCGAACCGCGACAGCGTCTATACCACGCCCGAAGCGCGCGAGTTGCTGTGGTTACTGCAGGCGGTGCTGGCTCCCGAGCAGGAGCGCATGCTGCGCACGGCGCTCGCTACCTCGCTGTTTGCCTTCGATGCGGCACAGCTGGATGCGTTGGATCAGGATGCGCGAGGCTGGGATGAGCTGGTAGAGACTTTTGCCCGCTGGCAACTGCTGTGGCAGCAGCGCGGCGTACTGCCGATGCTGCGCCAGCTGATACAGGAACGCCAGCTTGCGGAAAACCTGCTCGCCTCAGAAAATGGCGAACGCCGCCTGACCGATTTGCTGCATCTGGGTGAACTGATGCAGGAAGCGGCGGCGCAGCTCGACAGCCCGCACGCGCTGGTGCGTTATCTGGCGCAGCAGATAGCCAGCCCGGACAGTCAGTCGTCCAGCCAGCAATTGCGTCTGGAAAGCGATCGCCATTTGGTGCAGATCGTCACTATCCATAAATCTAAAGGACTGCAATATCCGCTGGTGTGGCTGCCGTTCGCTGCCGGATTCCGCGAGGCAGATACCGCGCTGTATCACGATCGCGACAACTTTGAGGCGGTGCTGGATCTGCAGGCAGATGACGCAAGCCTGGCGATGGCCGAGCAGGAGCGTTTGGCCGAAGACCTGCGCTTGCTGTACGTGGCACTTACCCGTTCGGTGTATCACTGTAGCGTAGGTGTGGCACCGCTGTTTCGCGGCACGCGCAAAAAAGAAGGCGAGAGCGATCTGCATAAAAGCGCACTGGGCCATCTTTTGCAGCGCGGTGAAGCGGCGACAGCGGAACAGCTGGACATGTTACTCAATCAGATCAATGTCGCGGGCACTGAAGTGATGCGCGTGCAGGATCAGGAAGCCGAACGCTGGCAGGCGCCTGATGCCGCTCATGACGCGCTGGCCGCCCGCACCGTCAGCCGCACATTGGTGGAACCCTGGCGTGTCACCAGTTACTCCGGTTTGCAGCAGCATGGCAGCCAGCGGCTGCTAGATGTGATGCCGAGTTTTGACCTGGAAGCCGCAGGCGAAGAACAGCAGGAAGAGATCGCTGAAGCTGCACTGACACCGCACCATTTCCCGCGCGGCGCCGCGCCGGGGACTTTCCTGCATGAACTGTTCGAATCTCTCGATTTCCCACATCCCCCCACGGCCGCATTGCTGGAGCAACATCTGCAGCAGAATGGCTATCCATTGTACTGGCAACCGATACTGACGGATTGGATTGCGCGCGTGGTGAGTACGCCGCTCAACTATCAGGGGATACAGCTCGGTCAGGTACAGACCAGCGATCGACTCGTGGAGATGGGCTTCTACTTGCCGATTGACGGTTTGCTGACCGCGAATGATCTGGATGCGCTGATCCGTCAGGATGCTTTATCGTCCGATGCGCCGCCGCTCGATTTTCGTGAGGTACAGGGCATGTTGAAAGGCTTCATTGACCTGGTGTTCCGCTGGCAAGGCAAATATTACCTGCTGGATTACAAATCCAACTGGCTGGGCGACAGCCACGAAGCTTATACGCCAGCAGCGATGAGACAGGCGATGATCGACCACCGCTATGATTTGCAATATCAACTCTACACGCTGGCGCTACATCGCTATCTTCAACATCGCCTGGCAGATTATGACTACGAGCAGCACTTTGGCGGCGTGTTTTATCTGTTCCTGCGTGGCATGGATGGCACTTCACCGGCCAACGGCGTATTCCACACACGGCCAACTCTGGATTTTGTTTCACAACTGGATAGCCTGTTTCGCGGGCAGGGAGCCTCGGCATGAGTGGCATTACAGCGCTACTTCAACAGGCGGTTGAGCTGCGTTTGCTGCGCTCACTGGATGTTCAGTTCGCCCTGTTGCTGGCGGATGACACGCAGCCAGCACGCCTCCTGGCGGCTGCCTGTCTCAGCGCGGAAGCGGGTGAGGGGCACGTCTGCTTACCGCTGTCACAGCTGAGCCGTGAAGGGTTATTCAATGGCCGCCATCCTGAACTGGCGCAGGCCATCTGGCTGGCGGCGGGCGAGCCGCAGGACTGGACGCAAATTCTGGCTGGCTGGCCTGCTCTGAGCAACAGCAACAACGATCAGGCAGCACCGATTGTACTGACCGAAGGCCGTCTTTATCTGCATCGTCTCTGGCACCATGAAGGGCAGGTGGCGCGTTTCTTTCAGGCGCAGTCTGCTCCGCAGGCATTTCCTGATGAAGAGGTGCGTGCTGTACTGGATAACCTGTTTGGTACTGAACCCGATGACTGGCAAAAAATCGCGGCGGCGGTGGCGCTAACGCAGAAAACAGCAGTCATTTCCGGCGGCCCAGGCACCGGGAAAACCACCACCGTGGCAAAATTGCTGGCGGCATTGATTCGCCTGAGCCAGGGGGCACTGCGCATTCAACTGGCAGCCCCGACCGGCAAAGCGGCGGCGCGTTTAACCGAATCGCTCGGTAAAGCGCTGCAAAAACTGCCGGTCAGCGACACTGAGCGCCAACGCTTCCCAGCGGAAGCTACCACGCTGCACCGTTTGCTAGGTGCCCAGCCCGAAACCCAGCGCTTGCGCTATCACGCCGGTAACCTGCTGCATCTGGATGTGCTGGTGGTGGATGAAGCCTCAATGGTTGATTTGGGCATGATGGCCAATCTCATCGCCGCACTGCCACCCCAGGCGCGCGTGATTTTTCTTGGTGACCGCGATCAGCTGGCGTCAGTAGAAGCCGGTGCGGTACTGGGCGATATTTGCCGCTGTGCGGAAGCGGGATACAGCGTCGCGCGTGCAGCCCAGCTGAGTGCGTTAACCGGTTGCCAGGTTGAAGGCCACGATGATGACAGCGCGCCAGCCGTGCGCGACGCCATCTGCCTACTACGCAAGAGCTATCGCTTTGATGCTAACTCGGGCATCGGCAAGCTGGCGGCTGCGGTCAATGCCGGTGAGCCAAAGGCGGTTGAGGCGGCATTTAACGCGGGCTTCAGCGATATATCACGCCAGCCACTCAATGATGGCGAGGCCTATCAGGCAATGCTGAATGCTATCGCGGAAGGCTACCGTCCATTCCTGCGGCTGGTGAGCCAGCGAGCACAGCCCGCAGAGATTCTGCACGCATTTGGGCATTATCAGCTGCTGTGCGCATTGCGCGAAGGGCCGTTTGGCGTGCAGGGATTAAATCAGCGTATTGAGCAAAAACTGATGCAGATGCAGCTGATTCGTCGTCCGCTGGGGGGGAGCCGCTGGTATCAGGGCCGTCCGGTGATGGTGACTCGCAATGACAGCGCGCTTGGGCTGTTTAACGGCGATATTGGCATTACGCTGTTTGATGATGAAGGGCTGCTGAAAGTTTTCTTCCCGTTGCCGGATGGCAGCATCAAAGCCGTACAGCCAAGCCGGTTACCGGCGCATGATACGGCCTGGTCGATGACGGTGCATAAATCGCAGGGATCGGAGTTCGAGCATACCGCGCTGGTGATGCCGGCACAGTTTTTACCGGTACTCACCCGCGAACTGATTTACACCGCCATTACGCGTGCGCGCAAACAGTTAACCCTTTACAGCGATGAAGGCGTATTTCGTCGTGCGGTGCAATTACGCACTCAGCGTCGCAGCGGATTGTTGGACCGGTTAAGCGGAGAGTCATTCTGAGCGAGAGTTGAGGTCGGTAAAGAAACCGACCGCAGGCAATGCAGATGTTTTATTGGATGCGCGTGGATGCGCATCCTGACAACGTTATCAGTTTAAGACGTTGGGCAATTCCAGACCGTTTAGCGAAACCTACCCTACGCTGCCTTTAACTGCCTTTAACTGCCTTTAACCGCCTTTAACCGCGTTAGCTGGCATTCCCCGCCGTTAGCGCAAATCCGCCATCAGCACTTTGGACCGGCGCTGATAGTTATACATCTGCTTCTTACTCTCCGGCAATGACTCAATATCCACCGGCGTAAAGCCACGTTCCTGGAACCAGTGAATACTGCGGGTGGTCAGTACAAACAGCTTCTTCAGGCCCATTTGACGAGCCTGTAGCGCCACACGCTCCAGCAACAGCTCACCGCGTGAAGAACTGCGGTAATCGGGATGCACCGCCACGCAGGCCATTTCACCAATCTGCTCATCCGGGAACGGATAGAGTGCGGCACAAGCGATGGTCAGATTATCGCGCTGAATAATGGTGAATTTGTCGATCTCCATTTCCAGCTGCTCGCGCGAACGACGCACCAGAATGCCTTGCTGCTCCAGCGGGCGAATCAATTCGAGAATGCCGCCAATATCGTTGATGGTGGCGCGACGAATCTGCTCAGCGGACTCCATCACAATCTGCGTACCAATACCGTCACGCGAGAACAGTTCCTGAATCAATGCGCCATCTTCCTGATAGCTGATCAGGTGGCTACGACGCACGCCGCTGCGGCAGGCTTTCACCGCGCCGCGCAGGAAACGCACGGTGCCTGACAGGAAATCACCGTCGTTCTCCATCTCATCGATACGCGCCTGCGCTTCGTTGGGGAACAGCTCAGAGATAATCGTACCTTCGCGGTTGGTGACGCCTTGTTCAGAGCAGAAGCCAATCATTTTCTCGGCTTTTAGCTTAATCGCCAACTGCGTGGCCACTTCTTCTGATGTCAGGTTAAAGCTTTCACCGGTCACCGACACCGCGACTGGGCCGAGCAGCACAATGGCATCATTATCCAGCTGACGATGGATGGCTTCTTCATCAATACGACGAATACGGCCGCTGTGGCAGTAGTCCACACCATCATCGACGCCCAGCGGCTGGGCAATAATAAAGTTACCGCTTACCACGTTGATGTGCGCGCCCTGCAGCGGGGTGTTATTCAGGCTCATCGACAGGCGTGCGGTGATATCCAGCTGCAAACGTCCTGCTGCCTGCTTCACCAGTTCCAGTGATTGGGCATCGGTTACGCGCGTGTGTTTGTGGTAAATCGGTTCCAGCTGCTGTTGCGCCATGCTGGCATCAATTTGCGGTCTGGCACCATAGACAACCACCAGGCGAATGCCGAGACTATGCAACAAGCCAATGTCGTTAACGATGTTGGAAAAGTTCTCATGCTCGATAGCTTCGCCGCCAAGCATAATGACAAAGGTCTTGTCACGGTGGGCATTTATATAGGGAACGGTATGGCGAAAACCCTGAACCAGTTCAGTACTACGTTCCTTCACGGCAAACCCTCTGTGAATGTTTATTCGTAATTTGTGTATTTTTATGCTCTTTTGCCGGCTATTGCAAGCGCCGGGCCTGACGTTACTTTACGATTTTCCTGATGCAACCCATGCTAACAGCCTGCATTATCTGGTTTTTCTGGCAAAACAACCCATGGCTTGTTAAGCAAAGTTTTCGCCTTCCTCTCGTCAATTGACGATATTTTAGACACTACACGGCAGTTGGAGCGGCATGTCCCAGGCTTTTACACGACGACGATTATTGCAGGGCGCGGGTGCGCTCATGCTATTAAGCGTAACGCGAACCGGGCTGGCGGCCAGTCAGCACATTGTGGCGGTGCGCATCTGGCCATCGTCAACCTACTCCCGCGTGACGCTGGAGTCGAACGTCCCCCTCAAGTACAAACAGTTCACGTTGAGCAATCCCGATCGTCTGGTGATCGACATCGATAACCTGCATATCAATCCGGTCCTGAGAGGGGTGGATAAGCAAGTGCGCGTTGACGATCCCTATATCAAACATGCGCGAGTTGGCCAGTTTGATGCCAACACGGTGCGAGTGGTGCTGGAGCTGAAACGCAACGTGGCGCCGAAGATCTTCACGCTGGCACCGGTTGCGGGCATCAAACATCGCTTAGTGGTCGATCTCTATCCGAGCCAGCCCTCGCCGGAAGAGGATCCGCTACTGGCGTTACTGAACGATTACAACCAGGGCGATCTTGAGCGTGATCAACCGGCGCAAGCACCTTTGCCGGGCAAAGCGGGGCGCGATCGTCCGATCATCATCATGATCGATCCCGGCCACGGTGGCGAAGATCCCGGTGCGCATGGCAAATACAAAACGCGCGAAAAAGACATTGTGTTGAAGATTGGTCGCTATCTGAAGGCGCTGATCGACAAAGAGCGCAACATGAAGGCGTATATGACGCGCAACGAGGATGTGTTTATCCCGCTGCGCGTGCGGGTAGCGAAAGCACGTAAACAGCGCGCCGATCTGTTTGTCTCGATTCACGCCGATGCTTTTACCAGCCGTGCGGCGCGCGGTTCGTCGGTGTTCGCCCTTTCGACCAGCGGCGCAACCTCAACCGCAGCGCGCTTCCTGGCACAAACCCAGAACGAATCGGATCTGATTGGTGGGGTGAGCATGAGCGGTGACCGCTATCTGGATCACACCATGTTCGATATGGTGCAGCGGCAGACCATCAGCGACAGCCTTAAGTTCGGCAAAGAGGTGTTATCGCGCATGGGCCACATTAATCACCTGCATAAACGCACGGTGGATCAGGCGGGGTTTGCGGTGCTCAAAGCCCCGGATATTCCGTCGATTCTGGTGGAGACCGCGTTTATCAGTAATGTGGAGGAGGAGCGTAAGCTGCGCACGCCGCGTTATCAGCATCAGGTGGCTGAGGCGATTCTGCATGGGATTAAGGCGTATTTCGATAAAGGTGCGGTGCTGGCGCGTCGCTGAGAGGAGGGCGGCCACTGCGCCGCTTTTTTTACCGGAAGCCAAAAACAAAAAAACACCCGTTAAGGTGCTTATCTGTAATTGGTTGCGGGGGCCGGATTCGAACCGACGACCTTCGGGTTATGAGCCCGACGAGCTACCAGGCTGCTCCACCCCGCGTCCGTCTGCCGCATTAAGCGACTTTTCACATTGTATTCTTCTTAAGACAATTGGTTGCGGGGGCCGGATTCGAACCGACGACCTTCGGGTTATGAGCCCGACGAGCTACCAGGCTGCTCCACCCC
>NZ_JAERJM010000012.1:78944-86429 GCF_018257655.1 Pantoea sp. JGM49 | reverse complement strand
GAATTGGTTGCGGGGGCCGGATTCGAACCGACGACCTTCGGGTTATGAGCCCGACGAGCTACCAGGCTGCTCCACCCCGCGTCCGTGGATGCGCACTATACTCTCGACGCGCGGCGATGCAACCCCTTTTTGTGTTAAAGCCTTAAATTTACAGCCAGTTGGTGATTAATAGTGCCATTGGGCGATTAATTGTACAGATGTGAGCGCGGTAACTCGTGGCGGATTTCATTCTCTCTGCCCCTTTGCTATCGTCGCGGTGCAAACAACCGAGAAAAAGAGAAAGTGATGAAAGGACATTGGGCGAAGTATGCACTTACTGGCGCGTTTCTCGCGCTGTTAGCAGGTTGTAGTTCTAAACCGACTGACCGTGGTCAGCAATATATTGATGGCAAGCTGGAGCAACCGCTTGGGCTGGTCAATGAACCGAATGCCAAAGGGCGCCCGGTGAATGGCAGAGATTTTGGTGTGCAGATTCAGCAGATTCAGAGTGCCTCCAGTGGCTTATACAGCCGCAACACCGGCACTTACAGCGCTATTCAGAACTGGCTGCTCTCCGGTGCCGATACCCGTCAGTTGAGCCAGTTCGGACTTAACGCTTATCAGATGGAAGGCACCGATAATTACGGTAACGTGCAGTTTACCGGCTACTACACCCCTGTGGTGGAAGCGCGCTACACGCGTCAGGGTGAGTTCCAGTATCCCATTTATCGCATGCCACCGCGCACGCGCGGTCAGAAGCTGCCGAGCCGTGCTTCTATATATAGTGGCGGACTTGATAATCGTTACGTGATTGCCTGGAGCAACTCGCTGATCGACAACTTTATGATGGACGTGCAGGGTAGCGGCTACGTTGATTTCGGCGACGGTCGCCCGCTGCGCTTCTTCGGCTACGGCGGCAAAAATGGCTGGGCCTATCACAGTATCGGCAAAGAACTGATCGATCGTGGTGAAGTGAAGCGAGAAGATATGTCGATGCAGGCGATTCGCCAGTGGGCACAGGAACATACGCCGGAGCAGGTGCGTGACGTGCTGGAGACCAACCAATCGTTCGTGTTCTTTAAACCAGAAGAGTATGTGCCGGTGCGCGGTGCCAGCGCAGTGCCTTTGATTGCCAAAGCGTCTGTCGCATCCGACCGTTCATTGATTCCCGCAGGTACGGCGCTGTTAGCCGAAGTGCCGCAGTTGAACGAGAAGGGCAAATTTAACGGCAAGTATGAGATGCGCCTGATGGTGGCACTGGATGTGGGTGGGGCGATTAAAGGTCAGCACTTCGACATCTATCAGGGTGTGGGTCCAGACGCTGCGCATCTTGCCGGATTTTATAATCACTATGGCCGCGTTTGGGTGCTGAAAGCCGCGCCAGGTGCAGGACAGCCGCTGTTCAGCAATCCGCAAAATGGCAATAATGGTTCACTGATTATCGGGGCGAATTGATATTCTTCCCTGCGGCAAATCAGCGGGAGTATTCAGCTGATTTGCCATGGGTCGCCAGTCTTCGCGATCCAATGCGTCCATCACTGTTTCTGTAGGGTGCGTATTCATGCGCACCGCATCAAAAGGTTTGATATGAAAGTAGTCAGCGATGCCTGGCGGCAACGTTTTGGCGGTACGGCACGTCTGTATGGGGAAGAGGCGCTGCAGCGTTTTGCCGACGCCCATTTTTGTGTGATTGGTATCGGCGGTGTCGGTTCGTGGTCCGCCGAAGCGTTAGCGCGCACCGGGATTGGTAAAATCACGCTGATCGATATGGACGACGTCTGCATTACCAACACCAATCGCCAGATCCACGCCCTGCAAGGAAAAGTAGGACAAGCGAAAACCGAGGTGATGGCGGAGCGTATTCGCGCCATAAATCCTGAGTGCGAAGTGATCTGCATTGATGATTTCATCACGCCGGATAACACCGCTGAAATGCTGTCAGCCGGTTTTGATTACGTGATTGATGCAATTGACAGTGTGCGCCCTAAAGCCGCGCTGATTGCCTGGTGTCGTCGTAACAAGATCCCTCTGATCACTACCGGCGGTGCGGGCGGGCAAATCGATCCGACGCAGATTCAGGTCAGCGATTTAGCCAAAACTATTCAGGATCCGCTGGCGGCAAAACTGCGTGAGCGCTTGAAAGGCGACTTTGGTGTGGTGAAGAACAGCAAAGGCAAGTTAGGGATTGATTGCGTGTTTTCCACTGAGGCGCTGGTTTATCCTCAGCTGGATGGCAGTGTTTGTACTTCCAAAAGCACCGCAGAAGGCCCGAAACGTATGGATTGTGCGGCGGGCTTCGGTGCGGCCACCATGGTGACCGCCACTTTCGGGTTTATCGCGGTGTCGCACGCGTTGAAGAAATTCCTCGCACGCGCGGCGCGTCAGGCTGCTTGATGCGCGCGCGCGTGGCGCTGCACTGCATCTGCCAACGCTTTTAAGCCACTGCTGCGTGAGGCGCTAAGCTGCGCACGCAGGCCTAAAGTATCAAACAACGCCAGCGGATCTTGTGCTAACAGATCGGCTGGCGTTTTGCCTTCCACCGCCGTCAACAGCACCGCCAGCAAACCGCGCACGATGCGGCCTTCACTGTCGCCGTAAAAGTGAAGTTTGCCGTTGGGTAGCCGTTGGCTGCTCAGCCAGACACGATTTTCGCAACCGCTCAGCTCAATCTCTGCCGTCTTCACGTCATCTTCCAGAGCGGGTAACTGGCGGCTGAGCTGGATCAGCTGGCGATAGCGATCTTCCCACTGATGAAAATGGGAAAATTTTTCGGTCAGGCTGGCTTCAGTAATCACATCGCCAAACGGATGTGGGCCGATCAGGGTGGTCATAACGTTATTCACTCAACAGGTCTACGGCATGATGCATGGCGCGCACCAGCGCATCCACGTCCTGCAAATTATTATAGGGGGCGAATGATACGCGCAGGGTGCCGCTAACACCCAGTGCCGCCATTAATGGCTGTGCACAGTGCTGTCCGGCACGCAGCGCAATATCCTGCTCTGCCAGCAGCGTGACAATATCGCTGTGATGAATGTCCGCGATATCAAACGCCAGCAAACTGGCATTACCACAACGGAAACTGCGAAAGCCGGGAATCTCGCCTAATTGCTCTTCGGCGAGGCTGGCCAGTTGCTGGCTCCACATCTCTGCTTTTTCAGCGTGGTGATGCGACAGCCATTCCAGCGCCGCGCTCAGGCCCACCACGCCCGCGACATTGGGCGTGCCGGCTTCAAATCGCCACGGTACCGCCTGCTGCGTGAAGCCATTAAAGTCGACGTGCGTTAACATCTTGCCGCCGCCTTGCCACGCATCCATCTCTTCCAGCAGCTCGGCTTTGCCGTACAGCGCACCAATCCCCATTGGGCCATACAGCTTGTGCGCGGAGAAGGCGTAAAAGTCGATGTCCAGCGCCTGAACGTTGGGGGGCGCGTGCACCACGCCCTGTGCGCCATCTACCATCACTTTGGCGCCAACATGATGTGCCAGGGTAATCGCCTGTGCCAGATCCGGACAGCCACCGGTGACATTCGACATCTGCCCAATCGCCAGCAGCTTAGTGCGTGCGTTTAGCAAATCAGGCAGTAGACGAATATCGGGCAGACGATCCGCGCCAATCGGCCATTTCACCACTTTCGCGCCTGCGGCTTGTGCCACCTTTAACCACGGCACCAGATTGGCGTGATGCTCGGCTTCGCTGACTACGATTTCATCGCCAGGTTGTAAGCGCGGTGCCAGCCAGCTGTGCGCCACCAGATTGATGGCCTCCGTGGTGCCACGCGTCCAGACAATCTGACGGTCATCGCCCGCGTGCAGCCATTTGGCCACCCGGCCGCGCGCCTGTTCATACTTCTCTGTCAGGTCGCGTGCTGATTTGAACTGGCTGCGATGCACGGTGCCTGCGCTCAAGCTATAGAACTGCGATGTGGCGTCGATCACAGCCTGAGGCTTCAGGGCAGTGGCTGCGCTATCAAGATAAACGCCCGCATCGCTTAATGCCGGAAACTGCGCACGGAAGGCGGTTGGGGAGAAGATGGTCATACGAAACCCACTGTATTCAATTTTAGGACCAGGCTGAAACCCGGCCGATTCGCTGGCAAAGCTGGAAAAGCGCGTTATGCTATTTATTGCAAGGTTTGAACCGCAACCCGCATAACGAATCGACCTTTACCAGTCGATTTCACTTTTTGCTGCCTCTGGTCAGCGCTTGCGGGTGGTTTAATGCAATCAATCTGCAAGGAGATAGAAGATGAAAAAACTCGCCGCAGTGCTGGCCGTGTGTACCATGGCCTTTACCCTGGCTGCTTGTTCCAGCAATTATGTCATGCATACCAATGATGGTCGCACCATTGTAGCGGACGGGAAACCGAAAGTTGACGATGAAACCGGTATGATCAGTTATAAAGATGCCAATGGCAACGAGCAGCAGATCAATCGTACAGATGTGAAAGAGATGGTTGAGATGGGGCAGTAAGCAGCAAGCCAAAAATTTCCCGGAGAAATTTTTACGTCGCTTCAGTGACGGCCCGAAAGGGGTACACAGGGATGTGTAGGATAAAAAAAAGCACCGCAATTTGCGGTGCTGCATAAAATCACTTGGACAGACAGGGTAAATCTACAGGAATTAAAAGCTTGATCTGCAATCGTCAGATCAAAATGCAAACACAACATCACGACCACAAGCCAAAAGCTCTCCAAAAGTCTGCGATCTCTCGCACGTTTCCAGAAATCTTTTCGTTCCGGCTCAGGAAGTGCGGCAACTATAGGTATTTGCTGGAGCTTCCTCAACGGACAAATTATAATGTCTCGGATTAAAATAACTAATACGTAACGACCTTGTATAAGTCGGACTGTTACCTTGTGAATCCGCTGATGGAAAACCATGTCTAAACGCCTTCCACCGCTTAATGCTTTACGCGTCTTCGATGCTGCAGCCCGCCATTTAAGCTTTACTAAAGCCGCTGAAGAGCTGTTTGTCACCCAGGCAGCTGTTAGCCACCAGATTAAATCTCTGGAAGATTTCCTCGGTCTTAAGCTATTTCGACGGAGGAATCGTTCGCTTTTACTGACAGAAGAAGGTCAAAGCTACTATCTGGATATTAAAGAGATCTTCTCGGCTATCAACGATGCGACGCGTAAACTTCAGGCGCGCAGCGCGAAGGGTGCCTTAACCGTCAGTCTGTTGCCCAGCTTTGCCATTCAATGGCTGGTACCCCGTCTTTCCAGCTTTAATATGGCTTATCCGGGCATCGATGTGCGTATTCAGGCGGTGGACCGTGATGAAGAGAAACTGGCCGATGATGTTGATGTGGCGATTTTCTATGGGCGCGGTAACTGGCCGGGTCTGCGGGTTGAGAAACTGTATGCCGAATATTTGCTGCCGGTCTGCTCGCCCATGTTTCTGACTGGCGACCATCCGCTTAAAACGCCCGCCGATCTGGCACACTTTACGCTGCTGCATGATGCTTCGCGCCGCGACTGGCAATCCTATATCCGTCAGCTAGGATTGCAGCACATTAATGTGCAGCAGGGGCCGATCTTCAGCCATAGCGCGATGGTGCTGCAGGCGGCGATTCACGGCCAGGGCGTGGCGCTGGCTAATAATGTGATGGCGCAGAGTGAAATTGAAGCTGGACGGCTGGTCTGTCCATTTAATGACGTGTTAGTCAGTAAAAACGCTTTTTATCTGGTTTGTCATGACAGCCAGGCAGAACTGGGTAAAATAGCCGCCTTTCGTCAGTGGATCCTGGAAAAAGCCGCAGCTGAACAAGAAAAATTCCGCTTTCGCTACGATCACTAATGCGTTGAGTGCTGCACAGTGATGTGCAGTGTCATCCTGAGGAACAATGAATGTCCAGTCGTGCCATGTTTGTGTTTGCCGCCATTAGCGGATTCCTGCTGGTGGCCTTTGGTGCTTTTGGGGCACACGTGCTGAGCAAATCGCTCGGCCCGGCCGAAATGGCGTGGATCCATACCGGTCTTGAATATCAGGCCTATCACACATTGGCGGTGATTGGTTTGGGTGCGGCCATGCTGCGTCGCGCCAATATCTGGTTTTACTGGAGCAGCGCTGCGCTGGCGCTTGGCACCGTGTTGTTCAGTGGCAGCCTGTATTGTTTAGCGTTGTCGCACTTGAAGTTTTGGGTTTTTGTTACGCCAGTGGGAGGGTTGTTCTTCCTGATTGGCTGGTTCTTGATGTTGATTGGCGCATTGCGTCTTAAACGAAAGGCGGATCGCCATGAATAAAGTTTTACTCTATTGCCGTCCTGGCTTTGAGAAAGAGTGTGCGGCAGAGATCAGCGCCAAAGCCGCTGAACGTGAAGTTTACGGTTTTGCCCGTGTCAAAGATGATTCTGGTTACGTGCTCTATGAGTGCTATCAGCAGGAAGATGCCGAAAAGCTGATTCAAACGCTGCCGTTTGCCGAGCTGATTTTTGCCCGTCAGATGCTGGTGGTGGGTGAACTGCTGCGCGATTTGCCGCCAGAAGATCGTATTACCCCGATTGTCGGCATGCTAACCGGTGTGGTGGAGAAGGGCGGCGAGCTGCGTGTCGAAGTGCCGGATACCAATGAAGCGAAAGAACTGACCAGGTTCTGTCGTAAGTTAACCGTACCGCTGCGCGCCAGCCTGCGTGAGAGCAAAATCCTGCTCAACTACGAATCGCCGAAACGCCCGGTGGTGCATGTGTTCTTTATTGCACCGGGTACCTGCTATGTCGGTTACTCGCTGCCAGAGAACAACTCACCATTCTATATGGGCATCCCGCGCCTCAAGTTCCCGTCGGATGCGCCAAGCCGTTCAACGCTGAAGCTGGAAGAGGCGTTTCACGTCTTCATCCCGGCCGATGAGTGGGATGAGCGCCTGGGCAGCGGCATGTATGCCGTGGATCTTGGCGCGTGTCCTGGCGGCTGGACCTATCAGCTGGTTAAACGCAGCATGTGGGTGTACGCCGTAGATAACGGCCCGATGGCGCCCAGCCTCATGGATACCGGGCAAGTCACGCACTGCCGTGAAGACGGTTTCAAATACCGCCCATCGCGCAATAACATTAGTTGGCTGGTGTGTGACATGGTGGAAAAACCCGTTCGCGTCGCCAGTTTGATGACGGAGTGGCTGGTCAACGGCTGGTGCCGTGAGGCGATTTTCAACCTCAAGCTGCCGATGAAAAAGCGTTATGAAGAAGTGACGCAAAATCTGGCCATGATGGATGCGGCATTGAAAGAGAAGGGCGTGAATGCCCAGATTCAGGCGCGCCAGCTGTATCACGATCGGGAAGAGATTACTGTACATGTGCGCCGGCTTTGGGCGGCTGTGGGCGGCCGTCGCGACGAACGCTAAATTTCCCGTCATACTTCGCGCCACAGGTGCGTTGGCTACGTTTATACGCCCCAGTCACATACTGATGTATGTCTCTGGGGACTTAATAAACTTGCCGATCCTGCTTCATACTTTGCACTACAGCGGCGTTGGCTGCGCTTGTTCGCCCCGGTCACATACTGGCGTAT
>NZ_JAERJM010000012.1:0-78937 GCF_018257655.1 Pantoea sp. JGM49 | reverse complement strand
AAACTTGCCGATCCTGCTTCATACTTTGCACTACAGCGGCGTTGGCTGCGCTTGTTCGCCCCGGTCACATACTGGCGTATGGTCCCGGGGACTCACGCACTTGCCGATCCTGCTTCATACTTTGCACTACAGCGGCGTTGGCTGCGCTTGTTCGCCCCGGTCACATACTGGCGTATGCTCCCGGGGACTCTCGCACTTGCCGCCTTGCTGTAGCACAAATTATTTCGCAGGATCTCTCGGGTTAAGTTCGTCGCAGTGCAATTTTTTGCACCAATCACCAATCACCAATCACCAATCACCTATCACCTATCAAGAGATTCGCGTGTTTATGTGGCAGAGGGCGCTGCACCTGCCATTCACGGCTTATACCGCAACGTATTTAAATTCCCCTGCAGAACCAAATCGCGTTTTAACGTTGAGACCTGGCGGCAAATCTCAGCTATCTGCTGGTGGTCGCGCAATTTCTTTTGCCACTTTTCCGGAACCTGATCGAACTGCTGATAAAGAGCTTCAAGGGTGCCGAACTGCGTGAGTAAATCGCGGGCGCTTTTGGGGCCAATGCCGGTAACGCCGGGGATTTTGCTGCTGCTAATGCCGCACAGTCCCCAGTAATCGGGTAATTGCGCGGGCGTGACGCCAAACTCGTGCTCGATGAAAGGCACGTCCAGCCAGCGTTTCTGGAAATAATCACGGATGCGGATATTCGGCGCTAAAAGCTGGCAATAACCTTTGTCGGTGGAGACAATAGTTGCCTGATGTCCGGCATCGGCCATTTTCACCGCCAGCGTGGCAGCGAGATCGTCAGCTTCATCGAGATCGGCGACCCAGCAACGCACGCCGACTGCCTCGAAGGCCTGCTGGATAACGGGCATCTCCGTCTGCAAATCATCCGGCATCGGTGGGCGGCCCGCTTTGTAATCGGGCAGCAGCTGATGCCGCCAGCCAGGGTGACGATCGTGGCTATCGAATACCGCCACGACGTGCGTCGGTTGCGTGTGGCCTAAAAGCTGATGCAGCGCGGCGACGCAGGCTTCGCGGCAGGGCGTGCCTTGCACCGCATGCAAACGGCGAATCAGGTTTAGAGCATCAATAATCAGAAGATGAAACGACATAATGATAGCGGCAGCCCGCAGGCTGCCTTCCTGGTGGGTTATTTAATGATTTCGTAGCAGGGGATGTAGGCGCTGCCCGGCAGTTTCATACGTTGTTGTGCGACGAAGCCCTGCAGCAGTTCATCCATGCGATGCATGATGTCGGCGTCGCCGTGCAGTTTGTACGGACCTTTTTCACGAATTTCGCGGATGCCCACTTCCTTCACGTTTCCTGCCACGATACCTGAGAAGGCGCGACGCAAATCAGCGGCCAGTTTCTCAGCAGGCTGGTTCGGGAACAGTTTCAGATTGGCCATGTTTTCGTGTGTTGGAACAAACGGCACCTGCAACTCTGGCGCGATGCGGATTGACCAGTTAAAGCTGTAGGCATCGCCAGTTTCGCGGCGATACTCTTTCACCTGCGGCATGGCTTTCTTCATCAGACGCGCCACTTCAGCAGCATCATCAATGATGATTTTGTAGTGCTTACGCGCGGTTTCACCCAGCGTATTAACAATGAAATCATCCAGAACGCGGAAGTAGTCGGCGCTCTCTTTCGGGCCGGTGAGAATCAGCGGCAGAACCTGATCGCTGTTGTGTGGATTCATCAGAATGCCCAGCAGATACAGCAGCTCTTCTGCCGTACCGACGCCGCCTGGGAAAATCACGATGCCATGGGCAATACGCACAAAGGCTTCAAGGCGTTTTTCGATATCCGGCATGATGATCAGTTCATTCACCAGCGGATTCGGTGGCTCAGCCGCGATAATCGACGGTTCGGTCAGACCAATGAAACGGCTGTCATGATAACGCTGCTGGGCATGACCCACCGCGGCGCCTTTCATCGGCGCTTCCATCACGCCTGGCCCGCAGCCAGTGCAGATGTTAAGTTCACGCAGGCCCATTTGCGTACCGACATTGCGGCAATACTGATACTCCACCGCGTTAATCGAGTGACCACCCCAGCACACCACGGTGTTGGGATATTCGCCAATGTGCAGCGCACGCGCGTTACGCAGAATCGAAAACACCTGATTCGTGATGTGAGCGGAATCATCAGCGTTTTTCTGATCGCTGCGCTCAAGCTGGCCATTCACAAACAGAATATCGCGCAACACGGCAAACAGGTTGGCCTGCAATGAGCGGATAATACGGCCATCAACAAAGGCTTCTTCCGGCGGGTTAATCAGTTCGAGTTTGACGCCGCGCTCACGGCGCAGCACGTTGATGTCGAAATTTTCAAAACGGGAGAGCAGTTCCTGACTACTGTCGGTCTGGCTGCCGGAGTTGAGCACTGCGAGTGAGCAGTTGCGAAAAAGCTGGTAAAGGTCGCTGCTGGCCGTTTGCTTCAGCATGTCGACTTCCAACTGGGAGAGCAGATCCATTGAGCCAAGCGGGCTGATATGTGTAATCAAGAGAACTCCTTTACACGCAAATGCGTGGCGGGTGACGCTGCGCTTAACTTGCTGAACGCAGTGACGAAAATCCTTCGGGGCGCAGGTTTAGACCTTAGCGCCTTTGACAGAGTAACGTTGTACGCAGTGAATGCTCAAGTGGAACCGCGCATCCATGCTGCGGCCTGCGAGGCGTCTCGCAATCTGTTACTGACGGACCAGGCGGGAAAACCCGGGAGAGAAGGGGACGTTGCTGCGCCACGGATTAATATCCAGTCCTCCACGGCGCGTATAACGTGCATAAACAGTGAGGGCTTCTGGTTGGCAAAAGCGTTGAATGTCGTTGAAAATGCGCTCAACGCATTGTTCATGGAATTCATTGTGCTGACGGAATGAGATCAGGTAACGCAGCAGGGCTTCACGATCGATACGTGGGCCTTTGTAGCGAATCATCACAGAGCCCCAATCGGGCTGATGGGTGATCAGACAGTTGGATTTCAGCAAATGGCTCACCAGCGTTTCTTCCACCACTTCACTGCCCGCAGCCTGCACTAAATAATCGGCGTTAAAAGCATAGTCGTGAATCTCGATATCCTGCTCGTCAATGACATCGCCATTGAAATGGCCGATCGGCTGTCCTTCCACTTCGCCCAGACGGAACAGCGCCACGCTGACCTCGCCATTGGCGCAGGCACGCAAATCGCGCTCGAGTGTCTGGCGCACTTCGCCCCAGTCAGCGAAACGCGTCTGGTTAAAACTGTTAAGATAGAGCTTAAAGCTCTTGGACTCGATCAGGTTTTCGCTGTCCGCGCGCAGTACCACTTCGCCTACCGCCACCTGCGGCACGCCTTTGCTGTTGAGCCAGGAGAGTTCGTACAGCGTCCAGATATCTGCGCCCTGGAACGGCAGATTATCCGGGTAGAGCCCCAGCGGTTCGCGATTCAGGCTGCGCGGCACCGATTGCAGCAGCGTGTTATCGTAGCGATCAACATAAGCCGTGGGCTTACCTAACGTCAGGCCGCTTAACGCCTGATCGCGGTTTTCAGAAGACATATCGGTTACCACTAAATTCCATCAAAGTGGCTAAGTGTAACCGATCACAAGCGAGAAGAAGAATGATGCAGCAAACCGCAGATGCCCTGCGTGAGTTTACCGCCCGTTATGTGCAACATTGGCAGCAGCAGGCTGGACATCTGCCCGCCAGTTCGGATCTGCTGGGTGTGCCATCCCCTTGTATTGTCAGCACGCTGGATGATTGTGTGCTGTGGCAACCACAGCCCTTCACCTTGCCAGCCACGCTGGAAGCCGTCGAGCGGGCACTGGATATTCAGTTGCAATCGGAAATCAGTGCTTTTTACACCTCGCAGTTTGCCGGCGATATGACCGCAGCCTTTCAACAGCAGCCGATAACGTTGTTACAGGTGTGGAGCGAATCAGACTTTACCCGCTTGCAGGAGAATCTGATTGGCCATCTGGTCATGAAGCGCCGGTTAAAACAGAGTCCAACATTATTTATTGCGACTACTGAATCGGAGCAGGATGTGATTGCTCTGTGTAATCTTTCCGGTGAAGTGATTCTGGAACAGCCTGGTAGTAAAAAGCGCCAGGTGCTGGCGGCAAGTATTCAGACATTTCTTAATGATTTACAACCGGTTAAAGCCTGATTAGCAGATTTCACAGGTTAGGTTTGTAAGAGATCTCTCACATCAGGTGTGAGAGATCGCTAGATCATCTTGCAGCCATCCGGAAAACAAAGATGTAAAAATATTGTGAATCATAAGGTTATGGCATCACTCCTAAAATTAGTAGTGTGAGAAATCTATTAACGCGTCTTACTAACTTGTTATTACGATGGTTTCTGACAGAATAGTCACCACTGGCAGGATGCTGGGGATGAAGAGACGTTCAGGAGAATGTCAGCCAGGAGGCAGGAACGTAACGGAGTTTACGGCACATGGAAGGCTTCAGGATGAAGCAGGACACTCAGGATTGAGTCAGGGACACCTCCAGGACGGAGAATGAGAGCCACGTGGATGGTGGTGGGCCAGGATGCTAAGGATAACTGTCACGATGACAGGCAATGGAAAGCAGAGGAAGAGTTGTCATGGATGAGCAGGGAGCACAGCGGTGGCGGGAATGCTGCGAACGAAACCGGGAGCACTGTAATCACAGTGCTCCCTTTTTTTATGCCTTTTTTGCACGTTGAACGACTAATGGTATGCTTGCCGCCCAATTTTTCTCTGGAGGTGGCGTATGTCGTCGCAAATGGTTATTCAACAGCTGCAGCAAATCGAAGCGGTGATGCGCGAACACGGCCACTGGCAGACGCAATCCCCTGAGGTGGCAGCCTTCGCCAGCACCGAGCCTTTTTGTCTCAATACCATGGAGCCGCTGGAGTGGCTGCAGTGGGTACTCATTCCACGTTTCCATGCGCTAATCGAAGCCGGCGCGCCACTGCCGCAAAATTTCTCTGTGACGCCTTATTATGAAGTCGCGTTACCTGCGACCACGCCAGGCCATGCGGTCCTGTTGCTGACATTGGGCCAGTTCGACGCGCTTTTTCAGGATCCGACCCCTTAATGCTGGAAATCCTTTATCAAGATGAATGGCTGGTCGCCGTCAACAAACCGTCCGGCTGGCTGGTGCATCGTAGCTGGCTCGATCGCGACGAAAAAGTGGTGGTGATGCAAACGGTACGCGATCAAATTGGTCAGCACGTATTTACTGTGCATCGCCTCGATCGCCCCACCTCCGGCGTACTGTTAATGGCGCTCTCCAGCGAAGTGGCGCATCTACTGTCACAGCAGTTCGAGCAGCATAAAATGCAGAAGACCTATCACGCAGTGGTGCGCGGTTGGCTGGATGGCAGCGCGACGCTCGATTATCCGTTGGTCGAAGAGCTGGATAAGATTGCCGATAAGTTCGCCACTCAGGAACGTACCGCGCAGCCTGCCGTCACCGACTATCGCTCACTGGCGCAGGTAGAGATGCCCGTGGCGATCAGTCGCTACAACAGCGCGCGTTATACCCTGGTGGAGATGTCGCCGCACACCGGCCGTAAACATCAGCTTCGCCGCCATATGGTGCATCTGCGCCACCCGATTATTGGCGATAGCGCCCATGGTGATTTGCGGCAGAATCGGGGGGCAGCAGAGCACTTTGGTATGAATCGATTGATGCTGCATGCCAGTGCGCTGAGTCTGACGCATCCGGTCACCGGAGAACCTCTGGTGATTCGCGCCGGGCTCGATCGCGTCTGGCAAGGCATGCTGGAACATTTTGGCTGGCAGCATCAGATCCCTGAGGTTCCCAGGGTTGAGTTTGCCGACGAGGCAGTCCAGGATAAGCCAACAGAATAAAGGAGCGGCAAGATGGCAAAGATTGGCATTTTTACAGGTACGGTTTACGGCAATGCATTGCTGGTGGCGGAAGAAGCGCAGCCGGTACTGGAAGCGCAGGGCCACGAAGTGAAAGTTTTTGAGGATGCGTCACTGGCGGATTGGCAGGCTTACAGCAAGGAGGTCATTCTGATTGTCACCTCCACCACCGGCCAGGGCGACTTCCCGGACAATATTGCCCGCTTGTATGTGCAGATACGCGATGAAGTGGGTTATCAACCAGAGCTTCGCTACGGCGTGATTGCACTGGGTGATAGCAGCTATGAGAACTTCTGCGGCGCGGGTAAAACTTTTGATGCCACCTTGCAGGAGCAAAGTGCCAAACGCATCGGTGATGTGCTGCTGGTGGATGCCACTGAAGATCCTGAGCCTGAGTCAGTGACCACGCCTTGGGTTGAGAGCTGGGGTAAGCTGCTGTAATTCTGCCTTCGCTTCGTCTTTGGCAAGCGGCAATCTGAACGGCCTGAAAATAAGATGATGATGTTTCAGGCGCGCCAGATTGCATCCTCTCCCTTGTTGGGAGAGGGTGAGATCGCACTCAGGTCACCGGAGCCGGATTAAACACCGCCAGCTGATTGCGAATGCCCCAGCGATCGGACCAGGTTTGTTTGCGACCACTGGCAATCTCCAGTATCAACTCAAACAACCGCCAGCCCACCTGCTCAATACTCTCTTCACCTGTCGCAATGGTGCCCGCATTGATATCCATCAAATCGTGCCAGCGCTCCGCCAGCGCATTACGCGTCGCCATCTTAATCACCGGTATCGCAGCCAAACCGTAGGGCGTGCCACGACCGGTGGTGAACACCTGCAAGGTAATGCCCGAGGCCATCTGTTGGGTGCCGCAGACAAAATCACTGGCCGGTGTCGCTGCATAGATCAAACCGCGCTTTGTTGGGCGCTGCCCTGGTGACAGCACTTCTACAATCGGACTGCGTCCTGATTTGGCAATCGATCCCAGCGCTTTCTCCACCACGTTCGCCAGCCCGCCTTTCTTATTACCCGGCGAGGGATTGGCGCTGCGGTCGGTTTGGCCCTGGCTAAGATAATCGTCATACCACGCCATCTCTTCCAGTAGGCGTTTACCCACATTTTCATCGACCACGCGCGGCGTCAGCAGATGTATTGCATCGCGTACTTCGGTGACCTCGGAGAACATCACGGTGGCGCCGCAGCGCACCAGCAAATCAGAAGCAAAGCCGACTGCCGGATTGGCCGTCACGCCGGAAAATGCATCGCTGCCGCCGCACTGCGTGCCAATCACCAGTTCTGATGCCGGGCAGGTCTCGCGCTGGCGCAAATTCAGTTTTTTCAGATGGCGTTCGGCGACCTGAAGGATCTCATCCACCATCGCGCCGAAACCAACATGCCGTTCATCCTGCAAACGCACAATGTCATGATCATCCAGCGAGATGGCCTGCACATCCGGCGTGCCGGTCAGCAGACGCTCCGGCTGTAATTTCTCGCAGCCGAGACTGACAATCATCACTTCGCCCCCAAAATTGGGGTTGAGCGCGAGGTTATGGATAGTGCGGATCGGCACCACCGCAGCGGGCGCATTGATCGCCACACCACAGCCATAAAGATGATTCAGTGCTACTACACCATCAACGTTGGGATAGCGTGGCAGCAGATCGCGCTCGATCATTTGCACCACGTAATCCACGACGCCAGCGACACAGTGCACGCTGGTGGTGATACCGAGCAGATTGCGTGTTCCTACGCTGCCATCGGCGTTGCGATAACCCTCAAAGGTGTATCCTTCGAGCGGTGGCAGAGTGGGGGGCACATTGTTCGCCAGTGGCAAACTGTTGAGCGGAGGCGCTTCGGGTAGCGCCACCAGCGATTCTTCAATCCAGCTCCCTTGCGCAATCGGGCGCAAGGCGGTGCCAATCACTTCGCCGTAGCGCAGGATGACGCCGTTTTGAGGAATGTCCACCAGCGCCACTTTATGTCCTTGCGGCACGTGTTCGGTGAGCTGCAGGCCATCCTCAAAGCGGGTACCCGCAGGCAAACCCTGATTATTCACCACGATCGCCACGTTGTCGGCGTCGTGTACTTTTATATAAAGCGGTTTCTCTGTTAGCGGTCGGTTCATTGCTCACCTTCCAGTTCGTCGCGCTGTACATGGCAGCGCGTTGTAAATGCTTCCGTCACGTCATCATTTTTTGCCAGCCTCAGTATATGCAGGGGTATTGGCCTGCGCATTGTGCAACTGACTGGCTTTTTGGGGTTTTATTACCTGAGTTTGGTTCGTTTATCCAAATACAAGTGAACAGACTCACAAAGCGCACGTTGGCTGGCTGCTTCTTAATCAATCTATGGGTGAAAAATCAGGTTCCGTGAGCTAAGCCGCAGGGATATGTGCAATTGCCATAAAATCAGCATGAATCAATGTTCATCATCATGCGTTCTTCCAATGCCTCGTGGTTGGGCTGTTCCTATACTGATTATCGTTCTTCAACGTTTGGTTATTCGTCACGACGCATCATCGTTTTGCCATAACAACAATCGCCGTGTTTAACCCGACATCATTCTGATACCCAACGCGATGTGTATGCAGTCAGAGTGAATGTAGCGTTCGCTATATTTCAGGAGTGCATCATGAATAGTTTCAGCCAGACAGCGGAAGCGGTGCAAAAACGCACCAACGCCCGTTACTGGATTGTGGTGATGTTATTTATCGTCACATCATTCAACTACGGTGACCGTGCAACCATCTCGATTGCCGGTTCCGCGATGTCTAAAGATATCGGCCTTGATTCGGTCGGTCTGGGATATATCTTCTCCGCCTTCTCATGGGCTTACGTTATTGGACAAATACCTGGCGGCTGGCTGCTTGACCGCTTTGGCTCAAAACGCGTTTACTTCTGGAGTATTTTCCTCTGGTCGCTGTTTACCTTGCTGCAGGGCTTTGTCGATCTGTTCAGCGGCTTCGGCATCGTCGTTTCACTGTTTCTGTTGCGCTTTATGGTCGGCCTGGCAGAAGCGCCTTCCTTCCCGGGTAACAGCCGTATTGTTGCGGCCTGGTTCCCGGCACAGGAGCGCGGCACCGCCGTCGCCATTTTCAACTCGGCGCAGTATTTCGCCACGGTGATCTTCGCCCCGATTATGGGCTGGCTGGTGGCCGAAGTGGGCTGGGCGCACGTGTTCTGGTTCATGGGCGGACTGGGCATCATCCTCAGCTTCGTCTGGCTCAAGTTCATGCACGATCCGAACAACCATCCGGGTGTGAACAAAGCTGAGCTGGAGTACATGGAGCAGGGCGGCGCGTTGATCAACATGGATGCCAAAAAAGCCGACCGCAAAGTGAGCTGGGATGAGAAGTGGTATCAAATCAAACAGCTGCTTTCGACCCGCATGATGTGGGGTATCTATCTCGGACAATATTGCGTTAACGCGCTGACCTACTTCTTTATTACCTGGTTCCCGGTGTATCTGGTGCAGGCGCGCGGCATGTCGATTCTTAAAGCGGGCATGATCGCCTCGATTCCGGCCATCTGTGGCTTCCTCGGTGGTGTGTTAGGTGGCGTGATTTCCGATTACCTGATGCGCAAAACTGGTTCGCTGAACGTTGCACGTAAGACCCCCATCGTGGTTGGCATGCTGCTCTCTATCAGCATGGTGATGTGTAACTACACCGAAACTGAGTGGGTAGTGGTGCTGTTTATGGCGCTGGCGTTCTTCGGCAAAGGTATTGGTGCGCTGGGCTGGGCAGTGATGGCGGATACCGCACCGAAAGAGATCAGTGGATTGAGCGGTGGCTTGTTCAACATGTTCGGCAACTTCTCCGGCATCGTGACGCCGATTGCTATCGGTTACATCATCGCCGCTTCTGGCTCTTTCGAAGGAGCGCTGATTTATGTCGGGATCCACGCCTTCGTCGCTGCGTTTAGCTTCCTGTTCATCACGGGTGATATCAAACGTATTGAACTGAAACACCGAGCATAAGGACGAACTATGAATACGCAAAGTAGCCCGGTGATCACCGATATGCAGGTGATTCCGGTTGCCGGTTACGACAGCATGTTGCTGAACATTGGTGGAGCGCACAGCGCCTGCTTCACCCGCAACATTGTGGTACTGACCGACAGTGATGGTCATACCGGCGTCGGTGAAGCGCCGGGTGGCGAAACGATCTGTCAAACGCTGGTGGAGGCGATTCCACAGGTCAAAGGCCAGCAGGTGGCGCGCATGAACCGCCTGGTGCAGCAGGTGCACAAAGGTAATCAGTCAGCGGATTTCGATACCTTCGGTAAAGGGGCCTGGACCTTCGAACTGCGTGTCAATGCGGTGGCGGCGCTGGAAGCGGCACTGCTGGATTTGCTGGGTCAATGTCTGGGCGTACCGGTAGCCGAGTTGCTCGGTCCGGGACAACAGCGCGATGAAGTCACCGTGCTCGGTTATCTGTTCTATCTCGGCGATCGTCGCAAAACCGATTTACCGTATCTGACGGGCGAAGGTGCCAGCCATGACTGGTATCACCTGCGTCATCAGGAAGCACTGACGCCAGATGCGGTGGTGCGCCTGGCGGAAGCGGCACAGGACAAATACGGTTTCAAAGATTTCAAATTGAAAGGCGGCGTATTGCCGGGCGAGCAGGAGATGGAATCCGCGGCCGCGCTGAAAAAGCGTTTCCCGGATGCGCGTATCACCGTCGATCCCAATGGTGCCTGGACGCTTGATGAAGCCATCCGTCTGTGCAAAGGCATGGGCGAGGTGCTGACCTATGCTGAAGATCCGTGCGGGGCCGAACAGGGCTATTCCGGCCGCGAAGTGATGGCGGAGTTCCGCCGTGCCACCGGCTTGCCGGTCGCCACCAATATGATTGCCACCAACTGGCGCGAGATGAATCACGCGGTGATGCTCAACTCAGTCGATATCCCGCTGGCCGATCCGCACTTCTGGACGCTGAGCGGTGCGGTGCGCGTGGCGCAACTGTGCGACGACTGGGGCTTAACCTGGGGTTGCCACTCTAACAACCACTTCGATATTTCGCTGGCGATGTTTACCCACGTTGGCGCTGCCGCACCGGGCAAACCGACGGCTATCGATACCCACTGGATTTGGCAGGAAGGCGATCAGCGCCTCACCAAAGAGCCGCTGCAAATCCGCAACGGCAAGATTGCCGTACCGGATAAGCCCGGCCTCGGCGTCGAGTTGGATTGGGATCGTCTGCATCAAGCCAATGCCCTCTACAAATCTCTGCCGGCAGGTGCGCGTAACGACGCCACGGCGATGCAGTATCTGGTTCCCGGTTGGTCATTCGACCGTAAGCGTCCGGCCTTCGGTCGCCGTCATGCATAAGGAGCAGGAAATGAGTCAGACACCAAAAATCACATCGCTGCAGGTCATTCCGGTGGCCGGTCACGACAGCATGTTGCTGAATCTGAGCGGCGCCCATTCACCGTTCTTCACCCGTAACATCGTCATTATCAAGGATAACGCGGGCCACACCGGCGTGGGTGAAATTCCCGGCGGTGAGAAAATTCGTCAGACGCTGGAAGATGCGGCGGCGCTGGTGGTGCAGAAGACCGTGGGTGAGTACAAAAACATCCTTAACCTGGTTCGCAGTACTTTTGCCGACCGCGATTCCAGCGGACGCGGCAATCAGACCTTCGACCTGCGTACCACCATCCATGTGGTGACTGGCATTGAAGCGGCGCTGCTGGATCTGCTCGGTCAGCACCTGGGCGTCAACGTTGCCTCGCTGCTCGGCGATGGCCAACAGCGTGACCGCGTGGAGATGCTGGGTTACCTGTTCTACGTCGGTGACCGCAAGAAAACCTCGCTGCCTTATCAGAGCCAGGAAACAGACAAGTGCGACTGGTATCGCCTGCGTCATGAAGAGGCACTGACGCCGGATACCGTGGTGCGACTGGCGGAAGCTGCCTATGAAAAATATGGCTTCAACGATTTCAAACTGAAAGGCGGCGTGCTGCGCGGTGGCGAAGAGGCCGAAGCGGTCACGGCACTGGCGAAACGCTTCCCGCAGGCGCGCGTCACTCTCGATCCCAACGGTGCCTGGTCGTTGAACGAGGCGATTCTGCTCGGTAAACAACTCAAAGGCGTGCTGGCCTACGCAGAAGATCCATGCGGGGCCGAGCAGGGCTACTCTGGCCGCGAAGTGATGGCGGAATTCCGTCGCGCAACCGGTTTGCCGACCGCCACCAACATGATCGCCACCGACTGGCGCCAAATGGGCCACACGCTGTCGCTGCAATCGGTGGATATCCCGCTGGCGGATCCACACTTCTGGACCATGCAAGGTTCAGTGCGCGTGGCGCAGATGTGTCATGACTTCGGCCTGACCTGGGGTTCGCACTCTAACAACCACTTCGATATTTCGCTGGCGATGTTCACCCACGTGGCCGCTGCCGCGCCGGGCGCGATTACCGCCATCGATACTCACTGGATCTGGCAGGAGGGCAATCAGCGCCTGACCAAAGAGCCGTTCCAGATCAAGGGCGGCATGGTACAGGTACCGCAAAAACCGGGTCTTGGTGTCGAGCTGGATATGGATCAGGTCATGCAGGCCAATGCGCTGTATCAGAAACACGGTTTGGGCGCGCGCGACGATGCGCAGGCGATGCAGTACCTCGTGCCGAACTGGACCTTCGATAACAAGCGTCCGTGCCTGGTGCGCTAATGTTTCCGGCGCCCCGTGCGGGCGCCTGTTGTAACAGACAGGAGTAAAGACAATGAGCAATGCCTGGCCGAACCACTTTCGTCGCCGTTTGCAGGCAGGGGAAACCCTGATTGGTAGCTGGTGCGCACTTGCCAGCCCGATTTCCACCGAAGTTCTGGGTCTGGCGGGTTTTGACTGGCTGGTGCTGGATGGCGAACACGCGCCCAACGACATCACCACCTTTATCCCGCAGTTGATGGCGCTGAAGGGCAGCCACAGTGCGCCGGTGGTGCGTCCGCCGTGCAACGAACCCATCATCATCAAACGCCTGCTGGATATCGGTTTCTACAACTTCCTGGTGCCGTTTGTGGAGACCGAGGAAGAGGCGATTCGCGCCGTGGCGTCAACGCGTTATCCGCCAGCGGGCATTCGCGGCGTGTCGGTTTCGCATCGCAGCAATATGTACGGCACGCTGCCGGATTACAACGCCACCATCAATGACAACATCACAGTGCTGGTGCAGATCGAAACGCAGCAGGCGGTGGATAACATCGATGCGATTGCTGCCGTTGACGGCGTGGATGGCATTTTTGTCGGACCGGGCGATCTCTCGGCGGCGATGGGCTATCTCGGTCAGCCTGCACATCCTGAAGTGCTGAAAGTAATCAAACACATCTTTGAACGTGCCAAAGCGGCGGGCAAGCCAAGCGGCATTCTGGCGCCGGTGGAAGCCGACGCGCGCCGTTATCTCGAATGGGGCGCCACATTCGTTGCCGTGGGCAGCGATCTCGGTGTTTTCCGCAACGCCACGCAGGCGCTGTGTGACAAATTTAAGAAATAACTGACGAAGAGGAAAGGCAATGAAAATTGGATTTATCGGCCTCGGTATTATGGGCAAACCGATGAGTAAAAACCTGGTGAAAGCCGGTTATTCACTGGTGGTACGTGACCACAACGTCAGCAATGAAGCCGAGCTGGTGGAGCTGGGCGCTACCGTGGCGAAAACGCCAAAAGAGGTCGCCGAACAGGTTGATGTGGTGATCACCATGGTGCCGAACTCACCGCAGGTGAAAGAGGTTTGCCTCGGCGCCAACGGGATTATCGAAGGTGCGAAGCCAGGACTGATTGTGATCGACATGAGTTCGATTGCGCCGCTGGCCAGCCGTGAAGTGCACGATGCGCTGGCAGAAAAAGGCATCAAGATGCTGGATGCGCCGGTCAGCGGCGGCGAGCCAAAAGCGATTGAGGGCACGCTGTCTGTGATGGTTGGCGGCGATAAAGCGGTATTCGACCAGTGCTATGACATCATGAAAGCCATGGCCGGTTCGGTGGTGCACACCGGCGATATCGGTGCAGGTAACGTCACTAAGTTGGCAAACCAGGTGATTGTGGCGCTGAACATCGCGGCGATGTCCGAAGCGCTGTCGCTGGCAACCAAAGCCGGTGTGAACCCAGAACTGGTTTATCAGGCGATTCGTGGTGGGCTGGCAGGCAGCACGGTACTCGATGCCAAAGCGCCGATGGTGCTCGATCGTAACTTCAAGCCAGGCTTCCGCATCGATCTGCACATCAAGGATTTAGCGAATGCGCTGGACACTTCACACGGCATTGGCGCGCATCTGCCGCTGACGGCTGCGGTGATGGAAATGATGCAAGCGCTGAAAGTCGACGGCAAGGGCACATCTGACCATAGTGCGCTGGCTTGCTATTATGAAAAATTAGCTCAGGTCGAGATCACCCGGTAGTTTGCCTGTCCGGTGTTTGCGGATGCCGGACAGCTTACTGCATTAGCAGGACGGAACTCCGTCATCCATCGCGCTCGGATTGCCTATGAAAATTGTCATCGCACCGGATTCATATAAAGAGAGTTTGTCCGCCCTGGAAGTGGCTGCGGCGATTGAAGCGGGATTTAGCGAAATTTTTCCCGACGCCGAATACGTGAAAATACCGGTCGCCGACGGTGGCGAAGGCACGGTAGAAGCCATGGTGGCGGCGACGCATGGAAGTATTGTCAGATTAACGGTGACCGGACCGCTCGGCGCGCCGGTTGAGGCATTTTATGGATTATCGGGTGATGAGCGCAGCGCCTTTATTGAAATGGCGGCAGCCAGCGGCCTGGAATTGGTGCCGGCCGCGCAGCGTGACCCGTTGATCACCAACTCTTATGGCACTGGCGAGCTGATTAAAAACGCGCTCGATCGCGGTGTTGACCACATCATTATTGGCATTGGCGGCAGCGCCACCAACGATGGGGGATCCGGCATGATGCAGGCGCTGGGCGCTCGCTTGCTGGACCAGCAGGGCAATGAGATTGCCTTTGGCGGCGGCGCACTGCCGCAGCTGGCGCGGATTGAAATCGATCAGCTGGATAAACGTATTCAGCAGTGCCGCATTGAAGTGGCCTGCGATGTCACTAATCCCCTGACCGGTGAAGAGGGGGCTTCGGCGATTTTTGGTCCTCAAAAAGGGGCCACGCCGGAACTGGTGCAGCAGCTGGATAAAGCGCTGGCGCATTACGCTGAGATTATCCATCGCGATTTAGACATTGATGTGCTGCACATTGCGGGCGGCGGTGCGGCGGGGGGCATGGGCGCGGCACTGCATGCGTTTTGCCAGGCCGAGCTACGTCGCGGTATTGAGATCGTCACGGAAGCCCTTGCGTTAGCGGATCAGGTGCAGGATGCCGATCTGGTGATTACCGGCGAAGGGCGTATTGATAGCCAGACCATTAACGGCAAAGTGCCGATTGGTGTGGCGAAGGTGGCAAAGCAGTTTAACAAACCGGTGATTGGCATTGCGGGCAGTTTAACCGCAGATGTTGGCGTGGTGCATCAGCACGGGCTGGATGCGGTATTCAGCGTGTTGTTTAGCATTGGCTCACTGGAGGATGCGTTAGCCAATGCGGCGCAGAATGTGCGACTGACCGCGCGCAATGTGGCGGCAACAATCAAGGTGGGGCAGGCCTTATAGATGCGGCTAATCGCGCGCAATGTCGTGGCAGCGAACAATGTGGGGCAGGCCTTACAGGCGCGCCCCTCTCATCCTAACCCTCTCCCGTTATCGGGCGAGGGGACCGTTGGTGGCGATGATTGAGACGACGAGTCATTCTTTAACCATGCTCGATTAGCGCTCTCTTGTGCTTAAGAGAGGGCATGAAACGTTCCGTTATCCCACGCCCAACACTTTCCTGGCCTCACGCGCCACGTTCGCCATCTCATCACTCAACTCCAGCAATTCCGGCTCCAGCGCTTCGATATCACTCTCCTGATGCAGGCTCTTTTCCAGCTGCTGACACAGCTGTTTCAGTCTGGGCACGCCGCTGTAGCTGGCACTGCCGTGCAGCTTATGGATGATCTCGCGTAGGCCATTAACATCGTTACTGGCCATGGAACCCTCCACGCGAGCTTCCACCTCCGGCAGGAAATCCAGCAGCATCTGCAGCAGATCGCGCGCCAGATCCGGTTTGTTGGCGGCCTGACGCAGTGCCAGCGCCCAGTCGAGCGATGGCGCAACATCCGGCAGTAGTGTGGGTGCCGCCGTGGGGTTCGGGGCATAGCGCTGCAACAGCTGGCTCAGTTTGCCTTCGTCTATCGGCTTCGCCAGATAATCATTCATCCCGGCGCCAATCAGCTGCTGGCGCTCGCCATCCAGCGCATGCGCGGTCACCGCGACAATCGGGGTATTGGCATGCAGCGGCAGGCTACGGATAATTTCACTGGCGCGAATGCCATCGATATCCGGCATCTGGATATCCATCAAAATCACATCCAGCTTGTGTAAACGCGCCTGGCGGATAGCCTGTTCCGCGTTGTCGCACAGAATGATGTGCTGAACCTGCTCCTCCAGCAGCGCACCGATTAACTTCAGATTGGCAGGATTGTCATCCACCGCCATCACCGTCAGCGGCTGGCGGGTACTGTGCGGTAAGGCATCGTTATGCAAACTGTGCAAATCCAGCAGCATCGGCAACAAGCGCGTCAGTGAGACGGGTTTGGCGATACAGCCGGCGATGCCTCGTGCGCGCAAATCGTCGGCGAACAGCATCATCTCGCTGGGCAGCGCCAGCAGTACCGAATCGGCATGGGCGCGCAGCCGTTGAATTAAAGCATCCGGCAGCGTGGCGGGGTGAGGATCGTTCACCGGCAATCCCATCAACAACAGCGGGAAGCGGGTATCCGGCAGCGCTTCCAGTGAAGTGAAATGCTGAACCTGCAGCGGCGTGATGCTAAGCATCTCCTGCACCGCTTTCGCCACCGCCGCATGGGGTTCGATATAGGCTAACGGGATGGCGCGCAGATCTTCCAGCATACGCGGAATGGGCGGCGCGTTGGGATTGAGATCGAGATGAACGTGCACCCAGAAAGTGGATCCCTGATTCTGACGGCTGTGGAACGCGATCTCTCCGCCCATCTCCGACACCAGTTTTTGCGTGATCACCAGACCCAAACCAGTGCCGCCGTGGCGGCGGGAAATACTCGCATCGGCCTGACGAAACGCCTGGAACAGCTGTGACTGTTGCTGCTCAGAAATGCCAATGCCGGTGTCGTGTACCTGAATTTCCAGTTCAACGCGCGTGGTGCTCAGGCTACGCAGCTCAACACGCAAATCGATGTGCCCCTGCTCAGTAAACTTAATGGCATTACCAATCAGGTTAATCATGATCTGCTGTAAACGTAGCGGGTCGCCAATCACATTATCCGGCACCTGTTTTTCCAGACAAACGGTGATCTCGAGTCCTTTGTCATGTGCCGAAGGTGCCAGCAGCACCAGCGTTTCATCCAGCGTGGCGCGTAGCGGGAAGGGGATCGATTCCAGCACCAGTTTGCCGGCTTCGAGCTTTGAGAAATCCAGCACATCGTTGATGATGCTCAGCAGGTTATTGGCCGAGCGTTCAATGGTGCTCATATAATCGCGTTGGTTGGTGCTCAGTCCGGTTTTCAGCATCTGACGGGTAAAGCCAATCACTCCGTTGAGCGGTGTTCGTAACTCATGCGACATATTGGCGAGAAATTCTGATTTAATACGCGCCGCTTCCTGCGCGCGCTTCTTCGCCAAATCCAGCTCGACGTTTTGAATCTCTAGCTGCTCCAGGGTTTCACGCAGATCGTAGGTGGCCTGATCGATATTCTGCTGCATCTCTTCGTGATAAGCGGTGAGCGACATCGCCATGGCATTGATGCCGTTTTTCAGGATGCTCAGTTCGCCCAGCATGTAGCCATCAACGCGGCTGTCGAGTTGGCCGCGACGAATGCGGTCCACGGTGGAAACCATGTTACGAATTGGCCCGGTGACGTCGCGCATCAGACGATAGGCAAACAGCATGGCGATGCACAAACAAAACAGTAAGAGCAAAGTGGCCACAAACACCTCTTTGTACTGCTCCAGCCGCACCGATTGCAGATCGAGTTCAATAGCCACATACCCCAACGGATTACCCGCCGGTTTGGCATCTTCTCCGGGCAGTTCGTCTACGGAATAGCGTTCGGAGATAATCGGGGTTCGCAGCACCATCAAATTGCCGTGGCGCTCGACGGAGACACCATCTTCCAGCGTCGAGATGTCTTCTTTCTGCAACAACGCCAGATTTTGGTTGTTGTTCGAAGTGACGTAGATGTGATTGTTGTTGTCGAAAACGGTAATGGCACGGACAATATCGGAATGACGACGATGCAGCAGGCTGACCAGCTCGCGAATCGCATCACGATTGTGCCAGGTCATGCCGTATTCGCTGGAGACTGCCAGCGGTTCGATAATGTTCGATCCGGCATCGCGCACCTGATGTTGTAATTCGTTATAACGGTGCACCACGAAGAAGGTACTGAGCAGCAGACCAATCATTAACGTTGGCGCCAGTATCAAAATCATCATTCGCGCCCGCAGGCTATATTTGGTCATAATTGTGGCCTGGCAACTCCTGGCATTGATATCCCTGTGCACAATCCGCTTGCGATGGCACACCCCATTAATTTAGAGAATTCACAACACTATGGCGCAATTTTACTCCGCAAAACAGCGTGTGGCGACAAAGCAGCGTATTACCGTCACTATCGAAGACCTTGACCCCTTTGGACAAGGTGTTGCGCGCCATAATGGCAAAGCGATGTTTGTCAGCGGCGCACTGCCGGGTGAACAGGCCGAAGTTATGGTCGTGGAAGATAAACGTCAGTTCTCGCGGGCCAAAGCCAAAAAGATTATGCAGCCAAGCGCACAGCGGGAAAAACCGCGCTGTGTGCACTTTGGCGTGTGTGGTGGCTGCCAGCAACAGCATGCCGCGATCGCGTTACAGGAGGACAGTAAAGCACGTGCGCTGAGCCGAATGTTGAGCCGGGATGCGCCTTTGCCGGTGCAGGTGAATGAGATCATCAGCGGCAACACTTGGGGCTATCGCCGTCGCGCCCGTCTGGGACTGCAATGGCAGCCTAAACAGCAGCGTTTACAAATGGGGTTCCGCCAGGCGGCCAGCAACGATTTGGTTGAGTTAACTCAATGCCCCATTTTGGTGCCCGAGCTTGAAGCGTTACTGCAGCCGTTGCACCAGTGTCTTAGCAGCTTACAGGCCGCACGGCGACTGGGGCATGTCGAGTTAGTGCTGGCAGATAATGGCCCGGTGATGGTGCTGCGTCATCTTGATGCATTGTCCGCAGGCGATCATGTAAAACTGGAACGCTTTTCGCATGAGCATCAGCTGATGTTGTATCTGGCGGACGGCAGCGAGCATTTGCAGCCGCTGGGGGATTACGCACCTTTCTACCAATCGTTTGATTTGAAACTGACTTTCAGCCCGCAGGATTTCATCCAGGTGAATGATGGCGTGAATCAGCAGATGGTGACAAAAGCCATTGAATGGCTCGATTTACAGCCCGAAGATCGGGTGCTGGATCTGTTTTGCGGTATGGGTAATTTCACTTTGCCTGTAGGAAAGTTCGTACAAAATGCTGTGGGTGTGGAGGGTGTTGCAGCATTAGTCCACCAGGCAGCGTATAATGCTGAGCTGAATAATCTTAAAAATGTCCGCTTTTTCCAGCACAACCTGGAGGAAGACGTTGCCCACCAGCCTTGGGCAGCGCAGGGATTTAACAAGGTGTTACTGGATCCAGCACGTGCTGGGGCCGCGGGTGTGATGTCGCATATCGTTAAACTTGCGCCGCAACGCGTGGTCTATGTTTCCTGTAACCCAACAACACTTGCGCGCGACAGTCAGGCATTACTGTCGGCGGGCTACCATTTGGAAAGGGTCGCGATGCTGGATATGTTCCCACATACCAGTCATCTCGAGTCCATGGTGCTGTTTAGCAAAGCATAAGCGGCGTTTTCGTCGTTATGGCAGGAGAGGATATGGTTGCGGTTAGAAGTGCGCATTTAAATACGGAAGGGGAGTTTGCCCTTGACCAGTGGATCGCCAGTTTAAATATCAATAATCCGCAATCCTGTCAGCGATTGGCGGACACCTGGCGCTACTGTGAAACCGAAACGCACAACCATCCAGATCAGGCTCTGCTGCTGTGGCGCGGTATTGAGATGGTGGAAATACTCACCATGCTCAGTATGGACAACGATAGCCTGCGCGCGGCCTTACTGTTCCCGCTGGCCAACGCGGATGTGGTCAGTGAAGAAGAGCTGGAAAAGTCGTTCGGCAAAGGCATTGTCTCGCTGGTACATGGTGTGCGCGATATGGACGCGATCCGCCAGCTGAAAGCCATCCACAATGATTCTATGGCCTCCGAGCAGGTGGATAACGTGCGCCGCATGCTGCTGGCGATGGTGGAAGATTTCCGCTGCGTGGTTATCAAGCTGGCAGAGCGTATTGCCCACCTGCGTGAAATGAAGGATGCACCAGAAGACGAACGTGTTCTCGCCGCCAAAGAGAGCACCAACATCTATGCGCCGTTAGCCAATCGTCTGGGTATCGGTCAGCTCAAATGGGAGCTGGAAGATTACTGCTTCCGCTATCTGCACCCCGATGAGTACAAACGCATCGCCAAACTGCTGCATGAACGACGTATTGACCGCGAAGGTTACATTGATAATTTCGTGAGTAACTTACGTGCAGAGATGCAGAAGGAGGGCGTGCGTGCTGAAGTCTATGGCCGCCCGAAACATATCTACAGCATCTGGCGCAAGATGCAGAAAAAGTCGCTGGCGTTTGATGAGTTGTTCGATGTGCGCGCGGTGCGCATCGTGGCAGAACGTTTGCAGGATTGCTACGGCGCGTTAGGCACCGTGCACACACTGTATCGCCATCTTCCCAGCGAGTTCGACGACTACGTTGCCAATCCAAAACCCAACGGTTATCAATCCATTCACACGGTGGTGCTCGGTCCGCAGGGCAAGACGGTAGAGATCCAGATTCGTACTCGCCAGATGCATGAAGATGCGGAGTTGGGCGTGGCCGCGCACTGGAAGTACAAAGAAGGCCCGACTTCCAGTAACGCGCGCGGTGCGGCAGGGCACGAGGAACGCATTGCGTGGCTGCGTAAGCTGATTACCTGGCAGGAAGAGATGGCGGATTCCGGCGAGATGCTGGAAGAGGTGCGCAGTCAGGTATTTGACGATCGGGTGTACGTGTTTACCCCGAAAGGCGACGTGGTCGATCTGCCATCTGGCTCAACACCGCTGGACTTCGCTTATCACATTCACAGTGATATCGGACATCGCTGCATTGGTGCCAAAATCAGCGGTCGCATTGTGCCGTTCACCTATCAATTGCAGATGGGCGATCAGATTGAGGTGATTACCCAGAAGCAGCCGAACCCGAGCCGCGACTGGCTGAACCCGAACCTTGGCTATATCACCACCAGCCGTGGCCGTTCAAAAATTCACGCCTGGTTCCGCAAACAAGATCGCGACAAGAACATTCTGGCTGGCCGCCAGATTCTTGAAAGCGAGTTGAGCCAGCTGGATATCAGTTTCCGCGATGCAGAAAAAATTCTGCTGCCGCGTTATAACGTCAGCTCGCAGGATGAGCTGTTGGCGATGATTGGCGGCGGCGATATTCGCCTCAATCAGATGGTCAACTTCCTGCAGGCCAAACTCAATAAGCCGAGTGCGGAAGAGGAAGATCGTGAAGCGCTGCGCCAGCTGACGCAAAAATCACATCAGCCTTCATCTGCGCGCAGAGAAAGTGGACGCGTGGTGGTGGAAGGCGTGGGCAATCTGCTGCACCACATTGCGCGCTGCTGCCAGCCGATCCCGGGTGACGATATCGTGGGCTTTATCACCCAGGGGCGCGGTATTTCCATTCACCGAGCCGACTGTGACCAGTTAAGCGAACTGATCTCCCATGCGCCGGAACGTATTGTCGATGCGGTGTGGGGCGAAGATTATTCGAGCGGCTATTCGCTGGTGGTACGCGTCACCGCCAACGATCGCAGCGGGTTACTGCGCGATATCACTACCATTCTGGCGAATGAGAAGGTTAACGTGCTGGGCGTTTCCAGCCGCAGCGACACCAAAAAGCAGTTGGCAACCATTGATATGGATATCGAAATCTACAACCAGCAGGTGCTGGGTCGCGTGCTGGCGCGTCTTAATCAGGTGCCGGATATCATCGACGCACGCCGTCTGAACTGATGTGGCCAGGCCGCCATGAAAGGGCAGCCTGGCATTTACTGTACGCCCGAAATGGCACGTCCAGGTTGCTCTGCGCGTCGACCAGATTTCGGTGCGCCTCAGGGTCGCCATTTTGGCGACCTTTTCCATTTTAACCCCTAAGGATTTCCCCATGACAGCCCTGAATCGTCTGCTCACCATCATGCAAACCTTGCGCGACCCGAAACGTGGCTGCCCGTGGGATCGTCAGCAGACCTTCGCCTCCATCGCCCCTTACACGCTGGAAGAGACCTACGAAGTGATCGACGCGATTCAGCGCGAGGACTTTGATGACCTGCGCGGTGAACTCGGCGATCTGCTGTTTCAGGTGGTGTTTTACGCGCAAATGGCCGATGAGCAACAGCGTTTCAACTTCGATGACATCTGCAATGCGATTAGCGACAAGCTGGAGCGCCGTCATCCGCACATCTTTGGTGATGTGCAGGCCGACACCACGCAGGAAGTACTGAAAAACTGGGAAGCGATCAAACACAGCGAGCGCGCAGAGAAGTCACAGCATTCGGTGCTGGATGACATTCCTAAAGCCTTGCCTGCACTGATGCGTGCTTACAAAATCCAGAAGCGCTGTAGCACGGTGGGATTCGACTGGAACAACCTGGGGCCAGTGCTGGATAAAGTGCATGAAGAGATCGATGAAGTGATGCACGAAGCGCAGCAGGCGGTGGTCGACAATGACAAGCTGGAAGAGGAGATTGGCGATTTGCTGTTTGCCACCGTCAACCTTTCGCGCCATCTGGGCAGCAAAGCCGAAATCGCCTTACAAAAAGCCAATGATAAATTTGAGCGTCGCTTCCGTCAGGTTGAATCCATCATCAGCGTGCAGGGACTGGCGATGCAGGATGCGACCCTGGATCAAATGGAAGCCGCCTGGCAGCAGGTGAAATGCAGTGAGAACAAAGACTAAGCGGTTATTCTTCAAATTGTCGATTATTCCTGCATTGCGCATAAATTGTCCGCTTGAGCTTACTCGATTCAGCCAAGCGGCAACTTTGTGACGCACGTCAACATTTCACCCTCGTCTATTCGCTATGTTATCGGCTGCAATGCGGGGGGGTGATGTGATTCATCAATTGTGGCTGAGGACGACTTCGGGTATACTATTTTCCCGTCTTGGTTATTCCACCGTCTTTAAACCTAAACTCTCAGGTTCAGCATGACAACGAATTATATTTTTGTGACCGGCGGGGTCGTATCCTCTCTGGGCAAAGGCATTGCCGCAGCCTCCCTCGCAGCCATCCTTGAAGCACGTGGTCTGAATGTGACCATCATGAAACTCGATCCGTACATTAACGTCGATCCGGGTACCATGAGCCCAACGCAGCACGGTGAAGTGTTTGTTACCGATGATGGGGCCGAAACCGATCTGGACTTGGGTCACTACGAGCGCTTCATCCGTACCAAAATGTCGCGCCGCAACAACTTTACGACCGGTCGTATCTACTCAGAAGTGCTGCGCAAAGAACGTCGCGGTGACTATCTGGGTGCCACGATTCAGGTTATCCCACACATCACCAACGCCATTAAAGAACGTATTATCGAAGGCGGCGAAGGTCATGATGTCGTACTGGTGGAAATCGGCGGTACCGTAGGTGATATTGAATCCCTGCCGTTCCTCGAAGCGATTCGCCAGATGGCGGTTGATGTGGGCCGTGAACACACCATGTATATGCACCTGACTTTGGTGCCGTATATGGCGGCTGCAGGCGAAGTGAAAACCAAGCCAACCCAGCATTCAGTGAAAGAGCTGCTGTCGATCGGTATCCAGCCTGATGTGCTGATCTGCCGTTCTGACCGCGCTGTGCCGGCCAATGAACGTGCGAAGATCGCCCTGTTCTGTAACGTGCCAGAGAAAGCGGTTATTTCCCTGAAAGATGTGGATTCCATCTACAAGATTCCTGGCCTGTTGAAATCACAGGGTCTGGATGACTATATCTGTAAGCGTTTCAATCTGAGCGCACCGGAAGCGAACCTGGCCGAATGGGAACAGGTTATCTATGAAGAAGCCAATCCGGGTGGCGAAGTGACCATCGGTATGGTCGGCAAATATGTCGAACTGCCAGATGCGTACAAGTCAGTGATTGAAGCACTGAAGCACGGTGGCCTGAAAAATCGTGTAACCGTGAACATCAAGCTGATCGATTCGCAGGATGTGGAATCTCGCGGTGTCGAAATTCTGAAAGATCTGGATGCTATCCTGATCCCGGGCGGCTTCGGCTACCGTGGTGTGGAAGGCAAAATGCTCACGGCGCAATACGCGCGTGAGAACAACATCCCTTACCTCGGTATCTGCCTGGGTATGCAGGTTGCGTTGATGGAATTCGCACGCAACGTGGCCGGGATGGCAGACGCCAACTCAACGGAATTTGTGCCAGACTGTAAGTACCCAGTGGTCGCGCTGATCACTGAATGGCGTGATGAAGAAGGCAACGTTGAGCAACGCACTGAGCAGAGCGATCTGGGCGGCACCATGCGTCTGGGTAGCCAGCAGTGCCAGCTGACGCCGGAAAGTAAAGTGCGCCAGCTATACGGTTCTGACGTGATTACTGAACGTCACCGTCATCGTTATGAAGTGAACAATCTGCTGTTGAAGCCGATTGAAGCGGCGGGTCTGCATATTGCGGGCCGTTCCGGCGACGACCAGCTGGTGGAGATCATCGAACTCCCGAACCATCCGTGGTTTGTAGCTTGTCAGTTCCACCCGGAATTCACGTCGACCCCGCGTGATGGTCATCCGCTGTTCGCTGGCTTTGTTAAAGCCGCGCAGGAGCACCAGAAGCGGTTAGCGAAGTAAGAGTTTAACGAACAGCGCGCGAACTTTTCGCGCGTTGTTTGTCTTAGGATTGACTAACTTGTACTGAGGAAAATCGAATGTCCAAAATCGTAAAAGTCATCGGTCGCGAAATCATCGACTCCCGTGGCAACCCGACTGTAGAAGCAGAAGTGCATCTGGAAGGCGGTTTCGTTGGTCTGGCTGCAGCGCCATCAGGTGCTTCAACCGGTTCTCGCGAAGCACTGGAGCTGCGTGACGGTGACAAATCTCGTTTCCTGGGCAAAGGCGTGACCAAAGCGGTTGCCGCTGTTAACGGTCCTATCGCTGCAGCGGTAACCGGTAAAGATGCCAAAGACCAGGCGAACATCGATAAGATCATGATCGAGCTGGACGGTACTGAGAACAAATCCAACTTCGGCGCTAACGCCATTCTGGCGGTTTCGCTGGCTGCGGCTAAAGCGGCTGCGGCTTCTAAAGGCCTGCCACTGTACGCGCACATCGCTGAACTGAACGGCACCCCAGGCAAATTCTCTATGCCACTGCCGATGATGAACATCATCAACGGTGGTGAGCACGCGGATAACAACGTTGATATCCAGGAATTCATGATCCAGCCTGTTGGCGCGAAAAACGTGAAAGAAGCCATTCGTATGGGTTCTGAAGTTTTCCACAACCTGGCAAAAGTGCTGAAAGCCAAAGGCATGAGCACTGCGGTCGGTGACGAAGGTGGCTATGCGCCTAACCTGGGTTCTAACGCCGAAGCGCTGGCTGTTATCGCTGAAGCGGTGAAAGCAGCAGGCTACGAGCTGGGCAAAGACATCACCCTGGCGATGGACTGTGCAGCGTCTGAATTCTACAAAGACGGCAAATATGTGCTGGCTGGCGAAGGCAACAAAGCTTTCACCTCTGAAGAGTTCACGCACTTCCTGGAAGACCTGACCAAACAGTACCCAATCGTCTCTATCGAAGACGGTCTGGACGAGTCTGACTGGGCGGGCTTCGCTTACCAGACCAAAGTACTGGGCGACAAAATTCAGCTGGTAGGTGACGACCTGTTCGTGACCAACACCAAGATCCTGAAAGAAGGTATCGATAAAGGTATCGCTAACTCCATCCTGATCAAATTCAACCAGATCGGTTCTCTGACCGAAACTCTGGCTGCAATCAAGATGGCAAAAGATGCAGGTTACACCGCGGTGATTTCACACCGTTCAGGTGAAACTGAAGATGCGACCATCGCTGACCTGGCGGTCGGTACTGCTGCTGGCCAGATCAAAACCGGTTCTATGAGCCGTTCTGACCGTGTTGCTAAGTACAACCAGCTGATTCGTATCGAAGAAGCGCTGGGCGACAAAGCTCCGTTCAACGGTCTGAAAGAAGTTAAAGGCCAGTAAGGCTCTGTTGATGTGTCCCGATGGGCCGCATCATCGCTGATAAAGCCCCGCCTCGTGCGGGGCTTTTGTTTTTTTGGCACGAAGCAGCTGTGAACCGATGGTGAAAATCTGCCATAATCTGCGCCTCGAATTTAAGACGTGAGTAAAAAATGTTCTACCCGATTAACGAAATGTTCCAGACCCTGCAGGGCGAAGGATTTTACACCGGTGTTCCGGCGCTGTTCATCCGCTTACAAGGATGTCCGGTGGGCTGTAGCTGGTGTGATACCAAGCATACGTGGGAAAAACTGGCCGATCGGGAGACCTCGCTGGGCGACATTCTGGTGAAAACCGTGGAGAGTGACGCCTGGGGCAGTGCCGATGCAGCAATGCTGATCGAGACCATTCAACGTCAGGGCTGGACCGCGCGCCATGTGGTGATCACCGGCGGTGAACCGGCTATTTTTGATTTGCGCCCGTTGACCGAGGCGTTGGAAGCGGCCGGATTTGAGTGCCAGATTGAGACCAGCGGTACACATGAAGTGCACTGTTCTGACAGCACCTGGGTGACGGTTTCACCGAAGGTCAATATGCGCGGCGGTTACGATGTGCTGCCGCAGGCGTTGCAGCGTGCGGATGAGATTAAACATCCGGTGGCGCGTGAGCGTGATGTCGAAGCGTTAGATGTGCTGCTGGCGGGTCTGCATGATGATGATAAGAAGCGCATTGTGGCGCTGCAACCGATCAGTCGTGGCGATGCCGCCACCAAACTGTGCATTGAGACCTGCATTGCGCGTAACTGGCGCCTTTCGATGCAGACACATAAGTATCTGAATATCGCCTGATTCATCAGGTGTGCATCCCTGCGGCACCTGACTCAAACCTGTTTGAAGGGTCGCCATTGATGGCGACCCTGTTCATTACCGCACCGGCTAAACGATATGGATAGCGACTTTTTCCATTACCCCGCCGACGCATGCTTAGGTTTTATTGCTTTGCTTTATACGCGTCGAAGGCCTGTTTGATCTCAGCCTTAGCTTTCGCCGCATCTTCAAAACCATTCAGCTCAACTTTCTTACGGCCATCTGGCAACTGCTTATACACGCGGAAGAAGGCTTCCAGACGTTCCTGCTCCATTTTCGGCAAGTCTTTCATCTCTTTGATGTCGTCATAGGTTGGGTCGATTTTGCTGGTTGGTACCGCAACAATCTTGTCGTCCACTTCGCCACCATCAATCATTTTCAGCACGCCAATCGGGCGCAGTTTGATCAGTGTGCCCGGTTGCAGTGGCGCGCGGGTGTAGAAGATCACATCCAGCGGATCGCCATCACCGCCCAGTGACTGGGTCAGTGAGCCGTAGTTTGCGGGATAGGCAACCGGCATCGACTGGAAACGGTCAGCCACGATAAAACCGGTTTTTGCATCGGTTTCATATTTGATCATGCTGCCCGCCGGAATTTCAGTCACGGCATAGAACTCATCCGGTACTTTTTCAGGCTGCGGAAAATCCAGTACGTTTTGCGCCTGAACGGCGGCAGAGGCGGAAACCAGCAAAGCAATAACAGAAAGGCGTTTAACGAAGTTCATTGTTGATTCTCTTGATCTTTAATGAAGGAGACAACAACGTAGAGGGGGCGGATGACAGGGAGATGAAGTGAACGTAAAGAAGCGTATAGCTGAAAGTCAGGCTGCACAGCGGCAGCCCGTCAACAGTGATTAACCTTTATAAGTACAACCTGCGGTACAGGTTTCCTTGATCATCACTGCACTCAGTTCTGGCAGGATCGGTTTCATCTGATCCCAAATCCATTTTGCCAGCACTTCGCTGGTTGGATTTTCCAGGCCTGGAATATCATTCAGATAGTGATGATCGAGACGATCATAAATCGGCATAAACGCCGCCTTCAGTTCGGCAAAATCCATGACCCAACCGGTATGCGCATCCACTTCACCGGTAATTTCTAATCGCACCAGGAACGAATGGCCATGCAGACGACCACATTTATGCCCTTCAGGCACATGCGGCAGACGGTGGGCAGATTCGAACTGGAACTCTTTAAACAGCGTGGTAGACATAATGGCTCTCAGACTTAAAAACCGCCGAATTCTACCTGAATCACAGATTTTTCGCACCCGCTTACGATGAAAAGGGCATTTTGCGCACGCCTATACCGCAACATGTTGATTAACGTATTGAATAAAGGCGACTTTATTTACCACTTTTGCCGATTAACATTACCCGAAAAACCACTTAGTCATTTTGGTTATTAATTATGTCGAAGGCGTATTTAATCGTTAATATACAGCCCGGTAACCTACCCACTCTTCCGCCATTTATCGGTCCGGACTTCAGACACTGGAATTTTTAACGCGATGACGACTCAGGCACCAGGTTCAATGCTCCCGCTTAATCCGGAGCAACTCGCGCGCTTACAGGCAGCGACCACGGATTTCAACACCACGCAGATGGCCTGGCTTTCCGGCTACTTCTGGGGCATGGTCAATCAGACGCCGGGCGCCGTTGCTGCACCTGCACCGGTGCAGGCCGAAGTGCCAACCATCACGCTGATTTCCGCGTCACAAACCGGTAATGCTCGTCGTCTGGCGGAACAGCTGCGCGATGATCTGCTGGCCGCCAAACTGAGCGTCAATCTGGTGAACGCCGGTGACTACAAGTTTAAGCAAATCGGTCAGGAGAAATTACTGGTTGTTGTCACTTCGACGCAAGGTGAAGGTGAGCCACCGGAAGAAGCCGTGGCGCTGCACAAATTCCTGCTGTCGAAGAAGGCGCCGAAATTTGCGACTGGCTCCGCGTTTGCGGTGTTCGGCCTCGGCGATACCTCTTACGAATTTTTCAGCAAAGCCGGTAAAGACTTTGATGAGCGTCTGGCGGAACTGGGCGCAGAACGTCTGCTGGATCGTGTTGATGCCGACGTGGAGTACAAAGAGCAGGCTACGGCCTGGCGTCAACAGCTGACCGAGATTCTAAAAGCACGCGTGCCGAGTGAATCCTCAGTGGTCGCGGCTGTGACGGCTTCTGGCGTGGTGAACGACATCCACAGCAGCCCATACACCAAAGAAGCGCCACTGACCGCCAGCTTTGCCGCTAATCAAAAAATCACCGGTCGCGATTCGGATAAAGATGTTCGCCATATCGAAATCGATCTGGGCGATTCTGGTCTGCGCTATCAGCCCGGCGATGCGCTGGGCGTGTGGTTTGAAAACGACGCGGAACTGGTACAGGAACTGCTGCAACTGGTGTGGCTGAAGGGCGATGAGCCGGTTGATGTTAACGGTGAAAACCTGCCGCTCGCAGAAGCCTTGCAAAAGCATTATGAGTTGACGGTGAACACGCCGCAAATCGTTGAACAGTATGCTGCGCTGTCACGCAATGATGCGCTGCTGGCGCTGTCGGGTGATAAGCCGAAATTACAGAGCTATGCGCAGAGCTTCCCGATTGTCGATATGGTGCGTCAGGCACCGACTGAACTCAATGCAGAACAGCTCACTGGCCTGTTGCGTCCTTTAACACCGCGCCTTTATTCGATTGCTTCATCGCAAGCGGAAACGGATACCGAAGTACATATTACTGTCGGTGCGGTGCGTTATGAGATTGATGGTCGTCAGCGCGGCGGCGGTGCGTCAACCTGGCTGGCGGATCGCATCGAAGAAGACGGCGACATCCGCGTGTTCATCGAACACAACGACAACTTCCGCTTGCCGGCTAACCCGGAAACGCCAGTGATCATGGTCGGCCCAGGCACCGGTATCGCGCCGTTCCGCTCCTTTATGCAGCAGCGTGATAACGACGGAGCAGGCGGTAAAAACTGGCTGTTCTTTGGTAATCCGCACTTCACCGATGATTTCCTCTATCAGGTGGAATGGCAGAAATACGTCAAAGACGGCTTGCTGACCAACATTGATTTAGCGTGGTCACGTGACCAGGCTGAGAAAATATACGTACAAGATAAAATCCGCGCCAAAGGGGCGGAAGTGTGGCGCTGGATTGAAGAAGGCGCGCACCTTTACGTCTGCGGCGACGCTAATCGCATGGCGAAAGACGTTGAGCAGGCATTACTGGATGTGGTGGTCGAACACGGCGGCATGGATCGTGAAACGGCTGACGAATTTTTAAGTGAGCTGCGCATTGAGCGCCGTTATCAGCGAGACGTTTACTAATGAGCGAAAAACATCCTGGACCGCTGGTCGTTGAAGGCAAGCTGACCGACGCCGAGCGTCTGAAAAAACAGAGTAACTACCTGCGCGGCACCATTCTCGAGGATCTCGATGATGGCCTGACCGGCGGCTTCAGTGGCGATAATTTCCTGCTGATCCGTTTCCACGGCATGTACCAGCAGGACGACCGCGATATTCGTGCGGAGCGGGCGGCGCAGAAACTGGAACCGCGCCACGCGATGATGCTGCGTTGCCGTCTGCCGGGCGGGATTATCACGCCAACGCAATGGCTGGCGATTGATAAGTTCGCCACCGATAAAACCATTTACGGCAGCATCCGTCTGACTAACCGTCAGACCTTCCAGTTCCACGGCATTCTGAAAAAGAACGTGAAGCCGACGCACCAGATGCTGCATGAAGTGGGTCTCGACGCGCTGGCCACCGCCAACGACGTGAACCGTAACGTGTTGTGCACTTCGAATCCAGTCGAGTCGGAACTGCATCAGGAAGCCTACGAGTGGGCGAAAAAGCTCTCCGAGCACCTGCTGCCGCAAACCCGCGCATACGCTGAGATTTGGTGGGATAAAGAGAAGGTTGCCACAACGGATAAAGAACCAATTCTGGGCGAAACCTATCTGCCGCGTAAGTTCAAAACTACCGTGGTGGTGCCACCGCATAACGATGTCGACCTGCATGCGAATGACCTGAACTTTATCGCCATTGCGGAGAACGGCAAGCTGATTGGCTTTAACCTGTTGGTTGGCGGTGGGTTGTCGATCGACCACGGTAATAAAGCGACTTATGCGCGTACTGCGAGTGAGTTTGGCTTCCTGCCGGTAGAGAAGATCCTTGATGTGGCGGCTGCGGTAGTGACCACCCAGCGCGACTGGGGTAACCGTACCGATCGTAAAAACGCCAAAACCAAATACACGCTGGAGCGTGTTGGCGTTGAAACCTTTAAAGCGGAAGTGGAAAAGCGTGCAGGCCTGACGTTTGAACCGATTCGTCCTTATGCGTTCACGACCCGTGGCGATCGCGTGGGCTGGGTGAAAGGCATTGATAAGAAATGGCACCTGACGCTGTTTATTGAAAACGGCCGTCTGCTGGATTATCCAGGCCGTCCGTTGAAACGCGGCATCGCTGAAATTGCCAAAATCCACCAAGGCGATTTCCGTCTCACCGCAAACCAGAATCTGATCGTGGCGGGCGTGCCGGAGAAGCAAAAAGCGCAGATCGAAGCTATCGCCCGTGAACACGGTTTGATGGAAGCGGTGACGCCACAGCGTGAAAACTCCATGGCCTGCGTGGCCTTCCCCACCTGCCCATTAGCGATGGCCGAAGCCGAGCGCTTCCTGCCTTCGTTTGTCACCAAGGTTGAAGAGATCATGCATAAGCACGGCGTCGGTGAAGAGCACATCGTGCTACGCGTTACCGGTTGCCCAAACGGCTGTGGCCGTGCTTTGCTGGCGGAGTTAGGTCTGGTGGGTAAAGCACCAGGCCGCTACAACTTACACATTGGCGGCAACCGCATGGGTACGCGCATTCCGCGTATGTACCGCGAGAACATCAACGAAGGCGAAATTCTGGCCAGCATCGATGAGCTGGTGGCGCGCTGGGCAACCGAGCGCCAGGCCGATGAAGGCTTCGGTGACTTCGTGATTCGCGCTGGCATCATCAAAGCCGTGGTGGATCCCGCCCGTGATTTTTGGGACTCGGAGGCAGTATGACGGTACTTGATCTCGCAGCACTGAATAGTGGCAGCAAAGTCGATCGCATCATGGCACTGGCCGAAAGCAACGTGCAGCTGGAGAAACTCTCCGCTGAGCAACGCGTGAGCTGGGCGCTGGAAAACATGCCAGGCGCGTTTGTGCTGTCATCCAGCTTTGGTATTCAGGCGGCGGTTCTGCTGCATATGGTGACGCAGCAGAAACCGGATACGCCGGTGATCCTGACCGATACCGGCTATCTGTTCCCGGAAACTTATCGCTTTATTGATGAGCTGACCGAGAAGCTCAATCTCAATCTGCAAATCTTCCGTGCTGAGACCTCTCCAGCATGGCAGGAAGCGCGCTACGGCAAGCTGTGGGAGCAGGGCGTCGAGGGGATTGAGCAGTACAACCAAATCAACAAGGTCGAACCGATGAATCGCGCGCTGCAAACCCTGGGTGCGCAGACCTGGTTTGCGGGTCTACGCCGTGACCAGTCAGGCAGCCGCGCCAGTTTGCCTGTGCTGGCGGTACAGCGCGGTGTGTTCAAGATTCTGCCGATCATTGACTGGGATAACCGTCAGGTGCACCAGTACCTGAAACAACATGGCCTTAAGTATCATCCGCTGTGGGATGAGGGCTATTTGTCAGTGGGCGATACGCACACCACCAAAAAGTGGGAACCGGGCATGGCAGAAGAAGAGACACGCTTCTTTGGCCTGAAGCGCGAGTGTGGATTGCACGAAGGTTGATGCATCATTAAAAGGGTTGCGGCGTGATTTATCGTGCCTCCCTGCAGCGCCTCTAACGCTGGCAGGTGCACGATAAATCGTGCCGCTTCCCAATTGTCCTTTAAATCCCTTTTAACCCTTCAAACGCCTCCGCTGCACGCGTCACGTTCACTTTGGTCACGTCATAATGCGCCACCGCGACAAAGGGATCTTCCGCGAGGATAGTATCCAAACGGGCGCGATCCATCTCCTTCACCAGCACCATACCGCCAGTGCGCGGATCTTTACGGCCTGCGGCAATGAAGTCACCGCTGTCAAAGTAACGATCCAGCCACTCAATGTGCGGCGCCAGCAGCGCATCGGCTTCTTCTGCCGGACGGAAATAGTTCAGATACACCACGTACATCGCAAATCCTCAAGTTGTTGGGTTAGCCAGCTCAGTGACCAGCGGCAGTAAGATCTTTACGCTATCACGCGTGCGTTGCGTAATCCGGCCCGGTAGCCAGCGATCCAGATAATTGAGGTTATCGCGGTCCGTCTGGTGGCGTACGTTGCCCTCCGGGAAGTGGCTGCTGTGCGCCCGCTGCTGCTGTCCATCTTTATTACCCAGCGCCCAGTTGGCGGCGGTGACATCCAGCAGCGGCATGCCGGCTTTATCAAACGGATTCACGCCCGGATAGTCGCGTGCCGTCAGCGTGTGGCTGGCGGCGGAAATACCGTAGCGATGCGCGAGCTGCACGGCGCGCGCGCTGGTCTGCTTGCGTACCGCTGAGGGCGTATTGGCACCACTGTTAAAATAGAGGTGATCGCCGACGATCAGACTGTTGAGATCAATCACCAGCAGCGTGTTCTTTTTCTCCTGCGCACTCATCCGCGACAGGTAGTCATCCATCCCTTGCAGCCCGGCTTCACCAGCGCTAAGCGCGACAAAACGCACACCGTAGTGCAGCGGGGTTTTACTCAACTGCTGAGCCAGCTCCAGCATTACGCCAAGGCCAGAAGCATTGTCATCGACGCCTTGTAAACGCAGGCCGCCCAGATTGTTATCCGCTTCATGACGGCTGAGTGGCGTCCAGGTGTCGAGATGCGTGACGATCAGGATCTCTTGCGGCACCGCGCCGGCCCGCGCGGCAATGACCGAGGTGGCGGATACCTTGCGCGGGCGCGTCTCACCCTTGCGCTCTAACCAGTTGTAGCTGGTATTGAACTGGCGGGTATTACTCTTGTAACCCAGCTCGGTGAATTGCTGTTGCAGATAATCGGCCGTCATCAGCTCAGCAGGGCTGCCGCTCATACGGCCAGGAAAATAGGTGGCGATGTGGCGCAGCTGCTGTTCGGCAAAATGCCCCGGCGCATAGGTTGCGGCTTGGGCAAAGAAAGGCAAACCGCCCGCGATCAGTGCAGCCAGCACGGTGCGGCGGAGGGTGGCAAACATAGTTAAGGTCCTTTTGTGACATCCCGTCAGGCTAAAAAAATTCTGGATTAGTATGAAACTGTGACCGCGATTGCACAATTTGAATTGCTCCGAAACACCAGCAATATCATTTGTTAAGCACAAATTGTTATCAGCAATCCTGGGGCGTTATTCCATTCGGTAACTACTAATGCCAATTCGTAATTTCATCTGCCAGAAGGCAGGGACGTATAGTCGCGTTAACTTATTGTAAAACTAGCAAGGTTAACGTGGATTATCTGCCTCTCTTTGCCGATCTCAAAAACCGTCCGGTGCTAGTTGTCGGCGGTGGTGAAATCGCGGCGCGTAAAATCGAACTGCTGCGACGTGCCGGTGCGCGCGTGCGGGTAGCTGCGCGCGACCTTGGCCATGAGTTGCAGGCGCTGCTGGAAATCGACGCCATCGAGTGGATTGCACATCACTTCGATCCGGTTCAGCTGGATGGCGTCTTTTTAGTCATCGCTGCCACTGACGATAACGCGCTCAATGCGCAAGTCTTTGACGCCGCCAATGCCCGCCACAAGCTGGTCAACGTTGTCGACGATCAGCCCAAGTGCAGTTTTATCTTCCCCTCTATTGTCGACCGCTCCCCCTTGGTGGTGGCGATCTCCTCTAGTGGTACGGCGCCAGTGCTGGCCCGCTTATTACGTGAAAAAATTGAGTCGCTGTTACCTGCCAACCTCGGTCAGATGGCTGAAGTGGCAGGACAGTGGCGTGACAAAGTTAAACAGCGCTATCACAGCATGTCGGAACGTCGTCGTTTTTGGGAGCGGGCATTTAACGGTTTGTTCGCCAGCCAGATGTCAGCCGGTAACGTCAATGAGGCCCGCCGCACGCTGGATCGCGAGTTAGAGAACAGCAGCGACAATCAGGGTGAAATCACCCTGGTGGGTGCGGGTCCAGGTGACAGCGGTTTACTGACGTTACGTGGCCTGCAGGTGATGCAGCTGGCGGATGTGGTGCTGTATGACCATCTGGTGAGTGACGAAGTGCTGGAGCTGGTGCGCCGTGATGCTGACCGCATCTGCGTCGGTAAACGTGCTGGAGCACACTCCGTATCCCAGGAAGAGACCAATGCGATGCTGGTTGAGCTGGCGCAGCAGGGTAAACGCGTGGTGCGTCTGAAAGGCGGCGATCCGTTCATCTTCGGTCGCGGCGGCGAAGAGCTGCAGGCGGCTAAAGCGGCGGGCATTCCTTTCCAGGTGGTGCCGGGCATTACTGCGGCAGCGGGAGCCACTGCTTATGCCGGGATTCCGTTAACCCATCGCGATCACGCGCAGAGCGTGCTGTTTGTTACCGGCCACTTACGCAGTGATAGCGAGGGCATTGACTGGCCGACGCTGGCGCGTGCGCGTCAGACCTTAGCGATTTATATGGGCACGTTGAAAGCGGCAGAAATTGCGGCGGGCCTTATCAAACATGGACGCGCGGCATCAACGCCGGTAGCCGTCATTGGCTGCGGCACGCGTCAGAATCAACAAGTGCTGACCGGTACCTTAGATCAGCTTGAGGCGCTGGCGGTTGCCGCGCCCACACCGGCCCTGATTGTGGTGGGTGAAGTGGTGAATTTGCACGGGCAATTAGCCTGGTTCCAACATTCGGCACAGCAGGGGGCTCGTGAGTCCGCCGTTGTCAATTTGGCTTGAGGAAAAATTATGGACCAAAATCGTCTTACTCATCTGCGCCAGCTGGAGGCAGAGAGTATCCATATCATCCGCGAGGTGGCGGCCGAGTTCAGCAATCCGGTGATGATGTACTCCATCGGTAAAGACTCCTCGGTAATGCTGCATCTGGCGCGTAAAGCCTTCTATCCTGGCACGCTGCCATTTCCGCTGCTGCACGTTGATACCGGCTGGAAATTCCGTGAAATGTACGAGTTTCGCGATCGCACCGTGAAAAACATGGGCGCGGAACTGCTGGTTCACCGCAACCCGGAAGGCGTGGCGATGGGCATCAATCCGTTTGTCCACGGTAGCGCCAAACACACCGACATCATGAAAACCGAGGGCCTGAAGCAGGCGCTGAATAAGTACGGGTTTGATGCCGCTTTCGGTGGTGCGCGTCGTGACGAAGAGAAGTCACGCGCCAAAGAGCGTATTTACTCGTTCCGTGACCGTTTCCATCGTTGGGATCCGAAAAATCAGCGTCCAGAGCTGTGGCACAACTACAACGGCCAGATCAACAAAGGCGAAAGCATCCGCGTGTTCCCGCTCTCCAACTGGACCGAGCTGGATATCTGGCAGTACATCTTCCTGGAAAACATCGAGATCGTTCCGCTGTACCTTGCGGCACCGCGTCCGGTGCTGGAGCGTGATGGCATGCTGATGATGATTGATGACGATCGCATTGATCTGCAGCCTGGCGAAGTGATCAAACAGCGTATGGTGCGTTTCCGTACCCTCGGCTGCTGGCCGCTGACCGGTGCGGTGGAATCCGAAGCGCAAACGCTGCCGGAAATTATTGAAGAGATGCTGGTCTCCACCACCAGTGAACGCCAGGGCCGTGTGATTGACCGCGACCAGGCCGGTTCGATGGAAATGAAGAAACGTCAGGGTTATTTCTAAGGAGACGCAGATGAACACCGTAATTGCACAACAGATTGCCGATCAGGGCGGTGTAGAAGCCTGGCTGACCGCGCAACAACACAAAAGCCTGCTGCGTTTCCTGACCTGCGGTAGCGTCGACGACGGCAAAAGTACGCTGATTGGTCGCCTGCTGCACGATACCCGTCAGATTTATGAAGATCAGCTCTCTTCGCTGCACAACGACAGCAAGCGTCATGGCACCCAGGGCGAGAAACTCGATCTGGCGCTGCTGGTGGATGGCTTGCAGGCCGAGCGTGAGCAGGGCATCACCATCGACGTGGCATATCGCTACTTCTCCACCGAGAAGCGCAAATTTATCATCGCCGACACGCCGGGACACGAGCAGTACACCCGCAACATGGCGACCGGCGCATCCACTTGTGATCTGGCGATTCTGCTGATCGATGCGCGTAAAGGCGTGCTGGATCAGACGCGTCGTCACAGCTTTATCTCTACGCTGCTGGGTATCAAACACCTGGTGGTCGCCATCAACAAGATGGATCTGGTGGAGTATAAACAGGAGACGTTTGAACAGATCAAACAGTCTTACCTCGATTTTGCTGGCCAGCTCCCTGAAGATCTGGATATTCGCTTTGTGCCGATGTCGGCGCTGGAAGGCGATAACGTGGCGACGCCAAGTGTGACCATGCCATGGTACAGCGGCCCTACGCTGCTCGACGTGCTGGAAACCGTGGAACTGAACCGCGTGGTGGATCATCAGCCGATGCGCTTCCCGGTGCAGTATGTGAACCGTCCAAACCTCGATTTCCGTGGTTATGCCGGTACGCTGGCCTCTGGTACGGTGCAGGTCGGACAGCGCGTGAAAGTATTGCCTTCAGGCGTCGAGTCTTCGGTTTCACGTATCGTCACTTTCGATGGCGATCTGCAGGAAGCAGCAGCGGGTGAAGCGATTACGCTGGTGCTGAAAGATGAGATCGACATCAGCCGTGGCGACCTACTGGTCGATGCGGCTGCAGAATTGCAGGCAGTGCAATCTGCCACCGTGGATGTGGTGTGGATGGCAGAACAGCCACTGCAGCCGGGTCAGAGCTATGAAGTGAAGATCGCCGGCAAGAAAGCGCGTGGTCGTATCGAAAAGATCATCCATCAGGTGGAGATCAACACGCTGGAGAAACGTGCGGTGGAAAGTCTGCCACTGAACGGTATCGGCTTGGTCGAGATCACGTTTGATGAGACGATGGTACTGGATGCCTATCAGCAGAACCCGGTGACCGGTGGCATGATCTTTATCGATCGCCTGAGCAATGTCACGGTCGGTGCGGGGATGATCAATCAGCCGCTGAGTGATGTGCGTGGGCAGGCTGGCCAGTTCAGTGAATTCGAACTGGAGTTGAATGCGCTGGTGCGTCGTCACTTCCCACACTGGAATGCACGCGATCTGCTGGGTGGCAAGTAATGGCCCAACACGATGAAAACGTGGTGTGGCATGACCATCCGGTCACCCGTGAAGAGCGGGAACTGCAGCACGGCCATCAGGGCGTGGTGCTGTGGTTTACCGGGCTATCAGGCTCGGGTAAATCCACCGTAGCGGGTGCACTGGAGCAAGCGCTGCATCGCGCAGGCGTCAGCACCTATCTGCTGGATGGCGATAACGTGCGTCACGGCCTGTGCCGTGACCTCGGCTTCAGCGATGACGATCGCAAAGAGAACATCCGGCGCGTGGGAGAAGTGGCGAAACTGATGGTGGATGCCGGTTTAGTGGTATTAACTGCCTTTATTTCGCCGCATCGCACGGAGCGTCAGATGGTGCGTGATTTGCTCGGCACCGGGCAATTTGTCGAAGTGTTTGTCGATACGCCGCTGGCCGTGTGTGAAGCGCGTGACCCCAAAGATTTGTATAAAAAAGCGCGTGCCGGTGAGCTGCGTAATTTTACCGGTATCGACAGTGTTTATGAGGCGCCAGACGCGCCGGAAATTCACTTAGATGGCGAACAATTAGTTACAAACTTGACCGCCCAATTGTTAGACCTCCTGCGTCACCGCGATATCATCAGATCCTGAACCGACAGCGGCAAATCTCGATTGGTTTGCCGCTTTTTAGCGTCAACAGGATCTCTATGCAGAACGTTACCCCCATGCTGGCACGCAAAGATGAACGCACCCCGGATGAGTCCCGCTCATCACTGCCGGGCGGCGTGATTGGCTTTCTCTCGTACTGGTGCGCGCTGGCGATTCCGTTCATGCTCTACGGTTCCAACACGCTATTCTTCTTCCTCTACACCTGGCCGTTCTTTTTGGCGCTGCTACCGGTATCGGTGCTGATTGGTATCGTACTGAGCTTAATGATTCGCGGACGCCTGTTCTGGAGTGGGGTGATCACCGCTATCGTGGTGGTGTGCCTGTTCTGGCTGCTGTTCTCATTTCTCTCGGGTTGGTAGTCCGATCCTGATGTGCAAACGCATCGGCAGGTTACAAAACTTTACCTGCCGTCCCGCTTTTAGCCTTGCCGTTTTTTGTACAGACAATCGTCTGCTGCTGGCATTTTCGCTGTCGCTGTGGAGTCCTGTGCGAAGTTATGGGATGATTAGGCCGTTTTTCAGGGGGCGGGGATGGGAAAACTGACGTTACTGTTGCTCGTGCTGCTGGGATGGCTCCAATATTCCTTGTGGCTGGGTAAGAACGGTATTCATGACTATACGCGCGTCAATGAAGACGTCGCGTCGCAACAGGCGAATAACGCCAAACTCAAAGCACGTAACGATCAGTTGTTTGCCGAAATTGATGACCTCAATGGCGGTTCAGAAGCAATTGAGGAACGTGCACGTAATGAACTGGGTATGATTAAGCCCGGTGAGACTTTCTATCGTCTGGTGCCAGACCAGAATAAACGTAACGCGCAACAAGCTGCGCAAAATCAACAACGATAAACCATGAACAACCTCTCTTCCCTTGCGGATGTGATTGCCGTGGTGCCTGCCGCAGGCGTGGGCAGCCGTATGCAGGCTGCCTGCCCAAAACAGTATCTGACCATTGGTCAATTAACCCTTCTTGAACACAGCGTTGCGCGCTTGCTGGCTCATCCAGCCGTTAAACAAGTGATCGTGCCCATCAGTCCTGATGACGGCTGGTTTGATTCGCTGCCATTGGCGCAGGATTCACGCGTACTGCGCGTGACAGGTGGCGATACGCGTGCTGAGTCGGTGCTGGCAGGTTTGCAGGCGATTAAGCATAGCGAATGGGTACTGGTGCACGATGCCGCGCGGCCATGCTTGCACCCGGATGATCTGGCACGCCTGCTGGCAGTTCGTGAGCACAGTAAAGTGGGTGCGATTCTGGCGGCACCGGTGCGTGACACCATGAAGCGTGCTGAACCTCGCAAAACGGCGATTGCGCATACCGTTGAACGCGAAGATCTCTGGCACGCACTCACGCCACAATTTTTCCCGCATCAACTGCTGACGGCGTGTTTAACGCGTGCACTCCATGAAGGCGCTACCATTACCGATGAAGCGTCGGCGTTGGAATACTGCGGCTATCATCCAGAGCTCGTCAGCGGACGCAGCGACAATATTAAGGTGACGCGGCCAGAAGATCTGGCGCTGGCGGCCTTCTATCTCACCCAGATTCAGTTAAAGGAGAGCGCATGATGCGTATCGGTCACGGTTTTGACGTTCACGCTTTTGGCGGCGAAGGTCCGTTAGTGATTGGCGGGGTGCGTATTCCCTTCGAACACGGTTTTATTGCCCATTCAGATGGCGATGTGGCACTGCATGCATTAACGGATGCGCTGCTGGGCGCGGTGGCGATGGGCGATATCGGCAAGCTATTCCCGGACACCGATCCCGCCTTCAAAGGGGCGGACAGCCGTGGCTTGCTGCGTGAAGCCTGGCGTCGTATTCAGCAGAAAGGTTATCGCATTGGTAATGTCGACGTGACCATCATCGCGCAAGCGCCGAAAATGCTGCCGCATGTGCCGCAGATGCGCGTCAACATCGCTGAAGATCTCGGTTGCCATATGGATGATGTCAACGTCAAAGCGACCACGACTGAGAAGCTTGGCTTTACCGGCCGTGGCGAAGGCATTGCCTGTGAAGCCGTGGCGCTGCTGGTGAAGGCCGATTAAGTATGAGTGAACTGCTTTACCTGCACGGCGTTCCGAGCGCCACCGGCGTGATCAAGGCCAATCCCGAAGATTTCGTGGTGATTGAAGACCTCGGCTATCCCTATGATGGCGAAGGCGAGCAGGTGCTGGTGCGCATCCGCAAGATAGGCTGCAATACACGCTTTGTCGCCGAAGCTATCGCGAAATTCCTCGGCGTGCATCAACGTGATATGAGCTATGCTGGGATGAAAGACCGCCATGCGGTGACTGAGCAGACGCTGTGTTTCCGCGTGCCGGGTAACGCGATGCCGAATTTGGCCGGTTTCCAGCTGGAAGGCGTGGAAATTCTGCAGGTGATCCGCCATAAGCGCAAATTGCGCACTGGCGGGCTGGCAGGTAATGCGTTCCGTTTGGTTGTGCGTCAGATTTCGGATCGCGCAGAAGTGGATGCGCGCTTGCAGCAAATCCAGCAAAACGGCGTGCCTAACTACTTTGGTGAACAACGCTTTGGCCGCGGCGGTAATAACCTGACGCAGGCAAAACTGTGGGCTGAAGAGAAATTCCGCCCGCGCGATCGCAGCATGAAAGGTATTTTGCTGTCTGCTGCGCGCAGCCAACTGTTTAATCAGGTCACCAGTGCGCGTTTGCAGCGTGATGGCGTGTTGGATCAGGTACAAGCGGGTGATGCACTGCAGCTGGCCGGTCGCGGCAGTTGGTTTGTGGCGCAGGCGGAAGAGCTGGCGGAATTGCAGCAGCGTGTGAATCATCATGAACTGCGCATCACCGCGCCGCTCGCCGGGCGAGGTGATCTGGGCCCCCAGGGTGACGCGCTGGCCTTTGAGCAGGCTAATCTGGCACCGGCTGCGGATTTGCTGGCGCTGCTGGAACGTGAGCGCGTTGATGCAGCCCGCCGCGCCATGCTGGTGGTGCCGAAAGATCTGCGCTGGAACTGGTGGGATGACGTCACGCTGGAGATGCAGTTCTGGCTACCAGCCGGGAGTTTCGCCACCAGCGTGGTGCGCGAACTACTGAGTAACGGTGCCGCTGCGCCAATCAGCGATGAATAACCCCACTTTACCCGGCCTCAACGCCGGGTAAATATCTGCTCCGGCTGCATAATGTTGCGGCAAACGCCGGAAGTTCCGTGATTTACGCCTACCACTTCCCGCGCCTCACCGCTAGAATGCAAACATCTTCGTCTCGCCAAATCTTGTTTGTGCGGCACCCCAACAGCGGATGCCCGGCGAGTTGAGGGCCCGTTGAATGAACAAAGGTCAGGAACAGATGCGGATATTGCTCAGCAACGACGATGGAATTCATGCCCCCGGCATTCAGACGCTGGCTCGCGCACTGCGTGAGTTTGCGGAGGTGCAGGTTGTCGCGCCCGATCGCAATCGAAGTGGCGCATCAAATTCTCTGACGTTAGAAACCCCGCTGCGTACTTTTACCCATGAGAATGGTGACATCGCTGTACAGATGGGCACGCCGACGGATTGCGTGTTTCTTGGGGTTAACAAACTGATGCAGCCGCGTCCGGACATTGTGGTTTCAGGCATCAACGCTGGCCCCAATCTGGGTGATGACGTGATTTACTCTGGCACCGTGGCTGCCGCGATGGAAGGGCGCCATCTTGGACTGCCCGCGCTGGCGGTTTCACTCAACGGTCATCAACACTATGCCACCGCTGCTGCGGTGACCTGCGCGCTGTTGCGTGCGTTGTCCCGCGCACCGCTGCGCACCGGGCGTATCCTGAACATCAATGTGCCTGATCTACCGCTAGCGGAAATCAAAGGTTTCCGTGTGACGCGTTGTGGCAGCCGCCATCCGGCCGATCAGGTGATTTGCACGGAAGATCCGCGCGGCCATACCCTGTACTGGATTGGCCCGCCGGGGGACAAACTGGATGCGGGCCCCGACACCGATTTCGCTGCGGTAGATGCAGGTTACGTGTCGTTGACGGCATTGCATGTCGATCTTACGGCACATGCGGCGCAGGAAGTATTAAGCGACTGGTTGATCGAGGCTGAGGTAAATCTCGCATGGTGAACCGGCGCATCGAAACGCTGTTAGAGCAACTGCGTGCGCAGGGTATTCACGATGAGCACCTGTTAAAAGCCATCGCTGATGTCCCGCGTGAACGCTTTATCGATGAGGCGTTTGAGCATAAAGCCTGGGAAAACGTTGCGCTGCCGATTGGCAGTGGGCAGACGATTTCACAGCCCTACATGGTAGCGCGGATGACCGCGTTACTTGAACTGAGCCCGGAATCGCGCGTGCTGGAAATCGGCACCGGTTCAGGCTATCAGACCGCTATTCTGGCCCATCTGGTCAATCACGTTTATTCCGTTGAACGCATAAAAGGGTTGCAATGGCAGGCTAAGCGCCGCCTGAAACAACTCGACCTGCACAATATTTCGACTCGCCATGGTGACGGTTGGCAAGGCTGGGCAGCACGTGGCCCGTTTGATGCCATCATTGTCACCGCTGCACCCCCTGAAATTCCGACTGCGCTGATAGCGCAATTAGGTGAGGGTGGCAAAATGGTGCTGCCAGTCGGCGAAGATCAGCAGGTTTTAAAGCGTTTACGTCGTCAGGGTGGTGAATTAATTGAAGAAATCATCGAACCCGTCCGCTTTGTGCCGTTAGTTCAGGGCGATCTGGCCTGAGCCATTGCTACGTAAATCTTCACAACTGTTACATGGCATGGCGCAGTTGATATTGTTACTATCCTTGTTAATCAATGTGAAAGACCGTATTCCGCCTGTTGCGCAGTGAATCATGCGGTCACAACCACGACACAGTTACATCCAGGATTGCCATAACGGGGGATCAATGAGCACGGGAAGCACAGTATTTCAATTACGCCGTTTGGCGGCACTCTCACTGGTAGGTTTTTGGCTGGCGGGCTGTAGCTCAGGCGACAACACGCAAGCTCCGATTAGCCAGATTGGCGGCGGTGGCGACAGCGGTATGATGTCCTCTGGCGGCGGCATGACCTCCTCACCGAGCAGCGGTGGCATGCTCTCATCGCAGAACAGTACCGTACCAGCCATGCCACACGGCGGAATGTTAAGCGGCGGTACACCATCAGCTGCACCCTCCGGGGGAATGGTTAGTGGCAATAATAATGTTGTCACGCAAAATGGTCGTATCGTGTACAACCGTAATTATGGGAATATTCCTAAAGGTAGTTACGGTGGTGAGACTTACACCGTTAAACGTGGAGATACCCTGTTCTACATTGCCTGGATTACCGGCAATGACTTCCGCGATCTGGCGCAACGCAATAACGTCCCGGCCCCGTATGGCCTGGAAGCGGGGCAAGTCCTGCAGGTTGGCAACGGTAATGGCCAGACCATCACCGGTGGCAATGCGATAACCGCAGCGGATGCGACACAGGGCGGCGTGCCGGTGGCATCCAACCAAACGCAAATTAAATCGGCCCCTGTTGCACAGCAACCTGTTATTACGTATTCTGATGATTCGGGTTCGACAGGCGGTAAAATGCTGCCGTCGAAAGGGGCAAATAATGTGGCAACGACCACAGCTCCGGTTACCGTACCGCCTACAGTCAGCAGCACGACTAACAGCACAACCCCAGTGGGAAGCTGGCGTTGGCCGACTGATGGGAAGATCATCGATAACTTCTCCGCTGCGGAAGGCGGAAACAAAGGGATCGATATCGCCGGTTCGCGTGGACAACCTGTTGTCGCCACTGCTTCAGGAAGGGTGGTATACGCAGGCAACGCGCTCCGTGGGTACGGTAATTTAATCATCATCAAACACAATGATGATTATCTGAGTGCTTACGCCCATAACGATTCCATGCTGGTCCGGGAACAACAGGAAGTTAAGGCGGGGCAAAAAATCGCTACCATGGGTAGTACCGGAACCAGTTCGGTTAGATTACATTTTGAAATTCGTTACAAGGGGAAATCCGTAAACCCGTTGCGTTATTTACCGCAGCGATAATCCGGCAGAACCTTAGGTGTTCTGCCCTTGGATCACGGGTAGGAGCCGCTTATGAACCAGAATACGCTGAAAGTTAACGAGTTACATGAAGATGCGGAATTCGAGGAGAACGGAGCTGAGGTTTTTGATGAGAAGGCTCTCGTTGAGAACGAACCTGGTGATAACGAAGTAGCTGAAGAAGAGCTGTTGTCACAGGGTGCGACGCAACGCGTTTTGGATGCGACGCAGCTTTACCTTGGTGAGATCGGTTACTCTCCACTACTGACGGCTGAAGAAGAAGTGTTCTTCGCTCGTCGTGCACTACGTGGTGACATTCCTTCTCGCCGCCGCATGATTGAAAGTAATTTACGCCTGGTGGTGAAAATTGCCCGTCGTTATAGCAATCGTGGTCTGGCACTGCTGGATCTGATTGAAGAGGGTAATCTCGGCCTGATTCGTGCCGTGGAGAAGTTTGACCCAGAACGTGGGTTCCGTTTCTCAACCTATGCCACCTGGTGGATTCGTCAGACTATTGAACGGGCGATCATGAATCAAACCCGTACTATTCGTCTGCCGATCCACATCGTTAAAGAGTTGAATGTTTATCTGCGTACCGCGCGCGAACTTTCGCATAAGCTTGACCATGAGCCGAGTGCTGAAGAGATTGCCGAGCAGTTAGACAAGCCGGTTGATGATGTAAGCCGTATGCTGCGTCTCAACGAGCGTATTACCTCGGTTGACACACCGCTGGGTGGAGATTCCGAAAAAGCGCTGCTGGATATCCTGGCCGATGAAAAAGACAACGGCCCGGAAGACACCACGCAGGACGATGATATGAAACAAAGCATCGTTAAGTGGTTGTTTGAATTGAATGCCAAGCAGCGTGAAGTGCTGGCGCGTCGTTTCGGCCTGTTAGGCTATGAAGCGGCAACGCTGGAAGATGTGGGCCGTGAGATCGGGTTGACCCGTGAGCGCGTCCGTCAGATTCAGGTTGAAGGTCTGCGCCGTCTGCGTGAAATCCTGCAGACTCAGGGCCTCAACATTGAAGCACTGTTTCGCGAATAAGCCGTAATCGGCAATAAAAAACGGTGACCCTTGGGTCACCGTTTTTTTATGTGCGTTATCAGGCCGTTACGCTAATGAGCGACGTCATTACCCGCCGCTCATTAAAATTGAACTAAACCAATGTTTTAAGGCGGTAAATCCACTCCAGCGCCTGTTTTGGCGTGAGACTATCAGGGTCCAACGCTTCCAGTGCGTCTACGGCTGGCGATGTTTCTGCCACCAGCAGCTGCATTTGCGATCCTTCTACAGTGGATGCCGCAGAACTGCCGGAGAGCGCTTCCAGCTCTTTCAGCTTGTTGCGCGCACGTTTGATCACGTCCTTCGGCACACCCGCTAATGCAGCAACTGCTAAACCATAGCTTTTGCTGGCTGCACCATCTTGTACGCTGTGCATAAATGCAATGGTATCGCCATGCTCCATGGCATCAAGATGCACATTCACTACGCCTTCCATTTTTTCCGGCAGGGTCGTAAGTTCGAAGTAGTGGGTGGCAAACAGTGTCATCGCTTTGATGCGGTTTGCCAGACTCTCCGCACAAGCCCATGCCAGCGACAGCCCATCGTAGGTCGATGTGCCGCGACCGATTTCATCCATCAACACCAGGCTGTTCTCCGTGGCGTTGTGCAAGATATTGGCCGTTTCGGTCATTTCAACCATAAAGGTTGAGCGCCCTGAAGCCAGGTCATCAGCCGCACCGACACGAGTGAAAATGCGATCGATAGGACCAATCACGGTTTCTTCGGCTGGCACATAGCTGCCAATCCACGCCATTAGCGCAATCAACGCAGTCTGACGCATGTAGGTACTTTTACCGCCCATATTCGGACCGGTGATGATCAACATGCGGCGCTGATTTGACAGCGATAGCGGGTTAGCAATAAACGGTTCTTTCAGAACCTGCTCCACGACAGGGTGGCGACCCGCAGTGATGCGGATACCGGCTTTTTCCTGCAGTACCGGGCGGCAGTAATTCAGCGTCCAGGCACGTTCTGCCAGGTTAGCCAACACATCCAGTTCAGCCAGCGCCGCGGCACTGATCTGCAGTGCTTCAAGATGTGGCAGCAACTGATCGAGTAACGCTTCGTACAGGCCTTTTTCCAGCGCCAGCGCTTTGCCTTTTGAGGTCAGTACTTTGTCTTCATACTCTTTCAATTCAGGAATGATGTAGCGCTCGGCGTTCTTCAGCGTCTGACGGCGTACATAGTGAATCGGCACCAGGTGGCTTTGGCCGCGGCTGACCTGAATGTAGTAACCATGAATTGCGTTAAAACCCACCTTTAAAGTATCCAGCCCTAGCTTCTCTCGTTCGCGAATTTCCAGGCGGTCGAGATAATCAGTGGCACCGTCGGCCAGCGCACGCCATTCATCTAATTCGGCGTTATAGCCAGGCGCAATCACACCGCCGTCACGTACCAGCACGGGAGGGGATTCAATGACAGCTTGTTCCAGCAGCTCTCGCAGTTCAGCAAACTCACCCATCTGCGAACGTAAATTGACCAGTTGAGTTGCCTCAACACCTTCCAGCTGCTGGTTCAACTCCGGCAGTTGCTGGAAGGCATGTCGCATGCGAGCCAAATCACGCGGGCGCGCAGTGCGCAGTGCCAGGCGCGCCAGGATGCGTTCTAGATCGCCCACCTGGCGCAGCACCGGCTGCAATGTTTCACTTAAAGATTGCAGTTCAGCAATCGATTCCTGGCGCCGACCAATGGTGGTGACATCGCGCAGCGGCATATGCAGCCAGCGCTTCAGCATACGGCTTCCCATCGGGGTGACGGTTTTATCCAGCACCGCCGCCAGGGTATTTTCGGTGCCCCCGGCCAGGTTTTGCGTGATTTCCAGGTTGCGGCGAGTGGCTGCATCCATGATGACGCTGTCCTGCTGGCGCTCCATACTTAACGAGCGAATATGTGGCAGGGAGGTGCGTTGGGTATCCTTAACATATTGAAGCAGACAACCCGCAGCGCGTAGCGCCAGATGAGCCTGTTCAACACCAAAGCCGCTAAGATCACGCGTGCCGAATTGCAGGTTTAACTGCTGGCGTGCGGTGTCGATTTCATATTCCCATAGCGGACGACGGCGCAGACCACGACGCTGATCGATCAGCGCCATGGCCTGGAAATCTTCGGGATAGAGCAGTTCAGCAGGATTAGTGCGTTGGAGTTCTGCCGCCATGGTCTCCTGGTCGACAGGTTCGCTCAGGCGAAAACGCCCCGAGCTGATATCGAGGGTGGCATAACCAAACCCGCGCTGGCTCTGGAAGATGGCCGCCAGTAAGTTGTCCTGACGCTCCTGCAGCAGCGCTTCATCACTGATGGTGCCTGGTGTCACAATGCGCACGACTTTACGCTCAACCGGTCCTTTGCTCAGTGCCGGGTCGCCAATCTGTTCGCAGATCGCCACGGATTCACCGAGCTGGACCAGTTTTGCCAGATAACCTTCAACAGCATGATAGGGCACGCCCGCCATCGGGATGGGTTCACCCGCTGACGCGCCGCGTTTCGTGAGTGAAATCTCCAGCAGTTGTGAGGCTCGCCTGGCGTCGTCGTAGAACAGCTCGTAAAAATCGCCCATGCGATAAAACAGCAGGATTTCGGGATGGTCAGCCTTCAGGCGCAAGTATTGCTGCATCATGGGCGTGTGGCCAGTAAAGTCCATTTGCGCTGCTCCTTTCATCTCGTTTTCGCTCAAAATTCACTCGTTCAATCATGGCTGCCCGATATGAGCAGGCCAGTGTGGTGCGTTATCTCACAGACGGATAACCAAGGCGCAGATATTAACATTTTGCCCTGCGCGCATCATCCGGCTGCAATGGATTCTGGCTGCCGACCTTAACAAATTGCGATAAGCAGTAAAAAGTAAAATTGGGCGATAAAGATAAAGTGTGGAGCTGTTCCGCAAATTTTCGCTGCAACCCACTGAAACCAGGGAATAGCGGCGTAAATTTAAGATATTGCTCTGTATCCCGCTTTGATGAACGATTACCATGTTGGCTTCCGGTTTCATCTGGCTTATGGATATCTAATGCGTTTTAAGGTTGCTTTTCTTCCACTTATCGCCTTGCTTGCTGCCTGCAGCAGTAAGCCTGCAACCCAGCAGCAAACCGCCGTTGTGCCTGCACCAAAAGGTGGTTTTTTACTGGAACCTTCACACGCCGTTCAGCCGATGTTTGGTGATTTCGCAGGGAATCCAGCGGCTGAGCAGTTTATTGATCAAATGGTGGCAAAACACGGTTTTAACCGTGATCAACTGCACGCCGTGATTGGCCAGGCGAAGCGTCTTGATTACGTGCTGCGCCTGATGGATCAACAAGCACCAAGCTACACGCCTCCGACGGGGCCAAACGGCGCCTGGATCCGCTACCGTAATAAATTCATCACGCCAGATAATGTGCAAAATGGTGTGGCGTTCTGGGATCAATATCAGGACGCGCTGCAACGCGCTCAGCAGGTTTATGGTGTGCCGCCGGAGATCATTGTCGGAATCATTGGTGTGGAAACACGCTGGGGTCGGGTGATGGGCAAAACGCGTCTGCTGGATGCGCTGGCCACCTTATCCTTTAGCTATCCTCGTCGCGCGGCCTACTTCAGCGGCGAACTGGAAACCTTCCTGCTGATGGCGCGCACTGAACAGGATGATCCGCTGGATCTGCGCGGTTCCTTTGCGGGTGCAATGGGGTACGGCCAGTTTATGCCGTCTTCCTATAAAGAGTATGCGGTCGACTTCAATGGTGATGGCCACATTAACCTGTGGGATCCTGTGGATGCGATTGGTAGCGTAGCAAATTACTTTAAAGAGCACGGCTGGCGGGCAGGGCAGAATGTTGCCGTACCGGCAAGCGGGCAGGCTCCTGCACTGGAAAATGGGTTTAAAACGCTTTATCCGGTGAATACGCTGATGGCGAGTGGCCTGACGCCGCAAGGATCGCTGGATGGTAATAACCAGGCGAGTCTGCTGCGCCTTGATCTTGGCACCAGTTATCAATATTGGTATGGCCTGCCTAACTTCTATGTCATCACGCGTTATAACCACAGCACACACTATGCCATGGCGGTATGGCAATTGGGTCAGGCAGTGGCGAAAGCGCGTCAGGGCAACATGCTTTAATGCTGTCCTTATAAAGAGTGAGGGTATAAGATGGCGCCCCTTTTGCGGTGCCATCTTCACCGCCTTTCGACTTCTGAGGAATGCTCATGACAACATTACCTGCTTGCCCTGTGTGCCAGGCTGATTATACCTGGCAGGATGGTGAGAACCTGAACTGCCCATCTTGTGGCCATATCTGGTCACCGAGTGCTGATGCAGCATCGGATGGTTTGGTGGTGCGGGATGCCAATGGCAATCTGCTGGCTGATGGGGACAGCGTTACCGTAGTCAAAGATCTCAAGGTGAAAGGCAGTTCTTCAACCCTGAAGATTGGCACCAAAGTGAAAAGCATTCGTCTGGTTGAAGGCGACCACAACATTGATTGCAAAATCGATGGTTTTGGCCCGATGAAACTCAAATCTGAGTTTGTTAAAAAGAACTGAGAACGGGACGGCTGCCCGGCCGTCCCTTAATGTGATCACATCAGCAAACGATCCAGCTCTGCGCACTGCTCAACCGTGAGTTCACCGCCATAATTACGTGAATGGCTGCTCATAGAATCATATTTGCGCGCCACTGCGGTTTTGATGGTCGTGACAAAGTCATCGCCGATGGTGTAAATCGCCATTAGCTTACCAATACGCTGTTGAATTTGTGCCAACTGCGCTAACTCTCCCGCTCGCCATGCGTGCATCGCCTCGGCAAACAACTCCGGCACTATGTTGTTTAAGCCGGAAATCACCCCGGCACCGCCGGCCAGCAAATTAGGCAGAAGATATTCGTCATACCCTGAAAGCACGGTGAAATCAGGGCGAACCTTTTTGGTTTCTTCAATCAGGGCCCGATTGTGTGAAAGACAATCCATGGTGTCTTTAATGCCGATAAACTGCGGCAGTTCAGCGGCTAATTCTGCTACCAATGCCGGCGTTAAATCGCAACCGGTACGCGCCGGAAAGTTGTAGGCAAACCACTTGCCGCCTAACTGTTTATCCAGTGCTTTAAAGTAGCTCAACAGCTGTTTCTGCGTTTGCCCATAGTAGTAGGGCGGCAAAACCATCACGGCGTCATAACCGTTTTGCCAGGCGGCTTCAGCGAGCTGCAACATGTCGGGAACGCAGGTACTTGAGATATTCGCGACCATGGTCAGTGGCGAAAGCTGACGAGCTTCGCGAATCAGCATCAGCCGTTCCTGTTGGGTCAGCGAAACAAACTCCCCGATACTGCCCATCAGCAACAGCGTATCAATCCCCGAGGCGTTCAGGCGCGCAAAGTGGCGGCCCAGCGCATCAATGTCGAGCTTATTATCTTGATCGAAAGGGGTAACTGAAGGACACCAGACACCGGTTAATTCAGGTTGTGAAACCATAACGCGATCCTCGTTTTTTAAAAATGAAACATTGTTTTAACTTAGTGCTCGTGACTGACATTAACCAGTGACAAAGGGTAAAAAGGTGAGACATCGCACTTTTCTCTTCGCTTAGCGATTGAGAAAACAGGTAGTGTGATGCTCTTCAGCCAGACAGGAGCGTTGCCATGCAAGACTGGAATCCACAGCTGTATCGTCAATTTGAATCGGAACGCACGCGCCCTGCGCGTGAACTGTTAGAACGTATTCCTCTTACCGACGTGCATTTCGCGACTGACCTCGGATGCGGTCCCGGCAACAGCACTGAGCTGCTGGCGCAAGCGTGGCCAGGCGCGGTGATTACAGGCATCGATAGCTCTGCAGCCATGCTGGAACAAGCGCAAGAGCGGTTACCTGCCTGCACTTTTCTGCAGGCGGATATTCGTACCTGGCAGGCGAGCCAGCCACAGCAGGTCATCTATGCGAATGCTTCGCTGCAGTGGTTAACCGATCACTACACGCTGCTGCCGCATTTGGTTGAACAGCTGGATATCGGTGGCGCTCTGGCGATACAGATGCCGGACAATCTTGAAGAAGCCTCTCACAGCTTGATGCGTAAGGTTGCGTCTAGTGAACGCTGGCAGGCACATATCTCGCCACAGGCCGCGGATCGCAAACGCCTGCTGAGCACGGAACAATATTATGATTTGCTGAGTGATGCTGGCTGTCAGGTGGACATCTGGCGTACCACGTACTATCACCCGATGGCCGATGCGCAGGCCATCATTACCTGGCTCCGTGCCACGGGCTTGCGTCCTTTCCTCGCTGGATTGACCGAACAGCAACAAGCGGATTTTCTGCATGACTATCATCAGGCATTAATGCCGGCTTATCCCCCACGCACCAACGGCCAGGTTTTGTTAGCTTTCCCACGCTTATTCATGGTGGCAGTGAGAACGCGTTAAAATTGCTGGAAGCGGTTGCGCAAATTGGTGCGGCAGAGGTTGAAAAGGGTGCTCTGTTGCACCATTTATGGCTAACGCGCAGCGCCAAAACAGGAGAAGGCGATGAACGACCAACAGTTGCAGCAGCTCAGCCAGCGTATTGGCGAACAGCTGAAGAAACGCGAGGCAACGGTGACCGCGGCGGAATCTTGCACCGGTGGCTGGATCGCCAAAGTGTTTACCGATATCAGTGGCAGCTCTGCCTGGTTTGAGCGGGGTTTCGTGACCTACAGCAACGAAGCCAAACAGCAGATGGTGGGCGTGCAGGCAGCGACTCTGGCGCAGTATGGCGCGGTCAGTGAGCAAACTGTGCGTGAGATGGCTCAAGGTGCCTGCAATGCCGCCGCCGCCGAGTTTGGCATTGCTGTGAGCGGGATTGCGGGGCCAGATGGTGGTTCGGCAGAAAAGCCAGTGGGTACAGTGTGGTTTGCCATTGCCGGACCTGGCGATCGTGTTCTGGCGCAGCGGCAGATCTTTGCCGGAGACCGTGACGCGGTGCGTCGGCAATCCGTCAGCTGGGCGCTGCAAACACTGCTTGATGAATTTCTGACAAATTAAACTTGATACTGTATGGTCATACAGTATAATTACCGGCAACAGAACGAGCAGGCACACAATGATGTCGGCTTACCCAGCATGATTAGGAGTGGAAATGGCGATTGACGAGAACAAACAGAAAGCTTTAGCTGCCGCGCTGGGCCAGATTGAGAAACAATTTGGCAAAGGCTCGATCATGCGCCTGGGTGAAGACCGCTCAATGGACGTAGAAACCATCTCAACCGGTTCACTGTCACTGGATATCGCGTTGGGTGCTGGTGGCTTGCCGATGGGGCGTATCGTTGAGATCTACGGACCAGAATCTTCCGGTAAAACCACGCTGACGCTGCAGGTGATTGCCGCTGCACAGCGTAAAGGTAAAACCTGTGCCTTTATCGATGCTGAACATGCGCTTGATCCGGTGTATGCCAAAAAACTCGGCGTTGATATCGACAATCTGCTGTGTTCGCAGCCGGACACCGGTGAACAAGCGCTGGAGATTTGTGATGCGTTAGCTCGCTCCGGTGCCGTTGATGTGATCATCGTGGACTCCGTTGCGGCACTGACGCCGAAAGCGGAAATCGAAGGTGAAATCGGTGATTCGCACATGGGTCTGGCCGCACGTATGATGAGCCAGGCGATGCGTAAGTTAGCGGGTAACCTGAAGCAGTCCAACACGCTGCTGATCTTTATCAACCAGATTCGTATGAAAATTGGTGTGATGTTTGGTAACCCAGAAACCACCACCGGTGGTAACGCGCTGAAATTCTATGCTTCTGTTCGTCTTGATATCCGCCGTATCGGTGCGATTAAAGAGGGCGATGAAGTGGTTGGTAGCGAAACCCGCGTAAAAGTGGTGAAGAACAAAATCGCTGCGCCATTTAAGCAGGCTGAATTCCAGATTATGTACGGTGAAGGCATCAACACCTTTGGCGAGTTGGTGGATCTCGGCGTGAAACACAAACTGGTTGAGAAAGCCGGTGCGTGGTACAGCTACAACGGCGAAAAGATTGGTCAAGGTAAAGCGAACTCGACCAACTTCCTGAAAGAGAACCCAGCGATTGCTAACGAGATCGATAAGAAGTTACGCGATCTGCTGCTGACGGGTGCAACGGCTGGAGCGGGTGCAGCAGAAATCTCTGCTGATGACTACGAAGAAGCTAGCGAAACCAACGAAGATTTCTAAGATACCCACCACGGGAGCAGCGATGCTCCCGTTTGCTTTTCCCCGTCAACACTTCCCCTGATCGTCTTCTTGCTTTACCCTGCGCAACAGTCAGAACAAGGTCAAATTCATGTCATCATCACCTTCAACGGCTTCGGTGCCGACATTTTCCCGTTTGCTGGATCGTGCCATGCGTGTGCTATCGCAGCGTGACCACAGCCGTGACGAATTGAAGCGTAAGCTGCAACTCTCTTCTCAGCGTGCGGCTTATCTGAAGCAAGAAGAAAATGTGCCGATACCGGATGAGCTGCTGGAAAAGGTCCTCGACTGGTGCCAGGAGAGTGGCTGGCTCAACGACCAGCGCTTCACCGAACGCTTTATCCAAAGTCGCGCACGGAAAGGTTACGGCTCACAGCGCGTGCGTATGGAATTGCAACAGAAGGGCATCAGCCGCGATGAGATCAATCAGGCGATGATGGATACTGAAGTGGACTGGGGTCAATGTGCGGCCGATTTGGCTAAGCGTAAGTTTGGTGATCCTCTGCCGCAAACCTGGGCTGAGAAAAGCAAAGTACAGCGCTTTTTAATGTCTAAAGGCTTTATGATGGAAGATATTCAGGCAGTTTTCAGAAATATTGACGACTGAAAGGCGATGGGATTTTACTTCCCACTGAAGAAAATTTATCTTATTCCCACTTTTTGTTCCTCAATCAGCGGTAAACCTGCAGATGTGGTTTGCCCGCGAAAGGGAACGTTCGTTAGCGTGATTCCAGGAATTATATGAGCAAGAGCACTGCTGAGATCCGTCAAGCGTTTCTCGACTTTTTTCATAGCAAGGGACATCAGGTTGTAGCCAGCAGCTCCCTCGTACCGAACAACGACCCAACGTTGCTGTTTACCAATGCGGGAATGGTGCAGTTTAAAGACGTTTTCCTCGGTCAGGATAAACGCGATTATGCACGCGCAACCACGTCTCAACGTTGTGTACGCGCCGGTGGTAAGCACAACGATCTTGAGAACGTTGGTTACACCGCTCGTCACCACACCTTCTTTGAAATGCTGGGTAACTTCAGCTTTGGCGACTACTTCAAGAAAGAAGCGATTGCTTATGCCTGGGAACTGCTGACGGGTGAACAGTGGTTCAAGCTGCCGAAAGAACGTCTGTGGGTCACCGTTTATGAAACCGATGATGAAGCCTTCGAAATCTGGGCTAACGATGTCGGTGTGCCGCGCGAACGCATCATTCGCATCGGCGATAACAAAGGCAGCGCCTACGCGTCTGATAACTTCTGGCAGATGGGTGATACCGGTCCTTGTGGTCCGTGCACCGAAATTTTCTACGATCACGGCGACCATATCTGGGGGGGCCCACCGGGCAGCCCGGAAGAAGATGGCGATCGCTATATTGAGATCTGGAACATCGTCTTCATGCAGTTCAACCGTCAGGCCGACGGCACCATGGAACCTCTGCCGAAGCCTTCTGTTGATACCGGTATGGGCCTGGAGCGCATCGCTGCGGTACTGCAGCACGTTAACTCCAACTATGAAATCGATCTGTTTGCCAAGCTGATCAAGGCTGTTGCTCAGGTAACCGGTGCGACCGACCTCAACAATAAATCGTTGCGCGTCATCGCTGACCACATCCGTTCCTGTGCATTCCTGATCGCTGATGGCGTCATCCCGTCGAATGAAAACCGTGGCTACGTGCTGCGCCGTATCATTCGTCGTGCAGTGCGTCATGGCAATATGTTGGGAGCTAAAGAAGCCTTCTTCTACAAACTGGTTGCGCCATTGATCGATGTCATGGGTGATGCCGGTGAAGACCTGAAACGTCAGCAGAAGCATGTTGAAAATGCCCTGAAAAATGAAGAAGAGCAGTTCGCTAAAACGCTGGAACGCGGCCTGGCTTTACTGGATGAAGAGTTAGCCAATCTGCAAGGTGATACGCTGGATGGCGAAACGGTCTTCCGCCTGTATGACACCTTCGGTTTCCCGGCGGATTTGACCGCTGACGTCTGCCGCGAGCGCAATCTGAAGATTGATGAAGCGGGCTTCGAAACAGCCATGGAACAGCAGCGCCAGCGTGCGCGTGAGGCCAGTGGTTTTGGCGCGGACTACAACAGTGTGATTCGCTTTGATGCCGCCACTGACTTCAAAGGCTATGACCAACTGCAGGCTGAAGGCACCGTGCTGGCGCTGTTCGTTGGCGGTCAGCAGGTTGAGCAGATCGCGGCTGGCCAGGAAGCGGTAGTGATTCTGGATCAAACACCATTCTATGGCGAGTCAGGTGGCCAGGTGGGCGATACCGGTGTGCTAACTGGGCAGAATGCTGAATTCAGTGTCCAGGATACACAGAAGTATGGCAAAGCCTTTGGTCATATCGGTAAGCTCAACAGCGGTGAGCTACGTGTGGGTGACCGCCTCAATGCACAAGTGGATGAAGAGCGCCGTGCTCGTATTATTCTCAACCACTCCGCAACGCATCTGATGCATGAAGCGTTACGTGAAGTATTGGGCGATCATGTCGGTCAGAAAGGCTCACTCAACAACGATAAATACCTGCGCTTCGACTTCTCTCATACCGAAGCGATGAAGCCAGAGCAGATTCGCACCGTTGAAGATATCGTTAATACCCAGATTCGTCGCAATTTACTCATCCAGACTGAAGTAATGGATCTGGATGAAGCGAAAGCGCGCGGCGCAACGGCGTTGTTCGGTGAGAAGTATGAACAGCGTGTGCGCGTGGTTAGCATGGGTGAATATTCCGTTGAGCTGTGCGGTGGTACGCACGCAGCGCGCACTGGCGACATTGGCCTGTTCCGCATTCATTCTGAATCCGGCACGGCGGCAGGTGTGCGTCGTATTGAAGCGCTGACGGGTGAAGGCGCGATTGCTCAGCTGCATGCGCAGAGCGATCAGATATCTGAGATTGCTCAGGTGGTTAAAGCCAACAGCAGTAATCTGAATGAGAAAGTGCGCGGCCTGGTTGATCATGTCCGCGCGCTGGAAAAAGAACTGCAGCAGCTACGCGATCAGCAAGCGGCGCAAGAGAGTGCCTCGCTGAGCAGTAAAGCGATGGACGTGAAGGGGACCAAACTGCTGGTCAGCGAGCTTAACAACGTTGAGCCGAAGATGCTTCGCACCATGATGGATGACCTGAAGAATCAGCTCGGCTCGGCCATCATTGTGCTGGCAACGGTCGCTGAAGGTAAGGTTTCACTGATTGCTGGGGTGACTAAAGACCTGACTGACCGCGTCAAAGCGGGTGAGCTGGTCGGCGAACTGGCCGCTCAGGTTGGCGGAAAAGGTGGCGGTCGTCCTGATATGGCTCAGGCGGGTGGTACAAACCCTGAGGCACTGGCTGGCGCACTGGCTGGCGTGTCGGAGTGGGTGAGTAACCGACTGTAACGAATTAAAATTCAGCATCGTGAATAGCGCCAGAACCCCGTGTTCTGGCGCTTTTTAACGCGGTGTGCACCCGATAATGACAAAGTCCGGTTGATGTAGTGTATTTCGGCTAAACTAACTATCAGCAGAATGTATTGGCGTGGCGATGCACAATGGTGTATTTGTCATAGACATTGTTCAGCGTTATATGATGGATATGGCCGGGAGACCGAACAGGCCCGACTCTTTTAATCTTTCAAGGAGCAAAGAATGCTTATTCTAACTCGTCGAGTTGGTGAAACCCTCATGATTGGCGATGAGGTGACTGTAACGGTGCTGGGTGTTAAAGGTAACCAGGTCCGTATTGGCGTCAATGCGCCTAAAGAAGTTTCGGTGCATCGCGAAGAAATCTATCAGCGTATCCAGGCCGAAAAAACTCAGCAAACGAGTTACTAACGGATTCAGCGCCTCGCATCCTGCGAGGCGCTACCGCTTTTATCCTCCCATCTTCATTTTTTCCGCCCTGAACCTCATTTTCTTTCTTCCCATTTTGTTAACTGCAACGTGCTTTCGCTGTTGATTAATCACTCTTTTTGTCGGCAAAACATCCTAATTGCGCGTCATTTGTGCAAACAGAACGATATCCAGAAAAAGTCGGGAAAAATTGTTTGACTTATAAGTGCGGGAAAGTAATATGTGCGCCACGCAGTGCCGATGAGCAGAAACAAGTTCAGAAGCACGGTTCGGAAGAACGCGTAAGGTGAGGTGGCCGAGAGGCTGAAGGCGCTCCCCTGCTAAGGGAGTATGCGGTCAAAAGCTGCATCCGGGGTTCGAATCCCCGCCTCACCGCCATTTCCGATGCATCCATAGCTCAGCTGGATAGAGTACTCGGCTACGAACCGAGCGGTCGGAGGTTCGAATCCTCCTGGATGCACCATTCGGAAAATTGAAGTAAGAGTGAACGAGCAGTTCCTTTCATGGTGAGTTGTCAGCACCCTGCGTTGTACAAGAATTAACTCGATGCATCCATAGCTCAGCTGGATAGAGTACTCGGCTACGAACCGAGCGGTCGGAGGTTCGAATCCTCCTGGATGCACCATTCTTCGTATCATTCCCAGGTTGATTGCAGTAAGTCCATCGTAAGAAAATCTCTCAATGCATCCATAGCTCAGCTGGATAGAGTACTCGGCTACGAACCGAGCGGTCGGAGGTTCGAATCCTCCTGGATGCACCATTCTGTTTTCTTCATGCTATTCTCAAACTGTTTCATCCGTAACATCAGTTAGACCCCAATGCATCCATAGCTCAGCTGGATAGAGTACTCGGCTACGAACCGAGCGGTCGGAGGTTCGAATCCTCCTGGATGCACCATCTCCTGTTCGAAACAATCAACGCCCGCTTTCTGAATTTACTTCTCATTTTTCTTCATCACGCAAAAATCACTTATATAACCGCCATTTATCCCGGGTATCGCTACCTGACCTTTTTCCGAAAACAAAAATAGCTAATGCTTTCAAAGCATTTGCTGTTAAGCACACCTGGCGACAACCTAAGCGCATTACGCTAAAGTAATGGCTCATTTTGTGGTGCTCGATGGAGTGACAATGTACGACCAATATGACGCCCTGATTTTCGATATGGACGGCACAATCCTGGATACTGAGCCGACACATCGAAAAGCCTGGCAGCAGGTGCTGAGCCGTTACGGTTTCACCATGGATGAGAAAAAAATGGTGAGTTTTAATGGCGCGCCCACCTGGCAGCTGGCGCAGTACATTCTTGAGCAGAACAACGCTGAGCATGACCCTCATTTGCTGGCCGCAGAGAAAACCGAAGCGCTCAGGGCGATGTTGCTGGATGATGTACGCCCTTTACCGTTAATGGACGTGGTAAAAGCGTATCACGGTCGTCGTCCCATGGCGGTGGGTACTGGCAGTGAACACAGCCTGGCAAAGGCCCTGCTTGAAGCCTTGGGTGTCTATCATCTGTTTGATGCCGTTGTCGGCGCGGATGATGTGCAGCGCCATAAACCCCAACCCGATACCTTTTTACGCTGCGCCGAGTTAATGGGCGTGGCACCTGAACGCTGTGTGGTATTTGAAGATGCTGACTTTGGTGTTCAGGCGGCGCGAGCCGCGGGCATGGATGTGGTTGATGTCCGTTTACTGTGAATGAAATTCTGACCTATGGATCGTTATTCGGCAGTAGCTTTCTGAGTGCCACCCTGCTTCCAGGAAGTTCAGAGGCTGTGCTGATTGCTTTGCTGATCGCCCAACAGGGTTCGATCTATGGATTGTTATTGGCCGCATCAGTGGGAAACACGCTGGGTGGCCTGACCAACATTATTCTCGGTCGCCTCATGCCGCCAAAAGGGCAGGGGCGATGGCATGACACAGCAATGACGTGGTTACATCGATTGGGTCCTGCAGCGCTGCTTTTAAGCTGGCTGCCGGTAGTGGGCGACCTGCTTTGCGTGCTTGCAGGCTGGTTGCGCTTTGCCTGGCTGCCCTCGGTGCTGTTCCTCGCCATCGGTAAAACGCTGCGTTATATCGTTATCGCGACCGCCACATTACAAACAATGCAATGGTGGCATTGATTCGCACAGATTCGAGGCTACGGTTAACATTATGCTGAACAAAAATAAATTATTCGCACAGCGGGAGGTTAATGTGATCCCGGACGTATCAAAAGCGCTTTCCTGGTTGGAAGCGCATCCCGACGCGTTAAAGGGTATCGGCCGTGGCATTGAACGCGAGACTTTGCGCGTCAATCCGAATGGTCACCTGGCAACGACCGGACATCCTGAATCCCTGGGTTCGGCGCTCAAGCACAGTTGGATTACCACCGATTTTGCCGAAACGCTGCTGGAGTTCATTACACCTGTCGATCAAAGCATTGATCGGTCACTGGCCTTCCTGCGTGATATACATCGCCACACTGCGCGAGAGTTAGGTCAGGAACGCATGTGGCCGTTCAGTATGCCGGGTTATGTTGAAGATGTTGATAGCATTGAGCTGGCGCAATATGGCAGCTCTAATATCGGCAAGATGAAAACCCTCTATCGGCAGGGACTGAAAAATCGCTACAGCGCACTGATGCAGATTATCTCAGGTGTGCATTATAACTTCTCGCTGCCACTGTCGTTCTGGCAGGAGTGGGCAGATGTAAAAGATGCGGAAAGCGGAAAAGAGACCATTTCTGCTGGATATCTGCGTCTGATCCGCAACTATTATCGTTTTGGTTGGGTGATCCCTTATCTGTTCGGTGCATCTCCAGCGATCTCTTCATCGTTCCTGCAGGGACGTGAAAGCAAATTACCCTTTGAAACGGACGGCAAGGGGACGTTGTGGCTGCCGTATGCCACCTCGCTGCGCCTCAGTGATTTGGGCTACACCAATAAGTCGCAGAGCGGTTTGGGCATCACCTTCAACTCGCTCGACGGTTACGTTGCTGCGCTGAAAGCAGCGATTAAAACGCCGTCAGAAGAGTATGCGGCCATGGGCACCAAAGATGCCGACGGCAACTGGCTGCAGCTGAACACCAACGTGTTACAGATTGAGAACGAACTGTACGCACCTATTCGTCCAAAACGTGTGACACGTTCGGGTGAAGCGCCTTCGGATGCGTTGTTACGCGGCGGTATCGAGTACATTGAAGTGCGTTCTCTGGATATCAACCCGTTCTCTGCCATTGGCGTGGATGCTAACCAGGCGCGTTTCCTCGACCTGTTCCTGATCTGGTGTACCCTGGCGGATGCGCCTGAGATGAGTTCTGACGAGCTGTTATGCAGCCGTAAAAACTGGAACCGCGTGGTCATGGAAGGACGTAAGCCGGGCCAGGTGATTGGTGTAGGTTGTAGCGATACAGAACATCCGCTGGTAGATGTAGGTAAAGCCCTGTTTGCCGATCTGCGTCGTGTTGCCGAGGTGCTCGACAGCAATTATGGCAGCACGCAATATCAACAGGTTTGCGATCAACTGGTGGCATCGTTTGATGATCCTGAGCTAACCTATTCAGCGCGTATTCTGCATGCCATCAAAGAAAATGGCTTAACCGGCGCAGGTGTGGCACTGGCTGAACAGTATCGCCATCTGCTGTGTGAAGAGCCGTTAGAGATTTTGACCGAAGATGACTTCAGTCGTCAGGCGTTGGAATCGGTACAGGCGCAGGAAAAGCTGGAACAGAGTGATACGCTGGATTTCGAAAGTTATCTGGCAGGTCGCGAAGGCTAAAAAAGAAAATGGCCACATCATTGTGGCCAAAATTAACATCTCTGTTGTCAGGGATGATGATAACAAATGCGCGTCTTTCATATATTCAGACGTTGGGCGAACGGAAAAGTTTCATCGTTTTAAAAAAAATCTCAAAACAGGAGGTGACGTATGCCACTACTGGATAGTTTTACTGTTGATCACACCATCATGGGCGCACCCGCTGTGCGCGTTGCAAAAACCATGAATACTCCGCATGGCGATACCATCACCGTTTTTGACCTGCGTTTCTGCCGTCCGAATATCGATATTCTGACTGAGCGAGGCATCCATACGCTGGAGCACCTGTTCGCTGGCTTTATGCGTAATCACCTCAATGGTGATGGCGTGGAAATCGTTGATATCTCGCCAATGGGCTGCCGCACCGGCTTCTACATGAGCTTGATTGGTGAACCAGACGAGCAGCGTGTAGCGAAAGCGTGGAAAGGGGCGATGGAAGATGTTCTGAAAGTGAAAGAACAGAGCCAGATCCCGGAACTGAATGAATACCAGTGTGGTAGCTACAAGCTACACTCACTCGACGAAGCGCAGCAGATTGCGCGTAACGTGTTGGCGCATGAGATTGGCGTGAACCGTAACGAAGATCTGAAACTGCCGGCTGAGAAGCTGAAAGAGCTGCACATCTAGTGCCTGTCTGAGCAGAAATGAAAACGCCGCGATGTTCGCGGCGTTTTTTTTGGCTTCAGGAACCGATGGAGGATTTCAGCGGATGATGCGGGGTAATGCGCACCTGCTTCACCATGTTGTCTTGCACGTCGAGGATATCCACATCGTACTTCCCGATTTTCACGCGTGTATCGACCAGCGGAATCTCTTCCAGCGCTTCCAGCAGCATGCCATTGATGGTGCGTGCTTCGTCTTCGGGTAACGTCCAGTTAAAGGCTTTATTGATTTCACGCACGTTGGCGCTGCCTTCAATCAGCACTGAGCCATCATTCTGCGGCATCACTTCTTCCGCCAGCGAAGGAGACATGGACGTCGTAAAATCGCCAACAATCTCTTCCAGAATGTCTTCAATGGTCACCAGCCCTTTGATGTCACCATATTCATCAACCACTAAGCCGACTTTCTTCTTATTACGCTGGAATTTCACCAGCTGGACATTCAGCGGTGTACCTTCCGGCACATAGTAAATTTCATCAGCGGCACGCAGCAGGCGATCTTTGTTGAACTCTTTCTTCTCGGTCATCATGCGCCAGGCTTCACGCACGCGCAGCATGCCAACCGAATCATCCAGCGAATCGCGGAACAGCACGATCCGGCCATGCGGGGAATTACTCAGTTGGCGAACAATCGATTTCCAGTCGTCGTTGACGTTAATGCCGACAATTTCATTGCGTGGCACCATGATGTCATCAACGCTGACCTTTTCCAGGTCCAGCACCGACAGCAGCATGTCCTGATTACGACGAGACATCAGTGAGCGGGACTCATAGACAATGGTACGCAACTCTTCCTTACTTAGGGCTGAACTGATGGAGCCTTCCGTTTTGATACCAACCATGCGCATCAGAATGCGGGTAATGGTGTTGAGCAGCCAGACCAAAGGCAGCATCACATACTGCAGCGGTGCCAGCAGCACACTGCTGGGATAGGCGACTTTTTCGGGGTAAAGCGCTGCAATGGTTTTCGGCAGCACTTCAGCAAACACCAGCACCACAAAAGTCAGGATCCCGGTGGCAATTGCCACACCCGCATCGCCGTAAAGACGCATACCGACAATGGTACCCAATGCGGAGGCCAGGATATTCACGAGGTTGTTGCCTATCAGCACCAGGCTGATTAAGCGATCAGGACGGCGTAAAAGTTTTTCGACACGACGAGCCGCGCGATTACCGCTTTTGGCTTTGTGGCGCAATTTATAACGATTGAGCGTCATCATGCCGGTCTCTGAACCGGAGAAGTACGCAGAGACCAGCACCATGATGACCAGCGTAACGATCAGCGTGGTGGTTGAAACATGTTCCAACGAAAAAATTCCTTTAGTGAGAAGTGAGCAGGTGCTGAAGCACGCGACTGCCGAAGTAGGCCATGGTCAGCAGCAGTGCACCACCGCAGTTAAACCAGACGACGCGGCGTCCGCGCCAGCCCTCATGATAGTGTCCCCAGAGCAGAACGATATAAACAAACCAGGCAAGAATGGACAGCACCGCTTTATCGACATTCTCCGCGCTAAACAGGTTATGCATGAAGAACAGACCGGTACACAGCACCAGCGTCAACAGCACTACACCAATTTGCGTGATATGAAACATCTTACGCTCAATACTCAGCAGCGGCGGCATATCCTGGGTGAAAGCCAGTTTCTTATTTTTCAACTGGTAATCAATCCATGCCAGCTGCAGCGCATACAGTGCCGCGATAATCAGCGTAGCGTAGGCAAACAGCGACAGGCCGATATGGATCATCATGCCCGGCGTGGTTTCGAGATGGGTAATAAAGGCATTCGGCACAAAGGTGGCGAAGGCGAGGTTAATCAAGGCAAAGCCGTAGACAATCGGCAACAGTAACCAACCGCGATTGCGCGATGCAACGATGGTCATGATCGCGCAGATCAGCAAACTCACCAGCGAACCGATATTTAGCAGGCTGAGGTTTTGTCCGTTATCGACGGCAAAAATGCGTTGTTGCAGTGCAACCGCATGGGCGATCAACGCGACGCAAGCAGAAAGTACGGCAAAACGACGCCAGCCACCGTTGCGTTTCAGTAGGCTGGGGATGATCAATGCAAGACTGAGGGAGTAGGCGAACAGCGCCACGATCGCGAAAACGAACATAGATCCTTTCAGGTGTCGGTCAGATAAGGAAAAAGCCAGTATAGCGCCAGCTGCATCAGGCTCCAAACGATCTGAAGGTCAATTGCAGAGATCGCTGTGGCTTCGTGCTATAATCCGCCGCATTGTGCCGCCCGGGCGGCCTCGCTACGGTCCTAAGTGAGAGAGCATGTTTGATAATTTAACCGATCGTTTGTCGCAATCCCTGCGCAACATCAGCGGCCGCGGAAGGCTGACCGAAGACAACATTAAAGACACCTTGCGTGAAGTGCGCATGGCATTGCTGGAAGCGGACGTTGCGCTGCCGGTCGTGCGTGAGTTCATCAACCGCGTGAAAGAAGCGGCGGTAGGTCAGGATGTAAACAAAAGCCTGACGCCTGGCCAGGAATTTATCAAAATTGTTCGCAACGAGCTGGTTGCGGCAATGGGTGCAGAAAATAATGCGCTCAATCTGAACGCACAGCCGCCGGCTGTGGTGTTGATGGCGGGCCTGCAGGGTGCGGGTAAAACCACGAGCGTGGCGAAGCTGGGTAAGTTCCTGCGCGAGAAGCATAAGAAGAAAGTGCTGGTGGTTTCTGCCGACGTTTATCGCCCGGCGGCGATTAAACAGCTGGAAACACTGGCGCAGCAGGTTGGCGTGGACTTCTGTCCTTCCGATCTGAGCCAAAAGCCTGTCGACATCGTTAAGAACGCCCTGAAAGAAGCGAAGCTGCAATTCTACGACGTGCTGCTGGTGGATACCGCCGGTCGTCTGCACGTTGATGAAGCGATGATGGACGAGATCAAACAGGTACACGCCGCGATCAATCCGGTGGAAACCTTGTTTGTGGTCGATGCCATGACCGGTCAGGATGCGGCAAACACGGCAAAAGCCTTCAATGAAGCGCTGCCACTGACGGGCGTGATTCTGACGAAAGTGGATGGTGATGCGCGCGGTGGTGCAGCGCTGTCTATTCGTCATATTACCGGCAAGCCGATTAAATTCATGGGTATGGGTGAGAAGACGGAAGCACTGGAAGCGTTCTATCCAGACCGTATCGCCTCACGCATCCTCGGCATGGGCGACGTACTGTCGCTGATCGAAGATATCGAGAGCAAAGTTGACCGCGAACAGGCGGAGAAGCTGGCGAAGAAACTCAAAACCGGTGATGGCTTCGATCTCAACGACTTCCTCGATCAGCTGAAGCAGATGCGCAACATGGGCGGCATGGCCAGCCTGATGGGTAAGCTGCCGGGCATGGGGCAGTTGCCAGACAACGTGAAATCGCAGATGGATGACAAAGTGCTGGTGCGTATGGAGGCGATCATCAATTCGATGACCACCAAAGAGCGTCAGAAACCGGAAATCATCAAGGGCTCACGCAAGCGCCGTATTGCCACCGGTTCAGGTATGCAGGTGCAGGACGTTAACCGTTTATTGAAACAGTTCGACGACATGCAGCGCATGATGAAGAAAATGAAGAAGGGTGGCATGGCCAAAATGATGCGTGGCATGAAAGGTATGATGCCGCCCGGATTCCCCGGTCGCTAAGGCGAGCGGCACACAGCCAGAAAATTAACACGCTCAGGTTGCTTTTTTCGCCAAAATGAGTAAAATTTTCGGGCTTTTTATATTGCGCTCGGGTTCCATCCCTCGATGGAACCCGAGCGCTTTATTAACTAATGAGGATGTTATGGTTACAATTCGTTTGGCACGTCACGGCGCGAAAAAGCGTCCGTTCTATCAGGTCGTCGTTACTGACAGCCGCAATGCGCGTAATGGTCGTTTCATCGAGCGCGTAGGTTTCTTCAACCCGATCGCTTCTGGTCAGGCTGAAGGTCTGCGTCTGGATCTGGACCGTATTGAGCACTGGGTTGGCCAGGGCGCAACGCTTTCTGATCGCGTTAACGCGCTGATCAAAGAAGCAAAAAAAGCAGCTTAATCTGTCACGGTGGTTAGCATGAGCATTAAACCTGCCGCACAGCCTCTCGTTAACCCAATTGTATTGGGGAAAATGGGGGCCGCTTACGGCATTCGAGGTTGGCTCAAAGTGTTTTCCTCCACTGAAGACGCTGAAAGCATCTTCGACTACCAACCCTGGTTCATCCAGCGTGCCGGTAAATGGCAGCAGGTCGAACTGGAAGGTTGGAAGCACCACAATCAGGACCTGATCATCAAAGTCAAAGGCATTGACGATCGGGACGCTGCGGCACAGTTAACCAATTGCGAAATTACGGTTGATTCTGCTCAGCTGCCAGCGCTGGAAGAGGGTGATTACTACTGGAAAGACCTTATGGGTTGCAAAGTGGTAAACCTCGACGGTTACGAAATGGGCAAAGTCATTGATTTGATGGAAACCGGTTCGAACGACGTTCTCGTTGTTAAGGCAAACCTGAAAGATGCATTCGGTGCGCAAGAGCGGTTAATCCCGTTTCTTGATGAACAGGTTATCAAGAAAGTCGATCTCTCTACTGGCACGATTGAAGTAGATTGGGATCCTGGTTTTTGATCTCCGGACAATCCGGTAACGTAACGGCGAACGCGATGTGGATTGGTGTTATTAGCCTGTTTCCAGAGATGTTTCGCGCTATTACCGAGTACGGGGTAACTGGCCGGGCAGTAAAAAATGGCCTGCTCAACATTCAAAGCTGGAGTCCTCGTGACTTTGCGCACGACCGGCACCGTACCGTGGATGAACGTCCTTACGGCGGCGGACCGGGAATGTTGATGATGGTGCAACCCTTACGGGATGCAATCCACGCAGCGAAAGCGGCGGCGGGAGAAGGTGCTAAGGTGATTTATCTTTCACCTCAGGGTCGCAAACTGGACCAACAGGGCGTTTGCGAACTGGCGACCAACCAGAAGTTGATTCTGGTGTGTGGTCGTTATGAAGGGATTGATGAGCGCGTGATTCATACTGAGATTGATGAAGAATGGTCAATCGGTGATTACGTACTCAGTGGTGGTGAGCTACCAGCCATGACGTTGATTGATTCAGTCGCCCGGTTTATCCCCGGCGTATTGGGCAAGCAGGCGTCAGCCGATGAGGATTCGTTCTCGGATGGTTTACTGGATTGCCCGCACTACACCCGACCTGAAGTGTTAGAAGGGATGGAGGTTCCGCCAGTCTTACTGTCGGGCAACCATGCCGATATTCGCCGCTGGCGCCTGAAACAGTCGCTAGGCCGTACCTGGCTAAGAAGACCTGAACTTCTGGAAAACCTGGCTCTGACTGAAGAGCAAGCACGGTTGCTAAATGAGTTCCAACGGGAACATCAGCAGCAACAAAACCATCAGGTGGAAGAGTAATCTTCCCTGACTATCAGTTTACCCAGGATATAGAGATTTAATTATGAGCAACATTATCAAGCAACTTGAACAAGAGCAGATGAAGCAGGACGTACCTTCATTCCGTCCGGGTGATTCCGTGGAAGTGAAAGTATGGGTCGTTGAAGGTTCTAAGAAACGTCTGCAGGCATTCGAGGGCGTGGTTATCGCTATTCGTAACCGCGGTCTGCACTCTGCATTCACTGTTCGTAAGATTTCAAACGGCGAAGGCGTTGAGCGTGTCTTCCAGACTCACTCTCCGGTAATTGACAGCATTGCTGTCAAACGTCGTGGTGCTGTACGTAAAGCCAAACTGTACTACCTGCGTGAGCGCACCGGTAAGTCAGCTCGTATCAAAGAGCGTCTGGGCGCGTAAGCGACATCCCAAAGTTAATAGCAAACAAGGGGTTGGCCTAAGGGCCAGCCCCTTTTTTTATGGTCGCTTGAGATGGTAAATCGCGCTATTCACTGGGCCGCTATCAAGAATGATTAAACCATAGCGGCAATCGATAAACTCAAAACCACTGCGCAATGCTACGGCACGGCTGGCATGATTCTCCTCAGCAGCGATAATCTCCAGTAAGGGGATCTGCGCGTGCTTGAAGCCAAAGTCCACCGATTGAGCCACTGCACGTGTTGCGACACCTTGCCTTTGTGCATCGCTGCGAACCCAATAGCCTAATGCACTAAATTCCCCAAGCCGCTGTGCGAATCTGATGCCTGCGCCGCCGAGTAACCGATCATTGCTATCGACAATAGCGAACTCTTACGCTTCACCGTTACTCCGCTGCATATGGGTGAAATTAATCCAGTTAGTGGCTTCCTCTACCCGATAATCGTGATGCGCCCATACCATCCATGGCAGCAGGCTGTTGATAGACTGATTGACCGCCGCAGTAAAAGCGCCAGCATCCTTTAGAACGAAAGGGCGTAAGGTGATGACAGAGGTTGACATCCTAAGATCCTGGAAAACGATGAATAACAAAATGTTAATGGAAAAAGAGGGTGTTGGCACTTTTAAATAAAAGTAGAGTGTAAAATAAAATTTACACAAATCACTTTGTGTTGGGTGGCCTGAATTGCGTTAAATTTATGTATTTAATGTGTTTTTAGTTTTGTTTTTGTGATGGTTATCAGTGGTGGTAATAAAAGTGTACATTCACGGATTGCAAGATGTACATGTTGTGGTACAGTAAGCGCCATCCTCAGTGAGGATCCCAAACCGCATACACGAGTTAAAAAGGATCGCCATCATGCAGAAAGACGCGCTGAACAATGTGCATATCGCCGACGAACAAATTTTAATCACCCCGCAAGAGCTGAAAGCGAAGTTCCCGCTCACTGCGGCGCAGGAAGCGCAGATTGCTGCTTCTCGCCAGACCATTGCCGATATTATTGCTGGCCGCGATCCGCGCCTGCTGGTGGTCTGTGGTCCTTGTTCAATTCACGATACCGAAGCCGCACTGGAATATGCTCGTCAGCTGCAAACTCTCTCTGCACAGTTGAAGGATCAGCTGTATATCGTTATGCGCGTTTATTTTGAAAAACCCCGTACCACCGTTGGCTGGAAGGGGCTGATCAACGATCCTTACATGAACAACTCATTTGATATGGAAGCCGGGCTGCACATTGCGCGTCAGCTGCTGGTGAACCTGGTGGAAATGGGCCTGCCGCTGGCCACTGAAGCGCTGGATCCTAATAGTCCACAATACCTCGGCGATCTGTTCAGCTGGTCTGCGATTGGTGCCCGTACTACCGAGTCACAAACACACCGCGAGATGGCTTCTGGTTTATCAATGCCTGTCGGCTTCAAAAACGGCACTGATGGCAGCCTGGGCACCGCAATCAACGCCATGCGCGCTGCAGCGATGCCACACCGTTTTGTCGGCATCAATCAGGCGGGGCAGGTTTGCCTGTTACAGACTCAGGGCAACCCGGATGGCCACGTAATCCTGCGTGGTGGTAAAGCGCCTAACTACGGTCCTGAAGATGTTGCGCAGTGTGAAAAAGAGATGCTGAAAGCGGGACTGCGTCCGGCCTTAATGATAGATTGCAGCCATGGTAATTCTAATAAAGACTATCGCCGTCAGCCTGGCGTAGCCGAGTCGGCTATTGCGCAGATTAAAGATGGAAATCGTTCCATTATTGGCCTGATGCTGGAAAGCAATATTCACGAAGGCAATCAGTCTTCTGAGCAGCCACGTAGCGAAATGAAATACGGTGTTTCCGTCACGGATGCCTGTATCAACTGGGAAACCACGGAAACCTTGCTGCGTGAAATCCATCAGGATCTGCAGGGAGTGCTGTCGGCACGTCTGTCACACGAGGAATAAAGAGTCATGGTGGCTGAACTGACCGCGCTACGCGATCAAATTGATGAAGTCGATAAAGCCCTGCTTGGGCTATTAGCCAAACGCCTTGAGCTGGTAGCTGAAGTAGGTGAGGTCAAAAGCCGTTATGGTTTGCCGATTTATGTGCCAGAACGTGAAGCCAGCATGTTGGCTTCACGCCGTCAGGAAGCCGAGGCGCTCGGCGTTTCGCCAGATCTGATTGAGGATGTCTTACGTCGCCTGATGCGTGAATCTTATGCGCATGAAAACGACAAAGGCTTCAAAACGCTCTGCCCAACGCTGCGCCCGGTGGTGATTGTTGGTGGGCGTGGCCAGATGGGGCGCTTGTTTGAAAAGATGCTCAATCTGTCAGGTTACCAGGTCCGTATTCTGGACAAGGGCGATTGGGATCGTTCTGAAGAGCTGCTCAAAGATGCGGGCATGGTCATCATTAGTGTGCCCATTCATCTGACCGAGCAGATCATCGCCGAATTACCAACACTGCCGGAAGACTGCATCCTGGTGGATTTGGCATCGGTGAAGAACCGTCCACTGCAGGCGATGCTGGCGGCGCATACTGGCCCGGTGCTGGGCTTGCATCCGATGTTTGGTCCGGATAGCGGTAGCCTGGCGAAGCAGGTGGTGGTGTGGTGTGATGGTCGTCAGCCAGAAGCCTATCAGTGGTTCCTGGAGCAGATTCAGGTTTGGGGCGCGCGTTTACATCGCATCAGCGCGGTCGAGCATGACCAGAACATGGCCTTTATCCAGGCGCTGCGTCACTTTGCCACTTTTGCCTATGGTTTGCATTTAGCGGAAGAGAACGTCAATCTTGATCAACTGTTGGCGCTGTCCTCACCGATTTATCGCCTGGAACTGGCGATGGTTGGTCGACTGTTTGCTCAGGACCCGCAGCTTTACGCAGACATCATCATGTCTTCGGAGAGTAATCTGGCGCTGATTAAGCGTTATTACCAGCGCTTTGGTGATGCGATTAAATTGCTGGAGCAGGGCGATAAACAGGCGTTCATCAAGAGCTTTGAAGGTGTGGCGCACTGGTTTGGCGATTACGCTCAACGCTTCCTGGTAGAGAGCCGAAGCATGTTGCGTTCGGCTAACGATAGCCGGCAATAAAAGAGAAGGCATCCGCAAGGATGCCTTTTTCATTTACAGTCGCGGTTCCACCGGAACAACATTTTCACCCGGATAGCAGCCGAGTACTTTCAAAGATCGCGTCAAATCACGCAGCTCTTTCAACGCCAGCTGCATGTTCTCCGATTGCAGATTGCCCTGCACATCAATGTAAAACATCTCTTCCCATGGGTTGCCGTTAATTGGGCGGTTTTCTAGTTTGCTCATGATCAGATTGTGATTACGCAGCACCAGCAGAGCCTCAACCAGTGCACCAGCTTGCTGACCGGTAGCCATAATCAATGTGGTTTTGGCTGGTACCTGGCCAGAAACTTCAATTGGCTTACGTGCCAGCACTATGAAGCGGGTATGGTTTTGTTGCTGGTTAGCTAAATTCCGTTCTAACACCTGCAGACCATACAGCTCACCGCCCGCTTCACTGCCCAGAGCCGCCACTTTTGGTGAATTCATCGCCGCGACCTTTTCCATTGCCGCTGCGGTGCTCTCGGTATATTCGATTTTCCATTGTGGGAAACGATTGATGAACTGGCTGCACTGCTGGAATGGCTGAGGATGGCTATAAACCGTTTCAATTTGCTGTAAGTCGGTATTGCCGTTGACCAGCACACAGTGTTCGATTGGGATGGTCAGCTCGCCAACGATGGAGAGCGTGGTTTGCTGCAGCAGGTCATAGACGTCGTTAATCGAGCCTGAGCTGGTATTTTCGATTGGCATCACGGCGTAATCGGCCTGGCCACTCTCCACCTGATGAATGATGTCATGGAATTTTAGGCAGCCCATCTCAACCATGGAATCAAAATGACGTGTGGCGTATTTACGCGCCGCGAGGTGAGAGTACGAACCCTTAGGACCCAGAAATGCGATGCGCGGCGCGTGTGCGTGCGGATGGTTTAAGTTTTTCTGCAGCAGCGCTTGCTGAGTCAGTACCGAATCTTCAATCACCAGTTGGAACAGACGAGTAATGTAGTGCGCATCAAGCTGGTGCTTTTTGCCGAGTGAGATCAGGTTTTCCAGCAGTGCGCGTTCACGCTCAACATCGCGAATCGGGCGATGGGTCGCGAGCTTTGCTTGCGCCACCTCAACCGCCAGCGAACGGCGTTCAGATAACAGCGTTAACAGCTTTTCATCAACGGCGCTGATCTTATCGCGTAATGCCAGCAGCGGATTTTCGGGATTCATAGGGCTCACCTGTAAAATGTCCAATAAAAAAGCCTCCCGTTTGGGAGGCTTTGTTGTTCGTCTTCGCATTCATTTTCACACGACGAATCACCTCCCAATCAGGGGAAGGTAAAAAAGAATGCGAAGAAGAACGGTAGATGTTTCATGTGTGATTCCAGCAATAAAGTGGATTGAGAGTAACCGCAGTGATTTAAAGCTGTCAATAAAAAACGCGCCCGCAGGCGCGTTACTGGAAAAGGTCTATTTATCCCGCAGGGGTGAAATCTTTCATACTGCTGGTTGCGCGGCGCGCTTCAGGTTTGTGCTGCGCCTTATTCAGTTGTCGCTCCAGCTTGGCAATCAGATCGTTGATAGCCGTGTACATATCTTCGTGTTTCGCGCTGGCAACCAGCGTGCCGTTCGGTGTGTTAATGGTGGCATCAGCCACGAATTCTTTCGGCTCTTTCGATAACACGATGTGCGGATTTATCAGGTGAGTTTGCCACTTTTCCAGCTTGGCGAGACGGTCTTCGACATGGTTGCGGATAGCCGCAGTGATTTCCATTTGTTTGCTGGTAATGTTCAGAATCATAGTTAAACCTCTCTGTCATTTCCGTCTGGGTAGAACCAGCATACCGCGTAAATCAGGAAAAAGTGTGATCTAGATCACATTGAAATGTCACTTTTTGTCAATGCCAGTGAATTGTGATAAAGGCTCATAAAATCGCGGAAAATGCTTGAAGGGCAGGGATGAAAAGAGCAAGATTGATGAGTTAACCGCAGCGGATAATCAGCAATCTGGCTGAATTTTCGGCAAAAAAAGCAGCCATTAAGGCTGCTTTTTTATTGGTAGTAAAATCAGGACTGATTATTTGTCGCGATGATCTTCGCTACCTTGTCCGCTTCTGCGGTTAACTGCAGCTGGCGGTAGGCATTTTCCATCAGCGGCAGCGCTTTGTGCGTCGCTTCGGTATCCGGGAAATCTTTCATCATCCCTTCAACACGGTTAACAACGGCGACATAGGCCCCGCGCTTGGTATAGAATTGCGCCACCGAGAGTTCATACTTCGCCAGACGCTCTTTCAGGTAGGCTAAACGTTTCTGCGCATCCTCAGCATACTGGCTGTTCGGATAGCTGCGCAGCAACTGTGAGAAGTCACGGAAAGCATCACGAGCGTGCGTCGGATCACGATCTGAACGATCGATACCGAAGAAGCCCTGCAGTGCAGAGTCATCCAACGCCATATCCGTCAGGCCTTTCATGTAGATGACGTAATCGATGTTTGGATGAGTCGGATTCAGGCGCATAAAGCGAGCGATAGCGGCTTGCGCCAGTGGCAGATCGGCATTTTTGTAATACGCGTAGATTAAATCCAGCTGTACTTGCTGCGAATAAGGGCCAAACGGGTAGCGGTTATCCAGTGCTTCCAGTTGCTTAATCGCCGCTTTAAAGTTACCGTCCTGCAGCTTTTGCTGGGCTGTAGCGTAAATTTCAGATGGCGGGCTGTCCGGAACGGGATCCGATGAGCCGGAACAACCCACCAGAGCCAGGCTCAGGCTCAATGTGGCAGCAGCCACCAGATGTTTCATACGCGTCATGACGAAATGATTATCCTCAAAGTGTTGTAGCGGAAGCTGTCCGTATAGCTCCCGGTTATGACCTGGTACGATAGCACATTATATTAAACGGCATCGCCGTGAAAACCCAACGTTAACGAAGAAGCTGTATATGGCACAACAAGTTCAACTCACCGCAACGGTGTCCGAAGCACAGCTTGGACAACGCTTAGATCAGACTTTGGCGGAATTGTTCCCTGATTATTCACGTTCCCGCATAAAAGAATGGATCCTTGAGCGTCGCGTCAGCGTCAACGGCACCATCATCGATAAACCGAAAGAGAAAGTTTTCGGCGGTGAGCAGGTGTCTATCGATGCTGAAATCGAAGAAGCGCAGCGCTGGGAAGCGCAAAACATTCCCCTGAACATCGTTTATGAAGACGATGATATTCTGGTCATCAACAAACCGCGTGGCCTGGTGGTGCATCCTGGGGCAGGTAATCCGGATGGTACGGTCCTGAATGCGCTGCTTTATCATTACCCACCAATTGCCGACGTCCCGCGTGCTGGGATCGTCCATCGTCTTGATAAAGACACAACCGGTTTGATGGTGGTGGCGAAGACCGTTCCCGCTCAGACGCATCTGGTGGAAACGCTGCAGCTGCGCGAGATTACCCGTGAATATGAAGCGGTTGCGATTGGCACCATGACGGCAGGCGGCACGGTTAATGAGCCGATGGCGCGCCACTCCACCAAACGCACCCACATGGCGGTACACCCTATGGGTAAACCCGCGACCACGCATTATCGCATCATGGAGCATTTCCGTGCTCATACGCGTCTGCGTCTGCGTCTGGAAACGGGTCGTACTCACCAGATTCGTGTGCACATGGCGCATATCAACCATCCATTAGTGGGTGATCCGCTGTACGGCGGTCGTCCGCGTCCGCCTAAAGGTGCATCAGATGCGTTCATCGCCGCGCTGCGCGGTTTTGACCGTCAGGCGCTGCATGCCACCATGCTGCGTCTCTACCATCCCATCACCGGCATTGAGATGGAATGGCATGCGCCGTTGCCGCAAGACATGGTCGATCTGATTGACGCGCTGAAAGCCGATACCCATGAGTTCCGCGATCAAATGGATTGGCTATGAGTGAGTGGATCATTCCTGACTGGCCTGCACCGCAGCGCGTTCAGGCATGTTCCACCTTGCGACATGGCGGTGTTAGCACTGCGCCCTGGGATTCGCTGAATCTTGGGGCGCACGTTGGCGATGCTGAAACGCATGTCTTGCAAAATCGTCAGCATTTGAAAGATAAACTGCTGCCCGCCATGCCGCAGTGGCTTAATCAGGTGCATGGGCAGGACGTTGTGCGTTTGCCTGCGGACGAGTTATTACCCAATGCAGATGCGGCCATCACCCGCGAATCCGGTGTAGTCTGCGCCATCATGACGGCGGATTGCTTGCCGGTGTTGTTTTGCAGTGATGATGGCAGTGAAGTGGCCGCTGCTCACGCTGGCTGGCGTGGTCTGTGTAACGGCGTGCTGGAACAGACGCTGCAACAGTTTCGCTCACCAGCCCGTGAGATCCACGCCTGGCTTGGACCCGCTATCGGCCCGCAGGCATTTGAAGTCGGTGCTGAGGTGCGTGAAGCCTTTTTGGCGCACGATGTACAAGCCGATGCGGCTTTTCGCCCGGTTGGTGACAAATTTTTTGCGAATATCTGGCAGCTAGCGCGTCAGCGACTTCAGGCCGCTGGAGTGCATTCTATCAGTGGTTCACAGCGTTGCACTTTCACCGAAGCCAATGATTTTTTCTCCTACCGACGAGATGGAATCACCGGGCGTATGGCAACTTTGATTTGGCTGAGATAATCTTACGCCGCAAGACGATCCAGTAGCGTATTTTTTGTTCGCAACACAGGTCATTAACCTTGAAATATTTGAGGGATGACCTCATTTAATCTCCAGTAGCATTTTGACCTGTATTGGAGGAATCATGCGTCTGGATCGTCTTACTAATAAATTCCAGTTGGCCCTTGCCGATGCTCAGTCCCTTGCTCTGGGACACGACAATCAATTTATCGAACCCCTTCACTTGATGAGCGCTTTGCTCAATCAGGAAGGCGGATCGGTGCGTCCGTTGCTTAGCGCAGCAGGTGCCGATGTGGCTGGTCTGCGTACCAGCATCGAACAAGCTATCAACCGACTGCCGCAGGTAGAAGGTACGGATGGCGATGTACAGCCTTCAGCCGATCTCATTCGGGTCCTGAACCTGTGCGACAAACTCGCGCAAAAGCGCGGCGACAACTTTATATCATCTGAATTATTTGTTCTGGCGGCCCTCGACTCTCGTGGTTCGCTGGCGGACCTATTGAAGTCCGCTGGTGCAACCACCGAAAAACTCACTAAGGCCATCGAGCAATTGCGGGGAGGAGAGAACGTGAACGATCAAGGGGCTGAAGATCAGCGCCAGGCTTTAAAAAAATACACCATCGATCTGACCGAGCGCGCCGAGCTTGGCAAGTTAGATCCGGTGATTGGTCGTGATGAAGAGATTCGTCGTACCATTCAGGTATTGCAGCGCCGTACCAAAAACAACCCGGTATTAATTGGGGAACCCGGCGTAGGTAAAACTGCGATTGCCGAAGGGTTAGCGCAGCGCATTATCAATGGTGAAGTGCCAGAAGGATTGAAAGGTCGCCGCGTGTTGGCCCTGGACATGGGTTCGCTGGTGGCGGGTGCTAAATATCGTGGTGAGTTCGAAGAGCGCCTGAAAGGTGTGCTGAGCGATCTGGCAAAACAGGAAGGCAACGTCATTCTGTTTATCGACGAGTTGCATACCATGGTTGGCGCGGGTAAAGCCGATGGCGCCATGGATGCCGGTAACATGTTGAAACCTGCATTAGCGCGTGGTGAGTTGCACTGCGTGGGTGCTACCACGCTGAATGAGTATCGCCAGTTCATTGAGAAAGATGCGGCGCTGGAGCGTCGTTTCCAGAAAGTCTTTGTGGCTGAACCGAGCGTGGAAGACACCATTGCTATTCTGCGTGGCCTGAAAGAGCGCTATGAGTTACACCACCATGTGCAGATTACTGACCCGGCGATTGTGGCAGCGGCCACGTTGTCGCACCGCTATATCTCCGATCGCCAGTTGCCAGATAAGGCAATTGACCTGATTGACGAGGCAGCATCGAGCATTCGTTTGCAGATGGACTCGAAACCGGAGTCGCTTGATCGTCTGGAACGCCGCATCATCCAGTTAAAGCTGGAACAACAGGCACTGAAGAAAGAGTCGGACGATGCCAGTATCAAACGTCTGGAGATGCTGGAAACGGAACTCGATCAGAAAGAGCGTGAATACGCTGAGCTGGAAGAAGAGTGGAAAGCGGAAAAAGCCTCTCTGACGGGGACGCAGAACATTAAGGCGGAACTGGAGCAAGCTCGTCTGGCGATGGAGCAGGCGCGACGCACTGGTGACCTGGGGCAAATGTCTGAACTGCAATACGGCAAAATTCCAGAGCTTGAAAAGCAGCTCACTATTGCCACGCAGTCAGAAGGCAAAACCATGAAATTGTTACGTAACCGCGTAACAGATGTGGAAATTGCTGATGTGCTGGCACGCTGGACCGGCATTCCAGTAGCACGAATGATGGAAGGTGAGCGCGAGAAACTGTTGCGGATGGAGCAAGAGCTGCATGCGCGCGTGATTGGCCAGAACGAGGCGGTTGATGCGGTATCGAATGCGATTCGCCGTAGTCGTGCGGGTCTGTCCGATCCTAATCGTCCAATTGGCTCGTTCCTGTTTCTTGGGCCAACCGGTGTGGGTAAAACCGAGTTGAGTAAAGCGCTGGCTAACTTCTTGTTCGACAGCGATGACGCCATAGTGCGTATTGATATGTCAGAGTTTATGGAAAAACACTCGGTATCGCGTTTAGTCGGTGCACCTCCGGGCTACGTGGGTTATGAAGAGGGCGGTTATTTGACAGAAGCAGTACGTCGTCGCCCTTATTCCGTGATTCTGCTGGATGAAGTCGAAAAGGCTCATCCGGATGTCTTCAACATCTTGTTGCAGGTACTGGATGATGGGCGCTTGACCGATGGGCAGGGACGTACGGTCGATTTCCGTAATACCGTGGTCATTATGACCTCTAACCTTGGGTCTGACCTGATCCAGGAACGTTTCGGTGCGTTGGACTATCCGGAAATGAAAGATATGGTGATGACGGTGGTAGGTTCGCATTTCCGCCCAGAGTTCATTAACCGTATTGATGAGGTGGTGGTGTTCCATCCGCTTGGCGAGCAGCATATTGCTTCTATCGCGCAGATTCAGCTGCAGCGGTTGTACAAACGTCTGGATGAACGTGGCTACCAATTGCATATCACGGATGCAGCGCTGAAGCTGTTGGGTGAAAATGGATATGATCCGGTATACGGTGCACGTCCATTGAAACGCGCTATTCAGCAGCAAATTGAAAACCCACTGGCGCAGAAGATTCTTTCTGGTGCTTTTGTTCCGGGTAAAACCATTGAAATGGATGTTAAAGATGATGTCATCGTCGCACATCAGTGATGAGATTTGACGTAAACGGGCCTTCGGGCCCGTTTTTTTGCCCGATTGATGCCAATTCGTTGCTAATTTCAGCGCATTGGCCGAAAAGTGAGCGGTCGTGCAAAAACTTTAAATTAACGCTTGTCAGTCCATCAGAAATCCCTATAATGCGCCACCACTGAGACGGCAAAGCGGCAACGCAGACGGCTCAGCAGGGAGTGAAGAAATTCATCCCGCCGGAGAAAAACGCTGAAAAAAGTGTTTGACTCTGAAGGAGGAAAGCGTAATATACGCCACCTCGCAACAGCAGCTTAAGGCGCTGAT
>NZ_JAERJM010000011.1:0-208457 GCF_018257655.1 Pantoea sp. JGM49 | reverse complement strand
GTCGCAGCAACAACCAGGATCGCGCCGTCCATCTGCGCAGCACCGGTGATCATGTTTTTCACATAGTCGGCGTGGCCTGGGCAGTCAACGTGCGCGTAGTGGCGAGTCGGGGTTTCATATTCAACGTGTGAAGTGTTGATGGTGATACCACGAGCTTTCTCTTCTGGTGCGTTATCGATCTGATCGAACGCTTTAGCAGAGCCGCCGTAGGTTTTAGCCAGAACGGTGGTGATAGCTGCAGTCAGAGTGGTTTTACCATGGTCAACGTGACCGATGGTGCCAACGTTTACGTGCAGTTTGTTACGCTGAAATTGCTCTTTCGCCATGGCGATAATTCCTTACGTTGTGCCTTCATGAGTCATGAAGGCATCAGTTCACAATTTTTAAACCGTAGCTTATTTGCTACGAGCTTCAATAACGGCCTGAGCGACGTTGTTCGGCGCATCATCGTACTTCAGGAACTCCATGGAGTAAGAAGCACGGCCTTTGGTCAGAGAACGCAGCTGGGTTGCATATCCGAACATTTCAGACAGTGGAACTTCAGCATGGATCTGAACGCCAGTAGCGTTAGATTCCTGTCCTTTGAGCATACCACGACGACGGCTAAGGTCACCGATAACGTCACCGGTGTTCTCTTCCGGAGTCTCTACTTCAACCTTCATGATCGGCTCAAGCAGAACGGGCTGTGCTTTCTTAAAGCCATCTTTGAAGGCTAAAGAAGCGGCCAGTTTAAACGCCAGCTCAGAGGAGTCAACGTCATGGTAAGAACCGAAGTGCAGACGAACACCCAGATCTACTACCGGGTAACCGGCCAGTGGACCAGACTTCAGCTGCTCCTGGATACCTTTATCAACCGCAGGGATGTATTCAGTTGGAATCACACCACCCTTGATGTCGTTGACGAATTCGTAACCTTTAGGGTTAGAACCCGGCTCCAGTGGGTACATGTCGATAACAACATGACCGTACTGACCACGACCACCAGACTGCTTAGCGTGTTTACCTTCAACATCGGTGATTTTAGCGCGAATCGCTTCGCGATAAGCAACCTGTGGTTTACCGACGTTCGCTTCAACGTTGAACTCACGCTTCATACGGTCAACGATGATGTCGAGGTGCAGCTCACCCATACCAGCGATGATGGTCTGGTTAGATTCTTCATCAGTCCATACGCGGAAAGATGGATCCTCTTTTGCCAGACGACCCAGAGCCAGACCCATTTTTTCCTGGTCAGCTTTGGTTTTCGGCTCAACGGCGATAGAGATTACTGGCTCTGGGAATTCCATGCGCTCAAGAATGATGACATTTTCTGGATCACACAGGGTGTCACCAGTGGTCACATCTTTCAGGCCGATCGCAGCTGCGATGTCGCCCGCACGAACTTCTTTGATCTCTTCACGTTTGTTAGCGTGCATCTGAACGATACGGCCCAGACGCTCACGGTTTGACTTAACCGGGTTGAACACGGTGTCACCGGTGTTAACAACACCAGAGTAAACGCGGAAGAAGGTCAGGTTACCCACAAACGGGTCGGTTGCGATTTTGAACGCCAGAGCAGCAAACGGCTCGTTGTCGTCAGAATGACGCTCAGCCGGCGTGTCTTTACCGTCGTCCAGCATACCGTTGATCGCGGTAACGTCAGTCGGTGCTGGCAGGTATTCAACTACCGCATCCAGCATCGCCTGAACACCTTTGTTCTTAAATGCAGAACCACAGGTAACCAGGATGATTTCGTTTTTCAGCACGCGCTTACGCAGAGAAGTTTTGATCTCTTCTTCAGTCAGCTCTTCACCGCCGAAGAATTTCTCCATCAGCTCATCAGAACCTTCTGCAGCGGCTTCAACCAGATTCGCACGCCATTCATCAGCCAGTTCCTGCATATCAGCTGGGATATCTTCGTAAACGAAGGTAACGCCCTGATCTTCATCGTTCCAGTTGATGGCTTTCATTTTCACCAGGTCAACAACACCGGTGAATTTCTCTTCTGCGCCGATTGCCAGCTGAAGCGGAACCGGGTTTGCACCCAGGCGCGTTTTCATCTGATCAACAACTTTCAGGAAGTTAGCACCCATGCGGTCCATTTTGTTAACGAACGCGATGCGTGGAACTTTATATTTGTTAGCCTGGCGCCATACGGTTTCAGACTGTGGCTGAACACCACCAACCGCACAGTAAACCATTACTGCGCCATCAAGCACACGCATAGAACGCTCAACTTCGATGGTGAAGTCAACGTGTCCCGGGGTGTCAATGATGTTGACGTGGTGTGGCTCGAACTGCTTAGCCATACCTGACCAGTAACAGGTGGTTGCAGCGGAAGTGATGGTAATACCACGTTCCTGTTCCTGCTCCATCCAGTCCATGGTTGCGGCGCCGTCATGCACTTCACCGATCTTGTGGTTTACACCGGTGTAGAACAGAACACGTTCGGTAGTGGTAGTTTTACCGGCGTCGATGTGAGCACTGATACCGATGTTACGATAGCGCTCAATGGGTGTTTTACGAGCCATTTGATTCCTCTGATTCTGAGACGTTCTAAGTTAAAAAAGCCCAGCAGGTAAGCCACTGGGACGCCCGCTGGGTTAATAACAACTACGTGGCTGTTACCAGCGGTAGTGTGCGAACGCCTTGTTGGCTTCAGCCATACGGTGAACGTCTTCACGTTTCTTAACTGCAGTACCTTTGTTCTCTGCAGCGTCAGAAAGTTCGTTCGCCAGGCGAAGAGCCATTGATTTATCACCGCGTTTACGAGCAGCTTCAACGATCCAACGCATTGCCAGAGCATTACGACGAACCGGACGGACTTCAACTGGAACCTGGTAGGTTGAACCACCAACGCGACGTGACTTAACTTCTACAGTCGGACGTACGTTTTCGAGTGCAACTTCGAAAGCTTCCAGACCATCTTTACCTGCACGTTGAGCCAGGGTATCAAGTGCGGTATAGACGATAGATTCTGCAGTAGATTTTTTACCATCTACCATCAGGATGTTTACAAATTTAGCCAGCAATTCTGATCCGAACTTAGGATCTGGCAGGATTTTACGCTGACCAATGACGCGACGACGTGGCATGGAAATACTCCGTTGTTAATTCAGGATTGTCCAAAACTCTACGAGTTTATTTTGACATTAAAGTGAAAATGTTTGGCCTTACTTAACGGAGAACCATTAAGCCTTTGGCTTCTTCACGCCGTACTTGGAGCGTGACTGCTTACGGTCTTTAACACCTGAGCAGTCAAGCGCGCCGCGAACGGTGTGGTAACGCACACCTGGCAAGTCTTTAACACGACCGCCACGAATCAGGATCACTGAGTGTTCCTGGAGGTTATGACCTTCACCGCCGATGTAGGAGGTAACTTCAAAACCGTTAGTCAAACGCACACGGCAAACTTTACGCAGTGCTGAGTTTGGTTTTTTAGGGGTAGTGGTGTACACACGAGTACAAACACCACGTTTCTGCGGGCAAGCTTCCAGCGCAGGCACGTTGCTCTTTGCAACTTTGCGTACGCGTGGTTTGCGAACCAGCTGGTTAACTGTTGCCATTAAATAGCTCCTGGGATTTAGCTTTTTGCTTCGTAAACACGTAATAAATCGCCTCGTATTACTACGAGGAGGCAGAATTTTAGGGCTGTGTCAAAAGGGTGTCAAGAAATAACCAGGTTTTCCTTGCTACCAGGCCACTTGTTGTTGGTGCTTCACCGTCATCGCAACGAAACCAGTATAGTCCAAACGTGCTACTTTGGTCGAAATTTGCTCAACCAACCCACGCGCGACCACATCTTCCTCAAGAACCCAAAGCGCGGCCGGAGAGGCTTGCAGCTTGATGAACATCTGGCTGCCCTCAAGCGCGGCCGTGACGCCATCCTGCATTAGCAGCAAGTCGTCGCCCTTCTGCATCAGCAGTAACAGGCTATCGATATCGCATTGCCAGGGTGATTGCAGCAGCGTGTAGAGCATGTTGGATTCTCAGAAACGAAGGATTCGATGATAAGTGGCGAGTTTCTGGCGCAGTGTCGCGGCATCCAGCACTTCAGCCGTCATCACGCGTTCAGCCGTCAAGCTTTGCCCGCGCGCATCAAGTGACTCTCGGCAGGCGAAACACTGGTCGATGTCGTAGAGATCGAGCACGCCGAACGTCGCGATATAGTTGCGAGCCAAAATCTGCTCAGGCTGCTGTGCGCGTTGCAGTTGCAGTACGCCATCGCCAATAAAGAACAGTCCAATGTCTTCGCTGAGCGCGCCAGTGGCCAGCACCGCATCCAGCCCTTCCCTGCCCGCGCTGCTGCCGTGGGGTGCCTGAGTGAAAAGAAATGCCACACGATTCATCAGAATTGCACCAAACGATCACAGCTCAACGCGGCTTCTGCCAGCGCACCTAAGCCGCTCAGTTTAAAACCAGGCTGCAAATTACTGCCCACCAGTTGCAAGCGCGTCGCTTCCTGCTCATCCGTCACGCCACGGCGCAATGCGGCAGCCACGCAAATATTTAGCGCGGCACCACTCTCTTCGCGCAGTTGCTGCCATGCGCGCACCACATCGACTTCATCGCTGGCAGGTGAAGTGAGCTGATTGGCATTCAGCACGCCTTCTCTATAAAAGAAAACACTTTCCAACTGGTGCCCTGCTTTGAGCAACGCACGAGCAAACAGCAATGCACTACTGGCATTCTGCGTACCGTACGCTGGCCCCGTTACCAGCAAGGTATAGCGCATTAGCGATCCTGCCCCTGGAAGTCTCCACTTTTGAACTGGCGGATGTAGAGATAAACCGTGTGTTTGGAAATATTGAGACGATCGGCCACCTGGTTAATCGCATCCTTGATATCAAAAATTCCCTTCTCGTACAGGTTGAGCACAATCTGGCGATTCTTGGCGTTGTTCGACACATTGCGGTCGTTGCTCACTTCCTCAATGGTAAATTCCAGCGTTTGCATCACCAGGTCTTCGACTGAGCTGGCAAAGTTGACGTTGGAATCTACCTGCTGCATTTCCGGCGGCATAAAGGTCGACATAATCTGCGAGAACGGCACATCAAGGTTCATGTTAATACACAGCAGGCCAATCACGCGCTGCTGACGATTGCGAATCGCGATGGTGACCGATTTCATCAGCACGCCGCTCTTAGCGCGCGTGAAGTAAGCACGGGACACATTGCTGTCAGCGCCATGCATATCGTGCAGCATGCGCAGTGCCAAATCGGTAATCGGCGAGCCCACTTTACGGCCGGTATGTTCACCGTTGGCGATGCGCACGGCGGAGCATTTCAAATCTTCCAGTGAGTGCAGCACGATTTCGCAGTGCGAGCCGATCAGCATCGCGAGGCCATCAACGACGGCTTCGTAAGATTTGAGAATATCGTAATCGGCTTGCTCAAACGGACGTTGCTCCAGTAAATCGAAGTCAGTCAGTTCACCGGGATTGAATGGATTAGACATCGAAGACATTACCCTAAATGGCTGGAGCCTGTCTCGACAGCTTTGGGGCAGACTCATATTGTGATAGTTGTGCAGGCGCTAGTCTGGCAAATGTCGGGATGTTTAGCCAGAGCTTTACTCATTCCCCTAAACAATTTGGGTTGCTGCAAGACGGCATGTTGGTTCATGCCCTGAGCATGAGTGAGGATGGCGAGCACAGCCAGCGCAGCTCAAGTCTGGCGGACAAATAAAAACGCCGCCCGGAGGCGGCGTCAGAAGCGCAAGCAGATTACTGCGCTTTCTTATCAGCAGCGGCCGGAGCCTGTGCTTTCTCATCCGCTTTTGGCGCTGGCTTGATATCCAGCAGCTCAACATCAAATACCAGCGTTGAGTTGGCCGGAATGCCCGGAACGCCATTTTTGCCGTAAGCCAGGTTCGGTGGGATCACCAGCTTGATCTTGCCGCCTTTCTTCACGTGCTTCAGACCTTCGGTCCAGCCTGGGATCACGCCGTCGAGACGGAATGACAGTGGCTCGCCACGGGTGTAAGAGTTATCGAACTCGGTACCGTCGATCAGCGTACCTTTATAGTTCACGACGACGGTGTCGCTGTCTTTAGGTGCGTCACCGGTGCCTTCTTTCTCAACCTGATACAGCAAGCCAGATTCAGTTTTCTTCACGCCTTTTTCTTTGGCGAATTTATCAGCGTAAGCGGCACCCTTGTCAGAGTTCTCTTTCGCGTCTTTTTCCATCTTCGCCTGTGCAGCGCCTTTCACGCGGCCTTCGAAGGCTTGCAGTGTCTGCTCGATCTCTTGATCAGACAGTTTGCTCTTGCCACCGAATGCATCCTGAACACCTGCGATCAACTGATCTTTGTCCAGTTTGATGCCCAGTTTCTCTTGTTCCTTCAGAGAGTTGTCCATGTAGCGACCCAAAGAAGCACCCAGCGCATAAGCTGACTGCTGGTCTTCGTTTTTGAAGGCAGCATTTTTCGGTGCCTGCGGTGCTGCCTGAGCAGCGTCAGCCGGAGCCGCAGCGGTTTCAGCTGCCATTGCCAGCGGTGCATTCAGCGCAATGGCCATGGTGGTAGCTAACAATGTGACTTTAAACAGTGATTTCATCCTTTCTCCAAAACCGAAGCATCTAAACCTCGGGAATCATTGCGGACAGTGGCCCACACTATAACTTTACGTGGCAGCGGCGAACACTCCCACAACGTAATTACCCGCTTAACATCCGACCTTTTTTGCATCAGGAAGTTTCACCAGAGATGAAGGCATTAGCGCTGATTTCAACCGCAAAGCCCCATAAAGGTTAAAAATCGGGTGATTCTGCCGCTAAAGACCGTAGAATCACGCCCGATACGCGCCAGGCGCAGCACCGTGACAGGAGAAGAAATGATGCAGCATGAAGAGTGGGAACAACGCCTTGAGGCGCTGGAGAGCAAACTGGCATTTCAGGAGCACACCATCGATCAGCTCAATCTGACGGTGACTCAACATGAACTGGAGATGAGTCGTATGCGCGAACAGGTACGTTTATTAGTGGATAAAGTGAAAGCCGCGACACCTTCACCGATTGCTTCGCAGTCCGAAGAGACGCCACCACCGCACTATTAAAGCAAAAGGCCACCTGAAGGTGGCCTTTTGTTGTTCAATGCAGAACTTAGTGGCTGCAACCGCAACCGCCAGTACCACAACCGCCCTGGCCGTGATCGTGACCATGGTCGTGATCGTGGTCATGATGATGACCATCTGCACCATGTACATGGCCGTGTGCGATTTCTTCTTCCGTTGCTTCACGGATCGCTACCACTTCCACGTTGAAGTTCAGGTTCTGACCCGCCAGCATGTGGTTACCATCAACCACAACGTGCTCGTCTTCCACTTCAGTGATTTCAACCGGCACTGGACCCTGATCGGTTTCTGCCAGGAAGCGCATGCCAACCTGCAGTTCATCGACGCCCATGAACACGTCTTTTGGTACACGCTGCACCAGGTTGTCATCGTACTGACCGTAAGCGTCGTTTGCCGGAATATGCACATCAAACTTATCGCCAACCGCGTGATTTTCCAGCGCTTTTTCCAGACCAGAAATCAGGGAACCATGACCGTGCAGATAGTCCAACGGTGCACTCACCGGTGACTCGTCAACCAACACACCGTCTTCGGTACGAACCTGATACGCCAGGCTCACCACCAGGTCTTTTGCTACTTTCATGATATCTCCTAACCGTTGAGAACTGAGATCCCGTCTCATTGGTCTATTTTGCGTGCAATAACCAACCAGAAAGGTTCAAGACTGAGGATGCCAACAAATGTGTTGCTGCATACTGCTCAGCGTTAATGGCGCCGATTGTAGCGGAATTCAATCCCGCTGTAAGTTTAAGCTTAAAAAAAGCTGCGCCATTCTGCTACTCAGGATGAAAAATGCCGATCACTTGCTCATTGCTGCGCACCTTATCGCGAACTTGTTTATCCGCTTCACGCATTTGATGGCCGCACTGCACGCACTCCACCACTTCGACATTGTTTTCACGCCACAACGCCAGCGTGTCTTTTTCCTGACATTGCGGACATACCGCACCAGCAATAAAACGTTTACGCATACTCTTTCCTGCCCGCTATTAAGCAACGGATATGTTAAGTGTAGTCCTACTCGTCATCCCAACCGTCAATCTGGCGTTTTTCATGCTGCATTTCGCGCTGGAAGATGTCTTCTAACTCACGACGAGCTTCACGCACGCGTGAAACCTGCGCACTGTCATCATGACTGGGTACCAGTTCACGCAGCATGCGCATATCGAGGCGACGGAAATGCTGCTGCGCGCGCTGTGCCTGATGTGGATGCATCCCCAATGAGATCAGCGTCTTGCGCCCTAACTCCAGCGCACTGGAGAAGGTTTCACGCGAGAACAACGTTACGCCCGCTTGCAGTAATTCATGGGCTTCCACACGGCCACGCGCACGCGCCAGAATTTCCAGCTGCGGGAAGTGCTGCTGGCAAAGGTGAACGATGGACATCGAATCTTCCGGATCATTGCAGGTAATCACAATGGATTGTGCATTCTCCGCACCGGCAGCACGCAGTAACTCAAGCTCAGTGGCATCGCCGTAGTAAACCTTATAGCCATATTTGCGCATCAGGCTGACAGCCGAGATGTCACGCTCCAGCACCGTAATACGCTTATTGTTAGCCATCAGCAAGCGGCCCACCACCTGACCAAAACGACCAAAGCCAACCACAATGACCTGCGGCTGATCATCTTCGACAAACGGCTTCTCATTGTCATCATCGGGCTCATTGAACCGACGTGCGAGAATTTTATCCACCCCTTGCATCAACAGCGGTGTGGTCATCATCGACAGCGTCACCGTCACCAGCAACAGTGGTAATTGATCGCCGCTAAACAGTTTGGCCGACGAGGCCGCTGAAAACAGCACAAAAGCAAATTCACCGCCCTGGCTAAGCACCCCGGCAAACTGCAGGCGCTCGGAACTGCGTAAACCATAAATACGGCCCAGCACATAGAGCACCAGCGTCTTGACCGCCACGAGAATCACTACGCCAAGGATAATCTCCGCGATATGGGTATAGAGTACGCCCAAATTCAGCGCCATGCCGACGGAAATAAAGAACAGCCCGAGCAGCAACCCTTTGAAGGGTTCGATCGCCACTTCCAGCTCGTGCCGATATTCACTCTCGGCCAGCAGGATCCCGGCGATAAAGGTGCCGAGCGCCATCGACAGCCCTAGCATATCCATAAACAGCGCCGAGCCCAGCACCAGTAATAATGAAGCCGCCGTGAACACTTCACGCACACCGGAAGCGGCGATAAAGCGGAAAATCGGACGCAGCAGATAACGGCCACCCACCAGCATGCCGGCAAACGCCAGCACCTTCATGCCCACTTTCAGCCAGTCAACATGCCCGCTGTCCCCTCCGGCCAGCAACGGCACGAGGGCTAATGCGGGGATGACAGCCAAATCCTGGAAGAGGAGCACTGAGAAGCCGAGTTGTCCCGCTTCGCTACGATTCATGCCTTTATCGCGCATCAATTGCAGTGCCATAGCCGTCGAAGACATTGCCAGGCCAATCCCGCCGATCACCGCGGCTTGCCAGCTAAAGTTGGTCAGCCACATCAGCACACCGAGAATCGCGGTAGAAACCAATACCTGCGCAGCGCCCACACCAAAGATTGAACGTCTTAACGCCCAAAGCTTGGCGGGATTCAACTCCAGCCCGATGATGAACATCAGGAACACCACGCCGAGTTCGGAGAAGTGCAGAATCTCATCGACGTCACTAATAAACCCGAGTCCCCACGGGCCGATAGCAATACCCGCCAGCAGATAACCCAGCACCGCGCCAATGCCGAGACGTGCCGCAACCGGCACCACAACCACAGCGGCCACCAGATAAATCACTCCGGCAGTGAGTAACGTTTGACCTTCCATCACATCACTCCCTGCGGCAAGGGTGAAGAGAGCCAATCGCGGTAGGCGCGCGCATAATTGCGCATCACTTCCGGTGTCTGGCGGCGAGCCCAATAGATCACCATCGGCGTCATCCAATGCATACGACACATCTGCGCCGTCAGCTCAAACGGACGCATGATATCGCTCATCGGATAACGATTCAGGCCGTTATGGTGATACGCGGTTTCCGGTTCTCCGGTGGTCACCACGCTGCGCCAGTACTTGCCCTCCAGCGCATTCCCGTCCTGGCCGCTGGCAAACCCACGCGACAACACGCGATCCAGCCACTCTTTCAGCAAAGCCGGGCAGCTATAGGTATACAACGGATGCTGGAAAACGATGATTTGGTGTTCGCGCAACAGCTGCTGCTCGTAATGAATATCAATGAAAAAATCCGGATAGTGGGCGTATAAATCGTGCACCGTGACGTGGTCCAGTTCCATAGCCGACTGCAGCAAAACCCGATTAGCAATCGAATCCTGTGTTTCCGGATGGGCGTAAAGCAGCAAAATTTTGGGTGGCTGCGACATCGTTCCCCTCCAAAGCGTCGTCACCGCAACGGAATTCCGCTACCATGCTCGACGCAACTAACCATTATTGAATTATGTTGCCGATAAATTAACATATTCTGACGATACGGCGCTTATGATTGTCTTTTCCGCATTACAAATACGCCGCGGCACTAACGTGCTGCTGGACAACGCAACAGCCACCATTAATCCCGGCCAAAAAGTCGGTTTGGTGGGTAAGAACGGCTGTGGAAAATCCACGCTGCTGTCGCTCCTGAAGGGCGAAATTAGCAGTGATGCAGGCAATTTCACTTTTCCAGGTAACTGGGCGCTGGCATGGGTGAACCAGGAAACCCCGGCCCTCACTAAAGCCGCGCTGGAATATGTTATCGACGGCGACCGCGAATATCGTCAGCTTGAATCCGAATTAGCTGATGCCAACGCCAGGGATGACGGCAACGCCATCGCTCTGCTGCATGGCAAGCTGGATGCAATTCAGGCGTGGAGCATACATGCTCGCGCCTCCAGCCTGCTGCACGGATTGGGCTTTAGCCAGGAACAATTAATGCGGCCGGTGAGTGATTTCTCCGGTGGCTGGCGCATGCGCCTTAACCTTGCGCAAGCGCTGGTGTGCCGATCCGATCTGCTACTACTGGATGAGCCGACTAACCACCTCGATCTTGACGCTGTTATCTGGCTAGAGCGCTGGTTGAAAAGCTATGAAGGCACGCTGATCCTCATCTCGCATGACCGTGACTTCCTTGATCCGGTGGTGGATAAAATCATTCATATCGAACAGCAGACGATGTTCGAATACACCGGCAACTATAGCTCGTTCGAGCGCCAGCGCGTCGCCAAACTGGCGCAGCAGCAGGCGTTGTTCCAGAGCCAGCAGGAAAAAGTACAGCACCTGCAAAAGTACATCGATCGCTTCCGCGCCCAGGCCACTAAAGCCAAACAGGCGCAGAGCCGTATCAAGATGCTGGAGCGCATGGAGTTAATTGCCCCGGCTCACGTCGATAACCCGTTTAGCTTCAGCTTCCGCGCACCAGAGAGCCTGCCCAATCCATTATTGAAAATGGAGAAAGTCACGGCGGGTTACGGCGAACGCATCATTCTTGATGCCATCAAACTCAATCTGGTGCCGGGTTCACGCATTGGTCTACTCGGCCGTAACGGCGCGGGTAAATCAACGCTGATCAAACTGCTGGCCGGTGAAATTGAAGCGCTGGATGGCAAAGTTGGCCTGGCAAAAGGCATCAAGCTTGGCTACTTCGCTCAGCATCAACTTGAATACCTGCGCGCCGATGAATCGCCATTGCAGCATCTGGCCCGTATTGCGCCACAAACGCTGGAACAACAGCTGCGTGATTATCTGGGCGGCTTCGGTTTCCAGGGTGATAAAGTCAGTGAAATCACTGAACGTTTCTCAGGCGGTGAAAAAGCGCGACTGGTGCTGGCACTGATCGTCTGGCAACGTCCAAATCTGCTGCTACTCGATGAACCGACCAACCACCTTGATCTCGACATGCGTCAGGCATTGACCGAAGCGCTGATTGATTTCGAGGGTGCGCTGGTGGTGGTTTCGCATGACCGTCATTTACTACGATCCACAACCGACGATCTCTATCTGGTGCATGACCGCAAAGTCGATGTGTTTGAAGGCGATCTCGATGATTACCAGCAGTGGTTGAGCGATCTGCAAAAGCAGCAAGCCCAGCAGGATGCTGCACCGAAGCAGGATAACGCCAACAGCGCCCAGTCTCGTAAAGATCAGAAACGCCGCGATGCTGAACTGCGCGCGCAAACCCAGCCGTTGCGTAAAGAGATCGAGAAGTTAGAGAAGCAGATGGCGAAGTGGCAGAGCCAGCTCCGCGAAGCGGAAGCGATGCTGTCAGACAGTGCAATTTACGATCAGAGCCGTAAGGCCGATTTAACCTCGGCGCTGCAACGTCAGGCTGAAAGCAAATCGGCGCTGGAAGACGTTGAAATGGCCTGGCTGGATGCCCAGGAACAACTGGAGCAAATGCTGGCGAATTAGTGTTCAGCATCCATGCTGCCCCTGCAGGGTGAGTGCCTGCTGTAAGATCAGCAGGCAGGGTTCGCATCTCTGGAAGGCCAGCATTCTTGTTCAGCTTCTGCTGTCAGGCAAGTATGTCTGGTGCGGATTTCGTGGATGCTCAGCGTCTGTTGTAAGTCCGGTATTCTTGTTCAACTTCTGCCGACAGGTCGGCATTTAGGCCGACCTGGTTAACCACCGCACTCTTTTAAAACGGAACATCCCCTAACACCGTCGCCCGATGCATTACTCGCCGCGCCGGATAGTAATCGGCATTCGCATAATGCTGCGTGACGCGGTTATCCCAAATAGCCACATCATTCTCCTGCCAGCGCCAGCGCACCTGAAACTCCGGTTTTGCCGTGTGCCAGAACAGGAAATTCAGCAGTGCTTCGCTCTCCTTCTCACTCAATCCCAGTAAACGCGTCGTGAAGCCTTCATTGACAAACAGCGCCTTGCGCCCGCTCACCGGATGGGTACGAATCACCGGATGCTGCACCGGCGGATGTTTGGCGACCGCTTGCTGCCAGCGCTGATGCTCTTCTTCCGTCTTGCGGTACTTATACTCCTGGAACGACTTCTTAAAATCATGCTCCGCCTGCAAGCCGCTCAGCAGTTGCTTAAACGGTTCGGACAACGCTTCATAGGCCGCAATACCCGTTGACCACAACGTATCGCCACCGCTTTCCGGCAGCAGCTTAGACGCTAAAATCGCAATCGCCGGCGGCGTTTCAATAAAGGTCACATCGGTGTGCCAGTTATCATTATCCGGTGGATTATCCTGATGGGTATCCAGCACGATAATTTCTTCCACCCCCTCTGCATGCGGATACACCGGATGGATGTGCAGATCACCGAAGCGGATCGCCAAAGCGCGCTGCTGTTCCGGCGTGATCACCTGATTGCGCAGGAACAACAACTGATGGCGCAGCAGACCATGATATAGCTGCTCAAACTGCGCGTCGCTTAACGGGCGGCTGAGATCGAGATCGCTAACCTGCGCACCGATATGCGGGCCCAGCGCGGTAAAAGTGATACGTTCGTTCATTGCTGTTCTCCATTCCAGGGCGTTAATCGGCGCTGCAAAGCGCGCAGACCCAGTTCTAAGCTAAAAGCGATCAAGGCAATTACGGCGATTCCGGCCAGCACCACATCGGTGGCAAGGAACTCGCCCGCCGACTGCACCATAAATCCCAGTCCGCGCGTGGCAGCAATCAGTTCGGCGGCCACCAGCGTCGACCAACCCACGCCGAGGCCAATGCGTAAACCGGTAAGGATTTCAGGCAATGCGCCCGGCAGGATGACAAAGCACAGCAGTTGCCAGCGCGTAGCACCTAGTGCCTGCGCAGCGCGAATCCGTACCTGCTGAGCGTTTTTCACCCCTGCCAGCGTCGACAGCGTCACCGGCGCGAAGATCGCCAGATAGATCAGTAAGATTTTCGAGGTTTCGCCGATGCCAAACCAAATCACCATCAGCGGCAAATAGGCCAATGGCGGCACCGGACGATAGAGTTCAATCAGCGGATCGAGCAGCCCACGAATCGCCGGGCTCAGGCCCATTGCAATCCCCACCGGGATGCCAATCAACGCAGCGAAGAACAGCGCCACCAGCATGCGCGTCAGGCTGGCGCCCAGATGCTGCCATAGGGTCGCATCCATAAAGCCTTGCGGGCTGGCGATCAGCAGCAGCTTTTGCAGCACCTGCTGGGGCGGCGGCAGAAATAGCGGTGCCACCAAATTGAGCGCCGTCACGCTCCACCACACCAGCAGCAGCACGGCTACACTCAGCAAGCTCAGGGAAAACTGCGGTGAAAAAGGCCAGCGCAACGTGCGTCGGCGAGTCTGGGTTTTCTCATCAATCACCGCGCTCATACAAACGCCTCCCGCTGGGAAAAGACCTGATTCAGCACATATTCACGGCGCTCGATAAAGGCCGGGTCGGATTTGATACTGCGGCACGGTTCACCCGCAGCGAAGCGCTGACCGAAGTCGAGTTTGATGCGCTCAACCACACGGCCTGGCCCCGGCGACAGCAGCACCAGTTCGCTGGCAAGAAACACCGCTTCTTCAATATCGTGGGTAATCAGCAGAATCTGTTTGCCGGTATCACGCCACAGCGTCAGCAGCAGGGTTTGCATCTGTTCGCGTGTAAAGGCATCCAGCGCACCAAACGGCTCATCTAACAGCAGCAACTGAGGATCAGCCGCCAGCGCACGCGCAATCCCCACGCGCTGACGTTGCCCCCCAGAGAGCTGCCAGACAAAACGCTTTTCTGCCCCTTCCAGTCCGACTTTGCGGATTAAACGGCGAGCAATGGTGTGGCGTTCAGCCTTGTCCATTCCCGCCAGCTGCAAGCCAAACGCCACGTTATCGATCACGTTACGCCACGGCAGTAGCCCTTCGTTCTGAAACACCACGCCACGTTCTGCGCCCGGTCCATTTACCGCTTTGCCATCCAGCGTGATACTGCCTGACTCCAGCGGCAGGAATCCGGCGATCAAGTTCAGTAAGGTGGTTTTGCCACAGCCTGACGGTCCCAGCACCACCAGCAGGTCGCGTTGTTCCAGCTGCAGGTTGATATCCTGCAGCGCGGGTTGTCCGGCGTAACGTGCATTCAGATTGGTGATGCTGAGCATACGGCCTCCGTTATTTCGCCAAAGGCGCGACAAAGCGCGTGGTGACAAAGCTGCTGTAATCATTAGCGGCATCCGGCACTTTGCCCTGCTCTTTCAGGAAGCGCGCGGTATCAACAATGGCTTTGTTCACTGACTTGCCCAGCTGTTCCACCTGCTGCTGTGCGGTCAGGTAGGTATTGCCTTGCACCAGAACCGGCACATCGCTTTCCGGTACGCCACTCAGGCGCGCCAGTTTGCTGAGATTGTCGGGCTGCTTGAGCCACTGTTCTGGATTCGCAATGTAGGCTTGCTGTGCCTCAATCGCACTGCGCGCGAAAGCGGTGACCACTTCAGGATGCTGCTGAGCGAAATCTTTGCGTACCACCCACACATCCAGCGTTGGCGATCCCCATTTGCCCACCTGTGAAGAGTCGGTTAACACCGTGCCATCCTTTTCCAGCTCGTTTACCGCCGGTGACCAGACGTACGCGCCGTCGATATCACCGCGTTTCCACGCTGCAATAATGGCTGGCGGTTGCAGATTCACTAACTGCACCTGCGATGGCTTGATGCCCCAATGTTTGAGCGCTGACAGCAGGCTGTAATGGGTGGTGGAGATGAAGGGCACGGCGATGCGTTTGCCAATCAGATCTCTGGGACTGGTGATGGATTTTTTGACCACCAGCGCTTCGGAATTGCCAAGCTGTGATGCCAGTAAGAAAGCTTCGATGGGCAACTGCTGTGTTGCCGCCACTGCCAGCGGGCTAGACCCGATATTACCGATTTGCACATCACCAGAAGCCAATGCCCGCAGCACGCTGGCACCGCTATCAAACTTGCGCCAGTCGACCGTCGCGCCACTCTCTTTAGCAAAGGTGTTATCGGCCTGCGCCACTTTGGCCGGTTCCGCCGAGGTTTGATATGCCACGGTGACGTTGACCGCCTGTGCCTGGAATGCCATCAGGGCCAATGCTGCCGCCACTGCCGTTATCGTTTTTTTTACTGCCATCATCATTCACCCCAAAGTTATGTCGTGATGGCAGTTTCTCCAGCGGCTGTAATTTCATAAAGGAATTAAAAATTATCCCTAATGAAAATCTGTTCTTAGATCAACATCGGGCAACGCTATGCGAAATGCGCAAATGCAAAGAAGGCGTAAAGACGGAAATATGTCACACGCTCACATAGCGACTGTGCTATTGATAGGCTTCTGATTTTTCACCTCTACTGGCGGTACTGAAATCCATGTCGATTGAGAAAGTTGCCCGTCTTGCTGGCGTATCTAAAGCCACGGTTTCTCGGGTGTTGAACCAGCATCCCGGCGTGCGTACAGATACGCGAGAGAAAGTATTGGCGGCCATCAATCACTGTGACTATCAGCCTAATCTGCTGGCCCGCCAGCTGCGTACTGCCCAAAGTCATATGTTGCTGGTGTTAATTTCAGACATCACTAATCCCTTCTGCTCACGTGTGGTGCAAGGTATTGAAGCTGAAGCCGAAGCGCAGGGTTATCACATCTTGCTGTGCAATTCGGCCTCACAGTTGCCACGCGAAGCCGCTTATCTGGCGTTGTTAAGCGGTAAAGTGGTTGACGGTGTGATCACCATGGATGCCGCCGCCTGCTTGCAGCAGTTAAAAGGTTTGATTGGTGACGCACCCTGGGTGCAATGCGCCGAATACGATCCGGCCATTCCCGCCTCAAGTGTCACCATTGATAATAAAGAAGCGGCGTTTGAAACCGTGCGCTATCTGGCCAGCAAAGGTCGCAGACGTATCGCACTGGTGAATTGTGATATGCGCTATCTCTATTCCCATCAGCGTGAAAGTGGCTATCGCGAAGCGCTGGAGCAGCTGGAACTGAATTGGGGTGGCGTGGCTTACGCGGAAAACATTTCGTGTGAAGCGGGCAGTGCCGCCCTGCGTGAACTGCTGGCAAGACCGGAGCGACCAGACGCCGTGTTTGCGGTCTCAGATGTGCTGGCGGTTGGCGTGATTCACGCCGCGCTGGAGGCCGGATTGCGCATTCCGGAAGATCTCGCTGTCGTGGGGTTTGATGGTATTCCCTTCACCAGCAGCCTCAATCCACCGCTGACCACCATCGAACAACCGATGAATCGGCTGGGTGCACGCAGTGTTCAGCTGTTACTGAACCGCATCCGCCAGCCGCACAGTGAAGTGGTGCGTGAGGTGTTACCCTGGAAGCGCGTTGAACGCGCCTCCAGCTAACTCAACGCCAGATCAGCAGTACACAGGCGGCAGTGAGCGCACCCATCGCCAGGTTGAAGATTTTCCACGCGCGCGGGCTGCGCAACAGACGGCCAATCAGCGAACCAAATCCCATCCAGATAACACCGGATACCACATTGACCAGCGCCATACCGATACTGATGGCGATCACCGAATGCAGATACGCATCGCCCGCCAGGCTAAAGCTGGCTACCGCGCCCAACGCCATCAGCCAGGCTTTTGGATTGATCAACTGTAGCAGGCCACCCTGCCAGAACGGCATCTGCTTGACGTTGGCATCTTCAGTTTCCAGCTTCTCGTACTCCGCGGTGGCAATTTTCCACGCCAGCCACAGCAGGTAGAGGCTACCGGCAATCTTCAGCACTATATGCAGAGAGGGATAAAGCAGGATCAAACCACCGATGCCAAATGCCACCATCAGCAACATGACTTGCATACCAATCATGATACCAATGAGCAGCGGGATGGTGCGCAGGAAGCCAAAATTAGCACCTGAGGCGGTAAGTAACATATTATTGGGCCCCGGCGTGATGGCCGCGACCCAAAGAAAACCCAACATTGATAAAAAAAGACTCAGTTCCATGTATATTCGGGTGCTCCTCACCCAGTAAAGCGGACAACCCATCGAAGCTATCAGCGAGTTATGCATCAGACAAGCCTTTACCCTAGCTATTTTGATCGCCTGAACGGCGAGCGATTTACACCGCTGCGCGGATTCAGTAACGCGCATCTGCAAACCCTGCTGCCGCGCATACTGCGTCGGCGCGTAACCCTGCGTCCGCACTGGCAGCGACTTGACCTGCCAGACGGCGATTTTGTCGATCTCGCGTGGAGCGAAGATCCGGCACAGGCGCGTCACAAGCCGCGCATGGTGATGTTCCATGGTCTGGAAGGCAGTTTCCGTAGCCCGTATGCGCATGGCCTGATGCAGGCGTGTCAGGCGCGTGGCTGGCTGGCGGTGGTGATGCACTTTCGTGGATGCAGCGGCGAGCCGAATCGTCTGGAGCGCATCTATCATTCCGGTGAAACCGAAGATGCGACCTTTTTCCTGCACTGGTTGCAACGCGAATGGGGCACGGTGCCGACTGCAGCAGTGGGCGTTTCACTCGGTGGCAATATGCTGGCCTATTTATTGGGCATGCAGGGGAATGATGTGCCGGTGGATGCCGCCGTCGCCATCTCGGCACCCTTTGCGCTCGAACCCTGCAGTGAAAAGCTCGATGCTGGCTTTTCTCGTTTCTATCAGCACTATTTACTGACCAAGCTGAAACAGAACGCTACGCGTAAACTGCTGGCCTGGCCCGGCACACTACCGGTGGAACTGAGCCAGCTGCGCGCATTTCGCCGCATTCGTGAGTTTGATGATGCGATTACCGCACGGGCGCACGGTTTTCTGGATGCCAACGACTATTATCAACGTGCCAGCGCTATGCCGCTGCTCACGGGCGTGCGCAAGCCGCTGCTGATCATCCATGCCAAAGACGATCCCTTTATGACCGATGCGGTCATCCCGCAGCCGGCGCAACTGTCGGCTTCCATTGAATATCAGCTGACACAACAAGGCGGGCACGTCGGCTTTGTTGGCGGTACGTTAATGAAGCCGAAAATGTGGCTGGAACAGCGTGTGCCTGACTGGCTTTCAACCTATCTGGATGTGTGATCGTGATTATTCCCTGGCAAGAACTTGAAGTCGCAACACTGGAAAACCTGATTGAAACTTTCGTGCTGCGCGAAGGCACCGACTATGGTGAGCAGGAGCGCAGCCTGGAACAGAAAGTCGCCGACGTGCGCCGCCAGCTGGAGCGCGGAGACGTTGTGCTGGTGTGGTCGGAACTGCATGAATCCGTCAACATTATGCCGAAAGGCGAGTTTCGCGGTTAATGCACCGCGCAGTAATTCGTGGTAACAATGCTCATCGCCCGACTTCACAGGGAGTTCTGTTATGTCAGCCAGGCATCCAATCATTGCCGTGACCGGTTCCAGCGGTGCCGGTACCACGACCACCAGCCTCGCCTTCCGTAAGATTTTCCAGCAGCTGAATCTGCATGCTGCGGAAGTGGAAGGTGACAGTTTTCACCGTTATACCCGTCCAGAAATGGATATGGCGATCCGTAAGGCACGCGATCTGGGCCGTCATATTAGCTACTTCGGTCCGGAAGCCAATGACTTCGGGCTGCTGGAACAGACGTTTAAGCATTACGGAAAAACCGGGCTAGGTGAATCGCGCAAATATCTGCACACCTACGACGAAGCGGTGCCGTGGAATCAGGTGCCGGGCACCTTTACGCCCTGGCAGCCGCTGCCGGAAAACACTGACGTGCTGTTCTATGAAGGATTACACGGTGGCGTGGTAACACAGCAGCACAACGTCGCCGAGCATGTCGATTTGCTGGTCGGCGTGGTGCCGATTGTCAATCTGGAGTGGATTCAAAAGCTGGTGCGCGACACCAGCGAGCGCGGCCATTCCCGTGAAGCGGTGATGGATTCAGTGGTGCGTTCAATGGAGGATTATATCAACTTCATCACGCCGCAGTTCTCGCGCACCCACATCAACTTCCAGCGTGTACCTACGGTGGATACGTCCAACCCATTTGCCGCACGTGAAATTCCGTCACTCGATGAAAGCTTTGTGGTGATTCACTTCCGTGGACTGGAAGGCATTGCTTACCCTTACCTGCTGGCGATGATCCAGGGCTCGTTCATTTCGCATATGAACACGCTGGTGGTGCCGGGCGGCAAAATGGGGCTGGCAATGGAGTTAATCATGACGCCACTGGTGCAGCGGCTGATTGAAGGTAAACGGATTGAATAATCCAGAAATTTTGTAGCGGCGGCCGTTTGGCCGCCCACTTATGTTATCGCTCAATCACTTCGTAACTGTGCGTCATTTTCACACTATTGCCGAGCATGATCGCCACCGAGCAATACTTCTCCGCCGACAGATCGACGGCCCGCGCCACCGCTTTATCGCTTAGCGCTGTGCCGCTAACGATAAAATGCAGGTTGATTTGCGTAAAAATACGTGGCGCTTCTTCACGGCGCTCGGACGTAAGTTTCACCTCGCAGTCAGCCACATCATTTCGGCCTTTTTGCAGGATCGATACCACGTCAATCGCGCTACAGCCGCCTGCTGCCATCAAAACCATCTCCATCGGGCTTGGCGCTTTGTCACCCGAGTTACCGTCCATTAATACCTGATGGCCTGATGAGGATTCTCCGAGAAAGGTCAGCCCTTCCACCCATTTCACTCGTGCCTGCATTATTCTTTCTCCTGAAGTGGCGGTTTTGCCGCCAGAGTACGCTTTCACCTGATAAACAGCAATCCAGACTCTTCCGCCTGTTGCTGAAGCGAGACAACAGAAGACAGCTTGCAAAAGCTGTGCTACAAACAGTGCTGAAAATATTTTCGTCATCACAGACGAAGGCGGGAAGAATCAAAAGCGTAGCTTAAGAATCACCCGGAAATAATTTTCCTTTACTGGAAACGCTCGACGATTACACCGCCTGACAGGGAAAACTGCCCCCTGTGTTTTGGGCACGATTACAACAGAGGATAATAGCGAATGGTTCTCGGCAAACCGCAAACAGACCCTACACTCGAATGGTTCCTGTCCCATTGCCATATTCACAAATATCCGTCCAAAAGCACGCTCATCCATCAGGGTGAGAAAGCGGAAACGCTGTACTACATCGTGAAAGGTTCCGTTGCGGTTCTGATCAAAGATGAAGAAGGCAAAGAGATGATCCTCTCCTATCTCAATCAGGGAGACTTCATCGGCGAACTCGGCCTGTTTGAAGAAGGCCAGGAACGTAGTGCCTGGGTACGTGCTAAGACTGCCTGCGAAGTGGCTGAAATTTCCTACAAAAAATTCCGTCAGCTGATTCAGGTAAACCCGGATATTTTAATGCGACTTTCGTCGCAAATGGCGCGTCGTCTGCAAGTCACTTCCGAGAAAGTGGGCAACCTTGCCTTCCTCGATGTGACGGGCCGTATCGCGCAAACACTGCTTAATCTGGCGAAACAACCCGATGCGATGACGCACCCCGACGGGATGCAAATCAAAATCACCCGTCAGGAGATTGGTCAGATCGTGGGTTGCTCACGCGAAACCGTGGGTCGTATCCTGAAAATGCTGGAAGATCAGAACCTGATCTCCGCACACGGTAAAACCATCGTCGTCTACGGCACCCGCTAATTTCTTATCACCCACGGCGTGATGGCAACATCGCGCCGTTTTTGTTTGCGATGAGCTGATGTGGCGCCGAATCATCTATCATCCTGAGGTCAACTACGCACTGCGGCAAACGCTGGTGCTGTGCCTGCCTGTGGCACTAGGCTGGCTGTTTGGCGATCTGCAAAAAGGCCTGCTGTTCTCCTTAGTGCCTGCCTGCTGCAACATGGCGGGTCTTGATACACCGCATAAGCGCTTCTTTAAACGCCTGATTGTTGGCGGCTCACTGTTTGCCACCGCCAGTTTTCTGATCCAATTTCTCACCAGTGACGCCATTCCGTTACCGCTGATCCTGTTTGTGCTGCCGCTGCTGATAGGCGTGACCGGCGAAATCAGCCCGCTGCACGGCCGCTTGTTGCCCGCAACGCTGATTGCTGCCATCTTTAGCCTCAGCCTGGTAGGACGCATGCCCATGTGGGTGCCGCCGCTGCTGTATATCGGCGGCACGCTATGGTATGGCCTGTTTAACTGGTTCTGGTTTTGGCTGTGGAAAGAGCAGCCGATGCGCGAAACGCTCAGTCTGCTATATCGGGAACTGGCGGATTATTGCGATGCAAAATACACCCTGTTGACGCAGCTTACCGATCCCGAGAAAGCGCTGCCGCCGCTGCTGGCGCGTCAGCAAAAAGCCGTTGACCTGATCACCACCTGCTATCAGCAGATGCACATGCTCTCTGCCAGCCGCGATAACAGCCACAAGCGCCTGACGCGGGCTTTCCAGGTGGCGCTTGATTTGCAGGAGCACATCTCGGTGAGCCTGCACCAGCCGGAAGAAGTGCAAAAGCTGGTCGAGCAGAGTCACGCCGAAGCGGTGATCCGCTGGAATGCCAAAACCATCTCTGCGCGTCTGCGCCTGTTGGCCGATGCCATTCTCTATCATCAATTGCCCGATCGCTTCCACATGGAAAAGCAGCTCGGCGCGCTGGAAAAAATTGCGCGCCAGCATCCCGACAATCCGGTGGGCAACTTCTGCTATTACCATTTCAGCCGCATCGCCCGCGTGCTGGGCACCCAGAAACCTTTATACACCCGTGACCTGATGGCCGATCGCCAGCGCCGTTTGCCGCTGTTCCCGGCGCTGCGCAGCTATCTTTCGCTCAAGTCCGCTGCATTGCGCACCGCGGCTCGTATTTCGGTGATGCTGATGTTCGGCAGTGCGCTGGCGCTGTTCTTTAATATTCCCAAGCCTTACTGGATTCTGATGACCATCATGTTTGTCAGCCAGAATGGCTACAGCGCCACACGAGTGCGTATCCAGCACCGTGCGCTGGGGACCTTTGCCGGATTGCTGATCGCCGCAGGATCGCTACGGCTCGAAGTGCCCGAATCGATCACCCTGCTGTTTATGCTGGCCATCACCCTCGCCAGCTATCTGGTCACGCGCAAGTATTACGGCTGGTCGATGATTGGCTTCACCGTGACGGCGGTGTATTCGCTCCAGCTGTTGTCGCTGAACGGGGCGCAGTTCCTGTTGCCGCGCATGATGGATACCCTGATGGGTTGCCTGATCGCCTTTGCCGGTATGATCTGGCTGTGGCCACAGTGGCAGAGCGGATTACTGCGCAGCAACGCGCATGATGCGCTGGAGGCTTATCAGGAAGCCTTGCGGATGTTGCTGGGGCCGGAGCAATCTCCTGAAAAGCTGGCTTACCAGCGCATGAAGGTCAATCAGGCGCACAATGCACTGTTCAACTCACTGAATCAGGCATCGAGCGAACCGGGCTTCAACGCGCAGTACCTGAAAGATATGCGCATGTGGGTCACCCACAGCCAGTTCATTGTGGAGCATATTAACGCGATGACGATCCTGGCGCGTGAGCACACCATGCTGACGCCGAAGCTGGCGGAACGCTATCTGCAATCCTGTGAAATTGCGCTGCAGCGCTGTCAGCAGCGACTGGCGTATGACGGGCCAGGCAGTGACAGCAATATTCTGGAAGCGCCGGAGAATATGAATGAAGGGCCGGTAACGATTGTCGAGCAGCATGTGAAGCGCATCCTGCAACACCTGAATGTGATGCACACCATCTCTTCACTGGCCTGGAGCCAGCGACCGCATCACGGCCGCTGGCTGAAAGTTTTACGTCCGAAAGGATGATTACGCCGCCAGCACTTTCTCAATCGCTTTGGCGAAACGCGCCATGCCTTCTTCGATGTCAGTCGGCTCGATCACCAGTGACGGCACAAAACGAATCACATCAGTGCCTGCGGTCAGAACCATCAACCCTTCTGCTGCCGAGGCATTGAGGATATCGCGCGCCTTGCTGGCGTGCTGTGGCTTCAGCGCTGCGCCAATCAGCAAACCTTTGCCGCGAATCTCACTGAAAAGATCATATTTGCTGTCAATCGCCTGTAGTGCCTCAACGAACTGCTGACGACGGGCTTCCACGCCACCCAGCACTTCAGGGGTGTTGATGATGTCCAGAGCCGTTTCAGCAATCGCACAGGCCAGCGGGTTGCCGCCATAAGTGGTGCCGTGCACGCCCGGCGCCATCACTGAAGCGATTTCATTGGTGGTCAGCATCGCACTCACCGGGAATCCGCCGCCCAGCGCTTTCGCGGTGGTGATGATGTCTGGCTTGATGCCGTAATGTTCGTAGCTGAACAGCTTACCGCTACGACCCATGCCGCTCTGCACTTCATCCAGCACCAGCAGCGCTTTATGCTCATCGCACAGTGCACGCAGGCCCTGCATGAACTCTTGAGTTGCCGCCACCACGCCGCCTTCGCCCTGAATCGGTTCAACGACAATCGCGCAGGTGTGGTCATCCATCACCGCTTTCACCGCATCCAGATCGTTGAACGGTACATGCACGATATCCGCTGGTTTTGGACCAAAGCCGTCGGAGTATTTCGGCTGGCCGCCAACGGAAACGGTAAACAAGGTACGACCATGGAACGCATTGTGGAACGCGATGATTTTGCTTTTGAACGGGCTGTGTTTTTTGCAGGCGTAATAACGCGCCAGCTTAAAAGCAGCTTCGTTAGCTTCCGCGCCGGAGTTGCCAAAGAAAACGCGATCGGCAAAGGTCGCTGCAATCAGTTTGCTCGCCAGACGCAGCGCCGGTTCGTTGGTGAACACGTTGCTGGTGTGCCACAGGGTTTCGCCCTGCGTTTTCAGCGTTTCCACCAGCGCCGGGTGGCAATGGCCTAAAGCAGTCACCGCGATACCGCCGGAGAAGTCGATATACTCTTTGCCCTGCTGATCCCAGACTCGGCTGCCCTTGCCCTTTACCGGCACGAACTGCGCTGGTGCATAAACAGGCAAAATCACGTTATCGAACGTTTCCCGGGTTACCGCTAGTTTTTCCGCTGCCATTGCCGACCTCATTGGGTTATCTATTGAGCTGAAGTGAAATTATAATCACAAAATATGCATAAAAAATCATACGAAGGCAAACATAAGTTACGCGTTGAGGAAATTAGCCAATAGCTGATGGCCCTGCTCGCTGAGGATGCTCTCAGGATGGAACTGCACCCCTTCTAAGGGCAGCGTACGGTGGCGGAAGCCCATGATCTCATCGGGCTCGCCATCACGCAGGCTCCAGGCCGTGACTTCGAATTCTGCGGGCAGCGTATCGCGCGCCACAATCAGTGAATGATAGCGCGTGACGGTGAGCGGATTATTAAGGTTGCGAAATACGCCTTGATGGGTGTGCTGGATAACAGAGGTTTTGCCGTGCATCACCTGACGAGCCCGCACCACCTGCGCGCCATAGGCTTGCGCAATTGCCTGATGCCCGAGGCAAACACCGAGAATCGGTAAGCGACCGGCAAAATGGCGGATGGCATCCAGAGACACACCGGACTGATCCGGCGTACAGGGACCAGGTGAAATCACCAGATGCGTCAGCGGCAACGCATCCATCTCCGCCAGCGTGATGGCATCGTTACGCACCACGCGCACTTCTGCGCGCAGCTCACAGAAGTACTGGTAAAGATTCCAGGTGAAGGAGTCGTAGTTATCAATTAACAGCAGCATAGTGCCCTCAGGCCAGTCAAACCGCCGCTATTCTACGCATTTTACCGTGCGGGACTCACCACTTTCGCAAACTGTGTCGTCAGCGGTGCCAGATCGCCCGACACACCAGCAAACAGCGCGGTACGCCACGTTTCTCGTTCCAGCTTATCCCACGTCAACAGGTAACCGGCGTGCAGCGCCAGCTGTTCAAAGAAAATGCGCTGCGTGCGGCCATTACCCGCGCGGAACGGGTGTAATACGAAGATTTCACAATAATAATGCGCCAGCCGCGCGACAAACTCATCCTGCGTCAGGTTTGTCAGTTGTTGTTCATCTTCCAGCGCGCTCATCAGCGCATTGCCCTCTTTCTCGATGTATTCGCAATGGCAATAGGGTGTCTCATCACGCCAGATATCGATGCTGCGTAACTCCCCTGCCCAACTGTAGAGATCCTGAAACAGCGTGCGATGAATATGGCATAACCAGGGCATACCGGTGCTGCGCGGGCCGAGTTCCAGTGTCGCCAGGCGTGCAGCGCTAAACGCCAGCTCCGCTTTACGCAACTGCGCTTCATCATGAATATCGAGACGATTTTTCAACACCGTGTCGTTGTGCCAGACATAAGGGTCGCGCACGGCCAGACTGTTATCCGCCATATTGCCTCCTTAGTGACTCAAGTCGCTCTTCATACTGCTCAGCGCTGATATCGCTGAGTACGTAGCCGGCAAGACGGCAACTGGCCTGATAACTGGCCATGCGGCGCTGTTGCCACAGGGTGGCTTTCTGTTTTTCGGTGAGTTGGCTGGTCATTGCGCCTCCGACAAGCAATTTGCCCTAAGTATAAGAGCTAATTTTAGCTTTGCCGGAGAGCAGCAGAACGCGCCGACGAGTGCCGGCGCGTTAATTCATTAAGGCAGGACTTTCGCAGACAGGATAACAATCGGTTTTGACGGCACATTTTGGTACGGGCCGACATCTTTGGTTGGCACCTGAGCAATCTTATCGATCACATCCTGGCCTTTCACAACTTTACCAAATACCGCATAACCGAAGTCACGTTGACCGTGATCGAGGAAGGCGTTATCCGCGACGTTGAGGAAGAACTGGCTGGTCGCACTGTCTTTATCTGCAGTACGCGCCATAGAGATGGTGCCACGCAGGTTACGCAAACCGTTGTCGGCTTCGTTCTTGATTGGTGCCACGGTCTGCTTCTGCTGCATATCCGTGGTGAAACCGCCGCCCTGGATCATAAAACCCGGGATCACACGGTGGAAGATAGTGTTGTTGTAGAAACCGTTGTTGACGTAGTCGACAAAGTTTTTCACCGAAACCGGGGCTTTCTGGTTGTTCAGTTCGAGTTCGATATTGCCCGCAGAGGTGGTGAGCAGCACATGGGTATCCCCTTTGGCTGCCAGAGCGGTAGCGGATACAGAAGAGAGCGCTAACAGGGCGACTGCCGCTGTCAAAGTACGTTTAAACATGAAAGATTCCTTACCATGGAGTGCAAGCTCAAAAACGAGATCGATTGTAAAGAGCAAGTTATACAAGAGCCAGCGTTTTACCGATATTTACGCTGATGTTGCGATTGTCATACTTTTTGAGGTGCGCAATCATTTGCGTGACGAAAATCACACTATTAATGAAATATTTCGCGCTCGTTACACTCGTTGTTTATTAAGATCACAGTTGCATTTACAATTCATGACACTTTTTGCCAATCCCGGCGCATCACAGGTTCAGAAAATGACAAACCGTAATCGCATTGGCCTTACCTGGATCAGCTTTTTCTCCTACGCGCTCACCGGCGCGCTGGTGATCGTTACCGGTATGGTACTGGATAATATTGCCCAATACTTCCAGTTGCCCATCTCAGAAATGAGCAACACTTTCACCTTCCTGAATGCCGGTATCCTGGTCGCGGTATTCCTTAACGCCTGGCTGATGGTGATTGTGCCGTTGAAACGCCAGCTGATTTTTGGCTTTGTGCTGATGATCCTCGCGGTGGCAGGCCTGATGACCAGCCATAACCTGACCGTCTTCTCGCTGTGCATGTTTGTGCTCGGTGTGGTCAGCGGTATCACCATGTCGATCGGTACCTTCCTGATTACCCATCTGTACGATGGTCGTCAGCGTGGTTCGCGCCTGCTGTTTACCGACTCGTTCTTCAGCATGGCCGGTACCATTTTCCCGATCATCGCTGGCGTACTGCTGGCGCGCATGCTGCCGTGGTATTGGGTATACGCCTGCATCGGTGTGATTTATATCGCGATCTTCGTCCTGACGCTGATGGTGGAATTCCCGGAGTTGAAAAGCGAAGCAGCCGTACAAGGCGGCGAGAAAGAGAAATGGGGCATCGGCGTGTTGTTCCTGTCTATCGCGGCGCTGTGCTATATCCTCGGTCAGCTGGGCTTTATCTCCTGGGTGCCAGAGTACGCCACCAAATCGATGGGCATGGATATTGCGGCGGCTGGTCAGCTTGTCGGTAACTTCTGGACCGCGTACATGGTCGGTATGTGGGTGTTCAGCTTCCTGCTGCGCTTCTTCGATCTGCAGCGCATCCTGATGGTATTGGCGGCCCTGGCAACCGGTTTAATGTACTGGTTTGTCACCACCAGTGACGCCAGCATGCTGCACTGGATCATTATGATTCTCGGCTTCAGCTCCAGCGCTATCTACACCACCATCATTACGCTGGGCTCGCTGCAAACCAAAGTCTCTTCGCCGAAGCTGGTGAACTTTATCCTCACCTGCGGCACCGTCGGCACCATGCTGACCTTCGTGGTCACCGGCCCGATTGTGGCGAAAGGCGGCGCACATGCAGCGCTCTCTACCGCCAATGGCCTGTATGCCGTGGTGTTTGTGATGTGCGTGCTGCTGGGCTTTGTGACCAAACATCGCCAGCACGGCCATATTACGCACTAATCGATGACGTGCAGGGGTGAACGTTCACCTCTGTTGCCTGGCTCAGTAGCAAGAGAGTGCGCAGTGATGCGCACTCTTTTTTTATTCAGCGACTATCGTCGGAATGTCACCGCTTCCGCCTCACCCAAATAGATTTCACTGCTCGCGGGCTGCGTTGCCGCCACCACGCTTCCCTGCCGTATCGAATAGCGCACAGGCACTTGTCTGCGCACCGCATCAAAGCCACTTTGAGCCGGCAGAATAATCAGACTGGCATGGTCACCTACCGCCAGACCGTAATCCTTCAATTGCATCGTCTTCGCGCTGTTAGTGGTGATCAGGCTCAGGCCATTGTCGATCTGCTCGTAGCCCATCAACTGACAGACATGTAATCCCATATGCAGCACCTGCAGCATGCTGGCGGTGCCGAGCGGATACCAGGGATCAAACACATCATCATGGCCAAAGCAGACGTTAATATCGGCTTCCAGCAACTCCTTCACCCGCGTGATGCCACGGCGTTTGGGATAGCTGTCAAAACGGCCCTGCAGGTGAATGTTCACCAGTGGGTTAGCGACAAAATTAATCTTTGAAAGCTTCAGCAAGCGGAATAAGCGCGAGGTGTAGGCGTTGTTGTAGGAGTGCATCGCCGTGGTGTGGCTGGCGGTGACACGTTCGCCATTGCCATCACGATGTGCCAGTGCCGCCACGGTTTCGACAAAGCGCGACTGCTCATCATCAATCTCATCACAGTGCACATCCACCATGCGGTCATAACGGTTAGCGAGCGCGAAGGTTTTATGCAGTGATTCCACGCCATACTCGCGTGTGAACTCGAAGTGCGGGATGGCGCCCACCACATCGGCACCGAGACGCAATGCCTCTTCCAGCAGCGCTTCACCATTTGGATAGGAGAGAATCCCCTCCTGCGGAAACGCCACGATTTGGATATCGATCCATGGCGCCATTTCCGCTTTCACTTCCAGCATGGCTTTCAGCGCGGTGAGAGTAGGATCGGAAACATCAACATGGGTACGCACATGCTGAATACCGTTGGCAATTTGCCACTTCAGCGTCTGCTGTGCGCGCTGTTTGACATCGTCATGGCTAAGCAGCGCCTTGCGCTCCGCCCAGCGTTCAATGCCTTCAAACAGGGTGCCGGACTGATTCCAGGCAGGCTGCCCGGCGGTTTGCGTGGTGTCGAGATGGATATGCGGTTCGATAAAGGGGGCACTTGCCAGTCCTCCTTCGGCATCCAGCGCATCATCCTGCTGCGTGATTTGCGGTGGCTGGGGGCGTAATGCCGTTATTTTGCCGCCGTTGATTTCCATCTGCCACAGCCCCTGCTGGCCGGCCAGACGCAGGTTGTTGATCCACTTTAGTGTGCGATTCGCCATGCCTTCCTCCCGTTTTAAGCCACAGGTTAAGCTAGCATGAAAATCTTTCCGTCTGTGCCATAGGTTTTTAGTCTGCCAAAATGACCATGCAAAAAAGCCCTCAGCTCAGTTTGTAGCAGCGACACTGATGGCAATCGATGCTGCACAATATCCAATCAAATAAGCCACTTATCATTTTCGTTCAAAATCAATTACATACCTCTAAATAGGTATATGGCCGTGCGCTTGATGTGCATCAATAAGCGCCTGATATTGCGCGCTATCGTAAGCGCAGATACCGCAATTTTTGAGGCAAGCATGAGCAAGCACAGTGTCGTGATTATTGGCAACGGCATGGTCGGCCACCGCTTTATAGAAGAACTGATCGACAAAGCCGAACCCGGCCAATTTGCCATTACCGTCTTTTGTGAAGAACCGCGCGTCGCCTATGACCGCGTCCACCTTTCCGCCTACTTCTCCCATCACACCGCTGAAGAGCTTTCACTGGTTCGCCCCGGCTATTACGAAAAACATCAGGTCAACCTGCTGATCGGTGAGCGGGCGATTACCATCAACCGCGATGAAAAACTGATTCACTCCAATACCGGTCGCGCGGTGCATTACGACACGCTGATTTTTGCCACCGGCTCTTATCCGTGGATACCGCCGATAAGAGGCGCCGAAGGCAGTGACTGCTTTGTCTATCGCACCATCGAAGATCTCAACGCCATAGAAGCCTGTGCCCGCCGCAGCCAACGCGGTGCCGTGATTGGCGGCGGTCTGCTAGGTCTCGAAGCGGCAGGCGCACTGAAAAACCTCGGCATCGAAACCCATGTCATTGAGTTCGCGCCCGGATTAATGGCGGAACAGCTGGATGCGCAAGGTGGCGAGCAACTGTGTCGTAAGATCGAACAAATGGGTGTGCGTGTACACACCGGCAAAAATACCCAGCAAATTGTGCACCACGCAAAAGGCGGTAAGACGCTGGAATTCGCCGATGGTAGCGCGTTGGATGTCGACTTCATCGTGTTCTCCACTGGCATTCGACCGCAAGACAAGCTGGCAAAACAGTGTGGGCTGGAAATCGGCCAGCGTGGCGGCATCGCCATCAACGACCGCTGCCAGACGCGTGATCCGGCAATTTATGCCGTCGGCGAATGCACAGCCTGGCAAAACCGGCTGTTCGGCTTAGTCGCGCCGGGCTACAAAATGGCACAGGTCGCCAGCGATGCGTTGCTGGGACGCGACAGTGCCTTTTCCGGTGCCGATATGAGCGCCAAACTTAAGTTGCTGGGCGTGGATGTCGGTGGTATCGGCGATGCGCATGGCCGCACGCCGGGCGCGCGCAGCTATATGTGGCTCGACGAACAGAAACACATCTACAAACGCCTGATTGTCAGCGAAGACAACCGTACGCTGCTCGGCGCAGTATTGGTGGGTGATACCAGTGATTACGGCAATCTGCTACAGCTGGCGCTGAATAACATCGCGCTGCCCGATAATCCTGAAGGTTTGATTTTGCCAGCAGGCAGTGGCGAGAAGCCGGTGTTGGGAGTCGATTCCCTGCCGGACAGCGCGCAAATCTGCTCCTGCTTTGATGTCAGCAAAGGCGATATCGTCAAAGCGGTGCAAGCCGGTTGCCACACCGTGGCGATGCTGAAAAGCGAAACCCGTGCCGGCACCGGCTGCGGCGGCTGCATTCCGCTGCTCACTCAGGTGCTCAACGCGGAACTGAGCCGTCAGGGCATCGAAGTCAACAACCACCTGTGCGAACACTTCCCCTATTCACGCCAGGAGTTGTATCACCTGATTCGTGTCGAAGAGATCACTTCCTTCGATGCCTTACTGGCGAAATACGGTCAGGGTTATGGCTGTGAAGTGTGTAAACCCACCGTGGGTTCGCTGCTGGCATCCTGCTGGAACGACTATGTGCTCAAGCCACAGCTCGCGCCGCTACAAGACAGCAACGATCTGTTCCTCGGCAATATCCAGAAAGATGGCACCTACTCGGTGATCCCACGCTCGCCCGGGGGCGAAATCACGCCAGAAGGGTTGATGACGATCGGTGCGGTGGCGCGCCAGTACAACCTTTACACCAAAATCACCGGCTCACAGCGTATTGGCCTGTTTGGTGCCCAGCGTGATGACCTGCCTGCCATCTGGTCGCAGCTGATTGATGCCGGATTTGAAACCGGCCAGGCGTATGCCAAAGCGTTGCGCATGGCAAAAACCTGCGTGGGCAGCACCTGGTGTCGCTATGGCGTTGGCGATAGCCTCGGTTTCGGCATCGAACTGGAGAACCGCTACAAAGGCATTCGTACACCGCACAAAATGAAGTTTGGCGTCTCGGGCTGCACGCGCGAATGTGCGGAGGCGCAGGGCAAAGATGTCGGCATCATCGCAACGGAAAAAGGCTGGAATCTGTATGTGTGCGGCAATGGTGGCATGAAGCCACGCCACGCCGATTTGCTGGCCGCGGACCTGGATCGCGATACCCTGCTGACTTATCTCGACCGCTTTATGATGTTCTATATTCGCACCGGTGACCGCCTGCAACGTACCTCGCTGTGGCTGGAAAGCATGGAAGGCGGTATCGACTATCTGCGCAGCGTGATTATCGATGACAAACTCAGCCTGAATACGCAACTGGAAGCTGAACTGGCGCGACTGCGGGCTGAAGTCGAGTGTGAATGGGCTGCGACGGTGAACGATCCCCGGCAGCATATCCACTTCAGCACCTTCATCAACAGCGATCAGCGCGATCCGCTGGTGCAGCACGTCGCTCAGCGCGATCAGCACCGTCCGGCAAGCCCTGCCGAGCGTATTGCCATCACCCAGATTGAGGAGATAGACGCATGAGCCAGTGGCATTCCGTGTGTGAACTCGAACAAATCCTGCCTGCCACCGGCGTCTGCGCGTTGGTAAAAGGCCAGCAGATTGCCATCTTCCGTCCGCATGATGATGAGCAACTCTATGCGCTGAGTAACATCGATCCTTTCTCCGCAGCCAGCGTGCTGTCACGCGGCCTGATTGCCGAACATCAGCACACGCTGTGGGTCGCCAGCCCACTGAAAAAACAGCGCTTCCGCTTAAGCGACGGCGTCTGCCTGGAAGATGCCGCCCGTTCCGTGGCGAGCTATCCGGTGCGCGTTACTGCGGGCCAGGTCGAAGTGTGCGCCTGACAGAATTCTTTTACTTTATGAGACGTCACTATGTTTACTGACACCCTGAATACCTGCGCCGCCAACGCGGCGCGCATTGTGCGTACGGCGCAGCACAGCCCGCTGGCCTTCTGGATCAGCTCGGCGATGGCAGGCGCTTACGTCGGCCTCGCCATCATCCTGATTTTCACACTCGGCAACCTGGCCGATCCTGCGTGGCGGCCGCTGATCATGGGCGCCACCTTTGGTATCGCTCTGACGCTGGTGATCATTGCCGGGTCGGAGCTGTTTACCGGCCATACGATGTTCCTCACCGTGGGCGTCAAAGCCGGAACCATCAGCCAGGGCCAGATGTGGTGCGTACTGCCGCAAACCTGGCTGGGTAATCTGATTGGCTCGGTGTTTGTCGCCCTGCTCTACTACTACGCAGCCGGTGCGATGCTACCCAATGCAGGCGCACTGATTCACAGTGCCGCGCTGGCGAAAACCACGCAGCCCGCCATGGCGCTGTTCTTCAAGGGTGCGCTGTGTAACTGGCTGGTGTGTCTGGCGATCTGGATGGCAGTGCGCACCGAAGGCACGGCAAAATTCATTGCCATCTGGTGGTGCCTGCTGGCCTTTATCGCCTCCGGCTATGAACACTCTGTCGCGAATATGACGGTCTTTGCACTGTCGTGGTTTGGTCAGCATAATGCCGACCTGACCTTGAGCGGCATCGGTCATAACCTGCTGTGGGTGACGCTGGGTAACATGTTCTCTGGCATGGTATTGATGGGCCTTGGATACTGGTACGCCACGCCACAGGCTCAGCGGCCGCAAGTGGCGCCACAAGCCACTGCGCTCAAATCGGTTTAACGTTTTTAAGCCCGCACATTGCGGGCTTTTTTGAGGATGAGCGATGGACTATTTTCCGCTGTTTTGCCGTCTGCGAGGCAAGCGTTGTTTATTGGTCGGCGGCGGCGATGTAGCCGAGCGCAAAGCGCGCCTGCTGCTGGATGCCGGTGCCGATCTGCACGTTGGCGCAGTGCAATTCTCTCCTGCGTTTCAGCAGTGGGCTGAACAGGGAAAGTTGCACCTATTGCCCGGCACATTTGAAGAGCAGTGGCTGGAGGGCTGCTGGCTGGTCATTGCCGCCACCGACGATGACGCTGTGAATCAGCAAGTGGGCGATGCCACCGAAGCACGCCGCATCTTCTGCAATCTGGTGGATGCGCCGCAGGAAGCCAGCGCTATCATGCCGTCGATTGTCGATCGCTCCCCGCTGATGATTGCGGTGTCCTCCGGTGGCCGCGCTCCGGTGCTGGCGCGCCTGATGCGTGAGAAGCTGGAAGCGATGCTGCCGCAGCATCTGGGCCAACTGGCTTCACTCGCTGGCACACTGCGCAGCCGGGTGAAGAAAACCTTCGCCAGCATGGGACAGCGCCGGGCATTTTGGGAGCGCTTCTTTGCCAGCGATCGTCTGGCGCAAACGCTGGCGAATGGTGACAAGCCACGCGCCGATCATATCGTTGATACGCTGTTCGATGCGCCGCTCTCCCAACAGGGTGAAGTGGTGCTGGTGGGCGCGGGTCCAGGCGATGCCGGATTATTAACGCTGAAAGGTTTGCAGTGTATCCAGCAGGCCGATGTGGTGGTGTATGACCGTCTGGTGTCCGAACCCATTCTCAACCTGGTGCGCCGCGATGCTGAACGCATCTTCGTCGGTAAACAGGCCGGACATCACTGCGTGCCGCAGTCGCAAATCAACCAGTTACTGTTAGAGCAGGCTCAGAGCGGCAAGCGCGTGGTACGGCTGAAAGGCGGCGATCCCTTTATTTTCGGTCGCGGTGGTGAGGAACTAGAGGTACTGGCACAGCACAACATTCCGTTCAGCGTGGTGCCAGGTATTACCGCCGCCTCCGGTTGTGCCGCCTACAGCGGCATTCCGCTGACGCATCGCGACCATGCGCAGAGCGTGCGCTTTGTCACCGGTCATCTGCAACAACAGGGCGAAATTGAGTGGAGTAAGCTGGCGGCAGAGCAGCAAACGCTGGTGTTCTATATGGGGCTGAATCAGGCACCCGAGATCCAGCGCCAGCTGTTGCAGCATGGCATGGATGCGGCGATGCCGGTCGCCATCGTGCAAAACGGCACCACGCCAGAACAACAGGTGGAAACCGCGACGTTAGCCGAACTCAGCACGCTGGCGCAGCAGTTTGCCAGCCCGGCGCTGATTATCGTCGGGCGCGTGGTCAGCCTGCGCCACCAGTTACGCTGGTTTTAAACATAAAAAAACGGCGAGTCATCACAACTCGCCGTTCATAGGTCAGGCAGCTAGCTGATTAAGGCTGAGCCACAAAACCCACCGCTTCATAAACTTTCTTCAGCGTTTCCTGCGCCTGCGCACGGGCCTTGGTTGCGCCATCACGCATCACCTGATTCAGGAAAGCTTCGTCGTTACGGAAACGATGATAGCGCTCCTGCAGCTCAGTCAGCATGCCGGAAACCGCTTCCGCCACTTCGCCTTTCAGGTGGCCATACATCTTGCCTTCGAATTCCTGCTCCAGCTGCGGAATCGACTTACCGGTGACACCAGAAAGAATATCCAGCAGGTTAGAGACACCGGCTTTTTCTTTCACGTCGTAACGCACCACTGGCGGCTCGGCGGAATCGGTGACCGCGCGCTTGATCTTTTTCACTACCGCTTTGGTGTCTTCCAGCAGGCCAATCACGTTGTTACGGTTGTCATCCGACTTCGACATCTTCTTGGTCGGTTCCAGCAGCGACATCACGCGTGCGCCTGATTTCGGAATAAACGGCTCAGGAATTTTGAACACATCGCCATACAGCGCGTTGAAACGGCCGGCGATATCGCGGCTCAGTTCGAGGTGCTGCTTCTGATCTTCGCCCACCGGTACCTGGTTGGTCTGATACAGCAGAATATCGGCCGCCATCAGCACCGGGTAATCGAACAAACCTGCAGTGATGTTTTCAGAATAACGCGCGGACTTATCCTTAAACTGCGTCATACGGCTCAGCTCGCCAAAGTAGGCATAGCAGTTCAGTACCCAGCTCAGCTGCGCGTGCTCAGGCACATGCGACTGTACAAAAATGGTGCTTTTTGCTGGATCAATACCGCAGGCAAGGTACAGCGCCAGGGTATCCAGCGTGGCTTTGCGCAGCGCTGCGGGGTCCTGACGAACGGTGATGGCGTGCAGATCGACGATGCAGTAAATGCAGTGGAAATCATCCTGCATCTGCACCCACTGACGCAGCGCACCCATATAGTTGCCAATGGTCAGTTCACCGGAAGGCTGGGCGCCGCTGAAAACGATGGGTTTGCTCATGTTATATCCTGATAATTACAGCCCGAGAGCGGGCAAAAGTTCGCTAAAAGTATCGAGAGTGAGATCGGGTTGGCTGGCGGCAATCGGCTCGCCATAGTTGTAGCCAAATGTCATACCGACATTAGGTACACCCGCAGCCTGAGCTGCGTGAATATCATTACGAGAATCACCAACAAATAGTAATTCTTTTTGCAGTACGCCAAAGTGACCCAAAACAAGGAAGATCGCTGCCGGATGGGGTTTTTTCACCACCACATCATCACCGCCAATAATCAGCGTGAAGAAATCGGCAATGCCCAGCGATTGCAGCAAAGGCGCGACAAACGGCGTTGGCTTGTTGGTGACGATGGCCATCGGCAAGCCTTTGGCATGCAAAGCAGCCAGCGTCTCTTTCACCTGCGGGAACAGCGTGCTGCCCGCTTCCACCGTTTCGGCGTAATACTTGTCAAACAGCGTGCGTGCGTCACGCTGCTCTTCGGCGTGCGGTTCACGGCCTAGTGCCCAGGTCAGCGCGCGTGTCATCATCACATCTGCGCCATTGCCAATCCAGGTGGAAGCCAGCGCCAGGCCAGGAGGCGGTAACTGCAAATCACCTAAAGCATGATCAATGGCCTGTGACAGACCCGGTGCGCTATCGACCAGCGTGCCATCGAGATCAAACGCCAGCGCGCGGATATCAGTGAAATGAGCCATTAACTTTCTCCAGTTCGCCGCGCATTTCGTCGATCACTTTTTTGTAATCGGGGTGACCAAAGATGGCTGAACCGGCCACAAACATATCCGCACCTGCCGCCGCGATCTGACCGATGTTATCGATCTTCACACCACCGTCCACTTCCAGACGGATATCGTAACCGCTTTGATCAATAAGACGACGCGCCTGACGCAATTTGTCCAGCGTGCCGGGAATGAAGGATTGACCGCCGAAGCCAGGGTTCACTGACATCAGCAGAATGATGTCGAGTTTATCCATCACGTAGTCGAGGTAATCGAGCGGCGTCGCCGGATTGAACACCAGACCCGCTTTACAGCCGTGCTCTTTGATCAGTTGCAGTGTGCGGTCAACGTGCTCACTGGCTTCAGGATGGAAGGTAATGTAAGTCGCGCCCGCTTTAGCGAACTCTGGAATCAGTGCATCCACCGGCTTCACCATCAGATGCACATCAATCGGTGCCGTAATGCCATAGTCGCGCAGCGCTTTCAGCACCATTGGCCCCATGGTCAGATTAGGCACATAGTGGTTATCCATCACGTCGAAATGCACCACATCCCCGCCTGCTGCCAGCGCTTTGGCGGTATCTTCGCCCAGGCGAGCAAAGTCAGCAGCAAGAATTGAAGGGGCCAGCAAAAATTGTTTCATCCGATTCTCCCAATTTTGTGCGCCAGCCAGAGCTGGCGTAATGCGTTGGTCGCGGACGAAACAGGCTAGCGGAAAAGCGCCAGCAGTTCGTCAACCTGAGTGCGACCACTTATGCTTCGGCTGATGGAACGCCGGGCTTTGACTACGTGTAAAACCGCATTCTGATACCACTCACGCGTGAGCAGCGTGTCGTGGTTGGAAATCAGCACCGGTATGCTGTTTTCATGTGCCAGCTTATTTGCCAGCTCGGCCAGATGCTGCTGCTCGCGCAGGCTAAAGCTATTGGTGTGGTACGCGGTAAAGTTCGCCGTCGCCGACAAGGGCGCATACGGCGGATCGCAATAAACCACTGAGCCAGCAGGGGCGTTGTTCAGAGTAACATCGTACGATTCACAGACAAAGGTCGCTTTTTGCGCCCGTTCGGCAAACCACAACAGCTCCGCTTCCGGGAAGTAAGGTTTGCGATAACGACCAAAAGGCACATTGAACTCACCGCGCAGATTGTAACGGCACAAACCGTTATAGCCATGCCGATTGAGATAGAGAAACAGTAATGCACGCTGATATTCATCTTTGCTGGCGTTAAAGGCCAGACGTTGCGCGTAATAGGTCTCTGCGATATTACCTTCAGGCGTGAACAGCTGCCGCGCGTCTTCAATAAACTCAACCGTGCGGTTTTTAACGATGTTATAGAGATTGATCAGGTCACCGTTGATGTCCGCCAGGTGATAGCGATCATAATCGGTGTTGAGGAACACGGAACCGGCACCCACAAAAGGTTCGACTAAACAGTCACCTTGTGGCAAATGACGACGGATATCGTCAAGCAGCGGGTATTTCCCTCCGGCCCATTTAAGGAAAGCGCGATTTTTCTTCATGCTGTCGTGGTTATTACATCTTAATTATGGGCTGTGGTGGAACCGACAGCAGCTTTGCGCTTTAAACGGGGCCGCATGATCGCAGCCCCACATCAATTACTGACTTTCTTTCTTCACCTGACTCAACGGTTTTACCCACGGATTTGCCGCACGAACTTCAGCAGGCAGTGATGCCACTGCGCGCTTGGCATCGGCTGGCGTAGCGTAAGCACCGCTGACCAACACATACCAGGGCTGACCGTTACGCGTGGTTTTATACACATGATAACCGCTCAGATTTTGTTTCTTCGCCCAGGCATTCAGGCTCTCTTCTTTCGACGCACCGCTCAACTGCAGCGTGTAGCTGCCACCGGTTGGCAGTGACTTACTGGCACCGCTGCTGGCACTCACAGGTGCATTGTGTGCGGCGGTGGTATGTGTTTTATTCTCTTTTGCTCCGGCGACTGGTTTCGACGTGGCCGGCGCTTTATGCGCGGTGTTGCTGTGCGTTTCACGTGAACCGTTGCTATTAGCACGCGCAGGTATTTCAGAGCGCATCGCCGGAGGCGTTATCGCTTTACCGTTACCGCTCACCGTAGCAGGCGCAGTGGGCAGTGAACTGTTGCCTTGCGCACCCTGTGCGGCGTTATCAACCTGACCTTGCTGGTTGCTCAACGCACTGTTGAGATCGCCCGGCAGCGTCACACGTTGCTGATTGGCTGGCGTATCGACAGGCGCAGCCTGTGTCGGTGTTGAAGACACCGCTGGCATAGAAATCGAGTTGGAATCGCTGCTTGCTGGCGAGGATGATGCAGCTGACGTCTGTGGTGCGTTTCCTTCCGCTGAAGGCGTGGCGTTTTGCTGGCCGCTCATGGACGTCGAGCCGGAAAGGTCGATGTTCTTTTCACCACCGGTTGCCGTCGGCGCCGCATTGCCATTATTAGCAGTGGTCGCTGGTTTCTTTTCATCTGGACCGGTCAATGCCGAACCGATGCCCAGTACTACCAACAGCAGAACCAGGATGCCGATCCCCATCATCATATGCTGACGAGAAACAGGTACCTTCACTTTCGGCGCAGAAGACGTTTTGCGTGGCCGCGTAGGACGGCGGTCACTGGCATCAGGTTTTAACTCGTCTTCCGGTTTGAACTCATCCATCTAGCCTCCTCCGTAAAACGGCACGCTTCCCACGCACCGCATCACCACTCTACCCGTCATACTCAAGCTGAAACGGCGTTGGTTGCACTTTATTATCCAGACGCTCACTCACATCAGCGCCTGGAATGCATGCAATGCTCACCTTGCTGCAGCTCAACTTATTCCGGATATCTTCAGTATTTTATACAATCGTTAATCGCAGCCAGCACCATATCATGTGCCACACCTGCGCGCACTTCAGAGCGGCCAATTGCGAGAGGCAGCACCAAACGCATTTCACCCGCCAGCACTTTCTTATCGCGCATCATGTGCGGAAGATACGCTTCTGCTTGCATGCTTTCCGGGCCGTGCACCGGTAAACCGGCACGCAGAAATAGCGCGATAATGCGATCGGTATCCGCTGCAGAGAACTGTCCCAGACGTTCAGCGGTACGCGCAGCCATCACCATGCCTGCCGCAATCGCTTCGCCATGCAACCAGTTGCCATAGCCCATGTGTGCTTCAATCGCATGACCAAAAGTATGGCCCAGATTGAGCAGCGCGCGTTGACCGTTTTCACGTTCATCGGCGGCGACCACTTCAGCTTTGAGTTCACAGCAGCGACGGATGCAGTAGGCCAGGGCTTGCTGATCCAGTGCCAGCAGAGCATCAAGATGCTGCTCCAGCCACTGGAAGAACTCGCCATCGAGGATAATGCCGTATTTGATCACTTCCGCCAGACCAGACGCTAATTCGCGCGCCGGCAGCGTAGCCAGGCAATCGGTATCGACCACCACTGAGGCTGGCTGGTAGAAGGCACCAATCATGTTTTTGCCCAGCGGATGGTTGACGGCTGTTTTACCGCCGACCGAAGAGTCGACCTGAGACAGCAGCGTTGTCGGTACCTGGATAAAGCGCACACCGCGTTGATAGCTCGCAGCAGCAAACCCCGTGAGATCACCAATCACACCGCCGCCGAGCGCAATTAACGTGGTATCACGTCCATGCGGTTTCTGCAGCAGCGCGGTGAAGACATCGTCCATCACAGCGAGCGTCTTGTACTTTTCACCATCAGGTAAAATCACCTGATCCGCCTTCACGCCCGCCTGCGAAAGCAGTGCTGACAGCTTGTCGAGGTAGATCGGGGCAAGCGTCTCATTGGTCACCAGCATGGCGTTATCGCCTGCTTTTAGCGGCCAAAAAGAAGCCGGATCGTTAAACAGTCCGGCAGCGATGGTGATGGGGTAACTACGATCCCCGAGTGAGACAGTGATCTTCTCCATGATGACCGATACCTATTGCTGAGCCGTCAGGGCGCTGGATTAATTTTTTTCCAGCATGTTGATGATCTGATTGGCGACAACTTTTGCACTTTGATCGTCAGTGCGAATAGTGACGTCAGCGATCTCTTCATAAAGTGGATTACGTTCGCCAGCTAAAGCTTCCAGTACTTCGCGCGGTGGCTCTTCAACCTGCAACAACGGACGTTTTTTATCACGCTGTGTACGAGCAAGTTGCTTCTCGATAGTCGTTTCAAGATAAACGACCACGCCGCGGGCGGAGAGACGATTGCGGGTTTCACGGGATTTGACAGAACCACCACCGGTCGCCAGGACAATGCCTTGTTTCTCGGTGAGTTCATTAATGATCTTCTCTTCGCGATCGCGGAAACCGTCTTCGCCTTCCACATCAAATACCCAGCCTACATCCGCTCCGGTACGTCGCTCAATTTCCTGATCGGAATCGAAAAATTCCATATTGAGTTGCTGAGCTAACTGACGACCAATAGTGCTTTTGCCGGCACCCATCGGCCCAACCAGAAAGATATTGCGTTTCTCTGCCATTTTATCGGTATTACTAAGAATTCGTTGATGATACCCCGCGTTCAGCATAGTGCTGGCGGGACAGGAACTGAGACCTCATGAGCATTAACAAGAGTCAGACGGAAAATTATCTCAACACTCATGGCCGTTTGGCAACCGAATAAATTGCCCCCGGCGACCTTGTAACAGGACCGGTCTGTGGTTCGCGAGACGGTAACGCCCCTCCTGTTTCCTTCACACTTCAAGCAGCATGCGCGTTGGCTGTGTCTTTTCATCCCTGAAACTTACAGAAATAAGCTTAGAAATGAACGCTTTCACCACCGCGCTTTAACTCAAATTATTTAAGGAAAATATATTCTGACGCCAGTATCGCTTGTGACTGACGCCCATCGGAAGGTTATCCTGCCGCGTTCCGCTACACCGTTTTAAAAATCGCTAAACCTTGTAAGCTAATTCCTGCCCTGCGTCAACGCAGATGGCAAATCAGAGTGAATTTTCCGCTTTATCCGGCTGTAAGCGCTGCTTCCCTGACCAGTCTGGGGGTAATGAAGATCACCAACTCCTTCTTTTTATGTTCTTTGGTTTGCTGACGGAACAGCGTTCCCAATAGGGGCAGTTCACCCAACCAAGGTACCCGCTGCTCGGTCTGCATGCGCTGTTGTTGAAAAATCCCGCCCAGCGCCAACGTTTCGCCATCACGCAGCGTCACCTGGGTTTCAATTTCCTGCTTATCAATACTCAGCACGCTGCTTTCACCCACGTTCAGGCTGCGCCCCGGCATGTTCTGGCTTAAGCGCAGTTTTAACTGAATCCGTCCATTCCCCAGCACCATGGGCGTCACTTCCATCCCTAACACTGCCTCTTTAAATTCAATCGCCGTTGCACCACTGCTGCCCGACTTCACCTCGTAAGGAATTTCGGTTCCCTGTTTAATGGAAGCGGTTTGCTGATGAGAGGTAAAAAGCCGCGGACTGGCGATGATTTCAATTTGGTTCTCCTGCTCAAGCGCGCTGAGTTCCAGATTTAGCAATCCGCCACTGACCTGACCCAGCGTAACGCCCGCGCGCAAAGCAGGATTATTTACCGCCAATGGGATCTCCAGCTGTGGATGATGCAAGGCTGCCGTCACACTTTGGGCAGGTGCGGTGTGCCAGTTCACTCCCAACTCACGCAGATGCTCTTCATTGATGGTGATGATGTGGGCAGACAACTCGACCTGTTCGAGTGGCATATCCAGCGCGCGCAACCAGCGCGAGGCGTCACGCAACGCGGCGGCGGTGTCACGCAATAACAAGCTGTTGGTGCGGCTATCGACCGTGACACTGCCGCGTGAAGTGAGGAGTGAACGCTCCGCTTGCAGACTACGATAGACATCGCTGGCATTGGCGTAATGCAGCGTGACGGACTGCTGTTCGAGAGGAAGTTGCTGTTGCCGCTCCTCATGTTCTGTTTTCGCCTGTTGTGTCTGCATCTGTTGCCAGCTTTCGGGATAAACCAGCAGCACGCCCTCTTCCTGCACTACGGTGAGTTTTGCCAGCCGGGTCACCAGCGCCAGTGCGCGTTCCCATCCTACATTTTCCAGGCGCAGTGATAAGCGCCCTTCAACGCCAGGTGCAATCAGCAGGTTGGTTTGTTGATAATCTGCCAGCGCCTGCAAAATACGTTCAACGGGGGCATCATCAAACACCAGGCTTAAGCGTTCTTCATTTGCCTGCAGGGGCAGGGGCAGGCTCAAACTCAGGCACAGCAGTAGTGTCATCCATTTCATAATATCCTCCTTTTATAGACCAGATGATTTGCTGCGGCGGGCAGCTTTGCGCGACATGCAAGGTCATGCTATTCGCGGTTAATGCTGCCACCTGCCAGCTTGAGCGCGGTAACCGAGCCGAAGGGCCAAGCCGATGATTTTTTCCTTCTGGTGAGCGTAGCCAGGCAACATAGCGCGTGGGAGTACCGATAATGCCCTGCAACCGCCAGCCATCAGGTTCAGCTACCTGCATCCGACATTGCACCTCGGGCAGCGGCTGAAAGGGATCGCGTGCCAGCGTAAAGCCGCTCCACAGCACTAACAGCCATGCACTATGGCGCATCTCCATCCTCCAGCCACAGCTGTGTGTTCAGCGCTCCCTGCTCTTCTTTGAGTTCAAAGCGCTGCGGTACAGGCAGGCGAGTCAATGACAGCTCAGAAAACAGCGGAACAAATTGCGTCCAGCCGAGCCGCAGCTGTAACTGCTGCGGCTGATTATCCGGTAGCCAGCTTTCCAGTTGATCGCCGCGCGCGGTGATCAAAGCTTCAAGCGTAGCTTGCTCAGTGACGCCACTCATGGGTTGCTGTAACCGTGCGATTTCCTGTTCCAGCACGTTGATGGCAGGTCGTGCAGCCAATAGCTGCTGACGCTGCATCATCTGTTGTGACATCACCGCCTGCTGGCGTAATTGGGCAGCATGGACCTGTTGCTGCGGGCGAAGCAAAATCCACCACGCCATAAGCATCAGCAGCAGAGACATGCCTAACAGGCAGGCAATCCGCCACATCAGGGCTAAAGCGAGCCAGCGCTGTAATGCATCATTCACCGATGTTCTCCTGCATCCGCGCGCGCAAGACAAATCGATAGTGCCCAGCGGTTTGGCGCTGCACGCTGGCCGGTTTAACCGTGGCAAACAGCGGCTGCCGCATCAATTGATGACGAAAATCCTGGATCGCCATCATGCTCTGCGCCTGCCCCTCGAACAGCAAGACGCCCTGGCGCCGCTCCACCCGTTTGAGCCAAAGCGTGTCCTGCATCAACATTGGCAAGCGCAGCCAGAACTGTTGCCAGCGCTGATGCTCATCCTTTTTACGATGCCGTATCCGCTGCGTCTCTAATAGCTCATCGCGTTGCTGCAGCAGCAGTTGCTGTCGCGTCAACTGGCGTTGCAACGCTTCATGCTGTTGGCTGATATCCGCCAACGTCCTGTGCATCTGGCCCTGTGTCTGGCTTCCGCGCCACCATAACGACAGCACCATCATTACAGTCGCCAGCAGGACGCATCCCAGCAGGGAAAAACTTTGCTGGCGGCGGCGCTGCTGCAACCGGACGCGCCAGGGTAATAAATTGACGGCCAGCATCATGCATCCTCCGGGCGCAGCGCCAGACCCAGCGCAATGGCAAATTCCCCTTCGTGCGCGGGCAATGGCGGCTGCCGGTAATGCAGTAATGAAAGCGGTTGACAGTGCGCCACGCTGGGTTCAGCCAGGCTGTAGGTCGAGGTGCAAAAGATGGAGGATGCCTGAGGGAAGGTTTCACGCAGTTTCGCCAGCGTTAGAGGCTCTGTGGCCGCGCCTGATGTGCCCGGCTCACCGGCTAACGTCCATAGCCAGTGATCGCTAAGCGGATGGATTAAAAGTTGGTCACGATGCAGCGGCATGCGCATGGCGATTTGGGTCAACGCCAGGCTGCTCAGTTCAAAGACATCGGGTCGCAGGCCAGCCTCCTTTAAGGGCGCCAGCCACTGCGCAATCACTTCACGCCGAGCCGCCGTAATGCACAGTTGCGTTGCATTGCGTGCCGAGCGGTAGTCAATCGACAGCGTGGCGGGTTCAACCGGAAACAAGCGTGGCGCCGAGGATGCCACATAACGGCTCATTGCTGGCTCACTGAGCGAGGTTTCTGGCAGCGGCAATGTTCGCTGCAACACCAGTTGCGGGGGCAAGCCAACTCGCAGTGAATAGCGTTTCGGCAGATGGCGCTGCCAGCGCGTCAACATCTCCTGTAACAGTGGGGTAGTTTGCAACACGCCGTTGCGTAACGTATCGTGCGGCAGCGGTTGCTGCCACCAATGGCGTAACTGCCAGCCATGACGTCGGCGTTCAATGCCCAGGGCGCAAAGTTGCCCGTTTTGGATGTCCAATCCAATTTGCCAGCGCTGAAAAGCCATATGCGCGATCTCCTTATCTTTTAAGGTAAAAAAAGAGAGACCCTCAATCTTTCGAGTGGCGGCAAGGCGGAAAACGAACTATTACTCAGGCGCTTACCGAAGTCAGCGTCTAAGGTGAGCTCGCGCAGCCGACGTAGCTGCCGCTCGAAGTATGACGGGTATATCAAAGCGTCAGGCTTGCCTTTATACTACCGCGCGATTGTTTATAAACTGCCCAAACGACAACAGATGGGAATTCTCAGGTGAAGTTCGTAAAGTATTTATTGATTCTTACAGTGTGTTGCATTCTGCTGGGAGCAGGCACGGTTTATGGTTTGTACAAATACATAGAGCCGCAGCTGCCTGATGTGAACACGCTGAAAGACGTGCGTTTGCAAACCCCAATGCAGGTTTACAGCGCGGATGGCGAACTGATCGCCCAGTACGGTGAGAAGCGCCGCGTGCCGCTCACCTTGCAACAGATGCCGCCTGAGCTGATCAAAGCGTTCATTGCAACCGAAGACAGCCGTTTCTATGAGCACCATGGTGTCGACCCGGTGGGCATTTTCCGTGCTGCCAGCGTCGCGCTGGTGTCCGGCCATGCTTCGCAGGGTGCCAGTACCATTACGCAACAGCTGGCGCGTAACTTCTTCCTTAGCCCTGAACGCACGCTGATGCGTAAGATCAAGGAAGCGTTCCTGGCGATTCGCATTGAACAACTGCTGAGCAAGGATGAAATCCTCGAGCTCTACCTCAACAAAATTTATCTAGGTTACCGCGCCTATGGTGTCGGAGCGGCTGCACAGGTCTATTTCGGTAAGCCGGTTGATCAGCTTTCGTTGAGTGAGATGGCGATGATTGCCGGTCTGCCGAAAGCACCGTCAACCTTTAACCCGCTTTACTCTCATGCGCGCGCGCTGGCGCGTCGTAATGTGGTACTGGCGCGTATGCTTGACCAGAATTACATCACGCAGCAGCAATATGATGCCGCGCGCAACACGCCGCTGGTCGCAACCTATCATGGTCCCGAAATTGCCTTCTCCGCACCTTATCTGAGCGAAATGGTGCGTCAGGAGATGGTGAAACGCTATGGTGATGCCGCTTACGATGATGGCTACAAAGTGTATACCACCGTCACGCGTCATCTGCAGGAGGCCGCACAACAAGCTGTTCGCAATAACGTGATGGCGTATGACATGCGTCATGGTTATCGCGGCCCGACCAACGTGCTGTGGAAAGTGGGCGAAGCAAGCTGGGATAAGAGCCGCATTCAAAACGCGCTGAAAGATCTGCCGACCTACGGTCCACTGAATGCCGCCGTGGTGACCACTGCCACGGCCGATGAAGCCACCGCGATGATGAAAGACGGCAGCAGCGTCTCTCTGAGTATGGCGGGCGTTCGCTGGGCGCGTCCTTACAAATCCGACACGCTACAAGGCCCGACGCCCCGCAGCGTGACGCAGGTACTGCAGGCAGGCCAGCAGATTTGGGTGCGTAAAGTCGATAACGATTGGTGGTTAGGTCAGGTGCCGCTGGTCAACTCGGCCCTCGTCTCGCTCAATCCAGAAGACGGTGCGGTACGCGCGCTGGTCGGTGGTTTCGACTTCAACCAGAGTATGTTCAACCGTGCGACACAGGCACTGCGTCAGGTTGGTTCAAACATCAAACCGTTCTTGTATACCGCCGCGATGGACCGTGGACTGACGCTGGCTTCCATTCTGAATGATGTGCCTATTTCACGTTGGGATGCGGGTGCCGGAGCCGACTGGCGCCCCAAAAACTCACCGCCGACCTATGCGGGGCCTATCCGCCTGCGTCAGGGCCTGGGTGAGTCGAAAAACGTGGTGATGGTACGTGCGATGCGTGCGATGGGTGTGGATTACGCCGCAGAGTATCTGCAGCGCTTCGGCTTCCCAGCACAGAACATCATCCATACCGAATCGCTGGCACTGGGTGCGGCTTCGTTTACCCCAATGCAGGTGGTGCGCGGTTATGCCGTGATGGCTAACGGCGGCTTCCTTGTCGATCCTTACTTCATTACCAAAATTGAGAATGAACAAGGCGGCGTAGTGTTCGAAGAGAAACCGAAGATTGCCTGCCCACAGTGCAATCTGCCGGTGATCTACGGTGATACCAAAAAATCGCTGGCGTTGAGCGAAGAGAGCGTGGAAAACGTCGCGACCTCCGATCAATCGCAGAATCAGGCGGTGCCACAGCCGGAGCTGGAGCAAGTGCCTGCTCAGCCGCAACCCGCAGGTGACCAGCAATACGCACCGCATGTGATTAATACACCGCTGTCGTTCCTGATCAAAAGCGCACTGAACTCCAACGTGTTCGGTGAGCCAGGCTGGATGGGGACAGGCTGGCGTGCGGGTCGTGACCTGAAGCGTAACGATATTGGCGGAAAAACCGGTACCACCAACAGTTCAAAGGATGCGTGGTTCTCGGGTTACGGCCCTGGTGTCGTGACCTCAGTGTGGATTGGTTTTGATGATTCACGCGCGCTGGGCCGCTCGACCATGTCAGGCGCGATTCCTGACCAGATTTCTGGCTATGAAGGCGGCGCGAAGAGTGCTCAGCCTGCCTGGGATGAGTACATGAAATCTGCGCTGGATGGCGTGCCGGTACAGCCGCTGACACCGCCAGATGGCGTTGTCACTGTGACGATCGATCGCGGTACGGGCAAGCTGGCCAACGGTGGCGGCAATACCCGTCAGGAGTACTTCATCAATGGCACTCAGCCAACGGAGTATTCAGTGCATGATGTGGGCACCACACTCATGGACAACGGCCAAAGCCACGAACTGTTCTGATCAAAAAAGCCGGCGTATTCGCCGGCTTTTTTATTGCGCACTTGTCGTATTCAGTAGGTCAATCGTCCCTGCTTCACCAGCCACTCACGCACCAGGAACAGCGCACTGACATTTCTGGCTTCGCCGAAATCTGGCTCGTCCAGCAACGCCAGTAGGTTATTGAGCGGCCAGCGGTGCACAATCAGCGGTTCAGGTTCATCCCCTTCCAGCTTCTCTTCATACAACCCCTCAGCCACCACAATGTTCATTTTGCTGGAGAAGTAAGACGGAGCCATAGTGAGTTTACCCAGCGCTTCGAGTTTTCGGGCACCAAAGCCGGCTTCTTCTTTTAACTCACGGTCTGCGGCTTCAAACACGCTTTCGCCTGGGTCAATTAACCCCTTAGGAAAACCCAACTCATAGCTTTCCAGCCCCACGGCATATTCCTGAATCAGGATCACATCATCACCCAGAATCGGCACAATCATCACCGCTTCCCGGTTGGAAGGTTTCATACGCTCATAGACACGGCGTGCACCGTTACTGAAAGCGAGATCAACCGCTTCAATAGTAAACAAGCGGGAGCGGGCCACCGCTTCCACGTTGAGGATGTCAGGTTTTTTCATTGGAGTTTTCATATCAGCCTCAAACTTAGCACAGCCTTGTGAATCGCGATGACGCCAGCATACCGAAGCCCGCAGCAATGTGCGACACGCAGCGCAGGGAAAGCATCGTGACACACATTTGCTTACGCCTGCTAACAACTTATTGTTATCTATACACTTAAATTTTCACAATAAGTCAATGGGGTTTTGTTAAATTCAGAAAATACCGATATTTAATTGAGTGTCCTGTGGTTAACATCCCATTAAGGAATAATCTAATAAATTATAATTCAATGATTTTGCGCGTTATTTTATCTGAGTTTTTTCTTGTAAGAATGACTTATGCTCGCCAAAATTGACTGGTAATAATGGTTCCATCGGGAGCACATCGTAAACGTGAAGGCAGTTTTTTGGCTGGATTGAGCAAAGCATGAGCACTTTTATCACCATTCTGGCTGTCATGCTGGCCTGCTCTCTGATAGCAGGAATAGGTTATTGGTACGCTATGCGGCATCGTCCGCCGTTGGCGAAACCGCTGCCGTTTATAAGCCCCCCCTGCCGCAAACTCACTGATGAAGAACGTCATGCTGTTGAAGCGTACATTGCGTCCCTGGCGAAACAGCAAAAACAGAGTACTGCCCGCTCCTCAAAGAAGTCGCGTGAAACCAAATCCCTGACGCTCACGGCGCAGAGCAGCAATGTTTATCCTGTCACACGTTCCATCACTCGCTATGGTCTCTCAACGGATGATGCGCATCAATGGCGCTACTACCTCGATGAAGTGGAAGTGCATCTGCCACCGCTGTGGGAGCAGTACATTGCGGAAGAGAATTATGTTGAGCTGATCCGCACTCAAACGCTGCCGCTGGTGATCTCACTCAACGGTCACTCGTTAGTAAACTATGCCGTAGAACAACCCGCCTTGCCGCCGCTGGTGCGCTCAATGTCGACCAACGCCTCTATTCGTAAAGAGGAGAGCGAAAATGTCGAGTTGCTGCAAGTGCGTAAAGAGTCGCCGGAAGAGTACCGTCTATCGCGGCCGGATGGCACGCGCGAGGCCATTGTTATCTGCTTTGCCTTCCTGCTGTTCTTCCTCAGCCTGGTGCTGCCCGGAAGCCTGATGCTGTGGATTGCCCTGTCAGCCTGCGCAATGATTGCGGTTAGCTTGTGGTTCCTTTACCGCTTCCCGGGTGAAAAAGGGCTGCGCGATGTGCACTGCTTGCGCGGAGCACCGAAACGCTGGGGCCTGTTTGGTGAATCCAATCAGGAGCAGAGCAATATCTCGCTGGGCATTATCGATTTAATTTATCCCGCCCACTGGCAACCCTATGTGGCGCACGATTTGGGCCAGGTGACGGATGTCGACATCTATCTGAATCGGCAAGTGGTGCGACAGGGGCGTTTCCTCTCCCTGCACGATGAAGTTCGCAACTTCCCAGTTCAGCGCTGGCGCAAAAATCTGGTGCTGGCATGTGGTTCGCTGGTGCTGCTGGTGATGCTCTTTACCTGGATTCCGCTCAGTATGCCAATCAAGCTCAGCCTCGCATGGGTAAAAGGCACCGAAAGCATTGAAGTGAATAGCGTGGATAAACTCAACGCCCTGCCGCTGCACATCGGTGACAACCTGAAGGTGAGCGGAACCGGCATGTGTTCCGTACCGGGCAACTATCAAAGCAATCGCAGCTATGCGTATATGCCGTTCGATTGCTCAGCCATTTACTGGAATAACGCAGCACCTCTGCCGCAGCCGCAGTCGGATATCATCGATAAAGCTGCCGCTCTGCTTGATACCACCACACGTCAGCTGCATCCGGAAACCAACACCGATCCGAAACTCAACCCACAGCTCGCCTCCGCGATACAGAAATCGGGCATGATTCTGCTGGATGATTTCTCTGATTTAGTGCTGAAAACACAGGATCTGTGCAGCCAGCAGCAAGATTGCGTCCGGCTGAAAAATGCCCTGGTGAATCTGGGCAATGCTAAGGATTGGGATTCACTGATCCACCGCGCAGATTCCGGCAAGCTTAACGGCATGAACGTGCTGTTACGCCCGGTCAGTGCGGAAGCGCTGGAGAACCTGGTGAATACCGCGACCTCGACCTTCTTCTCGCGTGAAACCCGTCGTGCAGCAGAAAATCTGAATAGCCCACCACCGGGCGGCTTCCTGATAGTGAGTGATGAGGGTCGTCAGATGGTGAATCAGCCACAGCCTTCCGTGTCGCTGTTTGATCTTGATGCACCATCGCAATGGCGCGAATTACAACGCATGTCCGGCATGCTGTTGCACACGCCGTTTGCTGCCAACGGCATCATTACCAGCATCACCACTGACGCTAACGGCACACGCCACATTGCGTTGCACAATGAACCGGATGCGATGGCGCAATGGCGATACCTCGGTACCGCATTATTGATGCTGGTGCTGATCCTCTGCGGCGTCACCAATGGGCTACTGGCCCTGCGACGTGTGCATCGTAATCGCCTGCGCATGGTGGAAATTCAGCAGTATTACGACAAGTGCTTCAATCACAATCTGAGCACTATGCAGAGCGTGCGCTCACTGTTCTGAGCCCTTCCCTTCTGTGCTACCCTGTCGCCCTATTTTTTAGGGCGAGAGAGTATGACGATGACGCTAAACTGGTCCGGGATTGATACCGTGCTGCTGGATATGGATGGCACGCTGCTCGATCTCGCCTTCGACCGCCATTTCTGGTTGGAACACGTTCCTGAAACCCTGAGCCGCGAGCGTGATATCACGCTGGCCGAGGCACATCAGCTGATTCAGCAAAAGTATCAAGCCGTAGTGCATACGCTAAACTGGTATTGTCTTGATTACTGGTCGCAAGAACTGGCCTTGGATATCCGCGCCATGACATGGGAAAAACGTCACCGTGCCGCCATGCGCGAGGATACGTTGCCGCTACTCCAGGCACTACGTGCTGCGGGTAAACGCACCATTTTGCTGACCAATGCGCATCCGTACAACCTCGAGGTAAAGCTGGAGCAAACCGGTTTGGCTCCCCACCTTGATTTATTACTTTCTACCCATACCTTTGGGTATCCGAAAGAGGATCCACGTCTCTGGCAGGCCGTTCAGCAGCAAACTGCATTCGATAGCGAGCGCACGCTGTTTATTGATGACAGCGAAGCGATCCTCGATGCGGCGGCACGCTGGGGCATTCGCTGGTGTTTAGGCGTCAGCAATCCGGATTCCGGTCGGCCCGATCAATCTTTCCAGCGTCATGCTGCAGTGCGAGACTATCGCCAGTTGTGTGAAACGCTGCGTTAAAGCAGGAGCCGCAATGAAAGAAAAAACCAGCGAAGGTGTCCGCCTCGATAAATGGCTGTGGGCTGCACGTTTTTATAAAACGCGCGCGCTGGCTCGCGAAATGATCGAAGGCGGTAAAGTGCATTACAACGGCCAGCGTAGCAAGCCGAGTAAAACCGTGGAATTGCATGCCGAGTTAACGCTGCGTCAGGGCAACGATGAGCGAACGGTAGTGATCACCGCCATTGGCGATCAACGTCGCCCTGCTACTGAGGCGCAAGAGATGTATGCGGAGACCGCCGCCAGCATTGAGAAGCGTGAAAAAACGGCGCTGGCACGAAAAATGAATGCTCTGACCATGCCGCACCCCGATCGCCGCCCGGATAAAAAAGAGCGCCGCGATCTGATGAAATTTAAATTGTCGGGCGATGAATAACCGTCGCCCCAACGAGAGAAACACTATGTCTGTTCAAGATCAACTGCACCGTTACCTGTTCGAAAATGTCGCCGTTCGCGGCGAGTTGGTCAACGTATCCGAAACCTGGCGTGAGATTGTCAAAAACCACGACTACGCCGAACCGGTGAAAAACCTGCTGGGTGAATTGCTGGTCGCGACCAGCTTGTTGACCGCAACGCTGAAATTTGATGGCGACATCACCGTTCAGTTACAGGGCGATGGTCCACTGACATTGGCGGTGATCAATGGCAACAACAAGCAGGAATTACGTGGTGTTGCACGCGTGAAGGAAGATGCCGATATAACACCGGGTAGCAGCCTAAAAGAGATGGTGGGCAACGGCTATCTGGTCATCACCATTTCTCCGGAAAAAGGCGAGCGTTATCAGGGTGTCGTCGGTCTGGAAGCCGATACGCTGGCTGGCTGCCTGGAAGATTACTTCATGCGTTCTGAGCAGTTGCCAACTCGCCTGTTTATTCGTACCAGCGATCAAGGCGCCGCCGGTATTCTGTTGCAGGTACTGCCTGCACAAGAGCCGAGCCAGGATGATTTTAATCATCTGGCCACTCTGACCGAAACCGTGAAGAGCGAAGAGCTGATTGAGCTGCCCGCGACGGATGTGCTGTGGCGCCTGTATCATCAGGAAGAGGCCACGGTGTTTGATCCGACCCCGGTCAGTTTCAAATGCACCTGTTCACGCGAGCGCTGTGGCGAAGTACTGAACACACTGCCGGTTGAAGAAGTGGACGAAATCCTTGCAGAGGATGGCAAGATCGATATGCACTGCGACTATTGCGGTTCGCATTATGTTTACGATGCCGTAGACATCGCCGCGATTCGCAACGCACCTACAAATAACAGCGATCAATTGCACTAATTCCCCTACGGGCGGCATCGCCGCCCGCATTTCTGTCAGAAATTAACCCATCAACTTCCGCGTAATTTAACTAACTTACACTGACTTTAGTTTCTTAACTGGCAGAATTCACTGCTTGTCACGTTCCAGCTCGCATTTTTAACTCTCTTCACTTTTACGCCCTGCTCAGACGTGTACACTGCGCGCGATCTGCCCTGTCCGGCCATGCACGACAGGACGCAGACCCCCTCATAAAAATGCTATGAAGCATCGATCTAAGGAGCAGCCACATGCGCGTTCACGGCCTGACATCGCAAGACCTTGCCGCTTTGGGCATTAGCGGCACCACAGAAGTGGTGTACAACCCTGACTTTGATACGCTGTTTCAGGAAGAAACCCGCCCGGAACTTGAAGGTTATGCGCGAGGCACCCTGACGCAGAGCGGCGCCATTGCCGTGGATACCGGTATCTTTACCGGACGTTCGCCAAAAGATAAGTACATCGTGCGCGATGACACCACGCGTGACACCTTGTGGTGGAATGATGTCGGCAACGGTAAAAATGACAACCAGCCGTTGTCGCAGGAAACCTGGCAGGCGCTGAAAGATCGCTGCACCGCACAACTCTCTGGCAAACGTCTGTTTGTCATCGACGCTTTCTGCGGTGCGAATCCCGACACCCGCCTGAGTGTGCGTTTTGTGATGGAAGTCGCCTGGCAGGCGCATTTCGTCAAAAACATGTTTATCCGCCCTGATGAAGCCGAGCTGGCCTCCTTTAAGCCGGATTTTGTGGTGATGAACGCCGCGCAATGCACCAACCCGGACTGGCAGGCTCAGGGTTTACACTCTGAGAACTTTGTCGCCTTTAACCTCACCGAACGCATGCAGCTGATTGGCGGCACCTGGTACGGCGGCGAGATGAAGAAAGGCCTGTTCGCCATCATGAACTACCTGCTGCCGCTGAAAGGCATCGCGTCAATGCACTGCTCGGCGAACGTGGGTAAAGCGGGTGACGTAGCGGTGTTTTTCGGCCTGTCTGGCACCGGTAAAACCACACTGTCCACCGATCCCGATCGCCAGCTGATTGGCGATGACGAACACGGTTGGGACGATGATGGTGTCTTCAACTTCGAAGGTGGCTGCTACGCCAAAACCATCAATCTGTCGGAGAAAGCCGAGCCGGAAATCTATCGCGCCATCCGCCGCGATGCCCTGCTGGAGAACGTGGTGGTGCGAGCGGATGGCAGCGTTGATTTTGCCGATGCCAGCAAAACAGAAAATACGCGCGTTTCCTATCCCATTGAGCACATTGAAAACATCGTGCAGCCGGTATCCAAAGCGGGCCATGCGCAGCGCGTGATTTTCCTGACCGCTGATGCCTTTGGTGTACTGCCGCCGGTTTCGCGCTTAACGCCAGAACAGACCCAGTACCACTTCCTGTCGGGCTTTACCGCCAAACTGGCCGGCACCGAGCGTGGTGTCACCCAGCCAACGCCGACTTTTTCAGCTTGTTTTGGCGCGGCCTTTCTGACATTGCATCCAACGCAATATTCCGATGCGCTGGTGAAGCGTATGGAAGCGGCGGGTGCAAAAGCGTATCTGGTGAATACCGGTTGGAATGGCAGCGGAAAACGTATTTCACTGAAAGATACCCGCGCCATCATCAATGCGATTCTGGCGGGTGAGCTGGACGACGTAGCGATGGAAACGCTACCGGTATTTAACCTGCAGATGCCTGCGACCCTGGAAAAAGTCGATGATGCGATTCTGGATCCACGTCGCAGCTGGCCGGATGAAGCCGCGTGGCATGAGGCCGCGCAGGGTCTGGCGCAGCGTTTTGTCACCAACTTTGAGAAGTATACCGATAACGATGCCGGCAAAGCGCTGGTTCAGGCTGGCCCGCAGTTGTGAAGTGAATGAGCCGCCAAATGGCGGCTCATTGATACTCAGTCTTAAGCGGCGTGATTTTTCAACTGTGGTGCTGAGGGCTACGCAGCCAGTCGCGGATGCCTGCAGGCGAAACAGTCATCGCTCCACATTTATCTGAGCGAAGCGTTAACTGTGATGCGTGCTGACTAACGCCGTACCGTTATTCTCCGGTATCGGCAACCACGCGCGAATGCGCAATCCGCCATGCTCGCTCTCACCTATCTCCAGCGAGCCTTCATGCGCGTCGATAATACGCTGCACAATCGCCAACCCTAAGCCGGTGCCACTGGTGCTGCGTGCGCTATCGCCACGTACAAAAGGCTGGAACAGATGCTGAAGCTGATCGGGCTTAATACCCGGACCATCATCTTCCACCTGGAACCAGGCGCGATTCAGTTCCTGGCCGCTGCTGACTTTGATCCAGCCGTTGCCATAACGCGCGGCATTCACCACCAGATTCGCCACGGCACGCTTAATCGACAGCGGATTGATATCCAGCATCAACTCTTCCGGCATCACCGCATTCTCAATCTCACGCTCATAGCCGCTTTCCGCCGCCACCACTTCACCCAACACACTGTTGAGATCGGCGCGCTCGGTCTGCATCTCCTGCCCGGTGCGCAGATAGTCGATGAACTGCTCGATGATGGCGTTGCACTCTTCGATATCTTTATTGATCGACTCGGCCAGATAGCCATCCTGTTCACTCATCATCTCGGTGGCGAGACGAATGCGTGTTAAAGGGGTGCGCAAATCATGACTGACACCCGCCATCAGCAGCGTACGGTCATCGGCAAGCTGTTTGACGCCCGCCGCCATTTGGTTAAAGGCTCGCGTTACGGAACGCACTTCCGATGCGCCATACTCACGCAGCGGAGGAGGAATGATGCCTTTACCGACCTGAAGCGCTGCATGCTCCAGGTCGACCAGGGGTCGGTTCTGAATGCGGATAAACAGCCAGGCACCGCCGATCGCCAGCAACATAATCGCCAGGGTGTAGCGGAACAGTGGCGAGAAATCGCCCTGATGGATTTCAGTCAACGGCACACGCACCCAGATGTCTGGCGACAACCAGGTTTTCAGCCAGACCACGGGGGAATTCTTGTTAACCTCGACACGGACATCGGTCGGGCCACCCAGCTGTTGCGCCATCTGCTCGCTAAGGAATTCGTAATGCTGTGCCCAGCGCAGGCCACTCTCTTCTGCCGCTGCGTTGGTGTACAACGAAATACCCAGTTCACGATAAATTTCACGCCGGAAGGCAGGTGGCACTTCCAGTTGCGTGCCATCTTCCAGCTGCAGTCGATCGGTCATCAACATACGCACTTCGTAAGCGAGGACTTTATTGAACTGCTGCAAACTTGGAAGAATGGCGAAATTCAACACCACCAGATAGGTCGTTACCAGGCTGACGAACAGCAAGGTAACGATCAATAACAGGGTGCGGGCAAACGAACTGCGAGGAGAGAAGCGCAATCGCCTCATGCTTTACTGCCGTCCGGAACGAAGACGTAGCCAAGACCCCAAACGGTCTGGATGTAGCGTGGATGCGCCGGATCTTCTTCTACCATGCGGCGCAGACGGGAAATCTGCACGTCGATAGAACGTTCCATTGCACTGTATTCACGACCACGCGCCAGGTTCATCAGCTTATCGCGTGATAACGGTTCGCGCGGATGGCTCACCAGTGCTTTCAGCACTGCAAACTCACCGCTGGTCAGCGGCATTGGCTCATCTTCACGGAACATTTCACGCGTGCCGAGGTTCAATTTGAACTTACCGAAGGCGATAACCGCTTCTTCCTGTGAAGGCGCACCTGGCAATTCATTGGCCTGACGGCGCAGCACGGCACGAATACGGGCCAGCAGTTCACGTGGGTTAAACGGCTTCGGAATGTAATCATCAGCGCCGATTTCCAGCCCAACGATACGATCCACTTCTTCGCCTTTTGCCGTCACCATAATGATCGGCATCGGGTTGCTCTGGCTGCGCAAACGGCGGCAAATGGACAAGCCATCTTCGCCTGGCAACATCAGATCCAGCACCATTAAATGGAATGATTCACGAGTTAGCAGACGATCCATCTGCTCGGCGTTGGCGACACTGCGCACCTGAAAGCCCTGCTCGGTGAGATAGCGTTCGAGCAGTGCGCGCAAACGCATATCATCATCGACGACCAGAATTTTGTAGTTCTCTTGCATTGTTCAACTCCCAAAGGCGCCATTGCCTGAGTCAATATTGTGTAAAAAAGATGCCTGCATGTGACAGTTATTAATGGTTTATATTCTAGCCGAAATTGTTACAAAGCATATTAAACAGCAGCTTATATTTAATTTAAGCCCTGAAATGCGCGTTGTCTCCCGCTTTTTATCGGGGCTTTCCAGCCGCTTAGCGCTAATCCGAAAATTTACGCGGTTTTCTTTTCGAAAATGGATCACTGGGCCGAAGACCGCTCGTTATCACAGCATTTGGGGCCATTTGGCTTAAGTCGACAGGCCAGAATCATTCGATGGGCGATCATTCGCAGCATAATATCTGGCTCTTTTCGTTTTCAGTGCTCATCTGCTCTCGGAACAATACGCATCTCGCGCCAGATAATGCCAGTGTTAAATAAAGTCTGATTAATCAGACAGTAATCAGCACTTTCTTCCTGCACAACGATCTCAGAAACTGCAAGGGTTCCTGCTGATATTGCGCATCTTTGGAGAGAAAAAAATGAAAAAAACTGCGGTCTTGCTGAGTGTACTGGTGCTGGTCAGCCTTTCTCAGGCTCATGCGGCCACCAGCGCGGGTGAAGCGGCGGGAGCCGAGGCCTCCACTACCGCCAAAGGCAATTCAGACGCGATGGGTGTGGGTGCCGTGGGTGCACTGTTAGGGGTGGCACTGGCAACCATGGGCGGCGGTGACAAAGGCACCAGCAGCACATCGACCACCACCGCGACAACGCCAGGCAAATAATCCAAATCTTTCAGGCGCGGCAATGCTGCGGCGCTCCCCCCTTCTACGCCAGCCCATTTCGCCACCGGAGAATAAGTTGCACCCAAGGCTTTTTTACCCAAGCCATTATTCTCCGCCTCTTTTTTACTCTGGGTTCTTCACATACTCGATGCAGTTAACAAACCAGACTTTCTGTCCTTCCGGCGTATTCACCACGACTTCGTCATCCACCTCTTTTTTGATCAGCGCACGGGCCATCGGTGAATCAATGGAGATGTAATCCTTAACCGCATCGCCATAGATTTCATCCGGCCCCACAATGCGGAATCGCTTTGCATCACCCTGTTCATTTTCCACCTCAACCCAGGCACCAAAGAACACCTTTCCTTCCTGTTGCGGCGCATAATCGACAATTTTCAGATCGGCGAGGCATTTGCGCAGATAGCGCACACGGCGGTCTATCTGCCGCAACAGGCGCTTGTTGTAGGTGTAATCGGCGTTTTCTGAACGATCACCAAGGCTGGCCGCCCAGGAGACAATTTTGGTGATTTCCGGACGCTTCTCGTTCCACAAATAGTCGTGTTCGGCACGTAATTTGTTATAGCCTTCGCGGGTAATCAGTTGGGTTTTCATGACGTCTACTCGTGATAACAAGGTATCGTTACTGCAAAGAGGCCAACAATAAGCGACTGCTTTGCTCTCAGCAAGGTGTGCACAGCGATGTGCGCGCTGCATTCAGAAAAAGACGGATTCACCTGTCCCCGGCTGGCAATTTGCCGCCCCAATCCGTATAACTGTCCCCTGTTTTCCAACCCTGTGTAAGCATTGTTAATGATGATGAAAGATTCACTGAGCCAGATTATCGCAAGTGAGCTGAAGGCTCGCGCCGACCAGGTTGACGCCGCTGTAAGCTTGCTGGATGAAGGGAACACCGTGCCGTTTATCGCACGTTATCGTAAGGAAGTGACCGGTGGGCTGGATGATACCCAGTTGCGTCAGCTGGAGAGCCGCCTTGGCTATCTGCGTGAGCTGGAAGATCGCCGCCAGTCAATTCTGAAATCCATCGACGAGCAGGGCAAACTCACCCCAGAACTCGCCACGGCCATCAATGGCACGCTGAACAAAACTGAATTGGAAGATCTGTATCTGCCTTATAAGCAGAAACGTCGCACGCGTGGGCAGATCGCCATCGAAGCGGGCCTGGAGCCACTGGCTGAAACGCTATGGAGCGATCCTTCTCAGGAACCCGAGTCATTGGCTGCAAGCTATGTGAATGCGGATAAAGGCGTCGCCGATGTGCGCGCAGCGCTGGATGGCGCACGTTATATCCTGATGGAACGTTTTGCCGAAGACGCCACGCTGCTGGCAAAAGTGCGTGATTATTTGTGGAAAAACGCGCATCTGGTAGCGCGTGTGGTGGAAGGTAAAGAGGAAGAAGGCGCGAAATTCCGCGACTACTTCGATCACCACGAACCTCTCAGTACCGTTCCTTCTCACCGTGCGCTAGCGATGTTCCGTGGTCGCAATGAAGGCGTGCTGCAACTCTCTCTGAACGCCGATCCACAATTCGAAGAAGCGCCGCGCGAAAGCCACGGTGAAACGCTGATCGCCGATCACCTGCAACTGCGTCTGAACAATGCTCCGGCAGACAGCTGGCGTAAAGCGGTGGTGAGCTGGACCTGGCGCATCAAAGTGCTGCTGCATCTCGAAACCGAACTGATGGGCACCATTCGCGAACGCGCAGAAGATGAAGCGATTAACGTATTCGCCCGCAACCTGCACGATTTGTTGATGGCGGCTCCGGCAGGCATGCGCGCCACCATGGGCCTCGATCCGGGCCTGCGTACCGGCGTGAAAGTCGCCGTGGTGGATGCCACCGGCAAACTGGTGGCACATGACACCATCTATCCGCACACCGGGCAGGTGGCGAAAGCCGCATCGGTTGTGGCAGCACTGTGCATCCAACACCAGGTGGAGTTGGTGGCGATTGGTAACGGTACCGCTTCACGTGAAACCGAGCGTTTCTTCCTCGACGTGCAGAAGCAGTTCTCGCAGATCAACGCGCAGAAAGTGATTGTCAGTGAGGCTGGTGCATCGGTCTACTCCGCATCGGAACTGGCCGCGCTGGAATTCCCGGATCTGGATGTTTCCATTCGCGGCGCCGTCTCCATAGCGCGTCGCTTGCAGGATCCGCTGGCCGAGCTGGTGAAAATCGATCCGAAATCCATCGGTGTCGGCCAGTATCAGCATGATGTGAGCCAAAGCCAACTGGCGAAGAAGCTGGATGCGGTGGTGGAAGACTGCGTAAACGCCGTCGGCGTGGATCTGAATACCGCTTCAGTCGCCTTGCTGACGCGCGTGGCAGGCTTAACCCGCATGATGGCGCAGAACATTGTCACCTGGCGTGATGAGAACGGCCGCTTCCAGAATCGCCAGCAGTTGCTGAAAGTCAGCCGTCTTGGGCCAAAAGCTTACGAGCAGTGCGCCGGCTTCCTGCGCATCAATCACGGCGATAACCCGCTGGATGCCTCCACCGTGCACCCGGAAGCTTACCCGCTGGTCGAACGTATTCTGGCCGCGACTGAACAGGCGCTGAGCGAACTGATGGGCAACCCGGGTGGGTTACGAGATCTTAACGCGCGCGACTTCACCGACGAGCGTTTTGGTCTGCCAACCGTCACCGACATCATGAAAGAGCTGGAGAAACCGGGGCGCGATCCCCGTCCGGAGTTCAAAACCGCGCAGTTTGCCGAAGGCGTGGAAACGCTGAACGACCTGCTGCCGGGCATGATTCTGGAAGGCGCGGTCACCAACGTCACCAACTTTGGTGCTTTCGTGGATATCGGCGTGCATCAGGATGGTCTGGTGCACATCTCTTCACTGTCAGACAAGTTCGTCGAAGATCCCCATCAGGTGGTGAAAGCGGGCGATATCGTCAAAGTGAAGGTGATGGAAGTGGATATGCAGCGTAAGCGCATCTCCCTCACCATGCGTCTTGACGAACAGCCCGGCGAGAGCAATGCGCGCGGCGGCAATAATCGCAGCAGCGGCAAAGAGAATGCACGTCCCGCGGCCAATAACAAAGCACGCGGCAAGCCGGCTAATTCGCCAGCTGGCAATAGCGCGATGGGTGATGCACTGGCCGCCGCGTTCGGTAAGAAGCGCTAATTGCCTTACCAAATAGCACCTGAATTTATCACTTTGTAGCCATGTGCTCTGATGCTGTCCTATTAAGCATCAGAGCCTTTCCACTCTGGATTCTTTGCTCTAATAATAAGAAAAGCTAACGCTAATCTATTACCAGATATAGTAAAGAAACTCCTCAGCCTAAGGATCTTTTTGGCTGTTTTAGGAAAGAATCGGGAATTGTTGTGCCAGATAAATTGCAAGGCCAAATAATCACAAAAGAATTGAATGGTTAAACATGTAATTCTTGAGAGAATATAAATTAGAAAAATATGATTTACAGCACAGTAAGTTTACTTCTAATAGTGAAATATAGACCACTCAAAGGATGAATGGTAATAACAAAAGGACTTAAAATGACAAAGTCATACTATATAAAAAATGCTGCGTTAGGAATGCTATTATTTGTCATCACTACAGTAATTATGCGTGATGCAGCTATAGATATCAGCCAAAACTCCAGATTAATCTTTCTTGCAGTTTGTGGGATTCTATTTCCCTCTGCAAAATTCACTATCGAAAGTTTTGCATTGAAATTCACATCTAAAACCTTTTGGACCACTGGTTTTTTTGAAAATGACACGGGAATGCAAGGAATAAAAGCTATCTATTTTTTGATTTGCTTTACATTAGCCATTCCTCTAAGCATTCTATTTTTCATTATGAAGTTAAGTAAAGCCGGGAATCCCCCGGCTTAAACCTCTATTTAAAACCCATTTTAGAATTCAAATTATTGATCAATGAATTGTTAACTAAAGAACCAACGAGTGCCATTATGATTGCGTATCCGACAATGCCTACTCCAGTGCCGAGTATAATACTGAAAGCGAATGCAGTTAATGCGGCCGCCAATTTTCCTGCTACTAACTTCTCAAGTTTGACGATAACATTTCTCCAGTTATTAGTCTGAGTAGCCAATGCAATCTCCTTAATGACATCTATAAAGTCGGAAATTGCACCATAGAACCCTAACCCTCTACTAAATCGATTCAAATCTCGAGCAAACGTTACATAATCAATTTTTCTAACAGCATCCCCCAATTTTTTACGTTCTGCGCTGTTAAACTTAGATCCGTTCAAAACTTTGTATTGTTCAAAAGATTTTATTGCATCGTTGACACTTCTTAATTTCTTACCTTTTATTTCTTCAGTGAAGTACTGCGCATGAAACGATACCCTTGCACTAATCCGCTCTGATAAATTTTTATAAAAATCTGTTACCAGTCTTATACCATCCTGCAAATCAGAATATGATGGCTGTAATTTCCTAGCCTCCATGATAATTGACAATTCTAACTTGGCTTTTAATGTCGCTTGCCTCGCAGCGGTAATGCTAGTACCAGACTGAGTGGAGTTTGCTAAACGAGCATTTTTTTGAATAATTTTCTTCAACGCAGTAACGCGAGCATCAGATATATCTAAATTATAAGGTACACTACCTCCAGGAGCTGAATTATTTTGCTGCCCGGGGGAAAGTGTCGACTCTTCTGGATAACCTAAATTTACACCGTATGCATCTCCCAAGTTGTGTTTTGTTATGCCTATTAGCTCGCCGTTAATACCTAATGTATAACCTACAAATTCAGCAGGATTGATACCTAGTTTTTTGGCCTGTTTCTCGCCTATTTTCGGATTAACAGACAATCCACCACCATAAGCCTTCCCATTAGAAGAACTCCCTGCCCCGTTACCCGCATTGCCTTGGCTGCCACTATACCCAGTACCATTGCCGCGTTCAGAGCTCCAGTTGGTACCATCACCATATCCATTCATATACATCTCCTTAATGAAAAAAGTGTTGTGCTATATGTTTTCAATATTACAAGGTCTGGATGGTTTATCCACCCATAACAATCAAAACTCAATCATATTCAATTGAATGAGTAAAAATGGCAACCATCCTATACTTGTATTAATCCTTAATAACAAAGAAATAATAACGATCCTGGAAAGATAAATTTAAATATCACAGGGATGATGGCTCAGTCATTTAAATTAATAATTAACCAATGAAAGTAATAAAACTTAAAACCAAATCCATGATTGTTATTTTGCAAGCAGCTTATTAAAATCCACAAAAAGTAGTTGCCTATTATAACCCTTCCATTATGGTTGATTAAAACCAATGCGAACACATACAAGGAAGAATGATGATCATAATCATTGATGATTACGTTAATGCACTTTACGTCAATCGAAGGAACATTAAATTAACAAAAATGGAATACACTCTTTATTCAAACTTAATGAAAAATAAAAAAACAAAAAGCACAGTTGAAACATTAATAAGACAGACGTGGCCAAGGAGGTTTGAATCCATCACTCAGAACAATCTTTCTCAGTTAGCCTTCAAACTGAAAAGAAAATTATGTGATGCGGGCATTCTAACTACCATTACGGTATCACTTAAAAGCGGTTGCAAAATATCGCACTACAAACCCTGTTTGATTATCCGCGTAAAGACTTCTTTGGCATCAAGGCTTATCCAAAAAATCATTATTCATAAACCATTCAAAAATAATTAGACTTATCAATAAAAAATAATTGATATAATTTATAGTGCTGAAATGTAACCTGAATTGATTTTATCACCTGCCCAGTATCAGATATGAGCACTATCCTTTGTGCGGAATCAGCTCTGCTTCCGCACATATCAAGTTGATAAATCCCCTCATCCGTCTACGCTGAAAAAATCCGTGTGAAAAAATGACCTTCCGCGTGGCCCAACGTTCTGATGGACATAATCAACGCCCTACTTGATGAGATTTACGAAGGCCGCTTCCCCGTCGCCGCACGTGAGCGTCTGCTTTCCCACATTCGTGCAGCGCACGATACCGCTAAACTGCCGCGCAAAGCCCACTGGGACGAGAAGGATGTGGTGCTGATCAGCTACGCCGATCAGTTCCGTGAACCCGATCAGCCCACGCTCGCCAGCTTCTCGCACTTCTATCAGCAGCATCTGCAATCCACTTTCAACCTGGTGCATTTGCTGCCGTTCTTTCCCTATTCTTCCGACGATGGCTTCTCCGTGATTGATTATCACCAGGTGAATCCTCTCTGTGGCGAGTGGCAGCATATTGCGGCGCTGCACAGTGAAACCCGGTTGATGTTCGATTTTGTCTGTAATCATATGTCGGCGCACAGCCAATGGTTCCGCCACTTTTTGGCGCAGGATCCTGGCTGGGATGACTTCTTTATCAGCATGCCACCGGCCACCGATCTCAGCGCCGTGACGCGCCCTCGTACCTCGCCATTACTGACGCCGTTTGAGATGGCTGATGGTGAAACGCGCTTTATCTGGACCACCTTTAGCGCCGACCAAATCGACCTTAACTTTGCCAATCCTGACGTGCTGATTCGCATGGTGGGCGTATTGCTGGATTACCTGAACAAGGGCGCCGATTATGTTCGTCTCGATGCGGTGGGGTATATGTGGAAGACGCCGGGTACAAATTGCATTCACCTGCCGAAAACCCACCAGCTGGTGAAGCTGTTTCGCGCCATTTCCAACGAAGTGGCACCGGGCACAGTGATCGTCACCGAAACTAATGTGCCGCATAAAGACAACATCAGCTATTTTGGTAACGGGCACGATGAAGCGCAGATGGTGTATCAGTTTTCACTGCCGCCGCTGGTGCTCCATGCCATTCATTCAGGATCCGCACGCGCGCTGCGTCAATGGGCCAGCACGCTGGGCACCGGTAACGGCACCACCACGTTCTTCAACTTCCTTGCCTCGCACGATGGCATTGGCCTCAATCCTGCGCGCGGTATTTTGTCTGAAGTGGAGATCGTAGCACTGGTGCGAGATTTGGCGCTGGAAGGGGCGCTGGTGTCTTATAAAAACAATCCCGATGGCACCACCAGCCCTTACGAAATTAACGTCACCTATTTCGATGCTCTCAACCAGCAGAATGATGACGATGACACGCGCCTGCGCCGATTCCTGCTGGCACACGCCATTCTGCTCGCCTTTCCGGGCGTGCCGGCGATCTATATCCAAAGCATTCTGGGATCGCGCAACGACAATGAAGGCGTGCGCGCGGCAGGACACAACCGCGCCATCAATCGCCAGAAATACAGTTTGCGTGAAATGGAACAGTGGATCAGCGGCGATGACCCATTGCGTCAGCAGGTGTATGAACGACTCAGCGCATTGATCCAGCTGCGCACCCGCCAGAGCGCGTTCCATCCGGATAATGCGATGACGCTGCTGGAGAGTGAAAATACCCTGCTGATGTTGCGGCGACATCCGTCAGGCAGTGAAGAGGGCTTATTGTGCGTGTTTAATCTCAGCAGCCGGGAAGTGACCACGCATCTGCCGCAGGCGCGACATTATCAGGATGTGATCAGTGGCGAGAAAATCGATGGCAGCCAGCCAATGACGCTGGCTGCGTGGCAATTTATGTGGTTGCGTGGCTGATTATTTGTAAACATCCGCCGTGGCGCTGAACTTGCCATGTTCGCGGCCCGCAATCACCAGAAAGTATTTGCCGCCTTTCTCATCGGCCGCTTTGGAGAGTTCGCGCTTCGCATCCATCGGTGAGGTGGTCTCCGCCGTGGTGGTCACCGTACCGATTTTCTCCAGATTCATTTTCTGCACTTCTTCTTTAGTCACTTCCTTTGCGGCGAACGCTGAAAACGACACCGCACTCATCACCAGAGAAGCCACAGCCAATTTCATCATCTTCATAGCATTACCCTCATCCATTTTTTGCATTATTGGGATGTCAGCGGCCGCGAAGCACAACAGGCGAGATAGCAAAAGAACACACCGCGAAGCAGCTCAGCTCACGTCAAAAGTATTACCGCTGGTGAAAGAATTTCCACTGCCGCAACAGATTTAACAGGTAACCGCTTGGATGAACTCGATAATATGCTGGCAAAATGTGTCAGGATGCGAGACAAATGGCGCATGCGCCGCTTTTTCCATCACAATTGAAGGTGAACGCGGTAACGCTTCATCCAACTGCTTTGCAATTCGACGTGGTACTAATCCATCCAGCGATCCATACAAACGCATCAAGGGCATTGCCAACTGCGGCAGCTGCGCGCGCAGATCCACTTCGCGCAATATCTCCAGTCCACCTTCCAGCACCGCGACCGAAGGCATTGGCTGCGATAGCACCACATCTTTGAGCTGACGTGCATCCTGGCGCGCATTTTCCGTACCCATGGTTTGCAAGGCCAGGAAACGTTCTACGGTGCGCTGGAAATCATTGCTCAGCTGCTGCTGGAAGCTCTCCAGCGTCTCAGGCTTGATGCCCGGCCAATCCTTGTGCGCGGTAAAACAGGGCGACGACGCCACGCTAATCAGCGCGGTGACACGTTCAGGCTGCATCAGTGCAATCTGGCTGGCAACCAGTCCCCCCAGCGACCAACCGAGCAACACTGCACGCTCAGGAAGTTGCGGAAGCAGCTGTTGAGCCATGTCGGCTAAGGTCAGTGCACCAAATCCCTGGCTGCGGCCAAAGCCGGGCAGATCCACCAGGTGCAGACGAAAATGCGGGCTGAGTCGTGGAACAATGTTCTGCCACACTTCGGCATTCAATCCCCAGCCGTGCAGCAGCACAAGATCGCGATCGCCTGTGCCTGTGGTGTGCCAGTAAAGCGAACTCATCGGTTACACTCCCGAAAAGTGAAAAGAGGCCGCTATGCTATCAATCCCTGCCCTGTGTTGGCTATGCCGCCTGCCATTACAGATTGCCAGACACGGGCTATGCAGCCGCTGTGCGCAACAAATCCCGGCGCTGCCCGCGATCTGCCCCTGCTGTGCACTGCCGGCCAGCGGCACCCGATTGTGCGGCCGCTGTCTGCGTTGTCCACCGCCGTGGCACAGCCTGACTTGCGTGAGTGATTACCTGCCGCCGCTGAGCGATTGGGTCATCCAGCTGAAATTTTCTCGGGCAACCGCACTCAGAGTGATGCTGGCACGACTCCTTTTGTTAAAATTGTTAAATAGTCGCCGCGATAACCTTACGCCGCGCATTGATTTGGTGTTGAGTGTGCCGTTACATCGGCGTCGTGCCTGGCAGCGTGGCTATAATCAGGCTGAGCTGCTGGCAAAACCGCTGGCACACTGGCTAGGTTGTGAATATCGTGCGGGGGTGCGCCGCAGACGGCGGGGCTTGGTCCAGAATGCGTTGCGCGCTTCGGCGCGGAAAAAGAATCTGCGCGGGGCCTTTTCCCTTGAAATGCCAGTGCGCGGACGCCATATCCTGCTCATCGACGATGTGGTTACCACCGGAAGCACGGTGGCAGAAATCAGCCGCATTTTGCTGGCGCAAGGCGCGGCCAGCGTGCATATTGGCTGCCTGTGCCGTACCTTGTAGAGCGGCGGCGTTGGGCGTATTATAACCAAGTAATTTAGTCAACTATTGAGCAATCGCCATGATCGTTATTACTGATGCTGCGCAAGAGCACTTCTCAAAATTGCTGTCAAAACAAGAAGATGGCACACAAATTCGCGTATTCGTCATTAATCCGGGTACGCCAACCGCGGAATGCGGTGTTTCTTACTGCCCACCCGATGCAGTAGAAGCCACTGATACTGAAATGAAGTTCGAAAAGCTGTCAGCCTATGTTGATGAGTTGAGCGCGCCTTATCTGGAAGATGCTGAGATCGATTTTGTCACCGATAACCTCGGTTCCCAGCTGACGCTGAAAGCGCCAAACGCCAAGATGCGTAAAGTGTCTGATGATGCGCCAATGGTTGAGCGCGTGGAGTATCTGCTGCAAGCGCAGATCAACCCACAGCTGGCGGGTCACGGTGGTCGTGTATCCCTGATGGAAATCACCGATGACGGTTACGCGATTCTGCAGTTTGGCGGCGGCTGTAACGGCTGTTCAATGATCGACGTCACGCTGAAAGATGGCATCGAGAAAGAGTTGCTGGCAGCGTTCCCTGAGCTGAAAGGTGTGCGTGACCTCACTGAACACCAGCGCGGCGAGCACTCTTACTATTGATTTTCTTGCGGCAGCGCACCCGCGCTGCCGCAGATTTCTACCTCGCTTTGCGTCCGTCATTCACCGCTTTCAGAACTTGCTTCACGGCTTTGTCGGCAAACATCTCTTCCAGCGTGACACATAACTTGCGCTGCCAGTTGGGATACTCATCCACTGTGCCAGGCACGTTGACCGGCATTGTCATGCCGAGCCAATCTTCCGGCTGCAATCCCAGTAATGCGCTCTCCGTGCGGGCCAGGTAACGGTGCATCGCCACATTGATCGCCGGCGTCAGCGGTTGCTTCAACGCAGGTTGACGACTGCGAGCTGGCATGGCCCCCGCCTGCTGTAAGGCGTCCAGCAAAGCCTGCTTTTGTGCTGTGCGCTGTTGTTGCAGGGAGTGCAGCACGCTATCGCGATACATGCCAAGCTTTTCACCCAATGCCAAATCTTCCGCCTGCCAGAATCCGCTCAACGTGGGCAAATCATGAGTACTGGCACTGGCAATCGACTGTCGAGGATAAGCCGCAGGCTGGCGGTAGCGGCCATCGCGCTCCTGTTCGAAGAACAGCACTTTCCACGAGAAAATGCCGTGGCTGCGCATCATGCGAACGATGATCGGCGGCACAATGCCCAGATCCTCGCCGATCACCATGCAGCAATGGCGCTGACTTTCCAGCGCCAGAATCGCCATCAAATCGTCCACCGGATATGACACATAGGCGCCTTTGTCTGCTGTCTCGCCATACGGAATCCACCACAGCCGCAATAACGCCATCACGTGATCGATACGCAGCGCGCCACAATCACGCATATTGGCGCGCAATAAATCGATAAAAGGCTGATAGCCGCGCGCGCGCATCTCATGCGGATCAAGCGGCGGCAACGCCCAGTTTTGCCCCAATGGCCCCAGGCGATCCGGCGGTGCCCCCACCGAAGCACCCAGCTTATACAACTGCGGGTCCTGCCAGGTTTCTGCGCTGTGCTGCGCCACACCGACCGCCAAATCCCGGTACAATCCCACCGTCATGCCGAGCTGCTGGCTACGCTGCCAGCAGGCGGCAAATTGCTGCTGCGCCAGCCACTGCAACCAACACCAGAATTGAATCTCGTCCTCATGTGCAGCACACCACTGCTGAACTTCTGGCTGATGGGCATTGCGCCAGGTTTCCGGCCACGATGCCCACCCCCACTCCTTCTCCTGCTGAGCGCTGCGTTCTGCCAGAATGCCGTCAAACGCCGCCTGATAGCGCAGATGCTCGCCGCCCTCGGCGACAAATTGCAGGAATTCCTGCTCAGGCTGATAATGCTGCCAGGACAGGCGTAGCGCGGTGATTTTCAACTCAGCCACCGCTCGATAATCGACATAGTCAGTGGCGCGCGCGGCTTGCACAGCCTTGCGCGTTTTGGCGAGTTTCCACCAGCGCTGTGCTTCAGCGCTTTGAGCGAATGCCGCCACCTGATTAACGTCGATATACAGCATATTCAGCCAGCGACGCGAGGTGGGGCTATAAGGGCTGGCGTGGTCAGGCTGCGCAGGATAAAGCGCGTGTAGCGGGTTGAGGCCAACAAAATCGCCTCCGTGAGCGGCGATCTGCTCCAGCATTTGCGCAAGATCGCCAAAATCACCGATCCCCCAATTGCGATCGGATCGCAGCGTATAAAGCTGCACCAGCGCTCCCCAGCGTTTGTCGCCTTGCGCTAGCGGTTCGGATAAATAGCAGCGACGTGGCGCGATAATAATGCGCGAGTGCCACTGCTGACGTCCTTGCTGTAAGGTCAAACGGTGATACCCCTGCGGCAGACGCGGCGGCAATGTGAAGGTCTCGCCTGCCTGAAGCGTGCCGCTGTAAGTTTTGCCCCGTTCGGTCTCAAGCTGCCAGCTAAATTCGCCTTTGCCCTGCGGGCAACACTGACGCGGACGGCGCGGAGTGAAAACCAGCACCGGTGGCAGTGGTGGCGTTTTACCTTCCGGCGTATTCATCACCGCCAGCAGTGCACGTTTGGTGTCGTCGCTAATGCGCACCCGCTCACCGTTCGCATTGGTAAAATCTACCGCAATACCCGCTTCCTGCGCGGCCTGATCCAGTTTGCTGAACGTCATCACGTCTCCTTGGGTGCAGTGCGTATCAATACGTATCCGACGAAAACCTTATCGAAACCATGTCGAGCGGCCATCAATAGCGAGCTGGAAATCAGCGCGCGGCCTGCCAGATGCGTTGCTGGTAATCGCGAATCGAACGATCGGAACTGAATCGCCCGGTGCGCGCGGTGTTGAGAATCGCCGCTTTAGTCCAGGCTTCCGGGTTCTTCCACAAGGCTTCAACCTGTTGCTGCGCGTCGAGATACGCCTCGAAATCGGCCAGCACCAGCCAGGGATCGCCACCTTTGGTCAGGCTGGTGAGCAGCATATCGAATGCCTGCTTATCACCTTCGCTGAACTTGCCCTTCTCCAGATCTTTCAACAATCCATCCAGATACTTATTTTGCTTGCGCAGTTTTTTCGGGCTGTAACCGTTGGCTTTGAGCGCCTTAACCTCATCCACGGTATTGCCGAAGATAAAGATGTTCTTCTCGCCCACCGCTTCGGCGATTTCGACGTTCGCACCATCCAGCGTGCCAATGGTCAGCGCGCCGTTCAGCGCCAGCTTCATATTCCCGGTGCCGGACGCTTCATAACCGGCAGTCGAGATTTGCTCCGAGAGATCGGCTGCCGGAATCATCAACTCGGCGGCGGTAATGCGATAGTCAGGGATAAACACGACTTTTAACCGATCGCCGACTTTCGGGTCGTTATTGATCACCTCGGCCACTTTGTTAATGGCGTAGATGATGTTCTTGGCAAGGTAGTAGCCCGGCGCGGCCTTGGCACCGAACAGGAATACGCGCGGCACAAAGTCGGGGTTATCAGGATTGTCCCGCAGCTGACGATAGCAGTGCAGCATATGCAGCAGGCTGAGGTGCTGACGTTTGTACTCGTGTAGCCGCTTAATCTGCACATCGAACAGCGCATCAGGATTCACATCAATGCCGGTCACGCGTTTGATGTATACGGTCAGGCGCAGCTTGTTCTGCTGCTTGATGGTGCGGAACTGCTGACGGAAAGCTTTTTTACGCGCATAGGGCGCCAGCCACTCCAGCGCATCCAGATCGTTGGCCCACTCCACCTGCAACGTTTCATCAATCAGGTTCGACAGCAATGGATTGCACTGCTTCAACCAGCGGCGCGGCGTGATGCCATTGGTCACATTATGGAATTTGTTTGGCCACAGAAGGTGGTATTCCGGGAACAGATCCTTCACCACCAGCTCAGAGTGCAGCGCAGCCACGCCATTCACGGCGAAACAGCTCACCACACACAGGTTCGCCATACGCACCTGTCCATCAGCCACCACCGCCAGCTTTTGCCATGTCGCGCTATCGCCGGGCCACTGCTTCTTGACGATTTTTTTCAGACGCTGGTTAATTTCGCGGATGATCAGCATATGGCGCGGCAGCAGATCGCGCACCAGCGACTCATCCCAACGCTCCAGCGCTTCCGGCATCAAGGTGTGATTGGTATAGGCGAAAACGCGGCTGGTGATGTGCCAGGCTTCATCCCAACTCAACTGATGCTCATCCAGCAGGATACGCAGCATCTCCGGGATGGCGATAGTGGGATGCGTGTCGTTGAGCTGGATGACTTCAAAATCGGGCAAGGTGTGGATCGAGCGCCCGGCAAGATGGTGGCGGCGCAGAATATCGCCCACCGCACACGCGCACTGGAAATATTGCTGCATCAGGCGCAGGCGTTTACCTTCTGCGTGATTATCGTTGGGATACAGCACCTTGGTGAGTTTGTCAGCATCAATGCCGGGCTGTTCGGCCTGCAGGAACTTGCCATCATTGAACAGGGTGAGATCGAACGGATGCACGCTGCTGGCTTGCCACAAACGTAACGGCAGCGTCACACCATTACGGTAGCCGACAACCGGCAAATCCCAGGCTTCACCTTTAAGCTGAAATTTAGGTCGCCACTGTAGCGAGCCATCGCTGTTTTTCTTCACTTTGCCGCCGATGCCAACCTGCACATCCTGTGCGGCGTTATGGCGAAACCACGGATAACTGTTGCGCTGCCAGTCGTCTGGCGCCTCTTTTTGCTGGCCATCGTCAAAGGTCTGGCGGAACAAACCGTACTGATAATTAAGGCCATGTCCCATCGCGGCCTGCCCGACAGTGGCCATCGAGTCCATGTAACACGCGGCCAGGCGCCCCAATCCACCGTTGCCAAGCGCCGGATCCACCTCTTCCTCCAGCAACTCACTGAGTTCTACCTGATGCGCGGCCAGCGCTTCCTTCACCTCGTCGTACCAACCCAGATTCAGCAAGTTGTTGCCGGTCAGGCGGCCGATAAGAAACTCCATCGACAGATAGTTCACATGGCGTTGGCCTGCGCGCGGTGTGGCGGGCGGCTGCGTGGCGAGCATCTCGGTCAGCACACGGCTTAATGCCTGCCACCACTGATGCGGTGTCATTTGCTGGGCGGAGGTGAGTCCAAGGTGCTGCCATTGGCGGGTAAGTGCGGCGTCGAAACGTGTTTTATTAAATTTTTGCTGCGACATATCAATCCCTTCGAGTCCGTTAACGGTAAAGACGGGCGAGCGCATAACCAGAAAGGATAAGTAAAGCCGGGGGCGAAGAAAAAAGCGACAGGGAAATGCGGATGGAGGGAAAAAAAGTGGATTTACGCGTGGCGCGCAACCTGATGCCATTCTGCGGGCGGCATAGCAACCGCCCCGACAGGATGGATTAGCAGAGTTCGAGATGGACTTCGTGTTGCTCAATCACCTTCAGCACGCTGGCAGGCGGCGTCTGATCGGTATACATGTAGTCAATCAGGCTCATATTCCCCAGGTTCACCATCGCATTACGGCCAAATTTCGAATGGTCCACCACCAACATCACGCAGCGTGAGTTTTCGATTATCGCGCGTTTGGTGCGGACTTCGTGGTAATCGAACTCCAGCAGTGAGCCATCCATATCGATGCCGCTGATGCCGAGAATGCCGTAATCGAGGCGAAACTGGGAGATGAAATCCAGCGTCGCTTCACCCATGATGCCGCCATCCCGCGTACGCACTTCGCCGCCAGCGATGATGACGCGGAAATCCGGCTTCGCCATCAGCAAAATCGCCACATTGAGGTTGTTGGTCACCACGCGCAGATTGTTGTGATTCAGCAACGCATGCGCCACCGCTTCCGGCGTAGTGCCGATATCGATAAACAACGTGGCACCATCCGGGATCTGGCTCGCCACACGCTCGGCGATGCGCGCTTTTTCCGCTGACCACATCATTTTGCGGTCCTGCCATGCGGTGTTTTCAGAGCTGGAAGGCAGCGCCGCGCCGCCGTGATGACGCTGAATTTTATTCTGATCGGCCAGATCGTTCAGGTCACGCCGAATGGTTTGCGGGCTCACCTCAAAGTGATCCACCAGCTCTTCCGTACTGACATATCCCTGGCGTCGCACCAAATCGATAATGGCGTCATGACGTTGCGTCTGCTTCACATCTCTCTCCTCGGCTCAGAGCCGTTTTCTTTTTATACCTGCTACCGACGAGCCACATTGCGCGTATCGACAAACGCCATGGCCAGGCCGACCAGCAAGCCGGTGACATGTGCAGCGTTAGCAATCGACAGCCCAAAAGCGCCGTACCAGCCAATAATCAGCCATACAATAGCGAAGCCCATCAGACCACGCTCCAGATAAATGCCACTTTCGGGATCGCGCTCGCCACGCAGCCAGCAATAACCCATCAGCGCATACACCACGCCCGATAGTCCGCCGAACAGCACACCGCTGAATTTGGCCTGCATCCAGCCGCTCAACAGCGCGGAAATGAGCATAATCACAAACAGCTTACCGCTGCCAATACGCTTTTCCACTGCGCCACCGAGATACCACCACCACATCAGATTGAACAGGATGTGCAGCAGTGAGAAGTGCAACAACGCATGGCTAAACCAGCGCCACACCTGGAAATACTGTGAGGAGTCAGCAGGCCACGCCAGCCAATCCAGCGCCACATCATCGCCAACAATCTGCATCATGATAAACACCGCCACGCAGGCGATCATGATCGTCATGGTGAGCGGACCTGCGCGTTCACGAATATTCGCCCAGATATTGCTGCGCTCGTAGCGCAAGCCACTCTCGGTACTGCCGGTGTGCCAACTGGCCGCCTGATAACGCGGATGGTTGGGATCGCGAATGAACTGTGCGAGTTCGTTTTCAACCATTGAAAGCTGCGTTTCGTCATCCAGCATAATGACATAGTGGCTTTCGCGCTCAATACGCAGCGTGACGCCACGTGTGGCCATATAGTCCACAAATGCCTGTGCCATGCGGGGATGGTTAAACTGGGTAATGCGCATCGTGCGTGCTCTCCTTCCTTTTAGGGATCGGCTCAGACGCTGCCAGTCGCAACCTGCGCTGGAAACGCACTACGCCAGGCGTCAAAACCGCCATCGATGCTATACGCGGCATTGAATCCCTGCCCTAACAGGAACTGTGCTGCACCTTTGCTGCTGTTGCCGTGATAGCACATCACCAGCACCGGCAGCTCATGATTCGCCTGCGCAATAAAGTCCGCCAGATTGTCGTTCGACAGATGTAACGAGCCTGTCGCGTGGCCCATGGCATAGCTTTGTGGGTCGCGAATGTCCACCAGCTGCGCGCCTTGTGCCAGGTGCTCGTTAGCCTGCTGAACCGAAATACATTCGAAGTTTTCCATGGTGTCTCTCATAAGGTCGTCACAATTAGCGCCTAGTTTAACCTGAGAATCCGTCGCGATAACCTGACAAAAGTTATGGCTATGGATTTTTTTTCCTGCAGGAATGTTAGCTATATCACGCAAAAATGTTTTTATTGAGTTAAGCGCTGGCATCAATGTTGGTTTCCGATTATTATTACGCTCGAAAACGAACATTTTAGAACTATTCCGAACATCGGAGGAGATGACGTGGAAACCAAAGACCTGATCGTGATCGGCGGCGGCATTAACGGAGCCGGCATTGCAGTGGACGCTGCAGGACGCGGACTGTCAGTGCTGATGCTGGAGGCGCGGGATTTGGCCTGTGCAACCTCCTCCAACAGCTCTAAATTAATCCACGGTGGCCTGCGCTACCTGGAACATTACGAATTCCGTCTGGTGGGCGAAGCGCTGGCTGAACGTGAAGTGCTGCTGAAAATGGCACCGCACATTGCCTTCCCAATGCGCTTCCGCTTGCCACATCGCCCGCATCTGCGTCCGGCGTGGATGATTCGCCTTGGCCTGTTTATGTACGACCGTCTGGGTAAACGCACCACTTTACCGGGCAGTAAAGGCCTGCGTTTTGGCGCGGAATCGGCCCTTAAGCCTGAGATTACGCGCGGATTCGAATATTCTGACTGCTGGGTGGATGATGCGCGTATGGTCGTGCTCAACGCGCAGGAAGTGGTGAAACAGGGCGGCGAAGTGCGCACCCGCACCCGCGTGACCCGTGCATGGCGTGAGAGTGGCCTGTGGATGGTGGAAGCGGAAGATATTGATACCGGCAAAACCTTCACGTGGCGTGCCAAAGGCCTGGTCAATGCCGCTGGACCTTGGGTAAAAGAATTCTTTGATGATGGCCTGAAGCTGAAATCGCCGTACGGTATTCGCCTGATCAAAGGCAGCCACATTGTGGTGCCGCGCGTACACCGTGAAAAGCAGGCTTATATCCTGCAGAACGAAGATAACCGTATCGTGTTTGTGATTCCGTGGATGGACGAGTTCTCTATCATCGGCACGACGGATGTGGAGTACAAAGGCGATCCGAAAGACGTGAAGATCGATGACAACGAAATCAGCTATCTGCTGAAAGTGTTTAACGGACACTTCAAACAGCAGCTGAGCAAAGATAACATCGTCTGGACTTATTCTGGTGTGCGTCCGCTGTGTGATGACGAATCGGATTCACCGCAGGCCATCACCCGTGATTACACGCTGGATGTGCATGACGACAATGGCCAGGCGCCGCTACTGTCGGTGTTTGGCGGTAAGCTCACCACCTATCGTAAGCTGGCAGAGCACGCGCTGGAAAAACTGGCGAAGTACTATCCCAACGCCGGCCCAGCCTGGACTAAATCAGCAGTACTGCCAGGCGGTGATTTCTCTGGCACCCGTGAAGATTACGCCGCAGGTCTGCGTCGTCGTTATCCGTTTATCAGCGAAGGCATGGCGCGCCACTTTGCCCGTACCTACGGTAGCCGCACCGAAGAACTGCTGGCAGGCGCAAGCAGTCTGGCGGATCTGGGCGAGAACTTCGGTCACGAGTTTTATGAAGCTGAATTGCGCTACCTGGTGAAAAATGAATGGGTGCGCGAACTGGATGACGCAATCTGGCGTCGTACCAAACAAGGTATGTGGCTGACAGAAGCCGAGCAGGCACGCATTCGTGAGTGGCTGGCGGTCAACGGTCAGAAACCGGCTCTGTCGCTGGCTTCATAATCCAGGCCAAATAGAAAGGCCGTTATCCTGTAAGGGATAACGGCCTTTTTTATTGTGTCTGATGGTCAAAAGAGCGCGATAAATCGCGCATCATTGAACTTATAAGCCGGTATTCTCGCGAATATATTTACGCGCTTTCACCGCATATTCGAACGGATTGGCCAGCGCCGGATCCTGCTCCGCTTCCACCACCATCCAGCCTTTGTAACCGTAATCGTCGAGGATTTTGAACACCGGTTTGAAATCAATCACGCCGTCGCCCGGCACGGTGAAGGTGCCTTTCTTCACGCCATCAAGGAATGACAGTGATTTTTCACGCACTTCAGCCACCACGCTGTCACGCACATCTTTCAGGTGCACGTGGAAAATACGTGGCAGATATTTGGTCAGCACATCCAGCATCGCCTGCTGTGAGCCTTCGGAGTAGTAGATGTGGCCAGTGTCATACAGCAGGCCGACATTCTGATTGGTTGATTCCATAAAGCGATCGATTTCCGCTGGGGTCTGAATGCCGGTCCCCATGTGATGGTGCAGCGTTACGCGCATGCCCTTCTTCGCCGCGATCTCAGCCAACTCGTTGTAGCCTTCCGCTGTCAGACGCCACTCTTCATCGGTGAATATCGGCTTCTGCTCCAGCACTGCCAGCGTGGTGCCCTGAATGCTTTTACTCTGCTCAGAGCAACCAATCACGCGCGCGCCCATGGCGTGCAGGAAGTTCATGTGCTGGGTGAACTCGTCGATGGTTTTCGCCTTGTCGCCGTTGGCGAAGAAGGTGCTGAACCAGGCATTGCAGATCTGAATACCACGAATTTCCAGCATCGGCTTCAGCACTGCCGGATCTTTCGGATATTTACTGCCGACTTCACTGCCGGTAAAGCCTGCCAGCGCCATTTCACTGACGGTCTGCTGGAAGGTGTTTTCGCTGCCCAGTTCTGGCATGTCATCGTTGGTCCAGCCGATTGGCGCAATCGCCAGTTTTACATTGTCTTTGTTCATTTCAATTCCCTGATTCTGAGAGAGAAGTGTTAGCGCACAGGCTCAGTTATTTGGCGTAAAAGTCTGGACGCGCTGGCATGGTCACCGGCTCGATAGCGCCGCTGTTCTGGGCTTTATGGCAGGCATCCGCCGCAACGGAGGCAGCAAAACCATCCCAGGCGGAAGGCCCGGTCAACTTGCCCGCTGTGGCGTCATTGATGAAAGCTTGCAGCTCAACGTCGTAAGCCTCGATAAAACGGTCTTTCCAGTCAGTGAGCAGCGCATTGCCGAGACGCGCGTTTTTACGCATCTGAATAGATGAAGGCTCAGGCAGTTTGGCAATGCCCTCTTCGCCCACCACTTCACACTGAATGTCGTAGCCGTATGCGCAGTTCACGAAGATCTCGACATCAATACGAATGCCCTTCTGGGTTTCGAACAGCACGATTTGCGGATCTTTCAATTTGGCATGGCTCTTCGAGGTGGAACGCGGGAACACCACCTGCACCGATTTATAATCGTCTTCGGTCAACCAGCGCAGCACGTCCAGCTCGTGAATCAGGGTGTTGGTGATTGCCATATCGGTGGTGTAATTTTCCCCCACGCTCTGGTTGCGGTGCGCACAGTGCAGCATCAGCGGCTCGCCGATTTCACCGTCAGTGATCACTTTCTTCAACGCGCGATAGCCTGAATCGTACGGACGCATAAAGCCCACCTGCACCAGGCGTTTACCGTGTTTGATTTCGGCATCAACGATGCGACGGCAGCCTTCGGCGCTCATCGCCAGCGGCTTCTCGCAGAACACGGGCTTGCCAGCAGCAATGGCGGCAAGGGTGAATTCTTCGTGGGTCGGATCCCATGATGTCACCAGAATGGCATCCACCTCCGGCGAGTTAATCACCTGATGACCATCCTGATACACCTCAGCTTCGATATTCAGACGCTGCAGCGCCGCGCGGGCCCCTTCCACGTTGATATCTGAAACCGCCACCACTTTCGCGCCCTGCAACACATTGTTGCAGCGACGAATGTGATCCTGACCAATTGCACCGGTACCAATTACACCGAGTTTGAGCGTCATAATTACACCTGTAGAGTCGGATAAGTATGCCCTTCATATTTCAAGATGCAGGTGCGTTGGCTGCTCTCGTTGGCCGCCTTCCTGATTCTCGAATTATTTGGGGGACATAGGGTTAAACAAGGCCGGCGAACGCCGGCCTAAAAAGGGTGTTAGTACTTACGTGCTTGTTCGATATGCACGTTAAGTTTGTCGGCCACTTCCTGCGTGCGTTCAGACGTTGAAGTCTGAGCCACACCAACGTGCCACCAGCTGAAATATTTGTGAATCATGGTTTTTGGCAGCACTTTGATGTCGAACAGCACTGAAACGGTCTGTTTCTGCGCGTCAATCAGTGCAGCTTCCAACTGTTCCAGCGTGGTAATGCGATAGGTTTTGCAACCGTAACCGCCCGCAATCGCCGCGAAATCGACCGGAATAAAGCCGCCATCCAGCTTGCCGCCTTCCGGGTTGCGGAAACGGAACTCGGTGGTGAAGCTGTCCATGCCGTGTTCCATCTGTAGGTTGTTAATACAGCCGTTGGTCATGTTATCCAGCAGCACCACGTTGATTTTCGCGCCTTCCTGAATCGAGGTGACCAGCTCGGAGTGCAACATCATGAACGAGCCATCTCCTACCATCACATAGACTTCACGCTGCGGCTGGGCCAGCTTCACGCCCAACGCGGCATTGACTTCGTAGCCCATACAGGAATAGCCGTATTCAACGTGGTACGAGTTGTAATCTTTGGTGCGCCACATGCGTTGCAGGTCGCCCGGCAGACTGCCCGCTGCCGCGACAATCACTGCATCCTTTGGGAGCTGCTCGTTTAAGGTGCCCAGCACGCTGCTCTGCGTCAGCACTGACCGCGTCAGGCGCTCAAACTCAGTAAACAGCGCTTCACGGTCAATGTGATCGGCGATTTCGGGAATAAAATCGTCGGTGTTATAAGTGGCGGCATACACACGCTGCGTCTCTTTCAGTAGCTTGCTTTGTGCCTGCTCAACCTGACCGCCCCAGTGGTTTTCAAAGCCTTTCAGGCCGCTTTCCAGTGCAGTCAAACCTTCACGTGCATCCGCTAACAGCTGCACTGCATCGAGCTTGTAGCTGTCGAAATTGCTGACGTTGATGTTGAGGTAGCTCACTTCAGGATTCTGGAAAATCCATTTCGAAGCGGTGGTGAAATCGGTGTAGCGCGTGCCGATCCCAATCACCAGGTCGGCTTCTTTCGCCAACAGGTTAGCAGCCAGACAGCCCGTTTCGCCGACGCCACCCACATTCAGCGGATGATCAGAAACAATGGTGCCTTTACCGGCCTGTGTTTCCGCAAACGGAATGTTAAAGCGTTCCGCGAATTTCAGCAGCGCGGCACCGGCATCGGAATATTTCAGACCGCCACCCACGATAATCAGCGGCTTGTGTTTACGCGCAATCAGCGACAGCGCATCTTCCAACTGAGCAGCTGTCGGCAGACGGCGATCCAGACGGTGCACACGTTTCTGGAAGAAATATTCCGGGAAGTCCCAGGCCTCACCCTGCACGTCTTGCGGCAGCGCGATGGTCACGGCACCGGTTTCCGCCGGATCGGTCAGCACACGCAAGGCATTAATACAGGCAGTCATCAGCTGTTCAGGACGGCTAACGCGGTCCCAGTATTTGCTCACCGCGCGGAAGGCATCATTGGTACTGATGCTGAGATCGTGGCTCTGCTCGATCTGCTGCAAAACGGGATCGGGCTGACGCGTGGCGAACACATCGCCCGGCAGCAGCAGTAAAGGAATGCGGTTCGCGGTCGCCGTAGCAGCTGCGGTGATCATGTTCGCCGCGCCCGGTCCCACTGAAGAGGTACAGGCAATAATCTGACGACGCAGCGACTGCTTGGCGAAACCAATCGCCGCATGCGCCATGCCCTGTTCATTACGACCCTGATGCACCACCAGATCGCCGCTGTCCTGCTCCAGCGCTTGCCCCAGTCCCAGCACGTTACCGTGGCCAAAAATGGCAAAAATGCCTTTCACAAATTTGGTTTCAACGCCGTCAACGTTCAGATACTGGTTATCAAGAAATTTCACCAGCGCCTGTGCCGTGGTAAGTCTGATTGTGCCCATATGCTTCTTCCTTTACATGCTGGTACCTGACGTGAGGTACAACGCGGTTCGGGTTTTCGCTGCCGTGACGGCACCCGCGGATAAGTGAAACGTGTGGCGATTATAAACAAATATTTTTTTCATTAAACGTAATTACAGAAGAAACATTTCATTTTGCGATGGAGATCAAATTCAGCGATGAAACGTTGCCAGCGAAGGCCGTTGCAGGGGAAAAAGTGAAATGACAAAATAGCATTTTAACAAGATAGCGAAATTTCATTTCACTTCAGTAGCTTCCTTTATTCACAGCCATTTTCCTGCGACCTGGCTCACAAGCCATAGCATCAGTGAAACCCATGCTAAACAGCATGCCGTGATAGCGCATTGTGCAGAGTTTTACCTGGGTCACAAAATCGCGACGGATGTTTCATTTCATATTGTATTTGGAATTTTTATTCCTCATACTGCCACCATAGCCAATCAGGCACCTTGAGAACCCGGAAGCATAGCGCTTCATGTTGGGCGTTTTCGCCCCAGTGTCTGCTTATCACAGAAGGAAACCACAGGTATGAGTACACAACAGAAGCGGCTTGATGTGATTTGTATCGGACGCATCGCCGTCGACCTCTACGGTCAGCAAATCGGATCACGTCTGGAAGATATGACCAGCTTTAATAAATATCTGGGCGGTTCTTCCGGTAACGTGGCCTATGGAACAGCCATTCAGGGCCTGAAATCAGCCATGCTGGCGCGCGTAGGGGATGAACATAACGGCCGCTTTCTGCGAGAAGAATTGCAGCGCGTGGGTTGTAACACCGATGGGCTGATCACCGATAAAAACCGCCTGACCGGTCTGGTGATCCTCGGTATTAAAGATGAGGATACCTTCCCACTGATCTTCTACCGCGACAACTGTGCCGATATGGGCCTGGTGCCGGATGACATTAAAGAGGAATTCATCACCTCTTCTCGCGCTGTCGCGGTCACCGGTACGCATCTTTCACATCCGCAAACCCGCGCGGCAGTACTGAAAGCGTTGGATATCGCCAAGCGAAATGGTCTGCGCACCGCACTGGATATCGATTATCGTCCGGTGCTGTGGGGGCTGACGTCACTGGGCGATGGCGAAACGCGTTTCGTTGAATCCGGTGAAGTCACGAAACAACTGCAGGAAGTGCTGCACTATTTCGATTTGGTGGTAGGAACGGAAGAAGAGTTCCATATTGCCGGCGGCAGTACGGATACGCTGACAGCACTGAAAAATGTGCGCCAGGCAAGTAAAGCCACGCTGGTCTGTAAACGTGGACCGCTGGGGTGCGTGGTGTTTGAAGGTGATATCCCGGACAGCTGGGAGCAGACAAAATTGCAAACCGGCGTTCGCGTTGAAGTCCTGAACGTGCTGGGTGCAGGCGATGCCTTTATGTCTGGCCTGCTGCGCGGCTGGCTGAATGATGAAAGCTGGGAACAGGCTTGCCGCTACGCCAACGCCTGTGGTGCGCTGGTGGTTTCACGCCATGGTTGCGCGCCGGCGATGCCAACCAAAGAAGAGCTGGACGATTTCCTCGGTCGCGACAAAGACGTAAAACGCCCGGATCTGGATGCGCGTCTCAACCATCTGCACCGCGTCACCACGCGTAAACAACAGTGGCCAGAACTCAATGTGTTCGCGTTCGACCATCGCAAACAGCTGGCCGATATGGCCCGTGAAGCAGGCGTCAGTGAAGATAAGATCCCACAGTTGAAACTGCTGCTGTTGCAGGCGGCGCAGGAAGCGGCCAATGAAGCAGGCTTAAATGAGAAGAGTGGGATTCTGGCGGATACCACCTACGGCCAGAAAGCACTGAACGCGATTACCGGTAAAAACTGGTGGATTGGCCGTCCGATCGAACTGCCAAGCTCGCGTCCCCTGCGTCTGGAGCACGGTAACATCGGCTCGCAACTGGTCGACTGGCCAGCAGAGCACGTGGTGAAATGCCTGGTGTTCTACCATCCGCACGACAGCGCCGAGCTGCGTAAAGAGCAGGATGAACTGGTACTTGATGTGTGGAACGGCTGTAACAAGAGCGGGCATGAGCTGCTGCTGGAACTGATTCTGCCGGAGAGCAATCCGGACCGTAATGAATCGTACTATTACGACATGCTGAGCCACTTCTATAGCCTGGGCATTCAGCCGGACTGGTGGAAACTGCCACCGCTGTCGGCAGAGAGCTGGCAGGCTATCAGCGGGTTGATCGAACAGAACGATCCCCACTGCCGCGGCATTCTGCTGCTCGGCCTTGATGCGCCGGAAGAGACGCTGAAAGCCGGTTTCGCCGCTGCAGCGCAGGCACCGTGGGTCAAAGGCTTCGCCGTCGGCCGTACCATCTTCGGTCAACCGTCACGTCAGTGGCTCAACGGCGAGCTGGATGACAAAGCGCTGATTGAAACGGTGAAAGGCAACTATCTGCGACTGATTGGTTACTGGCGCGCCGCGCGTGGCTGATTGGCGTTAAAGCAGTACCAAAGCGGCTCATTAGGGCCGCTTTTTTTATGGGCATCAGCACTGCCGCTAATCACTTCTTTTTGTGAGGCATTTCATAAACCGATGAAATAAGCGTCACGATAGCGTCAAACAAATGAAATTTTCCATCCATCTGGTACTATAGCGCTCATTATCCAGCCATATTTTCATTTTTTGACGGGCCGAAGTCATGACCAACAATCCAACCCAATTAACCTTGTTACAGGACGATATCCGTCGTCGCTATGAGACGCTGAGTAAACGCCTGAAGCAGGTGGCTCGTTATATTCTTGATAACAGCAACAGCATTGCATTCGATACCGTGGCTTCCATCGCGCAACAGGCCGATGTGCCGCCCTCCACGCTGATCCGCTTTGCCAACGCCTTTGGTTTCAGCGGTTTCAACGAAATGAAACAGGTTTTCCGTCAGCACCTGATGGAAGAAACCGTGAACTACACCGAGCGTGCTCGCCTGTTCCGCCAGACTGCCACTGATGACAGCGCCAGCTCGCCTGAAAGCCCGGTAGAAATCCTCAACGTCTTTACTATGGTGAACAGCCAGGCATTGCAGCAGTTAGCGATGCAGGTCAATCCGGACCAGCTGAATAAAGCGGTCAAGATGCTGGATGAAGCGGAGAATATCTACATCATTGGCCTGCGTCGCTCCTTCAGCGTTGCGTCCTATCTGGTGTATGCGCTGCGCCATCTGGAGCGTCGTGCGTTTCTGATCGACGGTCTCGGCGGCATGTTCACCGAGCAGTTGAGCATGGTGAATCCCAAAGATGTGGTGATTGCCATTAGCTACTCGCCGTATGCGCGTGAAGCGGTTGAGCTGGTTGAGTTGGGTGCCAAGCGCGGCGCACATCTGATTGCTATTACCGACAGCCAGGTGAGCCCACTAGCCGCCTTCAGCGATGTGTGCTTTGTGGTGCGCGAAGCGCAGGTGGATGGCTTCCGTTCGCAGGTGGCCTCCCTCTGCCTGGCGCAGACGCTGGCGGTTTCATTAGCGCTCAATAATACCGGCACCGGCGAATAACTTCGCCAGATGTTGTACATCAAAAAGGGCAGCCATTTGGCTGCCCTTTTTACATTTGTCATTCATATCTTGCGGTGTGCTGCCAGATGCACATCACTGTGCACCCAACGACAAGCGTATCGCTAGTCGGTAGCGTCGCCATTATGGCGACCTGCGACTTTATTTGCTGCGCGGGTACTTATCGCTGTTCACCCAGGCGTGATCTTTCTCCCAGGTAAACTTCCACAAACGCACCGGACCGGCCATCACGTTCAGATAGTAATTGTCGTAACCCGCAATGGTGGCCACCGGATGGTAGCCACGCGGGACGGTCACCACATCGCGGTTATACGGCGCCATGCACTCGTCAAGTGAACGGTCGTCGGTATACACGCGCTGCATCGCGAAGCCTGGCTCAGGATCGAAACGGTGATAGTAGGTCTCTTCCAGATAGGTCTCATCCGGACTGGTTTTCTGGTCGTGCTTATGGCTGGGGTACGAACTGGTCGCACCCTCGTCGGTATACACTTCCACCACCAGCAGGCTGTCCGCTTCTTTGTTGTCCGGCAAAATGTTGTGCACCAGACGCTGGTTGCGTCCTTTACCACGCTGCTCCACCCCCACATCTTCCGGTGCAATCAGGCGTGCAGGCAGATTGCCTTTGCTCGGTGCATTACACACCGCCAGCTCCAGATCGCTATCGGCGTAGACTTCTACTACATCATCGTGCGGCACATACACCGAGTACGGTGGAATACGCTCGAACGGTGACAGGCGCTTACCCAGGTTCGGGAACTCCGCGTTGCGGGTTTTTACCGAGGCAAAACCCGCCACCAACACCAGACACAGTTCTTTATCGCCGCTGCTGAGCTTTAGGCTCTGGCCCTTCTTCAGCAGGTAGGCATCAAAGCCGACGTACTCCCAGCCCGCACTTTCTGGCGTGACGTGCTGGATACGACCATTACTGTCTGGCTGCTGCGCTTTCGAAATCAAAGACATCATCGATCTCCTAAGTTAAGCGAGATTAGCCCAGCGTTGGCATGCTGAACTCTGAAACAGTCTGCTGACCGCTCGGCCAGCGCACGGTGGCGGTTTTCATGCGGGTGTAGAAACGCACACCGTCTGGACCGTGCACGTTCAGCGCACCAAACACCGAACGCTTCCAGCCACCGAAGCTGTGGAACGCCATTGGCACTGGCACCGGCACGTTAACACCCACCATGCCCGCTTCCACGTTCTGCACAAACTCACGCGCGGTGTGGCCGTTGCTGGTGAAGATGGCACTGCCGTTACCGAATTCATGGCTGTTGACCAGCTTCAGTGCACTGTCAAAATCAGTAGAACGCATGATGCTCAATACCGGCCCGAAGATCTCTTCACGCCAGATCACCATGTCCGGGGTCACGTTATCAAACAGGGTGCCGCCCACGTAATAACCCTCTTCATGGCCTGCGACTTTTACACCACGACCATCTACCACCAGTTTTGCGCCCTCGGCTTCACCCTTGTCGATGTAGCCCAGCACTTTCTTCTGATGCGCCGCAGAAACCACCGGGCCCATTTCGTTCTCTTCAGCACCTTTTTGGATACCGGGGCCGATGCGCAGCGCTTTGATCAGCGGAGTCAGACGCGCAATCAGTTTGTCAGCAGTATCATTGCCCACTGCAACAACCACAGGCAGCGCCATGCAACGCTCACCGGCAGAACCAAACGCGCCGCCCATGATGGCATTCACAGTGGCATCCAGATCGGCATCTGGCATCACGATGGCGTGGTTTTTCGCCGCACCAAACGCCTGCACACGTTTGCCGTGGGCGCTGGCGGTTTTGTAGATATGCTCGGCCACGCCGGAAGAACCGACGAAGCTCACTGCCGCAATACGCGGATCTTTGTACAGCTGCTCAGCGTCTTCGTTAGAGGAGTGCACCACGTTGAACACGCCATCCGGTAGGCCCGCTTCTTTCAGCAGTTCAGCCATACGCACAGAGGCTGATGGATCCAGCGCCGGTGGCTTCAGGATAAAGGTGTTACCGCACGCCAGGGCGATAGGGAACATCCACAGTGGCACCATCGCCGGGAAGTTGAATGGCGTGATACCCGCCACCACACCAACCGGCTGCATCAGCGAGTAGCTATCCACGCCGGTGCCGACGCTTGGTGAGTTTTCACCTTTAATCAGATGCGGGATTCCGCAGGCAAACTCGATCACTTCGATACCGCGCGTCAGCTCACCCAACGCATCCGACCACACTTTACCGTGCTCAGACACGATCAGCGCAGCCAGTTCGTCACGGTGTTTTTCCATCAGTGCTTTGAAGTTGAACATCACACGGGCACGACGCAGCGGCGCTGTTTTCGACCATTCAGGGAACGCGGCATGGGCGATTTCGATCGCTTTTTCCACTTCAGCAGCGGTGCTCTGCGTGAGTTCACGCGCGACCTTGCCGGTGGCTGGATCGTATACCGGGATGGTTTCATTGCTGGCGCTGTGGGTAATCTTGCCGCCGATAAAGTTTCCTACGATAGTCATGTCGTTGCCTCTTTGATGTGAAGTTCCCTGCAGGCAGTCGGTTATCACTGCAACGCCACCTGACCAGGCAATACGAAAAGCGTGCTATGAAGCTATTACAATGAAATAAATTTTTCAAATACTTCTTTTTGGAAAATTTCCTTTTAGCGGCATGGATCGCATTTTTCCCGCCTTCCCTGCAGCAAGGCCGCAAACCTCGCTCGATCGGCGCCCTGCCTCTCTTGCCGACACGCAATCATAACCCTCTGTGACCACACAATTTCCACTGAGATCACGCCAGCATGATGTTACGCGAAACGAAATATGAAATTTTTGCGAGGAAGATCCAATATCTGATATTTCATAATTCACTAACAATGAAATAAATGTTTTCTTTGCAGCATCTGAACCGTATCCTATTACAGGAGCCACACATGGCCATCGATCCAACCCGTTTCTGTATCAACCGTAAAATTGCGCCCGCGCTCTCTCTTGAAGCTTTTTTCCAGTTAGTTCAGCGACTGGGTTTGAGTAAAGTGGAACTGCGTAACGATATGCCGGGCGGCAAGGTCACCGATGGTCTGAGCGCATCGCAGCTGCGATCGCTGGCGGATAAGTATCACATCGAGATCGAGACCATTAACGCGCTTTATCCGTTTAACCGCCCTGATGACGCGCTGTTGAGCAAAGCCGAAGCGATGTTGCAAGAAGCGAAAGCCATTGGAGCCAAAGCGCTGGTGATGTGCCCATTGAACGAGGGTATTGCCATCGCACCAGAGAAAACGCTGGAGGCGTTGCAGATCCTGGCATCGCGCTTCGCTGAATACGGTATTCAGGGGCTGGTTGAGCCACTGGGCTTCCCGGTGAGTTCACTGCGCTCTGCGGTGCAGACGCAAAAGCTGATTAAGCAGGCGGGCGTGCCGTTTAAATTGCTGTTGGATACCTTCCATCATCACCTTTACGAGAACGCCGAGCAGGAGTTCCCGCAGGAGATTGAGGTGAACCAGATTGGCTTAGTGCATCTCTCAGGCGTGGAAGATACCCGCCCAACGGCTGCACTGACGGATGAAGAGCGCATTATGCTGAGCGACCGCGATGTGCTGAACAGCGTGGCGCAAGTGAAGCGTCTGGAGATGCTGGGCTATAAGGGCATTTACGCCTTTGAGCCATTCTCCTCGGAGCTGGAGAAGTGGGGCGCGAAAGAGATTGAGCGCGAGATTCGCCAGAGTATTGAGTTGCTGCAAGCCTGATTTATAACGGCGGCCGAGGGTGTGTGCCGCCGTTTCCCCTACCCTTATCTGTGTCCATAACAAGACACACTTTGTTAGTGTTGGCCTCGGTCGGAGGCCCTTTTTTCCATCCTCGTCATATTTTACGTCATAGCTGCGTTGGCCGCGTTTGTGCGCCCCAGTCACTTACGGACGTAAGCTCCTGAGGACTTACAAACTTGCCGCCTTGCTCTGACGTAAACTATTTAGAGGATGCCTGAGCGATTGACATGAATAATTTGAGGATGCCTTATTGATTGAAAATTAGGCATTTTCCTTGATCTCCACGCCCGTTTCTTGTGGCAGCCGCTTCATCATGCGTAGCGTGCAGAACAGCGCCAGACATACCAGCAGCGCGGTGAGCAGATAGACCAGCGACACCCCGGCGTAACTCATGATAAAACCCGCAATCGGTCCGGTGATACCTAGCGACAAATCCATAAACGCCGTGTAGGTCGCCAGCGCGCTGCCCTGATTCTGCTGGGGCACCACTTTCACCGCCACCACACCAATCGCCGGGAACACCAGCGAGAAACCTGCACCGGTCAGAAACGCCCCCATTTTCGCCATCCACGGATCGAACGATCCCGCCACCAGAAACAGTCCGACCGCTTCAACGGCAAAACAGATGCTGGCGACGCGCAAGCCACCGAGCTTATTAATCGCGTTGGGGAACAGCAGACGCGTACCGACAAAGGCGGCGCTGAACATCGTTAAGGCAAAGGCGGCACCATCCCAGCCCTTATCCTGATAGAACAGGGTGATAAAGGTAGCGATCACGCCAAAACCTGCCGATCCCATCGCCAGAATCAGGCCGAAGCCGTAGATTTTGCCCAGCACATCGCGGAACGGCAGCGGTTTGGCTTTGCTGCCTTTCACTGGCGCACGCGGCAGTGCCAGCGCAATCGCCAGCACGCAGATGGCAATGATGATGCCCGAAAGCAGCAGTAAACCGCCGCTGCGGAAAATCACCACACCGAGCGGCGCACCGATCGCCATCGCGCCGTAGGTGACAATACCGTTCCAGGAAATCACCCGGCCAATATGCAGCGACCCAACGCGCGCCACACCCCACAGTGACGTGCCGGTGCCCGAGAAACTTTGCCCCACGCCCAGTATCACGCGCCCCAGACACAGCAAAATCAGACTGAGCACGCCCTGCCCTTCAGTCAGTGCCGAGAGCAAAATACAGATGCCGCTGATCAGGCAACCCACCAGCCCCACCACCACCACTTTCTTTGGCCCCCACATGTCTGCATAGCGACCCGCATGCGGACGGCTTAATAGCGTGGCGATGTACTGCAGGCTGATCACGACCCCAGCCCAAAAGGCGCTGTAGCCCAATCCGTCATGGACAAAGCCCGGCAGCACCGCCAACGGCAGGCCAATCGTGAGATAGCTGGCGAAGTTGAACTTCACAATGGAGAGGATCAGAAGATTCAGGCGAAGTCGGCCGTGTTCAGGGGCCGCGGCAGGCTGGTCAGGCATGAGTGATTGCGCTCGTGGGTGACTAAATATTTGTATAGAAGGCTAACTATACGCCTTTTCCTGCGTACTGCATCCGGTGATCGCCCTAATTTGTGGTCATCATTTCGTCATATCGCCCACTTACACTCGCGCCCATCAAATCCCAAAGAGGATACACAATCTGATGCTGCTCCTGATTTGCTGTCAGGCGCGCGTGCCACAGTGCCACTCCTTTGCCGGAGGTGGCCAGTGACGCATGCCGTGCCTATCGAACTGAAAAATCTCAGATGGTCAGTGAACAATCTGACGATTCTGCACGATCTGTCCCTGACGATTCCCGCAGGCGAAATCCTTGCGCTACTCGGCCCGAGCGGCTGTGGCAAAAGCACGCTGCTGAAACTACTGGCGGGCCTGCTGCAACCCACGGCAGGCGAGTTGTGGATTGGCGATCGCTGCGCTGCCTCCGCGCGTCATTGCGATGCGCCGGAGATGCGCAACCTCGGCATGGTTTTCCAGGATTACGCTCTGTGGCCGCATATGACCGTGGCACAAAACGTGGCGTTTCCGCTGCGCATGCGCGGTGTGAAAAAAGCGGCTGCACGTGAACAGGCCGATGCGGCGCTGGCGCAGGTCGGCCTGGCTGATTTTGGCGATCGCAAACCGGCGTTGCTCTCTGGCGGACAGCAGCAGCGCGTCGCCCTCGCCCGCGCTTTGGTCGCTAAACCGGCGATTTTGTTGTTCGACGAACCGCTCTCCAATCTTGACCGCGACCTGCGTGAAACCCTGGTGCACACCATGGCGGATTTACTGCGCAGCGCGGGCATTACCGCTGTTTATGTCACGCATGACCGCGAGGAAGCCAACACGCTCGCCGACCGCATTATTCACCTGGCACAGGGCCAGATTGTTTCCGTTACTCACCTCTCAGGGGACCGCAATGCCATCTCTCAAGTCAGTTAAAACAGGAGCCATCAGCGCGATGATTTTGACCTCCGCTATGATGATCAACGATGCCCAGGCACTGACGGTGTACACCGCCGGTCCGGGTTCGCTATCAAAAAGTCTGGCCACCGGATTCGAAAAGCAAACCGGTATTAAAGTGAATATCTTCCAGGCCACCACCGGCAAAGTGATGGCGCGTCTGGAAGCCGAACAGGCTAATCCGCAAGCCGATGTGCTGATCTCTGCCTCATGGGATACCGCTGAAGATCTGCAACATCGTGGCTGGCTGTTGCCGTACGAAAGCGCCAATGCCGCTAAAGTGCCGGATCAGTTCAAAACGGCCAACTACGTGGCACAGGGCATTTCCGCGCTCGGCATCGTGTGGAACACCAAGAGCGGCACGCCAGAGCCAAAAACCTGGCAGGATCTGACTGCACCCGCGTTTAAAGACAAAGTCACCACCCCCGATCCGGTACTCTCTGGTGCTTCACTCGATCTGCTGATTGGCCTGCAAAACAGCGAGGGTGAAAAAGCCTGGCAGCTGTTTGACCAGTTAAAAGCCAACGGCATGGTGATGAGCGGCCCGAATGCCCAGGCGGTGACGCCAGTATTGCAGGGTGCGAAAGCGGCGGTGTTTGGTGCAGTGGATTACGTCACCTATAACAACATTGCGCAGGGTGAAAGCGTCAAAGTGATCTTCCCGGAAAACGGCACCGTGGTGGCCCCGCGCCCGATGATGATTCTGAAAAGCAGCCAACATGCCGATGATGCGAAGAAGTTCGTCGATTATGTGCTGTCGGATGAAGGCCAGGAGCAGGTCGCGAAGGCCTGGTTGATGCCGGCGCGTACCGATATCAAAGCCCAGCGTCCGCTGTTCACCGAGATCAAACTGCTGCCCGCCAATAGCGATGGCAGCAGCGAGCGCTCGGCGGTGCTGAAGCGCTTTGGCGCCCTGTTCGGGCAGTAAATGATGTCGCGTGCCCTGAATGGATTGATTCTGCTGGCGCTGATGCTGCTGGTGGCACTGCCGCTGCTGTTTATCGTGCTACAGGCACTGTTTCCACAGCTTGGCGAGGGGAACTGGAGTGGGGCTTTCAGCGCGTTACCGGCGCTGTTTGAAGATCCCCAGCTGGTTCCGATGTGGCTGGGCACGCTGAAAATCGGCGGCGGCGTGGCGCTGTGCAGTTTGCTGCTGGGCTTACCGCTCGGCGCACTGCGCGGCCTGTTCCGTCTGCCGGGGGCGGCAATGTGGGATCTGCTGTTTCTGATCCCCTTCCTCACCCCGCCCTATATCGTGGCGCTGTCATGGACGCTGGCACTGCAACGCAACGGCTATCTGCAACAACTCACTGGCTTCAACCTTGATAGCCTGCTGTTTAGCAGCACCGGCATGACGCTGGTGATGACGCTGAATATCTTCCCGGTGGTCTACTTTGCGGTATCGCGTTCATTGATGGCGAGCGGTCAACGCCTCGCCTGGGTGGCTCGCGTGCACGGCGCATCAGCCTGGCGCGCTTTTGCCCAGATCACATTGCCGCTGACACTGCCAGCGTTAGCCGGTGGCGTGCTGCTGGCATTCACGCTGGCGATTGAAGAGTACGGCGTGCCTGCGGCGCTCGGCACTCAGGCGCATCTGACGTTGATGACGGTCGGTATCGAAACCAAACTGGCGGACTGGCCAATCGATTTACCGGGCGCGGCATCGCTCTCGTTGATGCTGAGCCTGGTGGCGCTCACCGCCTGGTTCCTGCAACGCAAACTGACCGGCAGCAGCGATGTCACGGCCGTTAACGGCAAACCGGTGGTGCAGGAGCTTGCCGAGGGCGGGCGCTGGCTGCCGCTGATGTTGCTGCCGTTTATCCTCACCGTTTTACTCGCCGTGGTACTGCCGCTGGGCGCAATGACGCTGAGTGGATTACTGAATACCCTTTCCGGCGGCCTGCATCTGGATAACCTGACGCTGCGCCACTTCGGCGCGCTGTTCAGTCAGCAAGGGGATGCGTTAGCGGCCTTCTCCACCAGCATTGGGCTGGCGCTGAGCGCAGCACTGCTTACTGGGCTGCTCGGTTTCCTGATTGCCTGGCGCGTGTCAGAAGGAAAAACGCGCCTGCTGGCGATGATGGACGGCCTGGCGTTGCTGCCTGCCGCCATGCCCGGCGTGGTGGTCGGCGTCGGCTTGATTCTGCTGTGGAACCGCGGCTTCTGGCCGGTTTCCCCTTACAACACAATGTTTATTCTGCTGCTTTCCTACAGCTGCCTGCTGCTGCCTTGGCCGGTACGCTATGTCAGCAGTGCGCTGCGCCAACTGGCCCCCACGCTGGAACCGGCGGCGCGCGTGCACGGCGCGTCACGCTTACAGGCGCTGCGCCTGATCGTCCTGCCGCTGGTCGCACCGAGTCTGCTGGCCGCGATGATGATGGTGTTTGCCGTAGCATCGCGCGAACTGGTGACCTCGCTGCTGCTGGCACCCGCCGGGACGCAAACCGTGGCGATTTTTATCTGGCGTCAGTTCGAGCAAGGTTCCGTGGGGCAAGGGATGGCGATGGCCACCGTGACACTGCTTGCCAGCCTCACCCTGATGCTGGGCGCCACAGCGCTAATGCAACGTCAGGGGAAATAACACACTGACGTTTCGCTTATTCCTAAATAAACAATCACTTACTTTCGTTCAACTACACTCTCCTGAGCCATTGATGACTCAGGAGAGTAAATGAACAACCTGCCCCAGGAAAAAATTGGCCAGAACATGCTGGTCAAAATGGCGATGCTGGTGATTATTCTGGCGGGCATCCGTGCTGCGTCAGAAATTCTGGTGCCCTTCCTGCTCGCCAGCTTTCTGGCGATTGTGCTGAATCCACTGGTCACCCTGCTGATGCGTCGAGGCGTGCCACGTGGTCTGGCCATCACTGCGGTGATCAGCGTGATATTTATCGTCATCCTGTTGTTGGTTGGCGTGATGGCCAGTTCGGCCAGTGACTTCAGCGACACCTATCCGCAAATCCGCAGCATGCTGGAACAAAAGCTCGGCGTGGTGCAGCACTTTGCCGCTCGCTTTCATATCAATGTCTCAACGGAAGCCTTAGCTGCCCGGCTCGACCCGAATGTGATGATGGATCTGGCCACCACGCTGCTGAAACAGTTTTCCGGTGCCATGACCAACGTGCTGCTGCTGATCCTCACCGTGGTGTTTATGCTGTTCGAAGTGCGCCATCTGCCCTACAAAATGCGCAACGCGATGATCAATCCGCAAATCCGCATTGCGGGGTTACACCGCGCATTCAAAGGCGTGACCCACTACCTGGCGCTAAAGACCCTGGTCAGCGTCATCACCGGGCTCGCGGTATGGCTGGTGCTGGAATTGATCGGCGTGAAATTCGCGCTGTTCTGGGGCGTGGTGGCGTTTATCCTCAACTTCGTGCCCAATATCGGCCCCATCATCGCCGGCATCCCGCCGTTTATTCAGGCTCTGGTGTTAAATGGCGTCTACGATGCGCTGTTCGTGGTCGCGCTGTTCAGTGCGATTCATATGGTGTTTGGCAATATGCTGGAGCCAAAGCTGATGGGGCGCGGATTGGGGCTCTCGACGCTGGTGGTGTTTCTGTCGCTGATATTCTGGGGCTGGCTGTTGGGGCCGGTGGGCATGCTGCTGTCAGTACCACTGACCAGCGTCACTAAGATATTGATGGAGACCACGCCGGGTGGCAGCCGACTGGCGATTATGTTAGGCAACGGCCGACCGGGATCGCGTCCACGTTAATAGCCAGGGGTTTGCACCGCTACAGCATGTGCACATCAGCGTCGCGGCGAGAGGCTTCGCGCAGGTTGATGTGCACATAAGTGTAACGGCGCGATTATTGCGCAGGATTGGCGATTATTGAGTAAAGACGCTGTTATCGGTAATCGCCTGCACATCGACTTTGTTCGGCAAAATCTTCAGCTCGCTAAACAGATTTGACACCTTCTGCACTTTCGCCACATCTTCTGCCGTTACACCCCGAACGCCGTGTGAAATGCGCGGCGTAATTTTCTGCGCATCTTCCGGCGAGAGACGTGTTAACTGGGCATAGACTGCGTTGTACTGCTGCGGGTGCTCCAGTGCCCATTCGCGGGCTTTGGCTAAACGATGGGTGAAATCGACAATCGCCGCCCGCTTAGCGGGATCGTCCAGCGAACTCTGCGTGGCAGTGACAAACGACAGTGCCGTGGTTAACCCTTTGCCATCGCGCAGCAGGCGTGCACCGTGCTGTTCAGCAATCCCCAGATAGGGATCAAACGTGGCCCAGGCGGCAATCTGCCCGGAATTAAACGCTGCACTGGCATCGGTTGGCAAAACAAACCGCACCGGCACCGTATCGCGTTTGACCTGCGCTTCTTCCAGCGCTTCATACAACAGATGCTGCGAAATGCTGCCGCGCGCCGATGACACCACCACTTCTTTTCCGGCCAGATCTTTTACGCTGTGGATTGGCGAATCCGCCGGAACGATCAATCCGTTCGAACCGGCATCGCCGACGTTGGTGGCGATGATCTTCAACGGTACGCCACCGGACGCCGCCATCAATACCGGCAAATCTCCGGCGTAGGAGGTATCGACCGCCCCCGCACGCTGTGCTTCAAACAGCGGTGCCGCCCCCTGGAAATTCGCCCAGCGATATTGATAGGGCGCATCTTTCATGACATCGGCGGCCTCAATCAGCGAACGCAAATTGCGCGCCTGATCGCCCAGCACCAGAGTGACTTTGCTCAAATCAGGTGCCGCCTGACTACTAAACGCCGCGCACAGCAACAGCGTCGAAACTACCAGTTTCAGCCATTTCATAAGGGATTCTCAGAGTGCGTTGCGGTTGAGCTGGCGGATGTAGGCATCCCAGTGCAGCTGATATTTGTGGTTACGGATGCTGTTGTCGAAGGCTTGCGCCGCTTTCTCGGATACCTCATCAGGCAGGATGATCAAATCCGCACCGCCCGACTGAGCCGCTAGTTGCGCCTGGCAAGCACGCTCCAGGTAGTAAAGGTTATAGAACGCTTCTTCAATACTGCCGCCGCAGGTCAGCAGGCCGTGATTGCGCAGGATTAGCGCATTAAGATCGCCGAGATCGGCCACAATGCGTTGCTGCTCATCAAGATCCAGCGCAATGCCTTCGTAATCGTGATAGCCAAGACGATGGTGGAAGCGCGTGCTGTGCTGCGAAATCATCAGCAACCCGTTGCGCTGCGCAGAGACACCAATGCCCGCCGCCGTATGCGTATGCAGCACGGCATGCGCATCCGGACGTGCACGGTGAATTGCGCTGTGAATCACAAATCCCGCGTGGTTAATCCCCAGCCCCGTCGGGTCATCAATGATGTTTCCGTCGATATCAATTTTCACCAGCGTCTCCGCCGAGATTTCATCGAAGGTTTGACCGAAAGCGTTAATCAGAAAATGGGGCTGATCGCCCGGCACACGCAGAGAAAAGTGGGTGTAGATATGGTCGGTCCAGCGCAGCCTGGCCGCCAGGTGATAGGCCTGCGCCAGCTTCACACGCGCCTGCCATTCGCCTTCGCTGATGCGTTGGCGCAGGGAAGCCACATCCAGGGTTTCAGTGCTCATTTTCGCTCCTCATTTCAGGTCAATATGCTTTCCCATCATCGTGGCACAGCGCTTTTCCCGCTGGGAAATGCCAATAACGGCAAAACATTGTCAATTAACGCAAAGCGACGCCGATATTTGACCTGAGTCAGCCCAGAGCAAAATCAAAAGGCTAATATGCACGGCCCCTGGAAGTGTTATGCTGCTGACGCCGCAGCTTAGCCCTCATCTGCTGCTTAAAATGACCGAGGAAAGTCAGGTGCCACCGCAAAGAAAAAATCGCGATTTTGGCTGGCTGTTAATTGTCTGTGCCGGGTTATTACCACTGGTACTGGGCATCCTTTGTACGGCCATTGAAGCGCGGCACACGGTGAGCCAGCAGCAGATCTCCACCGCTGACTCCTTACTCACTCAAGCCGAAAAAATGAGTGATAACGCCTGGGATATGATCACCCAGCTGCGTCAGTACCATTATCAGCCTTGTGCGAAGATCGAGGATCAACTGCAGCGCGCTGGCACCCTCAACGCCTATTTCCGTTCCGTCGGTCTGCTGAGTGGCGAGAACATCAGCTGCTCATCAGCGTTTGGTTTGGTGCATGGCACCCTGACCCAGATGATGATGCAACCACCGCCGATCACGGGTAAAGCCTGGTGGAGCCTCTCCATTCGTGGCACTTACGGCGTGCCCAATCGGCCCGCCGTGGTGTTTGTGCGTCAACTGCCAGATAGCACCGGCTTCTGGGCGGTGATTGATGGTCAGTATCTGATGGACTTTATGCACGCGATTGGCGAATCGCGTGGCTATCAGATGAGCATGCGCTTTAGCGGCGGTGCACCCATTACCAGCGGCCCGGCCGATATCGAACCCGAACTGTATCTGAAAAGTGAGCCTTATCAGGCCGAATCCGGCCGCTACCCCATTAGCGTGAATGTCACCGTGCCTGCCTCCGAGTTGCTGAAAGCCTGGCGTCAGGCGCTGTTTATCTTCCTGCCGATGGCGGCGATTTTTTCTATCCTGCTGATGGTATTGACCGCCAACTGGCTGCGCCGCCGCATTTCGTGGGCCGATGAAATCCGCCGCGCGATGCGAAGCCGTCAATTCTCGGTCCATTACCAGCCGGTTTACAGCACGGAAATCGAGCGCTGCAAAGGCGCGGAAGCCCTGTTGCGCTGGCAATTGCCGAATGGTGAGATGATCCGTCCGGATATCTTTATCAGCCACGCCGAATCTGAAGGGATCATTGTGCAGCTGACCCAGCATTTGCTGGATCTGATGGCGGAAGATATTCAGGGCTGGCAGGTTGAGCCCGGTTTCCATATTGGCCTGAACGTGGCGGCAGAACACTTGCAACATGCCGATTTCGTGCAGGACATTCAGCGCTTTGCCCGCCGCATTAAAGACAAGCAGATGGTGGTGACGCTGGAGCTCACTGAGCGCAGCCTGATTGATGACGGCGAACTGGTGGCGCGTAAACTCCGCTACCTGCAGTCACACGGCATGAAAGTGGCGATTGATGACTTTGGTACCGGCCACTGCTCACTCTCTTATCTGCTGACCTTCCCGCTGGATTACCTGAAAATCGATCGCGGCTTTATTAACGCCATTGAAGGTCTGGAGGTAGAAACGCCGGTGCTGGATGCCATCATAAATCTGTGCCACAAACTCAAGCTGGATGTGCTCGGTGAAGGTGTGGAGACCTCGTTGCAGTTCGACTACCTGAAGCAACGTGGCGTTGTCTACATTCAGGGCTACTATTATGCCCGTCCGATGGATAATGACCGGCTTCGCGCCTGGCTCAATGAGCAAGGGCGTCAGCCACTTCTCGTTGAGGAATCCCATGAGCCTGAATTGCGTCATTCTTGATGATTACCAAAACGTTGCCCTGTCGCTGGCCGATTGGGCATCGCTGCAACCAACCGTACACACCACCGCACTGACCCGGCATTTTGACAATGAAGATGAGCGGGTGCGCCATATCGAACACGCCGATATCCTCGTTGTTATGCGCGAGCGCACACCGCTCACGGCCGAACTGATTGGTCGCTTGCCTAACCTGAAACTGGTGGTCACCTCCGGCATGCGTAATGCCTCGATTGATCTGCACGCCTGTGCCGAGCGCTATATCGCCGTGTGCGGCACCGCCAGCAGCAGCGCTGCACCGATGGAGCTCACCTGGGGTTTGCTGATTGGGCTGGCACGCCACATCAGGTTAGAAAATCAGGCAATGCGCAATAACGGGCCGTGGCAGCAAACGCTGGGGCTCGGTTTGCAGGGCAAAACGTTGGGCTTAGTGGGGCTGGGTAAAATCGGTGGCGAGATGGCCAAAGTGGCGCAGGCCTTTGGGATGCGCGTATGCGCATGGAGTCAAAATCTCACCGACTCACGCGCGACCGAATGTGGCGCAGAACGGATGCCTTCGCTGCACGCCTTGATGCAAGCGAGCGATTTTGTGTCGGTGCACCTGGTGCTCAGCGAGCGCTCGCGCCACGTGATTGACCACGCTGCACTGGCGCAGATGAAGCCAGGCGCGCTGTTGATCAACACCTCACGCGCCGCACTTGTCGACCAGCAAGCGATGATTGCCGCGCTGCAATCCGGTCAATTGGCTGGCGCCGGAATCGATGTGTTCGAACAGGAACCGCTATCTGCTGACCACCCGTTGCGCCATCTGCCCAATATGCTGGCCACGCCGCACCTTGGCTATGTCGCCGACAGCAATTACCGCACCTACTTCACGCAGGCAGTGGAAGATATTCAGGGATGGATAAGCGGCGCACCACTGCGATCGCTACTCTGAGCGACGGCGTTTTTCGGCGATACGCAGCGCCACTTCCAGTGTGTCATCCGCCAGCGTGACTGGCGGGCGCTGGCCATTCAGGCGCTGGTTAATACGTTCTAAGGTCGGCGTCAGCTGTCCCACCAACTGCTGATACTCATCAAGCTGGGTAATGGGTTGATTACGCGCGATGCTGGTTTGCGTCAGGCGTTGCAGCTGCCGCAAACTCTCGGCCGCCTGGCTGGTGAGCAATCCCGCCTGCCGCCAGGTTTTCAGGCGTTTCAGCAGTTCATCAGGTTGTTGGGCCAGTAATGCCAATTGGGCATCGGCACGTTCACCGCAGTCGATCCAACCAATCGGTGCCACAGGATCGGTGAACGGTCGCCGTGCATCAGGCGCATAATTGATAAGATTCCTTTCTACACTGTCAATTTGCGACAGCCAGGGATTCTCAAACAATCGGGCGTTTTTTCTCGACATGAACACTCCACCTGAGCCAGGCGGCAGAGTATTACCGAATGATGACAGGCTGGCAAGCAAAGCTTACCGCTTCGATTAATGATAAGAATTTCTTATTTATTTGCGCAACAATCAGGTATAGCAATCAAGCCGCCACTTGTCAGAACAATGGATTAATCAATCAGCGATGCGCAGTTGATATCGCTGATAATCATCAAAATTTTCCCCGCGTTTTTTCAAAAAAAAAATAAATGACACCCTTTGCCACCCTTTTGAAGCATTCCTGGCTGAAACGCACGCATTACGCGGCCTGACGCGCGATAACCAGGATTTTATAAGCTGCGTTTTCCTTGTCATTCAGCCAGAGTTTTAGCCAAAAAATAGCCAGTTGCTGGCTGAAACATGACAAATATCACACAAAATCGGTATACTCTGTCGCGGGACGTAATCATTTCGCCCCTAATTATTACCGTTGCTACGCCGGATAAATCCCTCTTTCACGGCTATGCTTAAATCTTCTCAACGCCGTGGACTGGCCACAAAATGTAGTCTGCAGCGTTGAGGATTTTTCGAATTCCAATACAGGGTTACAACATGAAACTACGTAGGAAGCGTGTAAAACCTATCGGGCTGGATGACGTCACGATTATCGATGACGCCCGTTTACGTAAAGCCATTACCGCTGCGTCTCTGGGCAACGCGATGGAGTGGTTTGATTTCGGTGTTTATGGCTTTGTGGCGTATGCGCTGGGTAAGGTGTTCTTCCCGGATGCATCGCCTAGTGTGCAGATGATTGCTGCACTGGGTACCTTCTCGGTTCCCTTCCTGATTCGTCCATTAGGCGGTCTGTTCTTTGGTATGCTCGGCGACAAATACGGTCGTCAGAAAATCCTCTCTATCACCATTGTCATCATGTCGATCAGTACCTTCTGTATCGGCCTGATCCCCTCTTATGCCACCATCGGCATCTGGGCACCGATTCTGCTGCTGCTGGCGAAAATGGCGCAGGGCTTCTCGGTGGGCGGTGAATATACCGGTGCCTCGATCTTTGTCGCGGAATATTCGCCGGACCGTAAGCGTGGCTTTATGGGCAGCTGGCTCGACTTCGGCTCCATAGCCGGCTTCGTGCTGGGTGCGGGCGTCGTGGTGCTGATTTCCACCGTCATCGGTGAAGCGAAATTCCTGGAGTGGGGCTGGCGTCTGCCGTTCTTCCTCGCGCTACCGTTAGGGATCATCGGTCTGTATCTGCGTCACGCGCTGGAAGAGACACCGGCGTTCCAGCAGCACGTTGATAAGCTGGAACAAGGCGATCGTGAAGGTCTGCGTGACGGCCCGAAAGTATCCTTCAAAGAGATCGCCACCAAGCACTGGAAAAGTCTGCTGGCCTGTATCGGTCTGGTGATTGCCACCAACGTGACCTACTACATGTTGCTGACCTACATGCCGAGCTACCTGTCGCATAACCTGCACTACTCGGAAGATCACGGCGTGCTGATCATTATCGCCATCATGATGGGTATGCTGTTTGTGCAGCCGGTGATGGGCATGCTAAGTGACCGCTTTGGCCGTCGCCCGTTTATCATCATCGGCAGTATCGCGCTGTTCGCCTTCTCGATTCCGGCCTTTATGTTGATTAACAGCGGCGTGCTGGGGCTGATTTTTGCGGGTCTGCTGCTGCTGGCGGTGATCCTTAACGCCTTTACCGGCGTGATGGCTTCGTCGCTGCCGGCGATGTTCCCAACGCACATTCGTTACAGTGCGCTGGCCAGTGCCTTCAATATCTCGGTACTGATTGCCGGTTTAACCCCGACCTTCGCCGCGTGGTTGGTTGAAACAACCAACAATCTGTATATGCCGGCTTATTATCTGATGGTGGTCGCGGTGATTGGTTTGATCACGGGTATCTATATGAAAGAGACCGCCAACAAGCCGCTGCGCGGTGCCACACCGGCGGCGTCGGATATTGAAGAAGCGCGTGAAATCCTGCAGGAGCATCACGACAACATTGAGCAGAAAATCGAAGATATTGATGAAGAGATCGCTAAGCTCGAGGCGAAACGTAAAAACCTGGTGCAGCAGCACCCGGACATCAACGAGTAATCTTCCCCACTCCCGCCGCCCGGCGGGAGTTTTCGTTTCCGCACACAATCCTTCATCCCCGCTGGCGAAAAGGGGTAAACTGTTGTCACTTTTTTCACCAGCAAAAGTTGTACGAACATGTCTGAATTCAATCTTCTCCAACGTCCAAGAAGACTGCGCAAAAGCGCATCAATGCGTGAAATGTTCCAGGAATCCCACCTTCGTCTGAGCGATCTGGCCCTGCCAATCTTCGTTGAAGAAGGCGTGGACGATTACGTGCCGATTAACGCCATGCCGGGTGTGATGCGTATTCCTGAGAAACGTCTCGCCTATGAGATTGAGCGTATCGCCAAAGCCGGTATTCGCTCTGTGATGACCTTCGGTATCTCGCATCACACGGACGCAACCGGCAGCGATGCATGGAATGAGAATGGCCTGGTGGCGCGTATGTCGCGTATCTGCAAAGACACCGTGCCAGAAATGATCGTGATGTCCGATACCTGCTTCTGTGAATACACCAGCCACGGCCACTGTGGCGTGCTGTGCGATCACGGCGTGGATAACGACCAGACATTGATTAACCTCGGCAAACAAGCCGTGGTCGCCGCGCAAGCCGGTGCGGATTTTATCGCCCCTTCAGCGGCAATGGATGGCCAGGTGAAAGCCATTCGTCAGGCGCTGGATGCCGCAGGCTTCACCGATACGGCCATCATGTCTTACTCCACCAAGTTCGCTTCTTCATTCTACGGTCCGTTCCGGGAAGCAGCAGGAACGGCATTAAAAGGCGATCGTAAAACTTATCAGATGAATCCGATGAACCGCCGTGAAGCGATTCGCGAGTCCCTGATTGATGAAGCCGAAGGGGCTGATTCACTGATGGTAAAACCGGCGGGTGCTTACCTCGATATTCTGCGTGATATCCGCGAACGCACTACTCTGCCGCTGGCTGCGTACCAGGTGAGTGGTGAATACGCGATGATCAAATTCGCCGCGCAGGCGGGTGCCATCGACGAACGTAATGTGGTTCTGGAAAGCCTTGGTGCGATTAAACGTGCCGGTGCTGACCTGATTTTCAGCTATTTTGCCCTTGATCTTGCCGAGCAAAAAGTGCTCTGAAAATCGTTACGCTTAGCAATGGATATCGCAACCGTTGCTAAGCGCTTTATGCCGTTATGGCAGCAAAGCACCAGTCAAGTTGTACCCGAATAATTTAAAAGAAAGAGTAACGCGATGAAAGCACCTGCACTGCCTGCGGACGAGTCACGTCGTCTGGCCCAGTTACGTGCGCTCAACATTCTGCACACGCCTGCAGAAGAGCGTTTTGATCGTTTAACCCGCCTTGCTCGTCGTTTGTTCGGCGTGCCGGTTGCGCTGGTTAGCCTGCTGGAGGAGGACCACCAGTGGTTCAAATCTATCGCTGGCCAAAGCGCGGCGACCGCACCCCGTAATACGTCGTTCTGTGGCCACGCGGTCCTGCAAGACGATGTGATGGTGGTCGAAAACGCCCTTGAAGATGAGCGTTTCCACGATAATCCGTTAGTGAAAACCTCAGAGAATCCCGTGCGCTTTTACGCGGGTTGTCCGCTGCGTACGCCAGCGGGTGCCAAAGTGGGCACGCTCTGTATCGTCGACCACCATGCGCGCGAATTTAATGCGGATGACATGAATACGCTGCGCGATTTGGCCGCGATGGCCGAAGCAGAGTTGGTGGCGTTCCAGACAGCGACCTCGGATGAACTGACACAAATCACCAACCGTCGCGGATTTATGACGCTGGGACAGCTCGCGCTGAATGAGTGCGAAGTCAGGCAACTCCCGGCCAGTTTGACCTTCCTCGACCTCGACCGTTTCAAAGCTATCAATGATACGCTCGGCCACCGCGAGGGGGATCGTGCATTGATGGATTTTGCGGATGCGATGAAAGTGAGTTTCCGCCACGCTGATATCTTTGCCCGCCTGGGCGGTGATGAGTTTGTGGTGCTGTTTAACGGCTTGCAGCAGGCCGATGCCGAGGGCGTTTTGGCGCGCTTTGATCGTTTCCTGCAAAAGCAAACTCAGGATCTCGACCGCCGCTACGCACTGCACTTCTCATCAGGCATTGTGGAGTTTGATCCCGACCATCCGCTGTCGCTGGAACAGCTGCTGGAAGGCAGCGATGCGCGTATGTACGAAGCCAAAAACGGCAAAAAAAAGCAGGCACAGTAATGCCAGGGCGTGCATAAGCACGCCCATTTGCCACCGCATCTTACAATGGACGCGCCAGATCGCTAATCAGCGTCTGATTAAACTTCTGCGGCTCTTCCATCTGCGGCGCATGTCCCATACCTGGGAACTCAATTAAATGTGCCTCCGGAATTATCTTTGTCACCTGTTTGCCCAACACATTGTAATGACCTAACTGCGCTTTGATCGCAGCGGGAGCAATATCGCTGCCAATCGCGGTGGTATCGGCGGTTCCGATCATCAGCGTTGTCGGCACTTTCAGGTCTTTGAATTCGTAATAGACCGGCTGGGTGAAAATCATGTCGTAAATGAGCGCAGAGTTCCACGCCACCTTCTTGTGGCCTGGCCCGCTGTTGAGACCTGCCAGCATATCCACCCACTTGTCGTACTCCGGCTTCCACTGACCGCTGTAGTAAGTCGTCTGCTCATACTTTTTAATACCCGCCGCACTGAGCTTCAGTTCGCGCTGATACCACTGATCCACCGAGCGCCACGGTGCGCCTTTGGCTTTCCAATCCTCCAGTCCAATCGGGTTCACCAGCACCAGCTTCTGTGTCTGCTGTGGATACATCAGCGCATAGCGCGTCGCCAGCATGCCACCGGTTGAATGCCCGATAATCACCGCCTTAGCAACGCCAAGATGCGCTAACAGTTGATGGGTATTCAGCGCCAGTTGCTGGAAGCTGTATTGGTAATTGGCGGGTTTCGTCGAGCTGCAAAAGCCAATCTGGTCCGGCGCAATCACCCGATATCCCTGCTGGCTAAGCGCTTTGATGGTGTCTTCCCAGGTTGCACCACAAAAATTCTTACCGTGCAGTAATACCACCGTTTGACCATTAGCCTGCTGCGCGGGTTTGACATCCATGTACCCCATGCTCAGCGGTTGCTGCTGTGAGGAGAAATTAAAGTGTTCAAGTGGGTAGGGATACTGAAAACCTTCCAACTGCTCGCCATACACATTGGCCGCTAACGCGGAGGTGGTGGGTAGCGCAGCCATCGCCGTCAAAATCACGGCAAGTGACTGTTTCAGCGGGAAACGAAAAGCCATGCGCACTGCTCCTGAGCTATGAAAAAACCATCAGTCTGGCACGTTAATCGCCAGTGCGTATTGATGAGGTGTGCCAGCGCCACGTTTTCTCATACTGTTAAGCTCGGCAAAGTGATGGAAAATTTGAGTTAAAAATAACGGGCGTGATTACGCTAAATATTCAACATCGATTCAACAAAAGCGGCCTTAATTTCACTAAAAGCAAGACCAGCCTTGATGACAAATAATAAAAAAGCCAATTCCTTATAAAACTTTACGTTAATCGGATGAATGGAAAGATTAATTATTTTACACTGTGTCCAGTTAATGGAGGATCAAAAAGATGCCGCAAAAATACAACGAAGGGGTTATTGATTCGGTGACCAAATGGATTATGGGCAATCTGGATCAGCGCTTAAGCATTGATGATATCGCCGTGAAATCGGGTTATTCTAAATGGTATTTGCAGAAATTATTTGCCCGCTATCATAATGAAACGCTGGCACGGTATATCCGTAAAAAGAAACTGGCATGCTGTGTCAGCGAGCTGAAATACAGCAACGCACCGATCATCAGTCTGGCCGTAAAATACCATTTTGAAAGCCAGCAATCGTTCACTCGCTCCTTTAAGCAAGTGATGGGTTGCACCCCACTCTACTGCCGTAAGCGTCAGCTGGGGAGCGAAGCCGAGCAGCAATTGAAAGAGAGCACTGATCCATGCGTGATTTGCCGTAAGCATGGATTTAACAGCAGTGAGAAAATGGAAGAAGTGAGAACGCCAGCGCTGCGCTCAGGTCAATTTCCCTCACGTATTGATTGTGTGATGCGTTAATAATTCGCGTCACTATTTTTCTTTGCAGGATTTGCATAACAACGGATGGTTCGCCATCCGTTGTTAAGAATAGCCCTCATTGGCCACGCTGAAATATTCTTCTCATCAGATAGCCTGTCAAAATGATCCGGGAATAATTTTACCCGTCCTATTTTCAATGCATTCTTATCAATAGGTTGATTTACAAACCATTAATTCACACCCGACCACGAAATGTTTTCCGGTATTGTAACGGAGACGTATTCAAATTCTTTTTAAAATGTCGCCTTAACATTAATGGCGAAGAGAATCCGGCTTTTTCTGCGATCAGCTCAATCGGCTGGTCGGTTTTTTCCAAAAATCGCTGCGCCAATGCCAGACGCTGATTCACTAACCAATCACTGAAACAGCTGCCGGTGGTTTGGTTAAAACGGCGCGTAAAACTGCGACGACTCATCAACGCTCTCTCCGCCAACTGATCCAGCGTGAGGGCCTGCTGCAAATTTTCGGTGGCCCAACTGAGCGCCGACATAAATCGATCGTTGCCCGCCGAGTGATAGACCGGCTGCTCAATATATTGTGCCTGGCCGCCCTGCCGATGCGGCGGTACCACCAGCATGCGCGCCACACTGTTGGCCACATCCACTCCACACTGTTCACGCACCAGATGCAGGCAGCAATCGATACTCGCTGCAGTGCCCGCCGAGGTCACAATCTGCCCTTCGTCGATATACAACACGTCACGGTCAATCGTCACATCGGGGTAAAGCCGTTCAAAATCACTCATCCAACGCCAGTGTGTCGTGGCGCGCTGCTGATGCAGCAAGCCAGCGGCTCCGAGCACAAAGGCGCCAAGACACAAGCCAACAATCTGAGCCCCACGCTGGGCAGCCTGCTGTAACGCCTGCAACAACGCGGGCGGTGGCGCAACGGCAGGATCGCTCCAGCTGGGCACCACCACCATATCCGCTTCGGCCAGCATAGCCAGTTCATGCTCCGCGACAATCGAAAAACCGCTGTTGGTGCGAAGCGGACCGGCGTGGGTGGCACAGATCATTAATTGGTAGCAAGCTCGACCATCTTCGCGTTCCGCCTTCTCAAACACCGCACAGGGAACGGAAAGATGAAACGGGATGATGTCGTCAAACACCACAATACCGACCTTAATGGGCGCATCCAGGTGCGCCATTTTTGGCGCAAAGTGAACGTTATTTGTCATGCGCAGTACTCCTTCACTTTCGGCACAATCGCCATACTGCAGTGCATCGGAAGTCACCCTGACTTCCCAATCAAAGAGATGATTAGTGATGAAAACCCTTTTTGCTTCAGGCACCTTAGCATTAGCGATGGCAATTTCAGGCAGCGCTATTGCCGAAGAACACAAAGCTGAAAATGCACCGACCATTCGTACCATGAGCGGTGCCACCGCCACCCCCCAGCTGACGGCCAATCAAACCGCGGTCATCGTGATTGATATTCAGAACGAATACTTCGCTGGCGGCAAAATGCCCATTCCAGACGGTATGAAAGCACTGCAAAACAGCAAGCGCCTGGTTGAATTTGCACACAAGCATGGCATGCCGGTGTTCTTCGTGCGCCATGAAGGCGCGGCAGATGGCCCGCTGTTCGCCAAAGGCAGCCGCTTCGCTGAATTCCACAAGGATTTGCAGCCGGGCAAAAATGATCGTGTCATTACCAAAGCCACACCGAGTTCTTTCGTGGGAACCGATTTGAAACAACAACTCGACAGTCTGGGCATCAAGCAGTTAATTGTCACCGGTCTAATGACCCATATGTGCGTGTCGTCCACCGCACGTGATGCCGTACCGCTTGGCTACTCGGTCATTATCCCGGAAGATGCCACCGCCACGCGCGATCTGGCGACCTGGGATAACAAGGTAGTCGATCACAAGGTGCTGCAGCAGAGCGCATTGACAGGCGTTGCTGATGTGTTTGCCGAGATCAAAACCACCGACGCGGTATTAGCGCTGCCCGTGCATTAATCACTGCACTGCTTTACCCGGTAATAACTTTTCAGACATCACCTTGCGGCAGGACAGACTCTCCTGCCGCGCCTGCTGTTGCTGCTCCGCTGACAAATCCTGCCACACGCTTTGCAGATGTTCTGCCAGACCTGACTGGAAATGAATTTTCTGCAGCGCATAGTCCGAGTTGCTGCCTTCAATAATCTGTTGCATCGCCAGGGGTGAGTTGTCGCGCCCATCATGGGTCAAGGTGCAGAACATGGCGATGTAATAGCCTTTATCTTCATCGCTATAGTGCGGCATCAGCCACCAGACAGCCGCGCTGATGACGATAAGCACGGGCAGAAGGAATTTAAGTTTGAACATGGAATCATGGGCCTGTTGGAAAAAACGCGGCGATCTTAACAGATTCATCGGTTAACAGCCCTTAAACACCCACGGCAACGGTACGGCAAGTGAATGCGCCTGCGTATTCTCTGAAAGTAACGTTTTCAGAGTTTATTTATTGAGCAGCTCGGCGCTGTTTGTTAATTTTGAGCCACTTTTCGCGCCATTGCGCTTCATCGTGCCCGCTGTCACAGGGCCAGTTTTTCGCCCTAAAGCGGCAGAAGCTGGGATAGCGGCCGACAGGGTTACAGGAATGATCATGTCCAACCATAAACTTAAAATGCATTTGATTTCGCTGGCGTTGCTGGCGGAAAAAAAGCTGACCACACGCAAACGCCTTCCCGCCTATCAAGCCGCAGCCGAACAGGATATTAACCTGCAGGGTCGTGCTAATCCGCCTGCGCCCATTCCGCGTCAGGTTTGGATGTACTGGGAAAGTGAAAAGCTCCCGGCTGAAGTCCAGATTTTTGTCGATAAGATTGCCCGTGAAAACCCTGGCTATGCGTTGACGGTAATTAACAATCTCAATCTGCATGACTATTTACCAGACCTGAAGTTTGTCCACGCGGGGATGCGGGCTTCGCACAAAAGCGATGTGATTCGCCTGGAGCTGCTGCATCGTTATGGCGGAATCTGGATGGATGCCACCATTATCCTCAATCGCAGCCTCGATGAGCTGTTAGCGGTGAATGCGGATGAGCGTTATGACCTGGTGGCTTTTTATCGCGAGGAATCCACCCGCGATCGCGCTTATCCGGTTATGGAATCCTGGTTTCTCGCCGCGCCGAAAAACAATGCCTTTATCGGCCGCTGGCTGCACTGCTTCCGTCCGATTGTGGAGTTAGGCTCTGAAGCCTTCTTCCAGCAATTATTGGCGCTGCCGAACTACGACACAATTCTGCAGGGCATCAAGACGCCGGATTATCTGGTGGTGTATATCGCTCAGCAGCAGGCGCTGCGGGAAGAGAATCACTACAACTTCTACTTACGCAAAGCGGAAGCCGGTGCGTTATTGTATCAAACGCTGAGCGGCTGGCGTCCGGTGAAGCTGAGCCGCATGCTGATGGTGGACGCTTTACCGGAGGTGTTGCCACCGGTGTATAAGCTCACCAGCTTTGACCGCAAATATATCGCAACGCATCTGAAGTATGGCGTGGTCAACAGCGATAGCCTGCTGGGGCAAGTATTGCTGCACGACCAGCCGAAAAACCTGACACCTGCAGTGACGCCGTTACGCAGAGCCAGGCATTAGCGCTGCAACCTCAGCATAAAGCTGAACCTCGTACACTGGCGTCGCCTTTGATGGCGACGTGATAACTCACAGCGCCTGCGCACACGCCCAGGCTGAACTCCACGCCCACTGGAAGTTGTATCCGCCGAGCCAGCCGGTGACATCCACCACTTCACCAATAAAGTACAAACCGGGCACATCGCGCGCTTCCATGGTTTTGGAGGAGAGTTGCGTGGTATCGACGCCGCCCATCGTCACTTCGGCAGTGCGATAACCTTCGGTGCCATTCGGCTGCACGCGCCACTGATGCAACGTGATGACCAACTCGGCCTGCTGCTTGCTATTGAGCTGCTTCAGCGTCACATCCGGGATCTGCTTCAGCTCCTGCAACACTTCCACCAGACGCTTCGGCAGGATTTTCGCCAGGCTGTTTTTCAGGCTGAGATTCGGATGCGCCTCGCGCTGCACGTTGATGAATTCTTCCAGCGAGGTTTCCGGCGACAGGTTAATGGTGACAAACTCACCCGGCTGCCAGTAGCTGGAGATTTGCAATACCGCCGGACCCGACAAACCGCGATGGGTAAACAGCATCGCTTCTTTAAACAGCGTGCCATCCTGCGCGGTGATGGTGGTGGGCAATGACACACCCGATAAGGAATTCAGCTGCTCAAGCAGTGGCTTATGCAGCGTAAACGGCACCAAGGCTGCGCGCGTCGGGAACACTTTCAAACCAAACTGCTCGGCCACTTTATACCCGAATGGTGTCGCGCCCAGACCCGGCATCGATAAGCCACCGCTGGCGATCACCAATTTCTCAGCCTGCACCTCGGAGCCATTCAGTTGCAGCCTGTAGCCATTTTCATCACGCGTCACGCTCAGCACTTCACTGCGCAAGCGCAACGTAACCTGCCCGTCTTCGCACTCTTTTAACAGCAAATCCACGATCTGCTGCGCCGACTCATCGCAGAACAACTGGCCGAGGGTTTTCTCGTGATACGCAATCTTGTGGCGATTCACCAGATCGATGAAGTCCCACTGGGTGTAACGCGCCAATGCCGACTTACTGAAATGCGGGTTGTGCGAGAGATAGGCGGCCGGTTCGGTGTACATATTGGTGAAGTTACAGCGGCCACCACCGGACATCAGGATTTTACGTCCCGCCTTTTTGCCGTTATCCAGCAACAGCACCCGACGACCCAACTGCCCTGCCTGCGCCGCACAGAACATGCCGGCAGCGCCTGCACCTATTACGATAACGTCAAACTTGTCCACAGCGTCTAATCCACATAATTGAAAGGCGGTGATTGTAGAGATCTGCGGCATTTCGCGCCAGCGTCAAAAAAATGCCGTAAATGTGTCATATTGTAACTCGCTTATTTTTCAGTCTTTTTACCTTGTCTGATGGGGTTTGTGGCAATTTTAAGACAAAAAAGGACTATATTTTCCTTTCACATCATGCGGGTTGTCGCCGATAATGCGCCGCGTTCATGTCCTCCAAAAAATGGCGTAACGTTTATGCTACATCTGTTCGCTGGTCTTGACCTCAGTACCGGCCTGTTTTTGGTTATCGCTCTGCTGTTTGTATTGTTCTATGAGGCAATCAACGGTTTCCACGACACTGCTAACGCAGTCGCTACCGTCATCTATACCCGCGCGATGCGGGCGCAATTGGCGGTTGTGATGGCGGGTGTTTTCAACTTCTTAGGCGTTTTGCTGGGCGGCTTGAGCGTGGCTTATGCCATCGTGCATATGCTGCCAACTGATTTACTGCTGAATGTGGGTTCCGCGCACGGCCTGGCCATGGTGTTCTCCATGCTGCTGGCGGCGATTATCTGGAACTTAGGTACCTGGTATCTGGGTTTGCCTGCGTCCAGTTCTCACACCCTGATTGGCGCCATTATCGGTATTGGTCTCACCAATGCGCTGATGACCGGCACCTCGGTGGTTGATGCCCTCAACCTGCCGAAAGTCATTAATATCTTCCTGTCACTGATCCTGTCGCCGATTGTCGGCCTGGTGATTGCGGGCTCGCTGATTTTCATCCTGCGTCGTTACTGGAGCGGAACCCCTAAACGTTCGCGCATCCACATGACACCGGCTGACCGTGAAAAGATCGATGGCAAGAAGAAGCCACCGTTCTGGACGCGTATTGCCTTGATCGTTTCGGCGATTGGCGTGAGCTACTCCCACGGTGCGAACGATGGTCAGAAAGGCATTGGCCTGATTATGTTAGTGCTAATCGGTGTTGCGCCTGCGGGTTTCGTGGTCAACATGAATGCCTCAGGTTATGACATCACCCGTACTCGCGATGCGGTGAATCATCTGGAACAGTATTATCAGCAGCACAGCGATTCACTCACCCATATCGTCCAGATGGCGCCGCCTGCGGTGCCAACGCCGGAAGAGTCTGTGGGCGGGCCGCATGAGTTCCATTGCGACAGCAGTCGTGCGCTGCAGGCTATCAATCGTGCACAAGTGTTGCTGACCAATCTGAACAGCTATGACCAACTGACGGTGGATCAGCGCAGCCAGATGCGTCGCCTGTTGATGTGCGTCTCGGACACGGCCGATAAAGCCGCGAAACTGCCAGAGACCACCCCGGACGATAAGCGCTTCCTTAACAAGTTGAAGGGCGATTTGCTGGGCACCGTCGAGTACGCGCCGATCTGGATCATCATGGCGGTGGCGTTAGCACTGGGCATCGGCACCATGATTGGCTGGCGTCGTGTGGCAACCACCATCGGTGAGAAAATCGGTAAGAAAGGCATGACTTATGCGCAAGGCATGTCAGCGCAGGTCACTGCGGCAGTGTCGATTGGTATCGCGAGCTATACCGGAATGCCGGTTTCGACCACGCATATTCTGTCATCATCCGTTGCCGGTACCATGCTGGTGGATGGCGGTGGATTACAGAGCCGTACGATCAAAAACATCGCCATGGCGTGGGTGTTCACCCTGCCGGTCTGTATTGTGCTGTCAGGCTCGCTCTACTGGATCGCGCTGAAAATTATCTAAGCCTTTAACGGCAAACAAGAGGGCGACTGTTCAACACAGATCGCCCTTTTTTATTGCCGCTATTTAATGCCAGATCGCCAGGCCAACCAGACTCACCACCACCAAAAAACAGAGCCCGCTGGTCAGGACAAACTGCCTGCGTACGCGCTCGCAGCGGCGAATAAATTCGTCGTCGTGATGATCGCGATAGCGTTTATCCCAGATATAACGCACCAGCCGCACCTGCTTGCTCGGCTGACCATGAGACGTGAAGAAACCCGCCCCATCCACATATTGATACAGCAGCGGATCGCAACCGCGCAGCACAGCCAATAGCGAGCGTAAAGAAGAGAAGTAGCGCGCCATATTCACCAGACAAACCACACACAGAGCCCAAAAAAGCGCGATAGTGCTGATCATGTTCCCCTCCCAGCTGGAGCCGCAATGACGTCGAAGGCAGCGGGGAAATGCTGTAGACGCCCCACGGGAAATTAACCAGCCACAGATGAATCGAATTGCATTGTTGTTATGCGAACCCGAGCGCGTTACCCAGACGGCAGTGGCACTCATTTTCAGTGTAGGAGATCTGTTCAATTTTTTTCCAGCGATGATTTTCGTTCACCGCGAGTGAAAATTGCGATAGCGCTTGATCTTCCTCACAAGCGAGCCGTGGATTGCAGCATTTGTTAACAACTCTGGCTATACTCAGGTCATAACAACAGAACGCCTGCAGGGCATAAATTGTGGTTGGTGGCGCTTCATCGCTGTTTCGCGCAAAGGATTTCGCTCGCCGAGCGGCGGGAATTCAGGTAGCCCCAGAATCTTGAGAAGGAGTTTTATCATGGCTTATAAACACATCCTGATTGCAGTAGACCTTTCCCCGGAAAGCCAGTTGCTGGTTGATAAAGCCGTTTCACTGGCCCGCCCTTATGATGCAAAAATCTCGCTGATCCACGTTGATGTGAATTACTCAGACCTTTATACCGGGCTGATTGACGTCAATCTGGGCGACATGCAGAAACGCATTTCTGAGGAGACGCACACCGCGCTGAAAGAACTTTCTACCAACGCCGGTTATCCGATCAGTGAAACCCTGAGCGGCAGCGGCGATCTCGGCCAGGTGCTGGTGGATGCGATTAAGAAATACGATGTGGATTTAGTGGTCTGTGGCCACCATCAGGATTTCTGGAGCAAGCTGATGTCATCAGCGCGCCAGCTGATCAACACCGTGCATATCGATATGCTGATTGTGCCGCTGCGTGACGAAGAAGACGAATAAAAACAGGGCCAGTAATGGCCCTGTTTTTTTGGTAGCGGCGTAATACATCGCGCGTCTTTAAACCCCGCGCGATAAATCACGCCGCAACGCCATTATGCAGAATCATACCAATGGCGGATAAATATCAAAGCGATGGCTTTTGGTGACCACGGCCGATTGGGTTGCAACGCCCGCTAACGGCGGCGCGTAATCCGGGCGTTTCACCACAATGCGCTTCTTCGCCAGACGACGAGCGGGTTCCAGCAGCGCATCGGCATCCTCATCGGGCCCCACCAGCGACTGAAACACCCGCATCTCCTTCTTCACCATCGCGCTCTTTTGACGATGGGGATACATCGGATCGAGATACACCACATCTGGCGCGGGCGTGATATCACTCAACGCCTGCTGACTCACCACATGCAGCAGCGTCAGACGTTCGCGCAGCCAGCCGCCAATCTCCGCATCTTCATAGCCACGACGTAAGCCATCATCGAGCAGAGCCGCAACCACCGGATGGCGTTCCAGCATGCGCACCCGGCAACCCAGCGCCGCCAGCACAAAGGCATCGCGCCCCAATCCTGCCGTTGCGTCGATCACGTCCGGCAAATAGCCACCTTTGATGCCCACCGCTTTCGCCACCGCCTCGCCGCGCCCACCGCCAAACTTGCGGCGATGCGCCATAGCTCCGGTGACAAAATCCACAAAGATGCCACCCAGTTTAGGCTCATCCAGTTTGCGCAGCTCAAGGCGCTCCGGCGTCAGCACCAGGGCCATTACAGCCTGATCGTCATGCTGTAAACCCCAGCGCTGCGCCAGATGTAATAAGGCGCCGTCTCCGGCGCCTGATTCATCGATTAAACCGATTTTCACAAGCAGGCTTATCCCTGAATTCCGTAGTGTTCCAGCATCGCATCCAGCTGTGGTTCACGGCCACGGAAGCGTTTGAACAGCTCCATTGGCTCTTCGGAACCGCCGCGCGTCAGGATGTTGTCGAGGAACGACTGGCCGGTTTCACGGTTGAAGATGCCCTCTTCTTCGAAGCGCGAATAGGCATCCGCCGCCAGCACGTCGGCCCACAGATAGCTGTAGTAACCTGCGGCATAACCGCCGGCGAAGACGTGGCTAAACGCATGCGGGAAGCGGCCCCACTCCGGGCTTGGCACCACGGCAACCTGTTTCTTCACTTCACGCAGGGTTTCGAGGATTTGCGCACCTTTTTCCGGATTGAACTCGGTATGCATACGGAAATCGAACAGGCCGAACTCCAGCTGACGCAGGATAAACAGCGCCGCCTGATAGTTCTTCGCTGCCAGCATCTTATCCAGCAGGTCTTTCGGCAGCGGTTCGCCGGTCTCGTAGTGGCCGGAGATAAACGCCAGCGCGTCCGGCTCCCAGCACCAGTTTTCCATAAACTGGCTTGGCAGCTCGACCGCATCCCACGGCACACCGCTGATACCCGACACGCCCGGCGCTTCGATGCGCGTCAGCATGTGGTGCAGGCCGTGACCAAACTCGTGGAACAAGGTGGTGACTTCATCGTGGGTAAACAGCGCGGGCTTGCCCTGTACCGGACGGTTGAAGTTACAGGTGAGGTACGCCACCGGCTTCTGCAGGCTGCCATCGGCTTTACGCATCTGGCCGACGCAATCGTCCATCCACGCCCCGCCACGCTTGTGTTCACGCGCATACAGGTCAAGATAGAAACTGCCGCGCAGCTCGCCGCTTTCATCAAACAGGTCGAAGAAGCGCACATCTGGATGGTACACATCCACGTCTTTACGCTCTTTGGCGGTGATGCCGTAAATGCGTTTCACCACTTCAAACAGGCCGCTCACCGCACGCTCTTCCGGGAAGTACGGACGCAGTTGCTCATCGCTGATGGTGTAGAGATGCTGTTTCTGCTTCTCGCCGTAATAGGTGAGATCCCACGGATTCATCTCGTCAACGCCATACTCTTTTTTGGCGAAGGCGCGCAGCTGAGCTAACTCTTTCTCACCCTGCGGACGCGCACGTTTGGCGAGGTCGGTCAGGAAGTCGATCACCTGAGCCGGGTTCTCAGCCATCTTGGTCGCCAGTGATTTGTGCGCGAAGGAGTCAAAGCCCAGCAGCTGTGCCAGTTCGTGACGCAATGCCAGCTCTTCGGCCATGATCGGGCCGTTATCCCATTTACCGGCGTTGGGACCCTGCTCAGAAGCACGCGTTGAATAGGCGCGGTACATCTCTTCACGCAGCGCGGCGTTATCGCAATAGGTCATGACTGGCAGATAGCTTGGAATATCCAGCGTCAGCAGCCAGCCTTCTTGTTCTTTAGCTTCGGCCTGCGCTTTGGCCGCAGCCAGCGCGCTTTCTGGCATGCCCGCCAGATCGGCCTCATCGGTGATCAACTTGCTCCAGCCCATGGTGGCGTCGAGCACGTTGTTGCTGTAGGTCGAACCCAGCTCAGACAGGCGCGCGGCAATTTCGCCGTAGCGCTTCTGCTTCTCTTTATCGAGACCGATACCGGAGAGTTCGAAATCACGCAGTGCGTTATCCACCGCTTTCTTCTGTGCGATATCCAGCGCGGCATAGCTGTCGCCCTGTTTCAGATCGCGATAAGCCTGATACAGGCCTTCGTTCTGTCCCACCCAGGTGCTGTATTCTGACAGCAGCGGCAGCGTCTGCTCATAAGCTTCACGCAGTTCCGGGCTGTTCTTCACCGAATTCAGGTGGCTAACCGGCGAGAAAATACGGCTCAGACGGTCATCCACTTCTGCCAGTGGCTGCACTAAATTGTCCCAAGTGTAAGGTGCACCCTGTGCTACAACGCGTTCAACTTCAGCGCGGCAGTTGTTCAGCGCTTCAGTCACAGCGGGAACCACGTGCTCAGGTTTAATCGCGGAAAACGGCGGTAGCGTGTAAGGGGTGAGTAACGGATTGGTCATAAGCGCAGTCCTTTCTTCATGGAGTGGGGGTGGCGCGCAATGGCGCGACGCAATCTTTCTAACATGCGGTCAGTTAACGTGAAAATCAATGCTACTGAGAATGGACCCGTAAAGAAAAAAGCGCGAGCGCCGAAACGTCAGCAATTTTTACGCAGCGCGGCTATAATCGCGCCACACACGATGTTTTTATCTCCTTTGATCCAACCGCGGACCCCTCTTTTTTATGCTGAGTTATCGCCACAGTTTTCATGCCGGCAACCATGCCGACGTGCTCAAACATACCGTTGAAAGCCTGATCCTCACCGCCCTGATGGAGAAGGAAAAACCGTTTCTCTATCTGGATACCCACGCCGGTGCCGGACGTTACCAGCTGAGCGGAGAGCACGCCGAGCGTACCGGTGAATATCTGGAAGGCATTGCGCGCATCTGGCAGCAGCCGGACGCGCCAGAACTGCTGAAGCCTTATCTGACGGCCGTTCGCAACCTCAACCCGCATGGCACCTTGCGCTACTACCCAGGCTCGCCGCTGATCGCCCGCTATCTGCTGCGTGAAGAGGACAAGCTGGAGCTGACCGAACTGCACTCCAGCGACTATCCGCTGCTACGTTCCGAATTCAGCAAAGATGCCCGTGCACGCGTAGCGCGTGGCGACGGCTATCAGCAGTTAAAAGCCAAACTGCCTCCGCTAAGCCGTCGTGGTCTGATTCTGATCGATCCGCCGTACGAAATGAAAAGCGATTATCAGGATGTGGTGAAAAGCATTCAGGAAGGCTACAAACGCTTTGCTACCGGTGTGTATGCGCTGTGGTATCCGGTGGTGCTGCGCCAGCAAATCAAACACATGATTAAAGACCTGGAAGCCAGCAACATCCGCAACATCTTGCAGATCGAACTGGCTGTGCGTCCGGATAGCGATCAACGCGGCATGACTGCCTCCGGCATGATCGTGATTAACCCGCCGTGGAAGCTGAAAGCGCAGATGGAAGAGCTGCTGCCGTGGCTGCATCAGAAGCTGGTGCCGGCGGGTACCGGTCACTACAGCGTGACGCAGATCGTTCCAGAATAACGGGCTTATAGGGTGCGGTTTCTGAGCCGCCCCTTGCCGTTGCCCTTCTAAGGACACTTTTTATGTGGATCATTCTGGCTGGCGCACTCACTGTGCTGTCACCTGCCAAACGCCTTGCCGTACTTCTGCTGTTATTGGCGACGATAATGGGCCTGTTTCAGGATGTGCTGGACTGGCCTGCTCTCGCCATTTTAGGTGCCATCGCTTTGCTGGCGTGGGTGCGGGTGGAAAATCCCACCAACCGTGCCTTGCTGCTGATCAGCGAAGCGCTGCTGGTGCTGATCGCCGGTGGCCTGTTCCTGCATCTGCTGCCTGGCTTTAACAACCCGCGCCAGATCGAGGAGATGCAGGTTGGCCCCAACAGTGTGCCGTTCAGCTTCTACTACAACTTTGATAAAGCGCTGATTCCCTTTGTGCTGCTAGCTGCCTTGCCCACGCTGTTCCGTACGCAGAAGTTTCCTGCGCCGCACAAGGTTCTGTGGCTGCTGTTACTGGCGGCGATCCCGCTGCTGCTGTACGTCGCGGTGCTGCTGGGTGGACTGGCGATTGAGCCACACTGGCCGGACTGGCTCGGCAGCTTTATGCTGGCAAACCTGTTCTTTGTTTCGCTGGCCGAAGAAGCGTTCTTCCGTGGCTATGTGCAACAGCGCCTGCGCCAGAAAATCGGTGGCGTAGCGGCACTGTTGCTCACCGCACTGCTGTTTGGTCTGGCGCACTTCCCTGGCGGCATGATGCTGGTGGTCTTCGCCACTCTGGCCGGGTTAATTTACGGCCTGGCGTGGCACTGGAGCGGGCGTGTGTGGGTCGCCACCGGCGTCCATTTCCTGTTCAACATGATGCACCTGCTGTTCTTTACCTATCCGGCGTTACAGCACTAAATTTCGAACACCGCGAAATCCCGTGCCAGCTCGGTCGCTGCAAACACCGACTGGCACTCCGCCAGCAGTCTCTCTCGATCGCTCGACAAATAACGCGAACTGAAGTGCGTGGCGATCATGCGTTTTGCACCTGCCAGTTTTGCCACTTCGGCGGCCTGAATCGTCGTGGAGTGGCCGCGACCATTGGCTTTTTCGGCCATTGCAGCTTCCAGCGTGGTTTCATGCACCATCACATCCGCATCAGCCGCCAGCGCAAGCGCCACTTCGGTCGGGCCGGTATCACCGAATATCGCCACCACTTTGCCTCTGGTCGCCGGGCCGAGATACGCCGCGCCGTTAATTTCGCGCCCATCCTCCAACCGGATGCGTTTACCTTCTTTCAAATCCTGATACCAGGGCCCGCGCGGTACCCCTTCCGCTTTCAGGCGCGGCGCATCGAGGAAGCCCGGTTTATCATGCTGTTCAATACGATAGCCATAACACTCCACCACATGATTCATCGGATAGGCGATGACGCGGAACTCACCATCATCCAGCACTTCGCCCGCTTCAATTTCTATGATCTCAAGTGGGAAGCCGGTGTAAGAACCACTGAGACTGAGCGCCGTCTCGACAAACTGTTTGATGCCTTTTGGACCGTAAATCGTCATCGGCTCCAGCAGCCCGGCCATCGAACGGCTGGTGAGCAAGCCCGGAAGACCGAAGATGTGGTCACCGTGCAAGTGGGTAATAAAGATTTTTTCCAGCCTGCTCGGCTTGAGTGCGGAGCGCATAAACTGGTGCTGCGTCGCTTCACCGCAGTCGAACAGCCAGGTGTCGCCCCGTTTCGACAGCGTCAGTGCAATCGCCGTGACGTTACGTTGCAGGCTCGGCGCACCCGCGCCGGTGCCGAGAAAAGTCAGATGCATAATGTCTTCCATGTAAGCGGAACCTGGATTTAACCCTATCACAAACATAGGCTGAACCTTTGCGCCTCTTGCGCAAGCAGCGTTACACTCTATGCCAATTTTCTCCCAAAAGATGGACATTCCGCATGACCCGACATTTTGACTACCTCGCCATCGGCGGCGGCAGCGGCGGTATCGCCTCAATTAACCGTGCCGCGATGCATGGCCAGAAATGCGCGCTGATCGAAGCGAAAGAATTGGGCGGCACCTGTGTCAACGTTGGCTGCGTGCCGAAAAAAGTGATGTGGCATGCGGCGCAGATTGCCGAAGCTATTCACCTGTACGGCCCGGACTACGGTTTCGATACCACCGTGAACAATTTTGACTGGTCAGTGCTGGTGAAAAACCGCAGCGCCTATATCGATCGCATCCACACCTCGTATGACAACGTGCTGGGTAAAAACAACGTCGAAGTGATCAAGGGCTTCGCCCGCTTTATCGATGCCAACACCGTGGAAGTGAATGGCGAAACCATCACGGCCGATCACATCCTGATCGCCACAGGCGGTCGTCCAAGCCATCCAAAAGTGCCTGGCGGGGAATACGGTATCGACTCTGACGGTTTCTTTGAGCTTGATGCGCTGCCGAAGCGTGTCGCGGTGGTCGGCGCAGGGTATATCGCGGTAGAGCTGGCCGGTGTGGTCAACGCACTGGGTGCCGAAACCCATCTGTTTGTGCGCAAACACGCGCCGTTGCGCAGCTTCGATCCACTGATTATCGATACGCTGGTAGAAGTGATGCAGGCCGAAGGCCCAACGCTGCATACCGAGTCGATCCCGAAAGCGGTGATCAAGAACGCCGACGGCAGCCTGACGCTGCAGCTGGAAAATGGCCATGAGCAAACTGTCGATTGCCTGGTGTGGGCGATTGGTCGCGAGCCGGCGACCGACAATCTCAACCTCTCCGTGACCGGCGTGGCGCTGAACGAGAAAGGCTATATCAACGTTGATAAGTTCCAGAACACCAACGTGAAAGGCATCTATGCGGTGGGCGATAACACCGGCGCGGTGGAACTGACGCCTGTCGCGGTGGCCGCCGGTCGTCGTCTTTCGGAACGTCTGTTTAACAACAAACCGGACGAGCACCTGGATTACAGCAATGTGCCGACCGTGGTATTCAGCCATCCACCGATTGGCACCGTTGGTTTGACCGAACCGCAGGCGCGCGAGCAGTACGGCGACGACCAGGTGAAAGTGTATAAATCTTCCTTCACCGCGATGTACACCGCCGTCACCCAGCATCGCCAGCCGTGCCGCATGAAGCTGGTGTGTGTTGGCCCGGAAGAGAAGATTGTCGGCATTCACGGTATCGGTAACGGTATGGACGAGATGCTGCAAGGCTTCGCTGTGGCACTGAAGATGGGCGCTACCAAGAAAGATTTCGACAACACCGTGGCGATTCATCCGACGGCGGCGGAAGAGTTTGTCACCATGCGTTGATCAATGGGGCGGCATTTGCCGCCCTTTTTACTGCATCAGCAACACCGGCACTTCCACCACCGCCACGTCCTGCTCACCGCTCTCCATCAGGCGGAACACCGTTTCCATCATGCCTGCCACATCCTGTTTCACCATGCTGATGTCTTTACACAACAGCGCGACGAACGGGTCCCAGTCGAAACAGCCAATCGCCGGGTGTTTATCATCGGATAACAGATCCTCAGCACGCAGAAACTGCACCACCCCTTCCAGCGAAATGGTCGAATTCACAAACAGGCCAAATTGCCCCGTTACATACTGCTGAAAGTGATTTTTCAACGCCGTTTGCGCTTTTTCTGGCTCGTAGCCACACAGCAGCAGATTTTCCTCCGGCACAGAAATGCCTCGTTCCTGATGTGCCGCCAAAAAGCCGCGCAGGCGCTCTTTACTGTTATGATCGCTGGCACGCCCCCCGATAAAAATCAGCGGCTGCGGGCACTTCTCCAGCAGGCTAAGCGTCAGGCTCAATGCGCCATTGAAGTTATCCGAAATCACTGAAGGCGCCAGCGAACCGGGCAGATCAAGATTCAGCGAGGGAACGTCCGCGGCCTGACAAAGTGCAGTGATGCGATCTGGATCGGTGGCCCCGGTCACCACCATGTAATCCACCTGCCAGGAGAGCATGGTGCGCGCCGCTTCGAGTTCCAAATCAGGATCGCGCTGTGTGCAGGTAATGACCGGGAACAGGCCACGATCGCGCGCCATCTGCTCAAAACTTTCCACGATTGAGCCAAAATAGCGGTTGTCGTATTTAGGCACGATCATACCGATGGTTTTCGAGCGCGTGGTTCGCAGCATGCTGGCCTGTCGATTCAGCGCATAACCCTGCTCTTGCGCAATCCGGCTCACCTTCTCAGCAGTGCTGGCACTGATGCGCCGCTTCTTCCAGTTGCCGCTTAAAATCGCGCTCACCGCGCTTGCCGAAACTCCCGTGAGTTCCGCGAGGTCATAAATGGTGGTTTTCTTGTTTTTGCCGATCCCCGTCACAGAACCCATCCCTTTATTGCTCTTTTTGTTGCTGGTTAAAAGTCGGGGTGATAGTTGTGCTTCATCGATTGAGCACCACCTAAAACGCCATTGATAAAGGATTATAAGATGAACACGAACCTCTTCTCCATGCATAACCCACTCAACGGAAAAGTTGCCGCCATTACTGGCGCTGCCTCCGGTATCGGTCTGGAGTGCAGCAAAGTGCTGCTGCAGGCCGGGGCTAAAGTCGTCCTGATCGATCGCGATGGCGACAAGTTGCAGCAGCTGGTGGCGGAACTGGGTCCTCAGGCATTGCCATTGCAAATTGACCTGATGGACGGCAAACAGGTTGACGGGATTCTCGACGACATTCTCAAGCTGGCGGGCCGCCTCGATATTTTCCACGCCAACGCCGGTGCCTACATTGGCGGGCCAGTGGCGGAAGGCGATCCCGATATCTGGGATCGCGTACTGAAACTCAACACCAGCGCGGCCTTCCGCTGCGTTCGTTCGGTGCTGCCGCATCTGATCTCGCAGAAATCGGGTGACATCATTTTCACCAGTTCGATTGCGGGCGTGGTGCCCGTGGTTTGGGAACCGATCTACACCGCATCCAAATTTGCAGTGCAGGCTTTTGTGCATTCAACCCGTCGACAGGTGGCACAGCATGGTGTGCGCGTCGGTGCGGTGCTGCCGGGCCCGGTGGTCACTGCCCTGCTCGATGACTGGCCGCAGGAGAAACTGAAGGACGCGCTGGCCAATGGCAGCCTGATGCAGCCCATTGAAGTGGCGGAATCGGTGCTGTTTATGGTGACACGTTCGCCGGGTGTCACAGTGCGCGATATTGTTATCCTTCCCAACAGCGTTGACCTGTAACCAGACGAGGTGCAGCAGCATGAGTAACGAAAAATATCTGATTGGTGTCGATGTTGGTTCGGCCAGCGCTCGCGCGGGCGTGTTTGACCGCGCGGGAAATCTGTTAGGCCATGCAAAACAGTCCATCACCACCTTCCGTGCCCACGGTCATGTGGTTGAGCAATCCGCCAATGAGATTTGGCAGGCGGTCAGTCACTGCGTGCGCGAGGCAGTGGCCACTGCCGCTATCGATCCCGCTGCGGTGGCTGGCATTGGCTTCGATGCCACCTGCTCGCTGGTGGTGATCAATGAACAGGGGCAACCGTTGCCCGTCAGCCCAAACGGAGAGGCGGAACGCAATATTATTGTGTGGATGGATCACCGCGCCACGCAGCAGGCCGATGCCATTAACGCGACGAAACATCCGGTGCTCGACTACGTGGGCGGACGCATCTCACCGGAGATGGAGATGCCAAAACTGCTGTGGCTGAAAGCCCACAACCCGCAAACGTTCCAGAACGCCGCACACTTTTTCGATCTCACCGATTACCTCAGCTGGCGCGCGTCAGGTGATACGGCGCGCTCATCCTGCACCGTCACCTGTAAATGGAACTATCTTGCGCATGAGCAGCGCTGGGATGCCGACTACTTCAGTGCCATTGGCCTGCCGGAGTTTGCCGAGGAGAAGTTTGCGCGTATCGGACAGCAGATCGTCGAGCCAGGCACACCGTGCGGCACAGGTTTAACCGCGCAGGCCGCCGCCGACTTTGGCTTATCTGCTGGCACGCCCGTGGCCGCCGGGTTAATCGATGCCCATGCAGGCGGCGTCGGTACGCTGGGCGCAGATGGCAGCCCGGAGGATAAACTCGCCTATGTGTTTGGCACCTCGTCCTGCACCATGACGCCGATGCGTGAAGCCGCGTTTGTGCCAGGTGTGTGGGGTCCGTATTACTCGGCGATGGTGCCGGGTTTATGGTTGAGTGAAGGCGGACAAAGCGCGGCAGGCGCCGCCATCGACCGCCTGCTGGAGATGCATCCAGCGGCTGCAAGGGCACAGCAGGCTGCCGATGCCGCTGGCCTTTCACTGCCGGTGTACCTTGCGGAACAGGCTTTGCAGCAATCTCGCAGTGAATCAGCAACGGTGGATTTAGTCGAAGGTCTGCATATCGTGCCGGAATTTGCGGGTAATCGTGCACCTTTTGGCGACCCTTACGCGCGAGCGGTGATTTGCGGTCTGGGTATGGACAATGACGAAGCCAGCCTGATCGCACTGTATATCGCCGGCTTGTGCAGCCTCGGCTACGGCCTGCGCCAAATCATTGAGGCGCAAACCAGCAAGGGTATCGTCACGCGGTCGATTGTCATCAGCGGCGGTGCCGGGCAACACTCGCTGGTACGCCAGTTGCTGGCGGACAGCTGCCAGCTTCCTGTGCAATCCACCCACTGCCCTGAGCCGGTATTACTGGGTTCAGCGATTCTTGCCGCTGCCGCCAGTGGCGTATATTCCGACGTCACCTCGGCGATGGCCAACATGACCACCGATGAAAAGCGCTGGCATCCTGAGCCGTCGGTTTCGCCACTGCATCAGCACCGTTATGATGCATTTAAATTATTGCAGAGCACCGCGCGTAATATTCGTCAGATAAGCGAATAAACGTCGAATAATATTTCCGTGCGCCGCACAAACGTCGGCGCACGGTTATTTTGCCCTGCCATTTCCTGCAAGATAAAATTTAATTTCTTCACTACTCAAGTTTAGACCACCGGGATACTATTTATCCCTTAGCTAGCGCCCTTCGCGCTGGCATTTTTATGCGTTTTTTAAGGCAAGGGGAGCTGTATGCTTATCGGTATTAAGCCGTGGTTCGAGGTTCAGGCAACCGCATGAATATCATCAGCATTATCATGTCTGCGGGCAAATCCTCGGTGGATGTCGCGTTGTACACGCTTATTCCTATCATGGTGGTGATGTTATTCATCATGAAATATCTGGAAGTGAAAGGTGTGCTGGATTTTGTGGTACGTCATTCCACACCGTTATTAAAACCTTTAGGTATTACCGGACTGGCATTATTTGCCCTGATCCAGCTGAACTTTGTCAGTTTCGCCGCGCCGTTAGCGGCATTAGCGATTATGGAAAAACGTGGCACTTCCGATCGCCATATGGCGGCCACGCTGGCGATGCTGTTTGCCATGGGGCAAGCCAACGCTTTTTATCCGCTGATTCCTGCCGGGCTCAACTGGAGTGCCGCGATACTCATCTCCATCTGCGGCGGGGTGCTGGCGGCAGCCACCACTTATCATTTCTTTGGGCGCAAGCTCTCGGATGCAGCGCTGCTCAATGAAGATGAAGCCGTTGCGAATAATGAAAGCAAAATGGGACTGATCGCCATCATCAACAGCGCGGGTGCGGACGCGATTCGTCTGGCGCTGGGATCGCTGCCGATGCTGATTCTCTCACTGTCGGTGGTGGGGATTTTGAAAGAGTCCGGCGGGATTGAGATGCTTACCCGGCTGGTTTCTCCGCTGCTGGACAGATTCAACATCTCTGAAGTGTATATTCTGCCTGCACTGACCAAATGCCTGGCAGGCGGCACCGCCTACTACGGCGTGGTAGCCGGGCTGGTCGATAAAGGTTTATACAGTGCGCACAACATCAACGCCTCGGCGGGTTGGTTTATTCAGACCTTTGATTTACCGGGGATTGGTATCTTCCTTGGCCTGTCGAGTCGTTTCCCGCGTCTGTTCCGTTTCGCCGTGCCGGGCATCATCCTCGGCATTGCGCTGCGCGGTGTGGCACACGCTCTGATATTTTAATTAACCCTGGCGCTGAAAGACTTATTCAGCGCCTTGTTTAAATAACACTACAATTCCCGCGTGTTATTTTAAATTAACCCTATTCCTTTCATCGTTATTTTCATCAGTTGCATCACCTTTAATTATCGTACTATTATCACCAGCATGGTTTTGCACAAACCCATTAATCCCGATGAATTATCCGGTTAATTAATTCCTTAATTACATTGCAGGTAATATTCCTGTACGTCATCTATTGATACGCAGATAGGGTAGATCCATGAGCGGTAAGCAAATAACGTGGAATGGCGGGTTACAACCTGAAGCCATCGAGATTTTGTCCCAGGACGGCGGCATGATTGTGAGCCCAACGAAAGTCGGTTACATCATCATGACCTCCGATAAAGCCGGGTTAGAGCGTAAGTTTGAAGCCAAGCAGCGCAAGCGCAACAAGCCAGGCGTGGTACTGTGTGGCTCGCTGGAACAACTGCGTTCACTGGCTCAACTGACGCCGGAAATTGATCAGCTTTATCAGCAGCATTGGGATCAGGATATTTTGCTGGGTTGTATTTTACCGTGGCGCGAAGATGCGCTGGCGCGTATTCCGGCTGACGGTTCAAAAGAGCTGATGATGGATGGCCGCCAGACCAGTTGTTTCGTGATTAAATTTGGTCGCCCAGGCGAAAATATTGCGAAAGCGCTGTGGGAAGATCACGGGAAATTCTCCTTCGCCAGTTCTGCGAATCCATCAGGTCAGGGTAACCGTGGTTTGGTTGAAGGAATTGGCGAACGTATTGAATCGCGTGCCGATTTAATTATTGAAGCCAATGACTACGTGAAATCCATTCAGCCTAACGATGAAAATAAAGTGCGCTACGAACAAGGCGTAATGGTGTCGATGGTCGATAGCGAAGGTCGTCTGATTCCACAGCAAAACGGCGAGCGTAAAATCACCCCGTGTCCGGTATTGATTCGCAAAGGCCTTGATGTCGATAAAATCATGGCGTTGCTGTCGGATATCTTCCCGTCATGGGATTACCGCCACGGTGATTACTACTGATGTCACTAGCCTGTTTCCTGGTTTGGAAAACAGGCTAATTCGCGTTACCACTCCACGGTGATTTTGCCGAAGTGTCCCGCCGACTGCTGATGCTGGAAGGCCGCAGGCAGATCGTTCAGCGCACCGTAACTGTCACTGATCACCGGGCGAATACCCGTTTGCTCTAACGCGCGCACGAAATCCTGCTGCTGACGACGATGGCCGACAATCAACCCCTGAATACGCGCCTGCTTTGCCATCAATAGCGAGGTGGGTATCACGCCTTCGAACCCGGTCAGCACACCAATTAACGCGATATGACCGCCCACGCGCACCGCTTCAATCGACTGTGCCATGGTGCCCGGCCCGCCCAGTTCAATCACCACATCCGCGCCTTTGCCCTCAGTCAGCTGCTGAACCGCTTTGCCCCACTCCGGCGTGGTGCGATAGTTGATGCCCGCATCGGCCCCCAGCTCTTTGGCTCTGGCCAGCTTCTCATCCGATGAAGATGTGACAATCACTCGTGCGCCCATCGCTTTGGCAATTTGCAGCGCAGTAATCGACACGCCGCCGGTGCCCAACGTGACGATGGTATCGCCCGATTTAATCTGCGCATCGCCTACCAGTGCGCGCCATGCCGTCAGGCCTGATGTGGTAATCGTCGCGGCTTCGGCATGCCGCCAGCCGCGCGGTGCGAGGGTAAAGTGATGCGCAGGACGCACCACCACTTCGGCGGCAAAGCCGTCTGTTCCATCGCCGGGTGTCTGGGTGAAATTGCCGACCTGAGCAAACGGTAGCCCATCCTGCCACTGTGGGAAGAAACAGGACACCACATGGTCGCCGGGATTAAAGTCGGTGACGCCTGCACCGACCTCTTCGACCACGCCCGCACCGTCCGCCATCATAATGCGATCTTGCTCGGTGGGGATCGATCCGTTAGCCACCAGCAAATCGTGGAAGTTAAGTGAGGTGGCATGGATCGCCACGCGGATCTCTCCGGCGCCCGGTTTACCGGGATCGGGCAGATCCGCCAGCTGCAAGTGCTCTAAACCGCCGGGTTGTTTCAGGATCATCGCTTTCATAACCACTTTCTCCTTAGCAAAACGCTCAATACAAAGCATGCCGCTGCGAAACGTGCATGCCTTCTTTTGTGCGCTAAGTTTGGCAGCGATGCCGCTTCCCTGCCTGTTACTCCGTGCGGTTATGCGAAAAGCTTTTACACATCCGCACGATAGGCTATCTCTTTCTGCAAACGCAGCTCTGCCAGGCGTCGTTCCAGCGCGGCTTCGATATTGTCATACGCCGTGCTGCCCAGTGCCAGACGCAGCGGCATGGCGGGTTGATCCAGCGTGGCGATCATCGCGGTGACAGATTTCGCGGCATCGCCTTTGATCGCGAACTCGCCAGACATAATCGCGCGGCGCACTTCACCGGAGGCGGTGTCCCGATAAACATCCTGCGCCTCAGCAATATCCAGCCCGGCACCAAAGTGAGTGGCGGTTGGACCCGGCTCCACCAGCAGGAAATCGATGCCAAAGCTGGCAACTTCCTGGCGTACCGCTTCAACAAATCCTTCGATGCCCCACTTGCTGGCGTGATACAGGCTGAAGTTGGGATAAGCCACCTGCCCGCCTTCCGAGGAAACCTGCGCGATGCGCCCGCCGCCCTGCTGGCGCAGCAGCGGAATCACGGCGCGAATTAGCTGGATTGAGCCGGTGAGGTTGGTGGCGATCTGACGATCAATCTGCGTATCGCTCAGCTCTTCCGCCGCGCCAAACAGACCATAGGCGGCATTGCTGACCACCACATCGACGCGCTCAACGTTGGCAAATGCCTGCGCGATGGCTGGCGCAATGCTGGCGGTGTTCGCCAAATCCAGCATCATGACCTGTAACTGCCCACCGTATCGCGCTTGCAGATCCGCCATTGCCTCAGTGCGACGTACGCAGGCCAGCACGCGATCGCCACGTGCCAGTAAATCTTCACTCATCAAACGGCCCAGCCCACTGCTGGCACCGGTAATTAACCAGGTTTTCATTTTGTCGTCCTCCGGTTGAAAACCCGATGATAGATCGCTTTACTGGTGGTCATAATCTCCCTAATCGCGCATGACCTGGTGAGGAAATACCACCAATGAGAAGACCTTCCTGGCATGAACTTCAGGCCATCAAAACGTTGGGCGAGCAGCGCAGCTTCCGCCGTGCCGCTGAGATGCTCGGCCTGAAGCGCTCTTCACTCAGCCATCTGGTGAAAGCGCTGGAACAGAATCTGGGGGTACAGCTTTTTCAGCGCACGACCCGCAGCGTATCGCTCACTGATGCCGGGCAACAGTTAATCGATCGCCTCGCTCCACTACTGAATGAAATGGATGAAGTGCTACACGATGTCAGCGCCCGCCGCCAGCAGCACGCAGGCACCTTACGCATCAGTGCCAGCGATGCGGCTATTAGCATCCTGCTGGAAAAAGTGGTGCCGGGATTTTGCGCTGATTACCCGAACATTCAGCTCGATTTTGCCGCGCAGGGTGAACTGGTGGATATCACAGCCGCCGGGTTTGATGCCGGCATTCGGCTGATTGAAGATGTGCCGCAGGATATGGTGGCGATTGCGCTGGGCGGCCCGCTGAATTTTATCACCGTGGCTTCACCGGCCTATCTCGCCGCACACGCCCCCATCAAGCAGCCGCAGGATTTGTTGCAGCAGCAGTGCATTCGCCATCGTCTGCCGAGCGGGAAACGCTATCGCTGGGAGTATGAGAATGCGGGGAAACGCTATGAACTGGATGTACCGGGCACGATCACCTTAGATAATAACGCGCTAATGACCCGCGCGGCCATCAGCGGATTGGGCATTGCTTATGTACCGTCGCTTTACGCCGAAGCGGCGCTGCAATCCGGCCAGTTAGTGGAACTGCTCGCCGACTGGCGGGTGCAGTCGGCAGGTCTGGCCTTGTGGTTCCCGCCCAACCAGCATCAGTCGATGGCGCTGCGGCTGTTTATCGATGCTCTGAAAAACAGCCTGCCGCGCCAGTCGTAATTCAAGCCTGACGCTGTGGCGCTTTGTGCACCATGGTGTAAGCGTAATCCACGCCCATGCCGTATGCGCCGCTGTGCTCACGCACCAGATCCATCACCGCATCGTAGGTTTCTTTGCGTGACCAGTCGCGCTGGTATTCCAACAGCACTTGCTGCCAGGTCACCGGCACCGCACCGGCCTGCACCATGCGCTGAATGGAGCGTTCGTGGGCATCGACGCTGGTGCCGCCTGAAGTATCGGTCACCACGTACACTTCAAAGCCCTCTTTCAAGGCCATCAGGGCCGGGAAAGTCAGACACACTTCCGTCCAAAGCGCTGAAATAATCAATTTCTTACGGCCGGTTTTCTTCACCGCTTCAACGAATTTGGCATCTTCCCATGAGTTCATCGAAGTACGCTCAATCGGCTTCGATTCCGGATGCACTGCCAACAGTTCTGGCCAAATATAGCCGCTAAAACTTTCGGTTTCTACAGAGGTATAAATCACCGGCACGTCGAAAACTTTGCCCGCTTTTGCCAAAGCGACGGTGTTATTTTTGAGCTGCTGGCGATCAATATTGGCGACGCCGAAAGCCATCTGCGGCTGGTGGTCGATAAAGATCAGAGTTGAGTTCTGTGGGTCGAGCAGGTCGAGTTTAGACATGATGTATTCCTCTAAAGTGTTTTTAAATTTGTGTGTTGTGCTGCTGGAATGAACTTTAGAGAAAGGGGCCGCTAAGAGATAACGCAAAGAATTTTACAACTTGTTCAAACTGTTTTTAGAAGACTGATTTAAAAAGATAAATTAACACTCAACACAGCAATTTCAGCCTCAAATGCGCTGTTTTTCACATTGCTTCCGGTGTATCAGCAGGCGTAACCTGTGCCAACAAAATCATAAAAAAACACCATCGCAAAATGATCGTACGTCCTCGTCAACACTGGTTCATCAGGTTGTTTGACTGGCACGGCTCGGTGCTGGTTAGCATTGTGTTTCGCCTGTCGCTCAACCTGCTGATGTCGGTGATCGCCATTATCGGCTATCCGTGGTACTCCACTTTCGGCATTCACCTCACGACTGCACCGTTCAGCTTGATTGGCGTGTCGATTGCCATCTTTCTTGGCTTCCGCAATAACGCCAGCTATGCGCGTTTTATCGAAGCGCGCACGCTGTGGGGCAATATGCACATCACGCAACGCTCACTGCTGCGCCAGATAAAATGCATTCGCGGCATCAGTGAAGCGCAAGTGCAGGAGTTTGTAGGGCTGCAGCTGGCATTTAGCTGGGCAATGAAACATCGGCTGCGTAAAACCGATGCGCAGGCCGATCTGGCGCGCTTGCTGCCGGAGAAGTGGCACAGTGCCGTATTGAGCCATCCGATGCCGACCTCACAGACCTTGTTATGCATGGGCGAATGGCTGGCGCAGCGGCGCGATGAGGGTTTGGTGTCGGATATTGTCTGGCAGAGTATCGATGACAATCTCAATCATCTGTCGGCTTATCTGGGCGGCTGCGATCGCCTTGCCAGCACGCCGATTCCGTTTGCCTACAGCCTGATTCTGCATCGCACCGTGTACCTGTTCTGTACCCTGCTACCGTTTGCGCTGGTGGCGGATCTGCATCTGATGACGCCGTTGGTGTCGGTGTTTATCTCGTACACCTTCCTGTCGCTGGAGTCACTGGCGGAAGAGCTGGAAGATCCGTTCGGCACTGCGCCCAACCATCTGCCACTGGATGCGCTGTGCGTGAATATCGAACGTAATTTGAAGGCGATGAACAATGATTTCCCGTTGCCGGAACCGCGCCAGCCGGATGAGCATTTTAATCTGACGTAAAGCGTCCATTTGCCTGGCGCGCATAACAGCACAGCCGGACATATGGCTAACAGCTCAGACCGACCACATAGCTAACACTTATGTGGTCAGTCTCTTCGGATAATACGTTTTTCTATCCGATTAACTGTGCAGATCCAGCCAGCGCACATACGCCTGATCCCAGAGCGCAGCAGGCGTACCCGCTTTCCCCAGACCAAAGCCATGCCCACCGCTGCTGAGTTCAATCAACTCCACTGGCACCTGCATCCGACGGCAGGCATCGCGCATCATTTCAGTGTTATGGGGATTGGAGGTGTGATCATCTTCCGCCTGCGCCAGGAACGTCGGTGGATATTGTCGGGTGACATAATTCTGCACTGACCAGTTCGCTTCCTGAGTGGGTGTCGCGTGATCGCCTACCATCATCAGGTGCGTCTTGGTGTTCTGATATGGCGCTTCAAGGGTGATGACCGGATAGATCAGGCCAACGCTATCGGCCGTTGGACGGATCTGGTCAAGCGGGTCCTGCGCCGGATAGGTTTCGAAATCAGGACGTGCGGCCGCCATGCCAAGCAGATGTCCGCCAGCGGAGAAGCCGAGCAGATGCACTTTACTCTCCATAGAACGCACCAGACGAATGGCGCGCTGCGCATCCTGCAGCGGCGCGAGGTTGCCCGCCTGCCACTTTTCTCCCGGCAAGCGGTAACTCAGCACATACACGGTGTAACCGTTGGCATTTAACCAGCGCGCCACCGGCCAGGCTTCACGCCCCATGCCGATAAAACGATAGCCGCCGCCAGCCGCCACGATCACCGCTTCGCCGTTGGGATTTTCCGGACGGAAACGCTGAATCGCGGGAGATACAATGTTGGTCCAGGAGCCATTCATACTGACTTTCAATAGCCCAGACGGTCCGCCACCGCCTGGCGGATCGTCTGGCCACAATGGGATGATGTCATCGCGGGCAAACAGTTTGCCCGTGGTCATCGAAAGGACGGTTGCCCCGGTTGCCAACAAAAAGTGACGCCGTGTAAGTTTCATGCCCAGTAGCCAGTATTGAAATAAACATGTCAGCCTTGTGGGCTGCGTCTCGTTATGTGATACGTGTCAACTTTCAACGCTGGCGATTATGTACGCATTTTGTACAAAAGATCCATAGAAAAAGCGCCTATAAAGGCGCTTATTTTATAGTGAATCCGCCAAATTTTTCCGCTAAATGAAAGAGAACACTCGAGATCACGTAATTGGTTAGACGCTGAAATCCCCTAAATAATTCGAGCTGTAGCAAGGCGGCAAGTGCGTGAGTCCCCGGGAGCTTACTTCAGTAAGTGACCGGGGCGAACAAACGCAGCCAACGCCGCTACAGCTTGAAGTATGACGGGGATTTAATTCCCTAAATAATTCGAGCTGTAGCAAGGCGGCAAGGATGCGAGTCTCCAGGAGCTTACTGCAGTAAGTGACTGGGGCGAGCAGACGCAGCCAACGCCGCTACAGCTTGAAGTATGACGGGGATTTAATCCTGTTGCTGGAATTGGGTCATAACTGTTTGCTCGCACTGCTGCTGATTATGGCGCAGCTGCGTGCGTTCATCCTCGCCCAGTTCCATCCAGGCGCTGATCACTTCCTGCGCCGTTTCTTCATTGAATTCAGTCTTATCCATCGCCGAAGAAGACTGGCTGGCAGCCAGCTGAGACTTCATCTTCGCGGTATAGGTATCCAGATCGCTGGTCTTTTTTTCGCTGCTTACCAGATGGCACAGCTGGCTGGCATACACATTCTCTTCGCTGGTGTTATCACCGTCAGCGGCGATGGCACTGGCGGAGAGCGAGAGCCCAACGAGGGCGATTAATATGGCTTTCATAACAGACTCCAGTAATTTCCAGAAAATCACTTTTGATTATGTTGCGCACGTGCCGCCTGACGGGCGGCACGCCAGTTTAATAACGGCGTCACCGTGATGCCGTGCAGTACGATGCTGCACACCACTAACGTCAACGCCATATCCACCATTTGCTCTGCTTGTGGGCCACGCATGCCGTGCACCCAGGCGTAAGCAATGTAATTGATACTGCCGATGCCGCGAATCCCCAGCCAGCCAATGAGCAAACGGCGCATGAGCGGTATCTCACAGCGCCAGGTGGTGATCCATACCGCCAGCGGACGCACGACCACAAACAGCAGCAGCGCGAGGCCAATGCCAGTTAGATTCCAGTGATGCGCCAGCGTGATACCCAGTACTACCATCAGGCCGGCAGCCAGCAGGCGTTCGATGGTATCGCCAAACGACAACGCATCGCCGACTACCAACCCCATTGATTTGACCATACCGCTGCCACCGTGCGCCAGTCGTTGATTGGGATTGACGCGCGCCTCAGCGGGCAAGTATTGCTCCTCTTCTGACAACTCGTCTTGCGGATAGTGCTTTACCACACGCAGCTCAGCGCGACGTAGCCCAACACCCGCCGCAAAGGTGGCGAGGAAGCCGGATGCATCTACCGCTTGCGCCGCCGCATAACTAAGCGCGATGAGTGCCAGCGCGAGAAAATCATTAGGTGCAATATCCTGATGCGCGCTGCGCAACTGGGTCGCCAGTTGGCCAATCAAGCGACCGAGCAGATAGCCAATGGCTACCCCGCCGCCGATGGCCCACAGCCCATCTCTCAACGCCCATTCACTCAAATGGCTGATACTCAGCGTATCGGACTGCATCATGAGCAGCGCCAGCATCAACAGCGGCAGCGCCGATCCATCGTTCATGCCCGCTTCGCTGGAAAGCGCCACGCGTAATGCGTCATCATCGCGCGCATCGTTAACGGAAATCAGGCTGGCCAGCACCGGATCGGTCGGTGCCACAATGGCACCAAATGCCAGCGACAGCGCCCAGTCAAAACCGGTCATCCAGTGCACCAGCAGCGTCATGCCGCCTACGGTGAGAAGCATGGCAGGAAACGCCAGCCGCCCCCCCAGGCGCCAGGCATGGGCTGTGAGTGGCACGCGTAATTTAAGGCCTGTGATAAACAGCGAGGCTGCCATGGCGATTTCGGTGAGATGGGCGGCGAGTTCGGCGTGCCCGAGAATATCGAGTTGCAGCAGATTGAGCAGCCATGGGCCGCAGAGAATACCCGCGAACAGGTAAAGTCCAAATGCGGTCACTGGCCCACGGTGAATCCAACCGGAAGCCAGTGACATGAGAAGTAACAGACCACCGGTAGCGGCAGTCCAGGCCAGGAAGTTCATAACGCTCCGTTTTTAAATAACATTCTCCCTTAAGCCTGGCACAATATACTCAATCAGTTTTTCAGATGGCGGCTCGCCAGACGGATCATTAAAGCAAGCGCAGCGGCGAGTGTGGAGAGTGCTACCACACCGGTCCAGCCAAAGTGCGCCAGCGCCAGGCTTCCAAGTGCCGCACCGGTCGCCATGCCAATAAACACCACGGTAAACATCAACGCATTCAGTCGGCTACGCGCTTCTGGTGCCAGGCTGTAGACCAGCGTCTGATGCGCTACCAGTGTGGCCTGCACGCCCAAATCGAAGCCAATGGTGCTGATGATGATCAGGCCAATCTGAGCCGGAACCGGCAACAGTGGCAGCAGGAACATCAGCGCAAATGACACCATCACCAGCGTGGCACCATACTGGGTGACACGGGCAGGGCCGATGCGATCCGCCACGCTTCCCGCCAGCGGTGCCGCCAGGGCCCCAGCCGCACCCGCCAGACCAAACGCCCCTGCTACTGCACTTTCAAAATGGAAGCGCTCACTCAGCATCAGCGCCAGCGTTGACCAGAAGGCACTGAAACCCACCGACAGCAAGCCCTGTGCCAGTGCGGCACGACGTAGCGTCTGATGATGTTGCCACAGGTGCGCCAGCGACAGCAGCAGACGTGGATAGCTGACAGAGGTGCCCGGTTTGAAGCGCGGCAACACACGCCACAGCGCGAGGCTAATCAGCAGCACGGCCACCGCCGCCACCATGTACATGGTGCGCCAGCCCAGATACTCCGCCACCACGCCACTCACCACGCGTGACAACAGAATACCGACCAGCAAGCCGGTCATCACCGTGCCAACAGTTTTACCGCGACTGCGTTCTGGCGCGAGTGCCGCCGAAGCAGGCACGATGTCCTGTGCCACGGTCGCGGTTAAGCCGGTGACAAAGCTGGCGATCAGTAACGCGTTGATGCCGCCCGAGAAGCCACACAGCAACAGCGCGGCGACCAGCATCAGTCCTTTAATCAGGATAATGGTGCGGCGGTCATGGCGGTCACCGAGCGGTGCCAGCAGCAGAATACCGAGTGCATATCCCGCCTGGGTCAGCATCGGCACCATACCAACACTGCCGATACCGACGTTAAATTGTTTGCTGATGATATCCAGCATCGGCTGACTGTAGTAAATCGATGCCACGCTAAGCCCGGCACCTGCAGCAAGCGTGAACACCAGCGGCGCTGGCAGTTTTTCAGCTGGCAATGCAGTAGATTGCGAAATGGCTGACATAGTGAATTCCCCCGTGAAAGTGCGCTTATTAAAGCGCGTCACGGCCATACGCGGTAGACTCATCAAACACAGAACTGTTATGCACGGTGCGTATGAGCAATCCAACCAGTATTGACCGCATTGAACTGATGCAGACCTTTATACGTATTGTCGAAAGTGGATCGCTGTCAGCCGCCACTGCGCAGTTGGGCACGACACAACCCACCATCAGCCGCCGGTTGCAGGCACTGGAACAGCGGTTAGGACTGAAGCTGATTCTGCGCACCACCCATGCACTAAAACTCACCGATGACGGCGAACGTTGCTATGCGCAGGCGCGGCAGTTGCTGGCGACCTGGCACGCGCTGGAAGATGAACTAACAGGTTCCAGTGACGACCCGATTGGCACACTGCGCGTGCGTGCACCCCATGCATTTGGACAAGACCAGTTGATCGATCCGCTGGTGGATTACCTGCAGCGCTACCCGCGCTTGACGGTGGAGTGGATGCTCAATGATCGCACGCCGGACTTTATCAGTGAAAACGTCGACTGTGCGATTCAGGTGGGTGCAGTAAACGATCCCTCGCTGGTGGCGATTCTGCTGGCTGAAGTGCCGCGCTTTGTGGTGGCCGCACCTTCACTGCTGGCACAGCATGTGCCGATTGAGGATGTCAGCCAGCTCACCGAATTACCCTGGCTGGCACTGACCAGCTTTTACCGCAATGAGCTTGCACTACAGCGCTTGAGTGATGGGCAGCCGATGAATCTGCCGATTGCGCCTCGCCTCGCCAGCGACAGCTTATACGCCATTCGCAAAGCCGCGCTGGCGGGCATGGGTGCGGCGATTGTGTCGTCGTGGGTAGTACAGGAGGACTTAGCAAAAGGGGATTTGATTCAGCTGGTGCCCGAGTGGCAAGCGCCGCCGCTGCCGGTGTGGCTGACCTATCCGTGGGCCAGCTATTATCCCGCTCGTATGCGGCAGTTTTTTGCGATGATCAGAGAGGTGATGCCGAAACTGGCGGGCACACAGCCGGTGCGGTGAGGGGCCAGGGCGCCATAATGGCGCACCTGGCACACCAAATTACTTCTTCTCGACCTTCGACATATTATCCAGCCAGCCCATCACGAAGGCCGACAGCACAAAGGTCAGGTGGATAATCACGTACCACATCAGCTTGCTGTCATCGACATTGCGCGCGTCCATAAAGATGCGCAGCAGGTGGATCGATGAAATCGCTACAATCGAAGCCGCGACTTTGTTCTTCAGCGAGCCGGAATCCATCTTGCCCAACCAGCTCAGCTTCTCTTTGTTCTCATCAATATCCAGCTTAGAAACAAAGTTCTCATAGCCAGAGAGCATCACCATCACCAGCAATCCGCCGACCAGCGTCATGTCCACCAGCGACAGCAGCAGCAGAATCAGATCGTTCTCAGCAATGCTGAGTATGTTGGGCAACAGGTGAAAAATTTCCTGGAAAAATTTAACGGTCAGCGCCAGCAGCCCCAGCGAAAGTCCAATGTAAACCGGTGCCAGTAACCAGCGCGATGAATACATCAGGTTCTCGATAAAACGTTCCATAATTTCCCATTAATCAACAGACAAGTGGTCGATTATAACCGAACTTGTGTGAAGTTATTTCAGCGGTTCTTCAGAAATTTCAGGGGCCGCTGGCAGCGGCAGTGACAAGCGAAACTCTGCGCCCCCTTCCGGTCGGTTTTCCGCCCAAATACGCCCGCGATGGGATTCAATAATGGTTTTACTGATCGCCAGACCGAGCCCGACACCCGGCACCGCCGACTCCTTATCGCCGCGCGCAAATTTGTCGAAAATGCGCGTCATATTCTCTTCGGCGATCCCTGGGCCGTTGTCCCAGACGGCAATCTCCAGCCGCTCTTTGTCACGCCAGGCGCGAATGCCGTGCTGCGCGGCGTTGCCGGCATATTTGAGGCTGTTCTCGATCAGGTTGGTGAACACCCGCTCCAGCATCGCGCTATCGCCTTTGATCAGCACCAGTTCCGGCGGCAAATCGAGTGCAAAATCGTGTCCTTTCAATGAGGGGCCCATACTGCTCAGCGCCCCGCCAATCACTTCATCCAGCGCCACCCACTCCTCGCGCAGGTTGAGTCCACCAGACTGAATACGTGCCATATCCAGCATATTGCTCACCAGCCGAATGGTGCTTAACGTCTGTTCCCGAATCTGGTTCGCCTGGCCGACATATTTTGAGTTATCGCCGGCCAAATCCAGCATCAGCATTTCCGCCTGACCGAACAGCACCGTCAGCGGGGTTCGCAGGTCGTGTGAAAGTGCCGATAGCAGGGCATTACGCAGTTGCTCACGCTCTGCCGCCAAACGAGACGCCGCTTCACTCTGTGACAGCGCCATGCGTTCCAGCGCGTTGGCGATCAACACCGTGAAGGTTTCCACCAGACGCTGCTGTTCAGGGATCATCAGCTGGCGCAGGTTTTCCGGCTCCACCACCAACAGTCCACGGCAGTGATTGCCGCTCTTTAAGGGCAAAATCTGGTACGGCACCGCTGGCAAGGTATCGGTGCCTGCACCGGCGGGCTGTGCTTTGCTAAAGCTCCATTTGGCGATGCCGAGATCGGGCGGCGTACCAATACTGCTCTCACCCACCGCCTGTAACTCGCCCTGCTCATCCGGCAGCAGCAGCTGGCTGCGTGCCTGCAAGGTGACATCAATCACGCGCTGGCTGGTGGCGGCGATATCCTGCGGCGTGAGCGCGCTGCCGAGCGATTTTGCCATCTCATACAAATGCCGCGCACGCTGTTCACGATAGCGCGCGACTTTAGCCTGATAGCGCACGCCTGCTGTCAGGTTCCCGACGATCACCCCTACCGCCAGCATCACCGCGAAGGTCACCAGATACTGCAAATCCGATACCGCCACGGTGCCGGTCGGGGCGACAAAGAACAGGTCAAAAGCCAGGATGTTGATCACCGTGGCAAACACCGAGGGCCAGCGGCCAAAGCGCAGCGCGACTAACACCACGGCTAACAGATAAATCATCACGCCGTTGGCCGGATCGAACTCCACCAGTAGCCAGCGACCTACGATCGTCACCAGAATACACAGCGCAATCGCCATAAGGCAGCCGCGCAGATGCAGCCGCCACTTATCACTGTTGGCCTGTTTACCGCCCATCGGATGCGGCGCGTCGCGCACCGGTTCGTCCAGTGCCACCACCAGCAAATCGAGGTCTGGGCCAAGCTGGCCCAAACGCTGGGCAAAACTGTCGCGCCGCCAGCGCCGTTGCGGCTGACGACCGGTGACGATTTTGCCGAGATTATGCTCGCGCGCGTAACGCAGCACGGCGCGGGCTTCATCGGGATCGGACAGGGTGGCGGTTTCCGCACCCAGCTCTTGGGCCAGTTGCAGCGTGCGTAAAATGGCACGACGACGTGCTTCCGGCAGGCGATTCAGACGCGGCGTTTCTACGTATACTGCGTGCCACTCGCTGCCGAGACGCGCGGCTAAACGCGCGGCGGTGCGCACCAGTTTTTCACTGCCGGTGTCATCGCCGATGCACAATAAAATGGCGTCACGTGTGTGCCAGACTTTGTCGCGGCCTTGCTGGTCGCGCCAGGCACGCATCTGGTCGTCCACGCGGTCTGCGGTGCGGCGCAGTGCCAGTTCGCGCAGGGCAAACAGGTTGCCTTTGCGGAAGAAGTTTTCAATCGCGCGCTCGGCGCGATCGCCGACGTAGACTTTGCCCTCTTTCAGCCGCTGACGCAGATCGTCCGGCGGCAGATCCACCAGCATCACCTCATCGGCGCTATCGAAAAACGGATCGGGGACGGTTTCTCGCACCTGGATGCCGGTCACGCCACCAACCACATCGTTGAGGCTTTCCAGATGTTGCACGTTGACGGTGGTGATCACGTCGATGCCCGCTTCCAGTAGCTCTTCGATGTCCTGCCAGCGTTTGGGATGGCGCGAACCCTGCACATTGGTGTGTGCCAGTTCGTCCATCAGGATCACCGCCGGATGACGCGCCAGCGCCGCATCCAAATCGAATTCCGCGTGCCGCGAACGTCCGGTGGCGCGACGCGGCAATACCGCCAGGCCATTGAGCAGCGCAGCGGTTTCTTCACGTCCATGGGTTTCCACCACGCCCGCCAGCACATCGAGGCCTTGCGCACGTAAACGCTGCGCCTCCTGCAGCATGGCGAAGGTTTTCCCCACGCCCGCGCAGGCGCCAAAGTAGATTTTCAGCTTACCGCGATGGCTGTCGCTGTGATTCAGCAACAGCGCATCGGGATCGGGGCGGGTGATTTCATCGTTCATCAGTTATCCGTCGAGAAAAGCGCGATAAATCGCGCTATCAATCAATTATCCCTGCAGCGCATCCAGCGCCATATTCAGCCGCAACACGTTCACCGTCTCTTCACCGATAAACGGCAGCAGCGGACGCTCAGTGTTACGGGCAATCAGCGCTTCCACATCCTTCAGCGCCATATTGTGCGCTGCCGCCACACGCGGTGCCTGCCACAATGCGGCTTCCGGTGAAATATCCGGATCGAGCCCACTCGCCGATGCGGTCACCAGCTCAACCGGTACCGCAGTTGGAGCCTGTGGATTGGCGGTGCGCAGGGCAGCCACGCGCTCGTCCACCGCTTTATCCAGTGCCGGATTGCTCGCCGCCAGGTTGCTGCCGCTGGAAGCCAATGCGTTATAGGGCGCATCGCCGGTTGCCGATGGACGGCCCCAGAAATGGCCGGGCTGCGTAAATACCTGACCAATCAAATCGGAACCGCGCTCCGCGCCATCCTGCTCAATCAACGAACCGTTGGCCTGTGACGGAAACCACCACTGCGCTAAGCCGGTGGTCAGCAGCGGATAGACCGCGCCGGTTAACAGCGTCAGCAGTATTAACAATACAATAGCCGGACGTAACTGACTCATTTCTCTTCTCCTTAAACCAGGCCAAACAGCGTCAGCAGCAGGTCGATGGCTTTAATGCCAATAAACGGCACCACTAATCCGCCGACACCGTAAATCCACAGGTTGCGACGCAGCAGCGCGGCAGCACTCATTGGGCGATAACTCACACCTTTCAACGCCAGCGGGATCAGGAACACAATCACCAGCGCGTTGAAAATGACCGCCGACAAAATCGCTGAGTTCGGTGAGTGCAGATGCATCACGTTCAGCATATTGAGCTGCGGATAGGTGGCCGCAAACGCCGCCGGGATAATGGCAAAGTACTTCGCCACGTCGTTGGCGATACTGAAAGTGGTCAGCGAACCGCGCGTCATCAGCATCTGTTTACCAATGTGCACCACTTCCAGCAGTTTGGTCGGGTTGGAATCGAGATCGACCATGTTCCCGGCCTCTTTTGCCGCCTGAGTGCCCGAGTTCATCGCCACTGCCACGTCCGCTTGCGCCAGCGCGGGGGCGTCGTTGGTGCCGTCGCCGGTCATCGCCACTAAACGCCCTTCCGCCTGATACTGACGAATCAGCGCCAGCTTGGCTTCTGGTGTGGCTTCCGAGAGGAAATCATCCACGCCCGCTTCTGCCGCGATGGCCGCCGCCGTCAGCGGGTTATCGCCGGTAATCATCACCGTCTTAATGCCCATTTTGCGCAGCTCGGCAAAACGTTCTTTGATGCCGCCTTTGACGATATCTTTTAGCGCCACCACGCCCAGCACCTGTGCGCCTTCGGCCACCACCAGTGGTGTGCCACCCGCGCGCGCCACTTCTTCGACGCTGGCGTTCACTTCTGCCGGGAAACGGCCGTTGTTGGCTTCGATATGGCGGCGAACCGCGTCAACGGCCCCTTTACGAATCAGACGATCCTGCACGTTGACGCCGCTCATGCGCGTCTGTGCCGAGAACGGAATAAAACTCGCGCCCATGCTGCTGAGATCGCGTTCGCGCAGGTTAAATTTTTGCTTCGCCAGCACCACGATGCTGCGCCCTTCCGGGGTTTCATCCGCCAGCGAGGCCAGCTGCGCGGCGTCCGCTAACTGCTGCTCGGTGACGCCAGGTGCAGGCATAAACTGCGTCGCCTGGCGGTTACCCAGCGTGATGGTGCCGGTTTTATCCAGCATCAGCACATCGACGTCGCCCGCTGCTTCCACCGCACGACCGCTGGTGGCGATGACGTTTGCACCGAGCATGCGGCTCATCCCCGCCACGCCAATCGCCGACAGCAAGCCGCCGATAGTGGTCGGAATCAGACACACCAGCAGCGCCACCAGCACCGTTACGCTCACCGGCGTGCCGCCGTAGGCCGAGAACGGCCACAGGGTGGCCGTCGCCAGCAGGAACACGATGGTCAGCGACACCAGCAGAATAGTCAGCGCGATCTCGTTCGGCGTTTTGCGACGTTTGGCACCTTCGACCATGGCAATCATGCGATCAAGGAAGGTTTCGCCCGGATTGACGCTGCACTGGATCACCAGCCAGTCGGACAGAATGCGCGTACCGCCCGTTACCGACGAAAAATCGCCACCGGATTCACGGATCACCGGAGCCGATTCGCCGGTAATCGCACTCTCATCCACTGACGCGCCGCCTTCCAGCACTTCGCCGTCACACGGGATGATGTCACCCGCTTCCACCAGCACCATGTCGCCTTTACGCAAGGTGTCTGCCGCTACCGGCTGCCACTGCGCGCCATGACGTGGCTCAGCCAGCTTTTTCGCATCACTGGTTTTGCTGATGCCTTTCAGGCTGTTGGCCTGCGCCTTACTACGCCCTTCCGCCAGCGCTTCAGCGAAGTTGGCAAACAGTACCGTGAACCACAGCCAGATGGCGACACCGGCGGTGAACCCGGCGTTACCGCTCAGATGGCCTGTCAGCATGCCGATGGCCAGCAGCGAGGTCAGAACGCTGCCGAGCCACACCAGGAACATTACCGGGTTGCGAAACTGCACGCGCGGATCGAGTTTCTTCACCGCATCCAGCACCGCGGTTTTCGTCAGCGCTGCATCAAACAGCGCCAGTTGTTGACGACTCATGATTCCGTTATCCCTGAATTAATTGCAGATGTTCCGCCACCGGGCCGAGAGCCAGCGCGGGGATAAAGGTCAGTGCCCCCACCAGCAATACGGTGCCAATCAGCAGCGCGATAAACAGTGGACCGTGGGTCGGTAACGTACCGTTGCCCACCGGCTGGATTTTCTTCGCCGCCAGTGAGCCAGCGATCGCCATCACCGGAATGATGATGCCGAAGCGTCCCACCAACATGCAGAAGGCCAGCAACAGGTTCCAGAACGGGGTGTTGGCGCTCAAACCGGCAAAAGCACTGCCGTTGTTGTTAGATGCAGACGAAACGGCATACAGCACTTCGCTGAAGCCGTGGATGCCTGGATTCGCCATACCGGCGCGCCCTGCATCCGTCATCATTGCCAGTGCAGTGCCGAGCAGCACCAGGGTAGGCGTCACCAGAATCGCCAGTGCGGTCATTTTCATCTCCCACACGTCGATTTTTTTACCCATGTATTCAGGTGTGCGACCAATCATCAGACCGGCGATAAATACCCCGAGCAGCACGAACAGCAGCATGCCGTACAACCCGGCACCGACGCCGCCGAACACCACTTCACCCAGCTGCATCAGCCACATCGGCACCATGCCGCCCAGTGCAGTAAAGGAGTCATGCATGGCATTCACCGCACCGCACGAGGCTGCGGTGGTGATCACCGCAAACAGGCTGGAGTTGAGGATGCCAAAGCGCGTCTCTTTGCCTTCCATGTTGATGGCGCTGTCTGCACCGAGTGCCAGGAAGTGCGGATTACCGCGCAGCTCTGCCCACATCACGGTAACCACCGCCAGCACAAACATGATGGTCATCGCCCACAGCAGCATGTGGCCCTGACGGCGGTCGCCCAGATGCTGACCGAAGGTGAAGCACAGCGCCGCCGGGATCAGAAAGATACTCAGCATCTGCACGAAGTTGGTCAGCGCGGTCGGGTTTTCAAACGGATGGGCTGAGTTAACGTTAAAGAAGCCGCCGCCGTTGGTGCCGAGCATTTTGATCGCTTCCTGCGAAGCCACCGGACCGAGTGGCAGCGTTTGCTTCGCCCCTTCCAGCGTGGTGAGTGCGTGATAAGGCTCAAACGTCTGGATGCTGCCCTGATAAACAAAGAACAGCGCTATCAGCAGGCTGATCGGCAGCAGCACATACACCGTGATACGTGTCAGGTCGCGCCAGGCGTTGCCCAGCGTATCCAGTGAGCGATTGGCAAAACCACGGATCAGCGCAAAAGCCACTGCAATACCGGTCGCCGCCGACAGGAAGTTTTGCACCGTGAGGCCCGCCATCTGGCTAAAATAGCTCACCGTGCTTTCGCCCGCGTAAGCCTGCCAGTTGGTGTTGGTGACAAAGCTGACGGCGGTGTTGAGCGCCAGATCCCAGCTTAGATTAGGCAGGTGTTGCGGGTTGAGCGGCAGCGACCCCTGCGACATCAAAATCGCCAGCAATAATAAGAACCCCAGCGCGTTGAACAGCAGGATCGCCAGCAGATAGTGCGGCCAGCGCATCGCGCCACTCTCCACACCGGCCAGCCGCCACAGCGCCCGCTCGGTACGCGGCAACAGCGGCTTGTCGGCCACTAACACCGCAAGAAAACGCCCCAGCGGTTGTGCCAGCACCATTAGCACCAGCAGATAGACCGCAATCAGTAAAAACGCATTCGCAGCCATCAGAATGCCTCCGCATTAAGCAGGGCATAGATCAGGTAGCCCAACAAGATAAACACCAGCACGATGCCGGCAATCACGCCCACGCTCACAGCAACCTCCAGAGGATTAGGTAGTGCTGCTAGCATGCGCGGCGCGGCATAAAGAAGGGGTAAAAAGGCGGGAATCCGGCGTAAAGAAAGTATAAAAATGCTGTCGAATTAGGCGGTTTCCAGTGCCCAGATGCGATTGAGGTCGATGTTCTGCCACAGGCCACTGTCTTCGGCCCCCGTGATACTGTCGGTGCAGAACGAATCCCCGAGATCCAGCTCTTCCGGTTTCACTTCACGTTGCGCGTGTAAAGACCAGAACACATGCACTTTGGGTTTTAACAGCGATTTTTCACCGGCCTGCACCACCAGCGCCACGCGCCCGGATGCCAGTCTTACCAACGATCCCACCGGATAAATGCCGATGGTGCGCACGAAAGCATGCAGCAGCGTGTTGTCGAAGTGACCGCGCCAACTCAGCATATTGTGCATCGCTTCGGCGGGGGTCCAGCCTTTGCGATAGGGGCGATTTGAAGTCACGGCATCGTAGACATCACACACCGCAGCCATGCGTGAAAACAGCGAGATCTCTTCCGCTTTCTGGCCATGCGGATAACCACTGCCGTCAAATTTCTCATGATGATGTAGCGCGATATCCAGCAGGTCTTCACCCGCATCGGCTTCCATGAGCATCTGCGCACCGACAATCGGGTGCTGACGCATCACGGTAAACTCTTCTTCAGTGAGCTTGCCGGGTTTATTGAGGATCTCCAGCGGCACTGCCGATTTGCCGACATCATGCAGCAAACCGCCCATGCCCACGCGCCGCTGCTGGTGTTCATCGAGCCCCATTTTTTTGCCCAGCGAGATCATCAACCCGCACACCGCCATGGAGTGCAGATAGGTGTAATCGTCGTGATTTTTCAGCCGCGCCACGCTAAGCAGCGCAGTGGGTTCACGGGTAATCGATCCGGCTATTTCGTCCACCAGGTCCATCGTATAATTGAGGTCCAGCCCCTGACCCATACGCGCTTCGTTGAACATCGCCAGCACCTGCGGCTTGCCCTGATTGAAGATGGTTTGCGCCTGGTCCAGCTCTTTGAAAAATGGGGTTTGCGGAATGGCTTTCTTCGGCGCAGGCTTCGCAGGTGCCTGTACCGACTTATCAATATCGATCCAGATCTGCTGGATCCCTTCGTTGCGGATCATCGCGATCTGGCGTTTATCGGTGATCAGCATTTGGTTGCGAATGCGTTTGTCCTTGAGCCACCAAACCTCCAGTTTGTGGATGAACATTCCTTGCCGCAATTCGTCAACGGTAATCAGCTTTATCACGATATCTCTCCTTAATATCAGTGGATGGTAAGGAGAGGTATCGGCAGCTGAGCAAATAATCTTCAGGAGTGATTTGTGCGATCTGTGAAGGGGGAAGTGATTTGGATTAGCGCAATAAATTTGCACTGCTACGTTTGCCTGATGGCATTGGTGACGGCGCGATTTATCAAGCGACAGAATCTACACCACCCGCGTTAACACCGCTTCGCCCTGCGAAAACGCCAGCAGGTTTTCAAACACCAAATCTGCCATCGCCGCCATGGTTTCATGGGTGCTGCTGGCGAGATGCGGGGTGATCACCACATCATCACGCTGCAGTAACGCAGCAGGCACCGCCGGTTCATGCTCGAACACATCCAGACCGGCACCCGCAATCTCACCGGCTTCGAGCGCCGCAATCAACGCCTGCTCATCCACCACACTGCCGCGCGCAATGTTGATTAAAAAGCCCTTTGGCCCCAGCGCACGTAACACTTCAGCATTCACCAGATGATGTGTGGCGGCACCGCCGGGTAGGGTCAGCACCAAAAAATCCGCCTGCTTTGCCAGTGATAACAGCGAATCGTGGCGCGTGTAAGGCACATCCGGGCGTGAACGCGGGCTGTAAAAATGCACATCCATATCAAACGCCTGAGCGCGCTTGGCCAGCTCCTTACCAATCCCGCCCAGCCCGACAATCCCGCACACTTTACCGCCTACTTTGGTGGTCAACGGATAGCGCCCTTTCGCTTGCCAGTTACCGGCGCGCACATAACGATCCGATGCGCTGATGTGGCGCGCCACATCCAGCAGCAGCGCCATGCCGGTATCCGCCACGCAGCTGTTTAAAACGCCTGGCGTGTTGGTCACCACGATGCCACGCGCTTCGGCGGCAGCAATGTCTATCGCGTCATAGCCCACGCCGTTACTGCAAATCACCTTCAGATTGGGCAACTGCGCCAGTAGCTCAGCACTTGCTCCCATCAACGCATTGCCGCTGGTCACCAGCGCATCAATACTGGCACCGTGCTCTGCCAGCCACGCCGCCTGATCCTCCTGTTGCCACAAGCGCGAAGTGGTGAAGTGCGCATCCAGATTATCCTGCAGCCGCTGCGGCAACAGCGGCCCTTTTAGCAATACGTTAAACGGCTTTGATCCCATCTTGTTTCCCCTGATTTTCGAAGGATGTTGCAGACGAATCCTGCTCGTCACCGACGCGTTCAATCGGGCCCATCACCAGCAGGAACAGCAGCGCCGCGACGATGCAGTGCGCGCCAACGAACACCAATCCAATACTGTAGCTGCCGGTCAGACCGACGATGATGCCGAACAGCAGTGGCGTGATAAATCCGGCCATATTGCCGATGCCATTGAAGATCGCGCCCGCCAGACCTACTGCTTCTTTCGGTGCGGTATCGCTAACAATGGTCCAGGTACCCGCGCCAGCCGCCACGCCTTTGCCAAAGAAGGCAAACGACATAATGGCGATAATGCCGGCATTGGTCGGGATCACCGCCGCCAGAATCAGCGAGGCGGCCATCAGCATGCCGACGATATACGGCGTTTTACGCGCCCACGACAGGCTCCAGCCGTTAGCCAGCAACTTGTCAGAGATGTAACCGCCGCTGATGCCGCCCAGGAAGCCAAACAGCGCCGGGGCGATGGTGGCAAAGCCCGCTTCCATGATGTTCATGCCGCGTGCCTGCACCAGGTAAATCGGGAACCAGGTGATAAAGAAGTAGCTGAGCGCAATGATGCAGTATTGCCCGAGATAGGCGCACCACAGCATGCGATTGCTGAGCAAGGTTTTAAACATCGCTTTGCTCAAGGGTGGACGTGCTTTGAGCGTTTGTGCTGAATCGATATCCACCAGCGCACCGCCCTCCTCAATGTATTTCAGCTCTGCGGCTGACACATGCGGATGCTGTTTCGGGCTGCGCATATACCAACCCCACACAAACACCGCCAGCACGCCAATACCGCCCAGCACAAAGAATGGCCACTCCCAGCCAAAGCGCGATACCAGCCAGCCGGACAGCGGCGAGAAGATGGCAACGGCGAAGTACTGCGCCGAGGCAAACAGCGACGAAGCTCGACCGCGTTCGGCACCGGGGAACCACATGATCACCGCACGCGCGTTGGCCGGAAAACTCGGTGCTTCAATCAGTCCGAGGGCAAAACGCAGCGCAAACATCAGCGTCAGCGCCATGGTCATGCCGTTGGAAAACTCGCCAATAAAACCCATTAAAATGGTCGAAACCGACCACAGCGCCAGCGTCACGCCATAGACTTTTTTCGTACCGAAGCGGTCAAGGAAAATCCCGCCGGGGATCTGGCCGATCACATAGGCCCAACTGAATGCCGAGAGGATCAGCCCAAGCTGGATCGCTGATAAACCGAACTCCTCTTTGATCGCCGATCCGGAGATCGACAAGATCGAACGGTCGGCATAGGCCACCACGGATAGAAACAGGATCAGACAGAGGATCCAGATACGCACATGACTGTTCTCATTGCGGTTTTTGCTTAGTAACATGGCTGAACCCCTTGATGAAGGAGCGTCCTGCTCCGAAGCGATGATGTTCAGGAATACCGCTTAAATTTCACTGTTCAGCAACTATAGAGAGCCAGATATGGAGTGGTCATTGTGCGGATGGAGGAATCCGCGCGGCTTTTTTCCGCTGGTTTTGGCATCTGCCACAAAGCAGGGTGCGGCGCTGCACAGAACCTTAAAGAAGCCGATGCTTTTGCACCGGAATGTGCGCCAGCTCTGAGAAAAACCTTCGCAACATCACTATGAGCCTGCAAAGCATCATGTATCGGCTCGCCATAAAAAGCCGCAAAGCATCATGCACCGGCTCGTCATAGGAGGCCGCCTGCATCCTGCACCCGCGAGCAAAATGTGCGCTTAGCTGCAAAATCCATACATGTTGATTGTCAGGGTCCTTACCGCCTCGTAGTCTGAAAATGATTTCATTGAGCCATTTTCACTCTCATTGAAACATTCATTCTAATAACAAGCTTACCCTGGAGTCCGCAATGAAAACCCTCAAGGCGATACTGTTGCTTGGCCTGCTGTCCAGCTCTGCCTCGGCGTTGGCAGAAAAGATCGGCGTATCAATGGCGTATTTCGATCAGAACTTTTTAACCATTATTCGCCAGTCGATTGATAAAGAGGCCAAAGCGCGCGGGCTCGATGTGCAATTTGAAGATGCGCGCGGCGACGTTGGCCGTCAGACCGATCAGGTGCAGAGCTTTATCGGGGCGGGCGTCGACGCCATCATCGTCGATCCGGTGGATTCCGCCAGTACACCGCAGCTGACCAAACTGGCGCAGCAGGCGAAAATCCCGCTGGTATATGTTAACCGCACACCAGGCGACAAATCGCTGCCGTCCGGCGTGGTGTTTGTCGGTTCAGACGAGCGCGAATCGGGTACCTTGCAAATGGAAGCGCTGGCGAAAATGGCCAACTACAAAGGCAATGTGGCAATCATGATCGGCAATCTGACCGACGCAGGCGCACTGCAACGCACCAAAGATGTCGAGCAGGTGGTGGCGAAATATCCGGGCATGAAAGTGGTGCAGAAGCAGCCAGCGAACTATGCACGTAACGAAGGCATGGATTTGATGCTCAACTGGATTGGCAACGGCGAAGCGATTGATATCGTTGCCGCTAACAACGATGAAATGGCAATCGGTGCCGCGATGGCGCTGGCAAAGAGCAACAAGAAAATTCTGGTGGGCGGTATTGATGCCACGCCGGATGGCCTGAAAGCCATGGCGCAGGACAAAATGCAGGTCACCGTGTTCCAGGATGCGATTGGTCAGGGCAAAGCCTCGGTGGATGTAGCGCAGAAGCTGATGAAAGGCGAGAAAGTGGATTCACACGTGTGGATCCCGTTTGAACTGGTGACCAAAGAGAATATGCAGAAGTACGTGGAGAAGAGTCAGTAATTAAGGCCAATACCGCGCGATAAACCGCGCCGTCCTGCGACGGCGCAATGTATTGCGCAATCCACGATTACTCCCGCAGTTTCGCCATGACCACGATGTCGTGATACTCCCCCTCACGCAGGCAGGCTTTACGCTTCACGCCCTCTTGCTCAAAGCCGAGGCGCTGGTACAACCGTATCGCACGCGCGTTGTCATGAAACGCTTCCAGCTCAATACGCACCACACCGAGCCAGTTAAAGGCATAGTCGATGGCGTTGCGAATCAGTTTCTCACCGATACCCCGCCCGCCAAACGCTGGATCGACGCTGATACCAAAACTGATGCTGTGACGCGTACGCGGGCGCTGTTCGACAAACAGCGTCAGCTCGCCCACCATCTGCCCATCAATTTCGGCCACGAAACCGATATAGCCCGCCGCGTCCATGTTTTCGAATTTTTTCTGCCAGGTTTGCACGCTGGGAAACGGCAGCTGCGTGGTCCAGCGATACACGTCGGGGTGGCTGTAAAGGCGTTGATAAGCGGCCGCATCGGCCGGTTCGCGACCGCGAATGATCAGATCCATGTCGGTAATCCCTTTCACTTGCACTAAGCTGTTAACTCTCACCAAACGGAAGAGTGACTTTATGTTGTATCGTCGTTTTGAACGTTTTATCAATATTTTCCAGGATGCACCAACCGATTCTCCCCCTTCCAGCGTCTGGCCGTTTTACCTCTATTATCTGCGTCAGGTGTGGCCGAGCTTTGTCGCCCTGCTGATTGTGGGATTAGCGCAGGCGCTGATTGAAGTGGCGCTGTTCAGCTATCTCAGCCGCATCATCGATCTGGTCAATCACTCGACGCCCGCCACGCTGTTCACCGACAACTGGCAGGTGCTGCTATGGATGGGGTTTGTCGCGCTGATTCTGCGGCCGGTGATTATCGCGCTGCACGATATGCTGGTGCATCAGAGTATCAACCCGAGCATGACCAGCATGATCCGCTGGCAGCATCACAACTACGTGCTGCGCCAGAGCCTGAACTTCTTCCAGAACGATTTCGCCGGACGTATCGCCCAGCGCATCATGCAGACCGGCAACTCCCTGCGCGATTCCGCGGTGCAGCTGGTGGATGCCATCTGGCATGTGGTGATTTACGCGGTGACTTCGCTGGTGCTGTTTGCCGAGGCCGACTGGCGCCTGATGATTCCACTGATTATCTGGATTGTGGCGTATAGCGTCTCTCTGAGCTTCTTTGTGCCGCGCGTGAAGCAACGTTCGGTGGTCTCTTCCGAGGCGCGATCCAAACTGATGGGCACCATCGTCGATGGCTATACCAATATCGCCACCATCAAACTGTTCGCACATAACGATCTGGAGAAACGCTACGCGCGCGAAGCGATTCAGGAGCAGACCGACAAAACCCAGCACGCCAGCCGCATGGTCACCACCATGGATATCACACTATCGACGCTGAATGGTCTGCTGATTGTCAGCACTTCTGGCCTGGCATTGTGGCTGTGGAGCCAGTCGCTGATCAGCGTCGGTGCGATTGCGTTGGCCACCGGTCTGGTGATCCGCTTAGTGAACATGTCCGGCTGGATCATGTGGGTGGTGAACGGCATCTTTGAAAATATCGGCATGGTGCAGGATGGATTGAACACCATCGCGCAGCCGCTCAGCGTACAGGATGAGCCGCAGGCGAAAAACCTGCAGGTAACGCAGGGTCAGATCCGCTTTGAAGATGTGCGCTTTGATTACGGCGGCAGCCGCCAGGTGATCAATCGCCTCAACCTGAATATCAAACCGGGTGAAAAAATCGGCCTGATTGGGCCATCCGGTGCCGGTAAATCGACAATGGTGAACCTGCTGTTGCGGCTTTATGACATCAACGGCGGGCGCATCCTGATTGACGATCACAACATCGCCGAAGTCACGCAGGAGAGCCTGCGCGGCCAGATCGGCATGATCACTCAAGACACGTCGCTGCTGCACCGTTCGATTCGAGAAAACTTGCTGTACGGACGCCCAAACGCCACCGAAGACGAACTGCAGGCGGCGATTATCCGCGCCCGCGCCGATCAGTTCATTCCGCTGCTGTCCGATCCACAGGGCCGTACCGGGCTGGATGCGCATGTGGGTGAGCGCGGAGTGAAACTGTCCGGCGGTCAGCGTCAACGTATCGCCATCGCCCGCGTGCTGCTGAAAGATGCGCCGATTCTGATCATGGATGAGGCCACTTCCGCCCTCGATTCCGAAGTCGAAGCGGCGATTCAGGAAAGCCTGGAAACGCTGATGCAGGGCAAAACGGTGATTGCCATCGCGCACCGTCTCTCGACTATCGCCAAAATGGATCGACTGGTGGTGCTGGATAAAGGTGAGATTGTTGAGATGGGCAACCACCGCGAACTGCTGGCGCACAACGGGCTTTACGCGCGCCTGTGGCAGCATCAGACCGGTGGCTTTGTCGGCGAAGATTAATCGCCGCGTCGATATGGCAGGGCTTCGCGCGCTTCAATGGCATAGGCGCGGATCCCTGCCCGCTCCTGCACTAAATACTCGTCTACGGCTTCGCGCAATCCCGGATGACACAGGTAGTGCCATGAGTGGGTGATCTGCGGTTCGAAGCCGCGCACCAGTTTGTGCTCGCCTTGCGCTCCCGCATCAAAACGCTGTAATCCCTCGGCAATCGCAAAATCCATGCCCTGATAGAAGCAGGTTTCAAAGTGCAGGCGATCGAACTCCGCCAGGCAGCCCCAGTAACGCCCGTACAGCGAGTTGCCATCCACCAGATAGAACGCCATGGCGGCCGGATGGCCCTGTAGCGTGGCGATCACCACGCGAATCGATCGCGGCATGCGTTCGGCCAGCAGGCTGAAGAATTGCCGCGTGAGATAAGGACGCTGCCCGCGCACCGCATAGGTGTTGGCGTAGCAGGTGTAGACGAAATCCCACTGATCTTCGCTGAGTTCGTCACCGCGATACCAGTTGAACTCAAAGCCGCTGCTCGCCACCTGTTCGCGCTCTTTACGCAGTTGTTTGCGTTTGCGTGACATCAGCGTGTCGAGGAAATCCTGAAAATCGCGGTAGCCTTTGTTGTGCCAGTGATACTGGATGCCGAGACGCGCCAGCCAATCGGGCTGCTGCTCCATCACATCGTTGGCAAACGGCGTGGTGAAATTGATATGTGCGCCGCTCAGGCCGTTTTGCAGCAGTTCATCGGGCAACGCTGCGAGCAGCTGGCTGATGGCGGCTTGCTCGCCCAATAAACGCGCACCCGTAACCGGGCTGAACGGAATCGCCCCCAGCCACTTTGGATAGTATGGAATGCCGGCGCGGTGACAGGCATCAGCCCATGCGTGATCAAAGACGTATTCACCTTGCGAATTGCGTTTGCGATAGCCCGGCAGCGCGGCGCTCAGCACGCCCTTTTCACGCCACAGCAAGTGATCCGCCTGCCAGCCGTTTTCCGGCCGCACACTGCCACTCTCTTCCAGCGTGAGCAGAAAGGCATGGCGTAAAAACGGTTGATCGTCAGGTAACAGCGCATCCCATTCGAGGGCGGAAATCTCCGCCAGCGACGACAGGTGAAGCAAAGACATGCATGGCTCCCGGCCAGCTCAAGGCGAACAGCTAGTTCAACAGGTTTTGTCGCAGGGGAAAAGAGGGGGCGCACTGAATGTGCATCGACCATCTATTGGCATGAATCACGCCGGAGGGGTTTGGATTGGAAAGGACGCTTCCACCGCTTAAGGAAGCGACTCTGTTAGCCGATGAGTTTCAGGTCGTTTTTACGATGTTGCTTCTGGTCGTCATAATAATTTTCGTGTGTACCGAGGCTCAGAAGATAGATTTCCAGTCTCTGATCGACCCAGCTGTAACCCAACAGATATTGCTGCTTGCTCAGGTAAAACTTGTGCACCCAGAGATAGCTCAGGTCGCCCTTTTTGCGTTCACCGATCTCTGGGATAGCAATAATGCGGTCAATCTCTTGATCAACACCCTCCTGATCCTGTTCCGTCAGGCGGTTAAAAGCCTTGTCAAAACGGCGGGTCTGATAAATCTCAACTTCCTGTCCGGTCTTTTCTGCGCACATATTTTTTGACCTTGCCGTTATCCATTTCTGCTTTAGCCAGTAAGATTTCGTTGATGAAGGAGAACGTCAGATCGGGGTTATCCTCTGCGATGCGACCAATCTTCGCCCAATGCTCAATCTGCTTAGGCACGCTGCGGCTCATGGCTTCTGCATGTGTTTTCACATCTTCAACAAAATCATCGTCTAAGCGGACGCTGGTTGCCATATTTAAACCTCTTATTGTCGTCACCCGATACGTTGTTGTGAGGGTGGTTCCATTGATACGTCATTGCCAGACGTACAACAGAGGTGATTGTGCGACATATTGTCGCATTTGGCAATCAGTGATAGCAGCACGATTTACCGTGCCTCGATAACGAATGTGTATACTCACCTTTTTCGCTGTTCAGGAACCGCCATGGATCGTCTCGATTGTGACCGCATGTTTGTCGCGGTGCTGGAAGTAGGCAGCTTTGCCGGGGCGGCCGAGCGACTGGGCACCAGCAGCGGGCAGGCCTCCAAGCTGGTTTCCCGGCTGGAGCAGGAACTCGGCGTGCAGTTGTTCAAGCGCAGCACGCGTGCACTCTCAGCCACTGAAGTGGGTCGCGCCTATTACGAACGCGTGAAAACCCTGCTGGATGCTTTCGACACGCTGGATGCCACGGTACGCGAAAATGCCACCACGCCGACGGGGCGCTTAAAAATCAGTGCGCCCGGCACCTTTGGTACGGCGGTGCTCGCCAGCGTATTGGTCGCATTTGCGCGTCACTATCCGTTGATTGAACTGGACGTTAACTTCTCCGATCGTGCAGTGAACATCGTTGATGAAGGCTTCGATATGGCGATTCGCATTGGTAAACTAGATGACAGTAGCCTGATTGCACGTCGTTTGGGCGATGTGCCGATTCGCGTAGCGGCTTCGCCGGGCTATCTGCTGCAACAAGGCACACCGCAGCACTGGCGCGACCTGGCTGCGCATCAATGTATCAGTGACACCAACTTCCGCGATCCCTGGCACTGGCCGTTTGTGACGCCGTGCGGCGACAGCGTAAGCATGCCGATTCGCGGCCGCCTGTGTTTCTCCAATACCGAAGCCTGTTTACAGGCAGCCATCGCCGGATTGGGTATCGCACGTTTACCGGGTTTTATTGCCGCACATGCGCTACAACGCGGCGAAATCGTCTCGCTGCTGGATAACTTCGCCACGCCGCCGATGGGCCTGTTTGCCCTCTATCCCCCCGCTCGCCATCTGGCGCAGAAAACCCGCTTACTGATTGATTTCATCGCCGATCATTTCCAGCAGCATCCTCCCGGCTGATTCCTTCCAATTTGGAAGCAATGAAAGCCATTTTGCCCGGATTATCACCCAACCAGCAGCGCGGTATGCTCACTCCATCACCAGAGAGGAGTCGAGCATATGTTGGTTAACGGTAAGTGGAGCGCAGAGTGGCACCCGGTTCAAGCCACCGATAAACAGGGCGGATTTGTCCGTCAGACGTCCAGTTTTCGCCACTGGATCACCGCAGATGGCTCCAGCGAATTTGCCGCCGAGCCGGATCGCTATCATCTGTATGTGGCACTGATCTGCCCATGGGCATCACGCACACTGGTAGCACGCAGCCTGAAAGGACTGGAGAAAGTGATCAGCGTCTCGGTGGTCGAGCCGCAGCTGGGTGTGCAGGGCTGGCACTTCGGTGACTATCCGGGTGCTGATCGTGACTGGCTTAACAAAGCCGAGTACATCCACGAACTCTATACCCGCGCCGATGCTGACTTTACAGGCCGCGCCACGGTGCCGGTACTGTGGGATAAAAAGACGCAGACCATCGTGAACAACGAATCTGCTGACATCCTGCGTATGCTGAACAGCGGGTTTGGCGATCTGGCAGACAACAGCCTCGATCTGTATCCAGAAGATCTGCGCGCTGAGATCGACGCGATCAACGCATCGATCTATCCACGTCTCAACAACGGCGTGTATCGTACCGGCTTTGCCACCACGCAGGTGAGCTATCAGCAAGCGTTTAATGATGTGTTCAGCCAGTTAGACGAACTGGAACTGCGTCTGAAAGATGGCCGTACTTTCCTGCTGGGCGAGCGCCTGACCGAAGCCGATATTCGGGTGTTCGTGACGCTGGTGCGTTTTGACGTTGCTTATCATGGTCTGTTCAAATGTAACCTGCGCCGCCTGCGCGACTATCCGCTGCTCGATCGCTATCTGAAGAGTATGCTGGCGGTTTCGGGTGTGCGTCAGACAGTGAACATCGACCATATCAAGCAGGGCTACTATTCGATTAAGGCACTGAACCCGAACGGGATTGTGCCAGTAGGCCCGGATATGGCGGATTACGGACTTTAAGGAGCAGGATGATGGCAAAAGCGTTGGTGATTTTTTTACATGGTGTGGGCAGTAATGGCGACGATCTGGCAGGACTCGGCCAGCATTGGGCCAGCCTGCTGCCGGATGTGGCTTTTGCCTCGCCGAATGCGCCCTATCCGTTTGAACATGCAATGGGCTATCAGTGGTTTAGCCTGACGGGCATTACCCCAGAAAATCGTCCGGCGCGGGTGCGTGAAGCCCGCGCAGCGTTCGATGAGACTCTGCAACAGTTGATGGCGCAACACGGCATGGCGGACGCGTGGGATAAAGTGATTCTGGTAGGCTTTTCTCAGGGCTCGATCATGGCGCTGGATGCACTGGCACAGGGCCGTCATCCGCTGGCGGGCGTGGTGGCGTTTTCCGGACGATTGTCGTTTGACGGTGCATTAACCCCGGCTTCGCACACGCCTGCGTTGCTGATTCACGGCAAAGCGGATGGTGTGATTCCGTATAGCGAGAGTGAGTCAGCAGCACAGCGCCTGCAAGCGGCAGGCGTGACGGTGGAAGCGCGCTTTGAAGCCGCCACCGGTCATACCATTTCTTCACAGGGTGCGATGCAAGCGGCCGCCTTTATCGCCCAGTGCTTGCAGGATTAAGGCCAGTAGCGATTTAACGCGTTCCAGGCTTGTTGCGCAGCCACTTCGGGTGGCTGCGCTTTTAATCCATCGTTAAACACTTCAATGCCGACCGGGCCACGATAGCTGGCGCTTTTCAGCTTATCGACAAAGCGTTCCACTTCGATAATGCCGTCGCCGGGCAACAACCGCTGATGGCGCGCATAATCACTTAGCGCGCCCTTCTCTTGCGGCGGCATCTCCGCCATATCGCACAGTTGCACTTCATAGATACGATCGGCAGGAATGCCATCCAGCTGTGAGGCGTCCCCACCCAAGGCACAAATGTGGAACAGATCGACCACCAGTCCAATATTCGGTTGGTCCAGGCGCTGCAATCGTTCCCATGCCAGCGGCAGCGTATTATCAACGCTGCACCACGCCATGGGTTCGTACATGATGCGCATGTTATAGCGCGCGGCTTCTGAGGCCATCCAACGCAGATCTTCATCGATGCGCTCCGCCACGCAATCTTCACGCGTGGTGGCCGGTGCCTGAATGGTGTTGCAACCGATTGACTGCGCAATCCGGATAAACTGCCGCAGCTCTTCACGCTTTTGCAGACGTTCACGATCTGGCGCACCGGTAAAATCACGCAGCACCTGCAAATTGGTAAAGCCAAGATTTAACTGTTGAGCCAGCTGCGCTGTGGCTGCCTCAACATCATCCCGCCAGATTTCGACCTGATCGAAACCGGCGGCACGGGCCGCGCGCAGTTTCTGTTCAGGTTCACCGTTTAACAACACCAGGTTAAGGAATTTGGGGTTACTTCGCATCAACGGGCTCCCTAATCGTCCGGATAAATCGGTGACAGGTTCTGCTTGTCACGCAAACAGAACACCGACCAGTATCTACCTCTTAGGCGTTATTTCAAGCCCGTGATGCGCAGGGCTTTTATCCCAGCAGATTCACCACTGCAAAGCCGGCGAAGGTCATCAGCAGTGAACCAATCACATGCACCATCACGCTCGACATCGCCCAGAGGTATTTACCGGTTTGCAGCAAGCCGACAATTTCCGCTGAAAAGGTAGAGAAGGTGGTTAAACCGCCGCATAAGCCGGTGACAATCAGCAGTTTCCAGAAAGGGTCAATATGCGGATTGCGGACAAAAAAAGCCAACGCTGCACCGATGATAAAACCACCGACCAGATTCACCATTAAAGTGCCCGGTGGCAGATTGGGAAACAGCGCGTTGAACCGCAGAGAAATAAGCCAGCGCAGTGAACAGCCCACGGCACCACCGAGCATCACAGCCAGTAACGACTTCAACATACTTTTGGAGCTCCTGAAATGAGTGACGCGCAGGGCCGCGGCAGGACAGAAAAACACCTGACACACCGCCGTCTCCCGCGCAGGGATACGAGTGTTGTCAGGCGTCATCAGCCGTCTGTTTCCAGAACGGCGGTTGGGGAAGGTGGCACGCCATCACCTTAGCGGCATGATAATACGCTGGCGTCGCGGGGGTGACAATATCGGTCAACGATTGGCTTACCTTTGCACACGATTATGTTTTAACGTGGAGAACAACATAAGAGAGGAGATCCCGATGCGTACCCTGATTTTTGATACTGATATTGGCGTGGATGATGCCTTTGCGCTGGCGTATGCGGCGCGGACGCAGCGGTTGCTGGGGATTACCACGGTGTTTGGCAATGTGGCGGTCGGGCAAGCGGTGAAAAATGCCCGGCTGTTCTGCGAGAAGATGGAGATTGAGGCACCAGTCTATCGCGGTTGCTCCCGTCCGTTAGCATTAGCCCCTTCTGCGCCCGCCACGCTGCACGGCCTGGATGGATTAGGGGATGCATTCGAGAACTCACACAGTGAAGCAGCACCCAGCGCGGTGCAGTTTATTATTGATAGCGTGCGCGCACAGCCCCATGCCATCACCATCGTGGCGATTGGGCCGCTGACCAATATCGCCAGCGCCATCAATCAGGCGCCGGATATCATTCCGCTGGTGAAAGAATTGGTGATCATGGGCGGCGCATTTGGCACCGACGGCCATTCCGGCAACGTCTCGCCGTTTGCCGAGTTCAATATCTGGAAAGATCCGCATGCTGCCGATCAGGTGCTGGCCTCGGCGCTGCCGGTGGTGATATTACCGCTGGATGTGACGCACAAGGTGCTGATGACGGGTGATGAAGTGCGGCAGTTAAATCAGCCTGTACTCAGCGCGATATGCCGTCCGTATCTGGCGTACAGTCTGCAAAAGGAAGGGTTTGATGGCATGGCGCTGCATGACACGCTCACGCTCTCCTGGCTGGCTTTGCCACAGGCGTTTACCGTGACCGAAGCACCAGTGCGCGTGATAACGGAGGGCATCAGCCGTGGTCAGACAGTGAGACGCCTCAGCGCCCTCGCCTCACGTGAAGACCCGTTTGCTGGCTTACGCCCACAGCGCTTGTGCCTCGGCGTGGATGCCGAAGCAGTGCGGGAACACTTTTTTGCCGCACTGCGGGCATGAGATGGGTGGTCGCTATCAATGGCGTAATGCTTGCCAGTTAAGCGCCGGGTGATCACGCAGTCTGTTAAAAGGACACAATGGTTGAGGCCAGAGCGCGCCTCTTCCCCTGAACAGCCCCAGCACGCTCTTCAGCTTCAGTGCGTGCTGTTAAAAACGGCACGATGGCTGAGGCCAGAGCGCCTCTGCTGCTGCAAGGGCTATCCGCAGCGCTGAGGCTTTTACGTTGGGCCTGGAGCCAGGCGCAGGGAGGCGACTGGCAGTTCGGGTTGGCCAGGACGGCCTTACCTGAACTGAACCCCTTAACCCGAACGGTCCGCAGGCACGACGTGGAAGCCGAAGGCACCGCGTCAGCGGCGCGAGGACGGCCCGGCAGCAGCAGAGGTGCTCTGGCTCGCATACGCGCGCAGTGAGACGCGAGTACGGCCCGGCAGCAGCATAGGCGCTCAGGCCCGCATTCGCGCGCAGCAATGCGCACCGACTACCTCGCGAAATGAATCACGCCCTTAATCAACTCACGATTGTTGATCACCTCTGACTCAAAGGTCTCCGCCAAAGTAGAAAAGTCATAATGACGATTCAGCATGATATCGGCACGTAGCTGCCCACTCGCCATCAATTCGCCGACTTTTGCGAAATCTTCGTGCGTCGCATTGCGACTGCCCATCAACGTTGTTTCACGTTTGTGGAACTCAATGTCTGGAATCACCAAATCACCTTTGTGCAGGCCGACAAACACAATGGTGCCGCCATGACGAATCAGCTTCACCGCACCGTTCATCGCCGCCGGGTTGCCGGTCGCATCAATCACCTTCGCAGCCAGACGCCCACCAAACTCTGCACGTAGCGTGATTTCGAAATCTTCTGCCATCGGGTTGAGGGTCGCGAGCCCCAGCTTTTCTGCGACATGCGCACGTCGCGGTTCGCTGGTATCGGCCACCACTACCTGCGCGCCCGCGGCCGCCGCAATCGCGGCTACACCTAAACCAATCGGTCCGGCACCGACCACCAGCACCTGCTCATCCGCTGCCACCGCCGCACGACGTACCGCATGCGCACTGATCGCAAAAGGCTCGATCAGTGCCGCCGCTTCCGGCGCCACATCATCAACCGCTAACAGGTTGCTGGCGGGTACGCTGAGGAACTCGCAGAAGCCACCATCCTGATGTACGCCAATTACCGAAATATTCTCGCAGCAGTTAGTTTTACCACTCAGACAGGCATCGCACTGCTGGCAGGAAACATAGGGAATCAGCGCCACGCGCTGCCCTACTTTGAAATCCGTTACTCGACAGCCCAGCTCCACCACTTCGCCACACAGCTCGTGGCCCAGAACGCGTGGATAGCTAAAGAACGGCTGATTGCCCGCCCAGGCATGAATATCGGTGCCGCAAATCCCGGCGGCAATCGGTTTAATCACAACCTCCTGGTCGGCCGGAGTCGGTTTCTTACGCTGCTGCCACACCATATTGCGCGGCTCGGCAACCACCAGGGTTTTCATTGTTGTCATGGGCTTCTCCTGTGCTGATGTCGCAGTTTTGGCGAAAATCAGCCACCCGCGCCGTTTGCACATGCTGAAGTGTGAGGCAGCGCCCTTTTTTTGGGCTTTGTGTGGTTTTTAATAAATAAAAAACCGGAGAAGCGCATGAGCCGAAGCCTGAATTTACGCCAGAACGTGATCAATCAAATGCTGGAAGGCATCGCTAAACGCCACATCCGCTCTCCGCTGCCACCGCAAGCCGCGCTGGCGGAAATGTTCAATATCAGCCGCACCACCGTGCGCCATACCCTGCAGCATCTACATGAGCGCGGCGTACTGGATAAAGTTGAAGAAACTTACGTTATTGTGCGCGATCCCAGCGAAGAGGATGGTTTTAGCGCGTTAACGCCGCCGATCGATCAACAAGCGCGTTTGTTTGAACAGGCGTTTTTTAATCTGATTAACCAGCGACAGCTGATGCCCGGCGACAGTTTTAGTGAGTTGCAGTTGGCACAACAGGTCAAGGCCAGTCCGGTAGTGGTGCGCGAGTTCTTGCTGCGGTTTATGCGTTACGACCTGCTGGAACCGGTAAAGCGGGGTCACTGGCGCATGAAAAAAATTGATCAGCCCTACGCCGAAAACCTGTTCGAACTGCGTGAAATGCTGGAAACACATGCACTTACCCGCTTCCTTAACCTGCCTTCCAGTGATGAACGCTGGATTCAGGCACGTGATCTGCTGGACCGTCACCGTGCCATGCGTGACACCATCGCCAGCAACTACCGCCACTTTGCCGCGCTGGATAAAGAGATGCATACGCTGATTCTGTCAGCGGCGAACAATCCGTTCTTCAATCAGTCACTGGAGATCATCTCGGTAATTTTTCATTCGCATTATCAATGGGATGAAACGGATTTAAAGCAACGTAATATCGTGGCATTGGAGGAGCATATGGCGATTCTGACCGCGCTAATCAGCCGCCGGGATGTTGAAGCCCTGTGCGCGTTACATAACCATCTCGGTACAGCTAAATCGTCGATGATTCGCTGTATTCGTCAGTACAATTAAAAACCGATTAAAAACCACAATTCTTAAGCGCCCGCACGAATCTGAAACATCCTCGCAACATCCCGACCGGTTTACTTCTAGTCTCCAAAGCAATCTGTTGTGGCAGCACCGTTTCGCTGCCGCAGGACCCCAATCCTCGATAACGATAAGACCCCATACCTGGGAGGTTGCAATGGAAAATACATCTGCACGTGGCCGTGACGCCGCGCCAACATCCGCCGTCGATGGACAAGACTTTGTCCCGGCACGCGGCGATGTGGTGCGCTCACCGCGCATTAAGAAGATTCAGGTTACCGCCATGTTGTTGCTGCTGTTTGCGGCCATCATCAACTATCTCGATCGTAGCTCGCTGTCAGTGGCCAATATGACCATTCGTGGAGAACTGGGTTTATCCGCCACCGAAATTGGTGTGCTGCTGTCGGCGTTCTCGCTGGCCTACGGCCTGGCACAGTTGCCTTGTGGTGCGCTGCTGGATCGCAAAGGTCCGCGCATCATGCTAGCGCTCGGCATGTTTGTCTGGTCACTGTTCCAGGCCGCTGCCGGTCTGGTGCATAACTTCACGCAGTTTGTGCTGGTGCGTATCGGATTGGGAATTGGTGAAGCGCCGATGAACCCGTGCGGCGTTAAGGTGATCAACGACTGGTTCAACATCAAAGATCGCGGCATGCCGATGGGGATTTTTAACGCCGCGTCGATGATTGGCCTGTCGATTGCGCCACCGATTCTGGCAGCGATGATGCTGGTAATGGGCTGGCGCGGCATGTTCGTGACCATCGGTGTGCTGGGTATGTTCCTCGCCATTGGCTGGTATGTGATGTACCGCAACCGCGACAACAGCAAATTGAGCGGTGAAGAGATTCACTATCTGCAAGCGGGCAGCGTGGCATCACGCAAAGAGCCGCTGAGCTTTGCCGAGTGGCGCGGTTTGTTCAAGCAGCGCACCATGTGGGGCATGATGATTGGCTTCAGCGGCATCAACTATACCGCGTGGCTCTACATTGCCTGGCTGCCGGGTTATCTGCAATCGACCTATCATCTGGATCTGAAAAGCACCGGGTTGCTGGCGGCGATTCCATTCCTGTTTGGCGCCGCGGGCATGTTGCTGAACGGCTATGTGGTAGATGCCTTGGTGCGTCGTGGAATGGATGCAGTGAAAGTGCGTAAGGTATCGATTGTCAGCGGCATGCTGCTGTCTGCAGCCTTCACCACTTTCGTCACCCGTGCAACAGACACCGCCAGTGCAGTGACGCTGATTGGCATGGCGCTGTTCTGCATTCACTTTGCCGGGACATCTTGCTGGGGCTTGATTCACGCTAACGTTACCGCACGTATGACGGCATCGGTGGGCAGCATCCAGAACTTCGCCAGCTTTGTGTTTGCCTCGTTTGCGCCGGTGATCACCGGTTGGGTGCTGGATACCACCAAGTCATTCAGCCTCGCGCTGATGATTTGTGCAGGCGTCACCGTGGTGGGTGCGCTGGCTTATCTGCTGCTGGTGCGTAAACCGATTACGGATGGGGTGTAAGTCGTCAATTGCGCGATAAACCGCATCGCTAGGGCAGGGTGCATATCTTTGTAGCGCGATGAATCGCGCCGCTACGGCAGAGCTCATGTTTTTTGTAGCGGCGCAATTTATTGCGCAATCAGTTCGTAGCCAGTTCGCCGTCATTTACAGGCTAAAAAACCGCGTTTCACACTGCCGCGCGATCTCCCACAGCTTATTGCGAATCACCTGTTTCAACTGCAAGGTCGATTGCGATTGTGGCTGGTCGCGGCGGCTGATCAGCATCACTTCAAACGGCAGCGGTTGTGCCACCGGCAGCAGTTTTAGCTGGTCGGCATAGCGGCAGGCGGTAAACAGATCCACTACGCCCACACCGCCGCCTGCCAGCACCATATCAGCAATCACCGAATAGGTTTTGATCGACAGCGACACCGCCGGGTCCAGCCCTTTGTCACGCAAAGCGCGATGCAGCACGCGCCCAAGTGGGTCTTGGTTCTGCATCATCAACAGGTTGTTGGCACACAACCACTCCAGCGTGGCGGGTTCGTTATGAGTGTGATGCTGCGGCAGTAGCGCCACCATCGACGATTGAAACAGCGGTTCCGCCAGCAGATCGGCATCGACCTGCTGACCAAACACCAGCGCGAAATCGAGCTGGTTATCCATGATCATCTGGCACAGCGTGCTGAAGTGCTCGGTCACTAACTCCACACTCACCGACGCAGCCTGCTGTCGCCAGTTAACCAGTGCGGGCGCTAATACCATCTGACCAAAAGCGTGTGCAGCTCCCACACGCACCGTTTGCCCCTCGCCGCGCCGCAACTGCTCGGTAAGTTGGGTGATGGAGTGTAAACGCTGGTAGAGATCTTCCACTTCGGGCAGTAAACGCCGACCTTCTGCGGTGACCACCATCCCCTGCGCACGCCGTTCAAACAGGGCAAATCCCAACTGCTGCTCGGCGTGCGTTAAGACGCGGCTGACATTTGGCTGCGACACATTGAGCAATCGCGCCGCCGCACTGATGCTGCCGGTCTGCACTATCGCCTGAAAAACCTCAATGTGTCGCAATCGCATAATTACTCGCCCCAGGTCGCTTCAAGCACGCGCAGCCAGTTGCCGTGGCAAATTTTTTCCAGCAGTTCGCGCGAATAACCACGCGCCGCCAGCGCGTTCACCACCAGTGGGAAACCGGCCACATCTTTCATGTCGCCTGGCATGGTGGCACCATCCAGATCCGAGCCAAAGCCGACGCCATCTTCACCGACTTTTTCCAGCAGGTATTCCACATGCTGCACGATGGCATCCACGGTGGTCGGCGCATGACGATCGCCATCTTCACGCAGGAACGGCACGGCGAAGTTCACGCCGACAAAGCCGTGGGTTTCTTTAATGGCCGCCAGCTGGCGATCGGTAAGGTTGCGCGACTGCGCACTGATGACATGGGCATTGGAGTGGCTGGCCACCAGCGGCGCATCGCTGATCTCTGCGGTATGCCAGAAGCCCTTCTCATCCATGTGCGACAGGTCAACCATGATCCGGCGTTGATTACAGTCGCGCACCAGTTGCTTGCCCGCCGCCGTTAAGCCGTTGCCGACATCCGGCGATGACGGATACAGGAACGGCACGCCCTCACCAAATTGATTCGGACGACTCCACAGTGGCCCCAGCGTACGAAGACCGCTGGCATACAGGATATCCAGTAGCTCGCCGTTGGTATCCAGCGCTTCCGCCCCTTCCACGTGCATCACCACCGCCAGCACGTCCCTGGCCATACAGTCGCGAATATCGCGCACGCTGCGGCAAATTTTCACTTGCCCCTCTGAGGCCTGTTCGATGCGCAGCAGCAACGCCAGCATCGAAAAAGTGGCATCACGCGCAGCGCCAATAATTTCCTGAGGAAAATCTGAGAGGTCTGGCGCACTTCTTGCAATCAGAGGGTGAGACGGCACCCAGGTGGCAAATATCCCACCTACCATATTTCCTTGACGGATACGCGGCAGGTCCATCTGACCGCGTCCAGTACCCTGCAGGAAGGCCTGCACCGCGTTGGGTTGATGGTGTTGCCAGAGTTTATTGAGCACATCGTTGTGACCGTCAAAGACCGGAATATTGAAGATGTCAGACATGTTGTATCGATTCCATGTTCGGGAGAAAGCGCAAGTTCTGCCTGCTGGCGGGGCAAATTGCACCAAAAAGAGGCAAGGCTTCACGCATGAAACAAATGACTTAATCCCATTATTAATCCTCTCGCACAGCGGGAAAGTCAAGACAAAAAACAGCAAAATAACTAAATTTAATTTTAATAATCAATAACTTGGAGTTGTCATGGTAACCAGAAGACGTTTTCTCGCAGGATGCGCCGCCGTCCCTGCTTTTTCCTATCTGAGTCTCAACACCGCCTTCGCTGATACGCCACCGAGTATGTTCGTGATGGCGATGCAGCTGGACAACATTACCAGCCTCGATCCCCATGAAAGCTTTGAAGCCACCGGCGGCCAGATTTGCGGCAACATGTATCAGCGCCTGGTCACGCCGGACCCGCAGAAAGCCGATAAAGTGATTGGCCAGTTGGCGAAGAGCTGGGATGTGAGCAGCGATAACAGCACCTATACCTTCCACCTCGACCCGGCAGCGAAATTCGCCGATGGCACAGCGCTCACCGCAGAAGATGTCGCCTATTCGATTGAACGTATCGTCAAGCTGGATAAAAGCCCGGCCTTTATCATTAACCAGTTTGGCTTCACTAAAGACAATGTGACGCAGATGGTCACGGCGAAAGGTGCGCATACCGTGGAGATGAAACTCGGTGCACCCGCAGCGGAAACCTTCCTGCTGTATTGCCTCTCCGCCACCGTTGGCAGCATCGTGTCGAAGAAGGCCTGTGAAGCCAATCAGCAGAACAACGATTTCGGTAATGCATGGCTGAAACAGCACAGCGCCGGTTCGGGTGCCTTCACTCTGCGCACCTGGAAAGCCAGTGAAACGGTGATCCTGGAACTGAGCCCGCTGTATGCCGACAAGAGCAAAATTAAGCGCGTAATCCTGAAGCACATCACCGACCCGGCCGCTCAGGCGCTGATGGTGAAGAAAGGCGACGTGGATGCGGCCTACGATCTCACCACCGAGCAGTTGTTGCAGGTGAAGAACGACAGCAACGTGTCGCTGGTGAATCAGTCGCTGTCAGCCATCATGCTGATGTCCTGCAACACCAATAATGAATACCTGAAAAAGCCGCAGGTGTGGCAAGCCCTGAAGTGGGCGCTGGATTACGACAGCATCCAGAAGAACATTCTGTCGATGAGCTTTATTACCCATCAAAGCTTCCTGCCGAGCGGCTTCCCGGCAGCGCTGGACGACACCCCGTTCCATAAAGACGTGGCGAAAGCCAAATCGCTGCTGGCAGAAGCGGGTTATCCCGATGGATTTGAGATCACCCTCGACCACTACTCAATGCAGCCGTATCCCGATATCGCTCAGGCGATCCAGACCCAGTTGGGTGCGATTGGCATCAAAGTGTCATTGATTGCCGCCGAAAACCGCCAGGTGTTGACCAAGATGCGTGCGCGTCAGCATCAGCTGGCGCTGACCGTGTGGGGCGCGGACTATTTCGATCCAAACTCCAACACTGAAGCCTTCTGTGTGAATACCGACAACAGCGAAAATGCCCGTAGCCGCACGCTGGCCTGGCGCTGCAGCTGGTCAGATGAAGAGTTCAACAAACTGACTGAGCAGGCACTGCACGAGCCGGATCCGGCGAAGCGTATTGCCCTCTATCAGCAGATTCAGCAGTTGGGCCGTGAGAAAAGTCCGTTCATCTTCATGATGCAGAAGACCAAGAATGTCGCCTGTGGCAAAAACATCTCAGATGTGCACATGACGGTACTGGAGCAGTGGCCATACGATCAGGTGAAAAAAGCCTGATGCCTTTACTGAAGAAAATCGTCAGCACCCTGGGAAGCCTGGTGCTGACGCTGTTTGGTCTTTCTGTACTGACCTTCTTTATCGGCCGGGTGATGCCTACCGATCCGGTGCTGGCGGCGGTGGGCGATAACGCACCGCAGTCCGTGGTGGATCGCGTGCGCCTGGAAATGGGGCTGGATCAGCCCCTCTACATTCAGTTCGGCCACTACCTCAATCAACTGCTGCACGGCGATCTCGGGAAATCGGTTCTCACCTCAAACCCGGTGACCACCGATATTGCGCGCTTCTTCCCGGCGACCATGGAACTGGCGACTGCCGCGATTATTATCGCCGCGCTGGTCGGTATTCCGCTGGGTGTCTGGGCCGCCGTGCGCCAAAGCACCTGGGTCGATCAGACCATTCGCGTGGTGTGCCTCGCTGGACACTCACTACCGGTGTTTGTGCTGGCGCTGCTGAGCCTGCTGGTGTTCTACGCCGTGCTCGGCATTGCGCCGGGTCCAGGACGGCAGGACATCATCTGGCAGGATATGGTGCCGCAGGTCACCGGCTTTCTTACCATCGACTCATTGCTCGCCGGTGAAATGGATGCCTTCTGGGATGCGCTGGCACACATGGCGCAGCCGGTCTTGATCCTTGCCTACTTCAGCATGGCCTACATCACACGTATGACGCGCACCTTTATGCTCAATGCCTTGAGCGGTGAATTTGTGATCACTGCGCGTGCGAAAGGGCTGTCATCGCGCCGGGTGATCTGGCGGCATGCCTTTCCGACCGTGGCGGTGCAACTGGTGACGGTGCTGGCGCTGACCTACGCCGGATTGCTGGAGGGCGCGGTCGTCACCGAAAACGTCTTCTCCTGGCCCGGCCTCGGCCAGTATCTCACCACCTCGCTGATGAACGCCGACATGAACCCGGTGGTCGGCGCCACGCTGCTGGTCGGCACCGTGTATGTGCTGCTCAATCTGCTGGCTGACCTTCTCTATCGACTTTGGGACCCACGCGTAAAATGATCTTCTTCTCTCGTGACTGGCTGCTGGACGATACGCCAGCCAATCGCCGTCAGGCGGTGTGGGGCCGACGCTATCGCTTGTGGCTCAGCCTGCGCAGCAACCCGCTGGCGATGGCCGGATTAGCAGTTATCGCCGTCATGCTGTTGCTGGCGCTATTTGCCCCGTGGCTGACGCCGTTTGATCCAGGCGCACAGCATCTGGAAAACCGTCTGGCGGCTCCTTCTGTCGCACACTGGCTCGGCACTGATGAACTCGGCCGCGATGTCTGGACGCGCATTATCTATGGCGGACGCACCACGCTTGGCATGGTGATCGCCGTGGTGCTGCTCACCGCCCCGCTCGGCCTGCTGATTGGCTGTATCGCGGGCTATGCCGGTGGCATTGTGGATAAGACGCTGATGCGTATCACCGACATCTTCCTCGCCTTCCCGCGTTTGATTCTGGCGCTGGCGTTTGTGGCCGCGCTGAAACCCGGCGTGGAGAGCGCTATTCTGGCAATTGCCTTAACCGCCTGGCCGCCGTACGCGCGTCTGGCGCGTGCCGAAACCATGCAGTTCCGCCACAGCGATTTTATCGCCGCCAGCCGACTTACTGGCGCGTCACCGCTGCGCATCATCCTGCGCCACATCATGCCGCTGTGCGTGCCGAGCCTGATTGTGCGCGTCACGCTGGATATGAGTTCCATCATCATCACCGCCGCCAGCCTTGGCTTCCTGGGGATGGGCGCGCAACCGCCTTCACCTGAATGGGGCACCATGATTGCCACCGCGCGCCGCTTCCTGTTCAGCGAATGGTGGGTGCCGCTGATGCCGTGTATCGCCATTTTCCTGACCTCACTGGCATTTAACTTTCTCGGCGACGGTCTGCGCGACGTGCTGGATCCTAAGGAGCGCTAAATGCTGGTGGAAATTGAAAACCTGCGCATTGCCTTCCGCAGTCGCACAGAGATCTTTGAAGCGGTACGCGGCGTCAGTTTTAGCGTGGGCCGCGAGAAGTTTGCCATTGTTGGCGAGAGCGGATCGGGCAAGTCGCTGACCGCACGCTGTTTGATGCAATTACTTCCGGGCAATGCGGAGGTGACCGCCGACGTATTGCGTTTTGACGGTATCGATCTGCGCGGCGCCAGTGAAAAAGTGCTGCGTCAGATTCGCGGCAAACGCGTGGGCTTCATCCTGCAGGACCCAAAATATTCACTCAATCCAGTGATGACCATTGGCCAGCAGATCGCAGAAGCCTGGCGCGAGCATAAAGGCGGCAGCCGTAAAGCGGCAATGCTGGCAGCGATTGATCTGCTGGAGCAGGTGAAAATTCGTGATGCTGCCGCGGTGGCGAAGCGCTATCCGCATGAGGTTTCCGGCGGGATGGGCCAGCGCGTGATGATTGCCATGATGCTGGCACCGGATCCGGAACTGCTGATCGCCGATGAGCCCACCAGCGCGCTGGATGCCACGGTACAGGCAGAGATCCTCAAGCTGATTGACGATCTGGTTTCCGCGCGCGGCATGGGGTTGATTCTGATCAGCCACGATCTGCCTTTGGTGTCGCACTTTTGCGATCGCGTGGCGGTGATGTACGCCGGGCGCATTGTCGAATTGCTGGACGCCGGGCAGTTACAGCAGGCTCAGCATCCGTATACGCGCGGCTTACTGGCCTGTTTGCCGTCGTTAAAACATCCGCGCGAGCGCTTACCGGTATTACAGCGCGATGCGGCGTGGCGGGAATAGCGCAATGCCCATCAACACGGTTATACCCCCATGCCCGCTTTACGCCCGCAGGATGCGTATGGATGCGTACCGTTCAACGAACGCACAGAATTTACAGGCAGCTTCATGATTGAAATTGATAACCTGCGCATCGCCTTTGGTGCGCATCAGGTAGTGAAAGGCGTCAGCTTCGCGGTCGCCAACGGCGAAAGCTTTGGCATGGTCGGCGAAAGTGGTTCGGGCAAATCCACCATTCTGCGCGCCCTCGCCGGACTCAATGCCGATTGGCAAGGCAGCATGAAATTTGGCGGCATGGAACTGGGCGCCAAACGCAGCCGCGCGTTCTATCGCCAGGTGCAGATGGTGTTTCAGGATCCGTTTGGTTCGCTGCATCCGCGTCAAACCATCGACCGCATCCTGCATGAGCCGTTGCTGGTGCATCAGCTCGATCGCGCGGAACAGCGCATCAGCCAGGCGCTGAGCGAGGTCGGCTTACCGGCCGCTGTGCGTTTCCGTTATCCGCATCAGCTTTCGGGCGGTCAGCGTCAGCGCGTGGCGATTGCCCGCGCGTTGATTGCCGAGCCAGAAGTGCTGCTGCTGGATGAGCCCACGTCGGCGCTGGATGTGTCGGTGCAGGCGGAAATCCTGAATTTACTCAGCGATCTACGCACTGAGCGCAAACTCACCTACATTATGGTGACGCATAACCTCGCGGTGGTGACGCATCTGTGCCAGCGCATTGGGGTGATGCAGCACGGTGAGATGGTGGAGCAGCTGAGCGCGGAGGATTTACGCGCGCGGCGCATCCAGCATCCGCATACCGCTCAACTGTTTGATCTCAGCATGACGCTGGAGGAACCGGCATGACCGCGAACGGGCAACAGTCTGCTGATATCGCACCACTTTTCGCTCTCAGCATGACGCTGGAGGAACCAGTATGACCGCGAACTGGCAACAGGCCGCCAAGGTGGCGCAGCAGATAACACAAGGCTGGCAGCAGCCCGGCGCACCGGGTGGTGCGATAGTCCTGTTTGATGCCCATCATATTCACTCGACACACTGCGCCGGTCTGGCCGATCTGGCGCAACAGACCCCCTTCAGCGCCGACAGCGTGGTGCGTTTTGCCTCGATAACCAAGCATCTGTTTGCCGCGCTGGTCACCGGGCCTGGCCGTCGCTACCTGCAACTCAACGATAAGCTGGTGCAGCATCTGCCGCAGCTAACAGGCGCCAACGGCCAGATCACTGTCGGCCAGGCGCTGGACATGAGCAGCGGCTTGCCCGATGTGCGTGAAACCCTGTCGCTGCTCGGCTTGTCGGTGTACAACGCCACCAGCGCTGCTGATCTGCTGGATTTTGTCGCACAGGAAGGCGATCTCAGTTATCCGCCCGGCAGCGAGATTTCATACACCAACACCGGCTACCGCCTGGTGGAAGAGGCGCTGAAAGCCAAAGGTCTGCTGTTCAACGATCTGCTGCAGCAATATATCTGCGAGCCGCTGGATATCAGTTTGGTCGCGCCGGAAACCTGGTTCGATATCGTGCCGGGACTGGTGCCGGGTTACTGGCAAAACGGCGCGCAGTGGCAGCTCTCCAGCGCTGGATTGCATCTTTCCGCCTCGGGCAGTGTAACCGGCAGCGTCAATCATCTGACGCGCTGGCTGCAAAGTCTGCTGGCGGACAGCGGACCCGGCGCGGGGGTGCTGCAACGCCTGAGCGCGCCACGCTATCTCAATGACGGCCGTACCAGCGGCTACGGGCTGGGTATCACCAGTTCCACGCTGGGCAGCCAGACGCTGTTCGGTCACGGCGGTTCGCATGCGGGTTATAAAAGCTATTTCCTGCTGCATCCGGAGCTGAAGCTGGGCGTAGCGATTGTTGCCAACCGTGAAGATGTGGCGACCTCAGAAAGTGCACTGCGGGTGATGGCGGCGCTGCTGGATCGCTCGCTGCCGGAGAAAGGGCATGATTTGACGCCGGGCTTATACGTGGCAGAAAACGCCGCCGACTGGCTGGAGATTCAGGGTGTGACCGCGACCTGGCTGGGTGCCGGTGAAACGCTGTGGCGCGCCGATCCGCACGGAGATGCGGTGTCGCTTTCCAGCACTTTCCCGATCAAGCTACGCCATGATGGTAAAGCGATTGTCGGTGAGATTGGTCATGCGCCGCGCCGTTTTGTGTCGGTAGAGGCGGACAGCGCCAGCCTTGAGCATCTGCAAGGCCGCTGGTTTGCACATACCTGGCGCAGTGAAATGGTGATTGAGGGCGATCGCCTGATTATGGGCATCGGTCCGGCAGCGATTCATGCCAGTTTGCAATCGCTGGGCGGCGATCGCGTGCTCGCCACCGCGCAGGATGGCCCCTGGGAGAAACGTTTTGTGATCGCGCGTGAAGGTGACAAAGTGCGGCTGGTGCTCAATCGCAGCCGCGTGGTGAGATTTACGCGCTAAGCGGTCGTCGTCTGGTCAATTCAACACACATCAGTCAAAGCTGCCATTTTTATAAATGGCAGCCTTTTTTCTTTAAACCACTGTGTGGCGCAGACGACCAATTTTTTCGATCTCGACTTCAATCACATCGCCGGGGAACATAAACAGCGGTGGCGTGCGTTTTTTACCGACGCCGCCTGGTGAACCGGTGATGATCACATCGCCTGCTGACAGCGGGCTGAATGCCGAAATGTATTCGATGATTTTCGCCACCGGATGCACCATGCTGGCGGTGGTGTCGTTCTGCACTTCACGCTGATTCAGCCAGGTTTTGATCGCCAACTGCTGCGGATCGGGGATCTCATCTGAGGTGGTCATCCACGGACCAAAACCGCCAGTCTGCTGCCAGTTTTTTCCGGCGGTAAACCAGGTGAACTGCATGTCACGTACGGTGGCATCCATAAAGCAGCTGTAACCCGCAACGTGTTGCAGCGCATCGGCCGCTTTAACCTGATAGGCAGGCTGACCGATAATCACCGCCAGTTCACCTTCGTAATCAAATTCCTGGGTGGTGGCCGGTTTTAACAGCGGCTGCTCATGCCCCGCCAGGGAATCCGCGAAACGGACGAACAGCGTCGGCGCTTCGATAGTCTCGGCAAACTCTTTACGCTTGTCCGCGTAGTTCATGCCGACACAGAACACTTTCCCAGGATTTTCCACTACCGGAAGGAAACGAATGGCGCTGAATGGTTGATCTACTGGTTGAGAACGAAAGGCTTCCAGGTCGCTGACCGCGCCGCGTTGTAACAAAGATTTCAGGTCCGGGCATGCCGCGCCGAGGCGTGAACCGACGTCAATCACGCCCTCTTCCCGCACGATTCCGTAACTTTTTCTTTCCTGGTCAATAAGATAAAAACTGCAGAGCTGCATGACTGCCTCGTTGTTATATATAAATTGCGCGCAGGTTACCAAAAGCCAGCAGGAAATGCGGTACGACCTGCCAATAATGTGCCTAAGCGTTGATACGTGATTGCTAATCTATTGATTGCCATCCATGGCAACCCTGCGAGCATCCGTCAGGTACGCAGTCCTGGCAACCCTACGCGCATCTGTAGGGTGCGCACCAACATTACGACTGCGTACTCGCCAGATAGGAGAATGCACTCAGCAGGCTGATCAATGTGCCCATCTGCTCGGCGCGATAACCCACGGTCACCGCATCAATGCGCGTTACACCGGGAATCAGACTGAACAAATCCGCGAGCACCGGTTTGCTGGCTTGTAACTGCATCTCATAAGGTGCGGTCAAACGCGTGGTACTGACCTGGCGCGCACGCTGTACCGCCGCAGTAGCGGCGGCACGAATGGCGTTTTGTGCGGCTTGCGGGCTAATGGACTCCGCGCAGGTGTGGGAAATCGCGCGTTTCACACAGACGTAATCCACTGACGGATAGTGTTCGGCGATCCAGCCTTGTAGTTGATCGTCCCCGCTCACCAGCCACAGCGGTGTACCCTGTTCGGCGGCGGCGGCAGCGTAGATATCGCTTTCACCCATCACTTTACCGTTGATATGGATGCGCCAAAACGCACGGCCGTTGATGGTGTGCGCCAGCACGCCGGGCTCGCCCGCCGCGCTGTGATAGCCGATAAAGAACAGGCCATCGAAGCGCTGCTGCTCAATGCCCTCCACCATCGACAAGCCACGCGGCTTGCCTTGCACCATGCGCGCACGCGGATCGATGTTTTCCGCGCGCAGGTTGGTCATTTGCGCATGGCTGTCGGCCACCACCACTTCGGTGGCTCCGCCAGCGAAAGCACCGTCGATGGCGGCATTCACTTCCTGTTCCATCAGCCCGCGTGCCAGCTGGTGTTCCGCATGGCCGGGTGAGCACTGTTCCGGACGCATCACGCCCGCGATACCTTCAATGTCAGCAGAGATGAATATTTTCATAAGTCAGGCAAATTCCATGCGGGTTGGAACACGGTCGCCATAAATGGCGACACTACGGGGAACAGTGCGTCAAAGGCCGCTTTCAGGCTGACCACAGGCGCTGCTGTAAGAGGCGCCAAAAATGGCGACATTACGGTTAACTTAACGTCAGAGGCGGCATTCAAGCTGAACACAGGCGCTGCTGAAAGAGGCGCCATAAATGGCGGCCCTACGGTTTGGCCAATTCATCCAGCACCTGCGTCAGTGACGGACGATGATGGCCGCGAAAACCAGTGACCGCTTCGGCACTTAATAGCGCATCCAGCACCGCGTGTTCAGTGGCATCAGCGGCGGCGGCAAGCAGCGGTTCCAGTGCCGCATCTTCCGGCGGGTTTGGCTGCGTTTGCGTGGAGAAGGCCACGGCAATATCGCCTGATCCATGTCCCCAATAACTGCCTAAACGGCCTAATCCGGCACCGGCGCGTTTAGCGATACGCTTAAGCTGGCGCGCATCCAGCGGCGCATCGGTGGCCATAATGATGATGATGGAGCCGGCATCGCGCTGCGGTGCCAATTCTGGCATCAGCGGTCCAATCATGTCACCCATGCGCACACCATCCAGCGTGAACGCATTCAGTGCCCCAAAATTAGCCAGCACCAGCACGCCCAACGTCGCGTTCAATGAAGGAATTGAACGCGATGCGCTGCCAATCCCGCCTTTCAAACTGAAGCAGCTCATGCCACGTCCGGCACCGACGCTGCCACGGGCGAAATCGGCCTGCGCCGAATCGAGCGCGTCCTGCACCATGGCTTCGGTCACCGCCAGCGCCTGAATGTCATTCAGCCAGCCGTCGTTGCACTCCAGCGCCAGCGGATTGACGGTAGGCAAACTGCGACCCAACTCCGGGTTACGGCTGATGGCGTCACGCACCAGTGTGGTAAACAGCGTGCCGACTGCCAGCGTGTTGCTGAGCAAGATCGGCGTTTGCAGCACGCCCAACTCTTCGATTTGCACCAACCCGACGGGCTTGGCAAAGCCATTAAAGACCGCCGCGCCGCAGGGTAACGGCTTGAGAAACAGGTTATCGCCTGGCGGCACAATCGCCGTCACACCGGTTTGTCTCTCACCGTCTGCCAGCGTGTGATGGCCGACGCGCACGCCGGGCACATCGCTGATGCGGTTGGTGGCGCCGCAAGCACTGCGTGGTTGCCCGAGCTGGCGTTCAGTGCGCCAGCGTTGCAGCAGTAGATCACGCTGCAGTTGTTGAAAATCCATGTTTAGCTCTTCAGTTTGGGATCGAGCGTATCGCGCAGCGCATCACCCAGCAGGTTAAACGCCAGCACAGTAATGAAAATTGCCAGGCCGGGGAACACGCTGACGTGCCATAAACCGCCCATCATCATGCTGCGGCTCATCGCCAGGATATTTCCCCACTCCGGCACATCCGGTTCCGGGCCCAGGCCAATAAAGCTGAGGCCCGCTGCCGTTAGAATACTGGTGCCGATACGCATGGTGAAATAGACAATCACATTGGAGAGCGTGCCGGGCAGAATGTGGCGCAGCAGGATCACGCGATCGGGCGCACCGGCGCAGCGCACCGCTTCGACATACGCAGCCTGTTTGAGCGACAGCGTCGAGGCGCGCACGATGCGGGCAAAGACCGGCACGCTGAACACCGCCACGGCGATAATCACGTTATTCAGTCCCGGACCGAGAATCGCCACCACCGCAATCGCCAGCAGCATGCCGGGAAAGGCAAACAGCACGTCGGAACCGCGCATGATCAGCATGTCAATCCAGCGACCGTAATAGCCCGCCAGCAAGCCGAGCAGCACGCCCACCACCATGCCCAGCGTCACCGACAGTACGCCGACGTAAAGCGAGATGCGTGCGCCAAAGATGATGCGGCTCAACAGGTCGCGTCCCAGATCATCAGTACCCATCCAGTGTGCCGCTGAGGGCGGTGATGATAAGGCCATCCAGTCCGGTGCCATCGGGTCCCATGGTGCCAGCCAGGGCGCGAAGATCGCCACAATCACCAGCAGCAGTACAAAGCCGCCGGAGACCAGCGCCAGCGGATTACGCACAAAGGCGTGCAGGAAATCGCGCCACGGCGAGCGGATGGTTTGTGGTGTTGCGGCAGAGAGAGATTCTGTACTCATCACGACTCCTGTCGCAGGCGAATGGCTGGATTGACCACGGCATACAGCAGATCCACCAGCAGGTTAATCACAATAAATTCAAACACGAACAGCATCACCAGCGCCTGAATCACCGGCTGATCTTGTGCTTTGATCGACTCGATCAACAGCCAGCCCAAACCGGGCCAGTTGAAGACGCTCTCCACCACGATCGATCCGCCGAGCAGAAAACCGAACTGCAAGCCGAGCATGGTGATCACCGGGATCAGGGCATTACGCATTACGTGCTTCCACGTCACCAGCCGATTGCGCAGCCCTTTGGCTTTGGCGGTGCGCACATAATCTTCCTGCGCCACTTCGAGGAAGGCGGAACGAGTGAAGCGCGCCATCACGGCGGCCACCGAGGAACCCAAAGTGATAGCAGGCAGGATAATGTCGCTGGCCTTGTTGAACCCGCTCACCGAGAACAGGCCAAAGGGCATTGCAACGAACTGGATCAGCAACAGACCCAACCAAAAAGTGGGCATTGAGATGCCGCCGACGGCGACGCTCATCAATGTCCAGTCCTGCCATTTACCGCGTTTCAGTGCGGCCAGTACACCGAGAAACAGGCCGAGGATTACCGACCAGGCAAAGCCCGCCAGCGCCAGCCACAGGGTTGGCATAAAGCCTTGTTTGATCACTTGCAGCACCGGCTGTTGCGTGCGGTAAGTGACGCCGAGATCGCCACGTAGCAGCCCACCGATCCAGTTAACGTATTGCTGCGGCAGCGGATCGTTGAGTCCGAGATGCTGGCGCGCGGCTTCGACCGCTTCGATCGGGGCGTCTGGACCGGCGTAAATGCGCGCCGGATCGCCGGGTAGCAGCTTAATAAAGCCGAACACCAGCAGCGAGACCACCAGCAGGACAGGGATCATCTCCAGCAGCCGACGAATAATGTATGCGAACATGCGCTTCCTTTAAATTGGGGACGCCCTCTCCCGTTTGCAGGAGAGGGTTAGGGTGAGGGATTAACGCCCTGCCTTACTTAAATGCCGCCTGGGTGTAGAGGAAGTTGCCATCTGCCAGCATCGATACGCCGGTCAGGTTGCTGCGCTTGCCCACCAGGTTATCTGGCGTGCCGAGGAAGGCGACGGGCGCATCTTTCCACAGCATTTTCTGGGCTTCCGCATAGGCTTCACCGCGCTTAGCCGGATCGGCGGTGGCTAACCCACCAGCAATGGCTTTATCCACATCCGGATTGCTGAAGTACGAAACGTTATACGAGGTCGGTACCCAGGATTCGGTGGCATACAGCGGGCGCAGCGCCCAGTCCGCATCACCGGTCGAGGTTGACCAGCCGCCGTAATAGAGGTCGAATTCGGCTGCTTTAGGATCCTTCACGCCCCACAGTTTGGCGTTGCGCGTACCGGAATCCATTGGCGTCACCGTGGCGCGAATGCCCACCGTTGCCAGCTGGGCTTTCAGCACCTGCGCCGCGCGCACGCTGGCGGTGGTGTTGGTGGTCCACAGTTTCAAATCCAGACCGTTCGGATAGCCGGCAGCTTTCAACAAGGCTTTGGCTTCATCCGGGGCGTAGTGATAATTCGGTTCGCTCTGCTTCTGATAGAACTGCACCCCTTCCGGCATCGCGGACGAAGCGGGTTTACCCATGCCAGCAAACGCCACTTTCAGCCACAGATTGCGGTCGATGGCGTAGTTGATCGCCTGACGCACGCGCACATCCGCCAATGGTTTGTGGTGAGTGTTGATCGCCATGTAGTAGAGATAAATACTCGGATCGCGCTGGATCGCTAATTTGCTGTCGCTCTGCACAGTCGCGATCAGATCCGACGGCAGCGGCCAGATCGCATCCACCTGTCCTGATTTCAGTGCGGCAACGCGGGTGGCATCTTCCGGACTTGGCGAGAAGGTCACTTTATCCACCTTCGGCCAGCCTTTCTGCCAGTAGCCATCATACTTCACCAGCGAAACGGCCTTGCCCGGCTGCCAGTCAACAAACTTGAACGGACCGGTGCCGACCGGATGCAGGCGCAGCTGTGCTTCTTCCGGGTACTGTTTGAGGATCGCCGGGCTCCACATCACCGCTGACGGGTGTGCCAGGGTGTTGATGAAAGCACCAAAGGATTGGTTGAGGTCAATTTTCACCTGATCCGTCGCCAGCACCGTGACGTTGGCAATCATCTTATACAGGCTGTTGCGCTTCAGGCCTTTGGTCTGATCGGCGAGGCGATCGAGGTTGGCCTTGACCGCTTCAGCATCAAACGGCGTACCGTCCTGGAAAGTGACACCTTTGCGCAGCGTCAGGGTAAATTCGGTGGCGTTGTCATTATTGGTATAACCGGTCGCCAGCCAGGGTTGCAGTTTCATCTGCGCATCGAACTGGAACAGGCGTTCAAAGATACCGCTCTGCACCGAATAGCTGACGTTATCCGAGGTATCGTGAGGATCGAGACCGGTGATATCGGCATACATCGAAATGCGCAGATCCTGCGCCTGCGCGGCGGCGGCCAGCGCGAGGGTCAAGCCAAAAGCCAGTGACGAACGGCGAAAAAGGGTTTTCATGAAATCTCCTGGTATTGAGCGTTAGCGCGATGCAATGTCGTCAGCGACCCAGTGTTGCGGTGCAACCTGGCGATAACGGGGTTTGGTGACCGTTTCGCCCAACTTGCGCAGCGGCGAAGGAATTTCGCTATCTTCGAAAGTACGGGTCTGACGGTTCTGTGGATCGGCCACCGGCACCGAGGCCAGCAGACGTTGGGTATACGGATGTTGCGGTTGGTTGAACACCGACTGACGCGGGCCAAGCTCGACAATCTGGCCGAGATACATCACCGCCACGCGGTTAGCGATACGCTCCACCACCGCCATGTCATGCGAGATGAAAATCCACGCGACACCAGTCTGCTTTTGCAGGTCCATCATCAGGTTCACCACCTGCGCCTGGATCGAGACATCCAGTGCCGAGACGGCCTCATCGGCGATGATGACTTTCGGTTTCAAGGCCATGGCGCGGGCAATCGCAATACGCTGGCGCTGGCCGCCGGAAAACTCATGGGGATAACGCGTGGCATGTTCGGGCAACAGACCAACGCTTTTCAGCAAGGCTTCAACCTGCGGCGTGGCTTCTTCCAGCGATTTCACCAGACCGTGCAGCAGCAGCGGCTCGGCAATGGTGAAGCCCACGGTCAGACGCGGGTTTAAAGAGGCGTAGGGATCCTGAAATACCATCTGGATTTTGCGGCGCAGCGGTTGAAACTCCGCCTCTTTCAGATTAGCGATTTCATTGCCCTGGAAATGAATGCTGTCAGCCTGACTCTTGATCAGGCGCATCAGCGCGCGGCCGGTAGTAGATTTGCCGCAGCCGCTCTCACCCACAATCGCCAGGGTTTCACCCGGCCACAGGCTGAAGTCGATCTGCTCCACCGCATGTACTTGATGGGTCAGGGCTGAAAAGATGCCACTGCGAATCGGGTAATAGACTTTTAAACCGCGCACATCCAGCAATGGCGTTTCGTCATAACGGGCGGTGCGCTGCTCACCGCTATCGGCGGGCTGAGTGGCACCCAACAGTGGGAAGCGCTGCGGCCAGCGTTGCTCGCGCATGTCACCCAGTTTCGGCACGGCAGCAAGCAGCGCTTTGGTGTAAGGATGCTGTGGCGCGTTGAAGATGTCCGCGACCGTCCCCTGTTCCACGACTTCGCCGCGCAGCATCACCACCACGCGGTCGGCAATTTCCGCCACCACGCCCATGTCATGGGTGATAAACAGCACTGCCATCTGCTTCTCGCGTTGCAGGTCGCGCAGGATGTGCAGAATGCGCGCCTGCACGGTGACGTCCAGCGCGGTAGTGGGTTCATCGGCAATCAGCAGCTGTGGATCGCACGCCAGCGCCTGCGCAATCATCACGCGCTGGCGCATGCCGCCTGACAGCGAGTGCGGGTAGCTTTTCATCACGCGATCGACATCGGCGATGCGCACCTGGCGCAGCAGTGCCCGCGCACGCGCATCCGCAGCGGCTTTGTCGCACATCTGATGGTCACGCAGTGCTTCCGTCAACTGATCGCCCACCCGCAGTACCGGGTTGAGCGAGGTCATCGGCTCCTGAAAAATCATCGCCATTTCGCGCCCGCGCAAGGTGCGGCGTTGGGTTTCATCCAGCGTTTCCAGCGTGTGGGCTTTACCCTGACGATCGCGGAACTGCATGCTGCCGCGATCGATACGGCCTGAAGCGGCCAGCAGGCCCATCACCGCCAGCGAAGTGACCGATTTGCCCGAGCCGCTTTCACCGACCACGGCGACGACTTCACCGGGATAAATGGCAAAACTGATGCCTTTCAGTGCCTGATTTACGCCGCTGCGGCCGCGAAACGAGACGCTAAGATCCTGTATCGCGAGTACCGGCGCGGGACCGGCAACGCTGGCGGCGTTGGGGGTAAGTAAAGTGTCCGTCATCGTTGCCTCTTGCGGTTACAGCCAGATTCGGCCTTGAGCGTAGGAAAGGAAGGGTGAGCTATCGGCGGCCAGCCAGATGGGGCCATCAAGATCCACGTGTTCTGCAGCAATCGCCACCGGCAGCGCAGCTTCCATTGCGAGTGAGGAGCCCAGCATGCAGCCGACCATCAGACGCATATCCAGCTTTTGCGCTTCTTCGACCATCGCTAAGGCTTCAGTCAGGCCGCCGCACTTATCCAGCTTGATGTTGATCATCTCGTAGCGATTACGCAGCTCGGCGATGTCTTCACGCGCGTGGCAACTCTCATCGGCGCACACCGGGATCGGGTGGTTAAACCGTTGCAGATCCTGGTCTTGTCCGGCAGGCAGCGGCTGTTCAACCATGGCGATGTTGTACGCTTGCAGCGCGATAAGCAGGCTTTGCAGATCGACGCCCGACCAGGCTTCGTTGGCGTCAATGATCAAGGTGGCACGTGGCGCAGCCTTTCTGATGGCCGCCACTTTCTCTAAAATCTCGTCACGATTCAGTTTGATTTTCAGCAGGATGGCACCACGCGATACGGCATCAGCCGCCGCAGCTGCCATGTTTTCGATGGAGTCGAGGCTTAAGGTCTCCGCCGTGATCACCGAAGGCGGTGCAGTGCGTACGCACTGCTGCCACAGTGTCTGCTTCGCCAGCGCGGCATCAAGGCGCCACAGCGCACAGTCCAGCGCATTACGCGCTGAACCGGCAGATAAACGGCTTTGCAGATCGATTCGGCTTAAGCCCGCTTCGACATCCTTACGCATCACTTCCAGCTGCGCCTCGACGCTATCTGGTGTTTCATCGTAACGCGGTGTCGGCGTGCACTCGCCACGACCAATAAAGCCGTTCTGCTCCAGCGTGACGCGAATGACAGTGACGGCGGTACGCGTGCCACGCGAAATAGCGAAAGGACGCGCCAGCGGCAGCTCCAGCACTTCAATCTGCATGCGCCGCATCTTAGCCACGCTCCTGCAGCAGGGCGGCGATATCCGCGATACCAAAACGCACCGGATCGGTGGCCGGCACGCCGAATTCGGCGCTAACGTCCGCACAATAGGCGCGAGCTTCTTCTTCGCTGTAGTTGGAGGTGTTGATGGCAAAACCGGCCAGTTGCACATTATCGCTGGTGACATCGGCCGCGCGCAGGTTGGCCTCCACGCAATCTTTCAAACTCACCATCGGCTGATGCGGTAAATGACGCATGTGCGGACGGCCCATTTCGTGACACATCACCAGCCAGTGCGGCTGCGCACCGTGAATCAGACCCATGCTGACGCCCGCATAAGAAGGATGGAACAGCGAGCCCTGACCTTCAACGATATCCCAGTGGTCGGCATCATTGGCGGGTGACAGGGCTTCTACAGCACCGGCGATGAAATCGGCAATCACCGCATCAATCGCGATGCCTTCACCAGCAACCAGAATGCCGGTTTGTCCGGTGGCGCGGAAATCCGCCTTCATGCCGCGTTCACGCATTGCCGCTTCCAGCGCCAGCGAGGTGTACATCTTGCCGACTGAGCAGTCCGTACCGACAGTAAGTACACGCTTACCTGTACGCTTTTTACCGCTGCCAACATTCAGTTTTGGACGCATATGGCGCAGGTCAAACAGCTCAACGCCAAACTCCTGGGCTAACGCCACCAACTCTGGCTCATCTACCAGGCGATGGTGCAAGCCGCTCGCCACGTTCATGCCCGCTTTGATCGCGCCTTTAACGGTATCAAGCCAGTGCTCCGGCAGATAACCACCGGCATTGGCGGTGCCCAGTACCAGCGTTTTCGCGCCACGTTCTTTTGCCGTGGCGATATCGAGTACGTCCAGACCTAAGCTGACAGTACAGCCCGGCAGTTTAATTTCGCCGACGCACTGCTCAGGGCGCCAAACGTGAATGCCGCGCGCCGTTTTAGCGGCCAGTGGATCGGTGACATCGCCAAGGAACAATAAATAGGGTTGAGGGATCAGCATGATGTTTCTCGTTTCAGACGGGTTAGAGGGTCTGAATCGACTATTCCATGCGGGTTAAGAGGTGACGAATGCTTGTTTGGTAGCGGGGTATAACATCAGGCTATAGCCAGATCCAAAACTGATGGTTAAGGGTACTAAGCCATTGATAGAGAGAAAATTCGAGTCGATATTGAGCGGGGGAGATAAGAAAATCATTGATAACCACAGGTCGATCCCTGACCGCGATTATCGAGGGTATAAGTGCGATTAATGCAGTGCGCCTGGTGGGACGTGCTTGAAAGTCTCAACATATGCACGAAACACGTAGCGGAAAAAACGTTTCATTGGATACCTGGCTCAAAAATTGTTGAAGAAATACGCGAAAAGTATAACTAACGCGCGTTTTTCACGCAATTATATTTGAGCCAGATCACAAAATGAGGGGTTTGGCAGATGCCTGAATTAGCCGAAGAGGTTGAGATGTTGATTAAGGATGGTGCAGCCGATGCTGATCAGTACCAGTCCACCCAGCACTTCCGCCCATTTACCCATCACCGGACCGATAAAGCGACCCACCATCACGCCAGTCGTGGCCATGATGGTGGTAGCGGCACCAATGGTCAGCGCGGTAAGCACAATATTCACCTGCAGGAATGCCAGGCCGACGCCCACCGCCAGCGCATCAAGACTGGTGGCCACCGCGGTCAATGCCAAGACCATAAAGCCATGACGCTGTGGTGCTTCGCAGGGTTCATCCGCCGTCTGACGGAAACCTTCCATCATCATGCGGCCGCCAAGAACGGTTAACAGGGCAAAGGCCACCCAGTGATCCCATGCCATGATGTAGCGACTGGCCGCCAGGCCAATCGCCCAGCCAATCAGCGGCGTCAGCATTTCAATCACACCAAAGATCAGGCCGGTGCGCAGCGCTTCTTTGAAGTTCGGGCGATGCAGCGACGCGCCTTTGCCCAGTGCTGCGGCGAAAGCGTCCATCGACATACCAAAGGCCAGAATCAGAGTTGCGATAAATGTCATGGGTTTTCAATCAATGCCGCGAAAAATGCCTTCAAGCGAGCGATTTTCCGCATCTATTGTTCAGTAATGAAAAAGTGCGCGCAGTCTAGCACGCAAAATCACCAAAAAAAAGACAGTAAAATCATGGATTTAAGTATAGCAAAGGCTATAACTCTTAACTTGCGCTATTTATGACGCTAAGTGGATGGAATAGAAGAATTTTCTTAGGGTGACCCGGCACAGGGATTGCACGCCAGCACGCTTTTATGCGCTAATGCCCGCGCTAATTGATAGGAAACCTGCGATGAAAAACCCGTTTGAAACGCTGATTATCCCTGGCGGAATCCTGCTGCTGGGCTTTCTCTCCGCGCTGCTGTTGCCCGCGCCGCAATTCGGCCTGGAATTATCCAGACGGATTCAGGAGATGCTGCATTTGCAGGACCTGAATCAGCTCTACACTATCGTGTTTTGCCTGTGGTTCCTGCTGCTGGGCGCGATTGAATTTTTTGTCATCCGCTTTGCATGGCGTCGCCTCGCTAAGCAGTGATCCCCACCGCCGCGTAATGCTTTTTTCCTCTGACCACTGTCTGACGCGGCGAAAAATTAACACTCACAGAAATGTAACATTAGTTTTACACGATCTGGCGAAATATCACGCAACATAAAAACCGCATAAAAAATCAATCCACTACAAATTGTTATTAATCATACATTTAAAGTGTGATGCCGCTCACTCTCCGAACATTACCCTGTGCATTCCTCTCACAATATCGCAACAACTGCATTACCATAACCCTCTGATTAAGGGATAAAAATCCCTTATGACAGCGGGGTCGAGCTGATTAATTCTTATGCTGAATCATTTCGGCCTTTAAAAAATAAACAAACGTTTAATTCCGATACGAGAATGTTATATTCAAATGCATATGCATAACGTGCAGTTAACCGTTATCGTCCCCTGACTTAAACCTGAGTCTTAACCTTTGAGAAATAGCGCGACGCGCTCGAAAGAAGCGTGGCTGTTTCGCCTGCGAACCTGTTGAACTTCAGGTCAACAGAGAGAGGAGATGTCGCCTCATGAGTACTACTGCGGTAAACCTGGCGCTCGCCGCCGCTGGTATGGATAGCGCAAACCTTCAGGAACGAAAGGATGTCGACGTACTGCTGATCGGCGCAGGCGTGATGAGTGCCACCCTTGGCGCATGGCTGCAGGATCTGGAGCCGGACTGGTCGATTGAGATGGTGGAACGCCTCGACGATGTCGCGGTGGAATCCTCCAATGGCTGGAATAATGCCGGGACCGGTCACGCTGCGTTGGCCGAGCTGAACTATACGCCGCAGAAGGCGGATGGCAGCATCGACATTGCAAAAGCGGTGGCGATCAACGAATCGTTCCAGATTTCTCGTCAGTTCTGGGCGTACCACGTTCAGAAAGGCAACCTGCGCAATCCAAAAAGCTTTATCCACAGTACGCCGCACATGAGCTTCGTCTGGGGCGACGATAACGTTGAGTTCCTGCGCAAACGTTTCCAGGCGCTGCAAAAAAGCACCCTGTTCCGTGGCATGAACTATTCAGAAGATCGCGACCAGATCACCCAGTGGATTCCGCTGGTGATGAATGGCCGTGACAGCAAACAGAAAGTGGCGGCCACCTGGACCGAAATGGGCACCGACGTCAACTTCGGTGAAGTGACGCGTCAACTGATTGCCTCTTTACAGAAGAAAGCCAATTTCCGCCTGCGTCTGCGTCAGGAAGTGCGTGATATCAAGCGCCTGAGCGATGGCCGCTGGCAAGTGACGCTACACAATCTGGCCAGCGGTGAAAATCGCCTGCTGACCACGCGCCAGCTGTTTATCGGTGCGGGCGGTGCGGCGTTGCCACTGCTGCAAAAATCCGGCATCCCGGAAGTGAAAGGCTACGCCGGTTTCCCGGTGGGCGGTTCCTTCCTCGTGACCGAGAATCCAGAAGTGGTGCAGCAGCACATGGCGAAAGTGTACGGTAAAGCCAGCGTGGGCGCGCCGCCGATGTCAGTACCGCACGTGGATACGCGTGTGCTGGATGGTAAGCAGGTACTGCTGTTTGGCCCATTCGCCACCTTCTCGACCAAATTCCTGAAACAGGGCTCGCTGCTGGATATGTTCGGCGCGATGAACGGCAGCAACCTGTTGCCGATGATGCAGGTCGGCCTGAAGAGTTTTGACCTGGTGAAATATCTGGTCGATCAGGTGCTGCAAAGCGATGACGATCGAATGGAAGCGCTGCGTGCTTATGTGCCGCAGGCGAAACAGGAAGACTGGCGTTTAGTCACTGCTGGCCAGCGCGTGCAGATCATCAAGAACGATGAGAAAGAGGGCGGCGTACTGCGTTTAGGCACGGAAGTCGTGACCTCTGAAGATGGTTCGATTTCAGCCCTGCTCGGCGCTTCGCCGGGGGCATCTACTGCAGCGCCGATTATGCTGGAGCTGATGGCGAAAGCCTTCCCTGAGCAGATGCGTTCACCAGAGTGGCAGACCAAAATTCGCGCGGTGATCCCAACCTGGGGCCGTAAGATGAACGGTGACGTAGCGCTGACCGAGAAGATTCTGGCGGAAACCAGCCGCGTACTGCAACTCGATTACGCACCGATCGTTACGCCAGACGCGGCGAACGACGAAGCCCGCGAGACGGCGCACGTGGTGGGGAAGTAACCAGGCAATCCTGATTGCCGTGAATAATGATAAGGCCGCGCAAGCGGCCTTTTTTATGGCTAAATGCGAGAAATGTCCCAAATTGGGATATAAGTTTGCTATAGTCCCAAGGCGGGACTAAGATGCGCTACATGAGAATCATATCGGTACGGACACTCAGGGAGTTCATGACGGCGAACCCCGACTCAGCTCAGCCGTTGAGAGCCTGGATTGATGAAGCGCAAAAGACCAATTGGTTAAATCCAGCAGACATCAAGGATCAATACCGCAGCGCCAGCATTTTGAAAGGCAGTCGCGTGGTATTTAACATTAAGGGAAATGATTATCGACTGGTTGCGGCCATCGCTTACCCGCAGAAGCTGATTTTTATAAAATTTATCGGCACACACCGGGAATACGATGCCATTGACGCAAACACAGTGGAGCAACGTAAATGACACTGACCATTAAACCCATTCGCAACGAACTTGATTACGAAGCGGCCCTGGAGGCCATCTCTCCGCTCTTTGATGATGTGCCTGAGCTGGGCACGCCAGAAAGCGATTATATGATTGTGATGAGCATGCTGATCGAAGCGTGGGAGAAAGAGCACTACCCTATTGAAGCTGCCGATCCGATTGAGGCGATTAAATTTCGTATGGAACAACAGGGATTGACTGCCAAAGATCTGGAGCCTGCCATAGGCCGACGTAATCGCGTTTATGAAGTGTTAAACGGCAAACGCTCTTTGTCTCTGGAGATGATTCGCAATCTGCACAAGCAGTTTGGCATTCCTTTAGAGAGCCTGGTGGGTCTCTAAAATTGCAGGGGGGCCAATGATAGCGCCCCATTTGCTTCTATTGCATGCTTGGTTTTAGCTCAGCAGTACCGCGTCGTACAGCATCCAGGCCGTGGTGGCCACCAGCGACAGTGCCATCAAACTGTTAAACGCCTGACGTTTCCACGCCACTTGCAGATGACTGCGCAGACGATCCCCCATCGCGGCCCAGATCAGGATGCAAGGTAAGTTCAATGCGGCAAATCCCAGCAATACTGTGATGACGCCGTTGCTGTTGGCGTACATCAGCGCCACGTTAGTCACCATCAGCCAGGCTTTGGGATTCACCGCCTGAAAACAGATGCCGCCCACCAGCGTCATCGGACGCGGACGCTCACGCGCTTCTGGTGCTGCAGCACGAAAAATTTTCCATGACAGCCAGAGTAAGTAACTGCATCCCACCATCGTGAGTGGTAAACGAATGGATGCCATCCAGTGCAGCAACACATCCAACGCCATACTTGCCAACAGCATCTGTATCGCACAGCCCACCAGAATGCCAAACAGCATCGGCAAGGTGCGCTTGAAACCAAAATTGACGCCCGATGTGGCGAGCAGCAGGTTGTTCGGGCCGGGGGTGATCGACATCACCGTGACGTAGCTGAAGAATGAAGGGTCGAGCATGATGCGCTTCCTGATGGTTCAAAGTTAACATCATGCTAATGCGTATCGGGCGATGGAAACAGAGACACAAAACTACTATTGTAATGGATACAGTTAATATTAATTTAGATTGTACCCATCGCACGCGGAGGCTTTTGTGTCCCTTCCCCTTTCATCCGGTCAAACGCTGTATCAGCAGCTGGCAGATAGCTTTGCCGAGTCGATTCATCAGGGCACGCTGAAACCGGGAAAACGGCTGCCCGCCATCCGCCGCGTGGCACAATCGCATCAGGTTAGTGTCAATACGGTGCTTAATGCCTGGCAAATCCTTGAAGATCGCGGCCTGATTGAAGCGCGTCCGCAATCGGGCTATTACGTGCGTGGCGTGATGCCAGCCGTGACGCGTCCGGTCAAACCGCTGCCCGCGAAAATCAACGACCCGAGCACGCAGAAGCTGGAACTGATTGAGCAGGTGTTTGCCGCGCAGAATAATGCCGATTACACCAATATCTCTTTGGCCTGTCCGCAGGATGGCACCTTTTATCCGGCAGCGCGCTTAGGCCGAATTACCTCGGGCATTTTACGGCACAATCCCGACATCGTCGGGCGCTATGCGCTCCCGCCGGGTAGTGAGCGCTTACGGGAGGAGATTGCACGTCGCAGTCTGCACACCGGTATCAATCTGACCGCGCAAGAGATCACCCTCACCCACGGCTGCATGGAAGCGTTACAGCTGGCGCTGCGGGCGGTGACCAAGCCTGGCGACTGCATTGGGCTGGAATCTCCCACTTACTTCTTCCTGTTCCCCCTGCTGGCCTCTCTGGGCCTGAAGGCGCTGGAGATTCCCACCGATCCTCAGCAAGGGTTGTCGCTGGATGCGCTGGAGATGTTGTTACAGGAGAAGCGCATTCAGGCACTGATTGCCATGCCCGGCGCGCAGAATCCTCTTGGCTATGTGATGCCACTGGAAAATAAGAAGCGGCTGGCAAAGTTAGTGAATACTTACCATATTCCAATGCTGGAAGATGGGCTGTATGACGAGCTGCAGTTTGACTGGCCACTCTCGCCGCCGGTGAAAGCCTTTGATAGCGAGGGCTGGGTGATTTACTGCACCAGCTTTACCAAAACCGTGGCGCCGGATTTCCGCGTGGGCTGGACCGCGGCCGGTCGTTTCCATCAGACCATCGCCCGTTTGAAAGCTGTCTCATCGATGTCTGAATCGCGGTTGTTGTGTGAAACCCTCGCCGAATTCCTCGCCAGTGGCGGATACGATCATCATCTGCGCTCGCTGCGCCGCCGCTATGCCGCCAATCTCGATGCGGCGCGCGGCATCATGGCGCGCCATTTTCCGCAGGGGACACGCGCCACCCTGCCCAAAGGAGGTTTTGTGTTTTGGGTGGAGTTGCCAGGGAAAGTGGATACCGTGGAGATGTTCCATCGGTTATTACAGGAGCAGATTTGCGTGACGCCGGGAGCGCTCTATTCGCTGAGCGACCGTTATAAACATGCACTGCGCCTCTCCTGCTGTTATCCGTTTGATGAGCGTTATACGTGGGCACTAAAACGCACCGGCGCGCTAGCCTGCGAAATCACAGGCCTGGCACCGGGACAGGATCAGGGTTTGCCGTTGCGGCCCCAGGTGGTGTAGCCCTCACGCTCGGTCAGACGCTCGTAATAGAGTTGTACGGAGGGAAATTCAGGGTGCTCCAGCGGGGTTTCAAACCAGCGATTGACTGCAAGCCCCACAGGAATGTCTGCCAGCGAGAAATTGCGTCCTGCGACGTAGCGCCCGGTTTTTTGCAGATGCTGGTCAAGAATATTCATGGTGTGCGTCCAGCCTTTAATCGCGGCGGCCAGCAAACGCGGATCCTGATGGGCGGGCGAGTTGCGCACCAGTGACATAAACGCATAGCGCCAGGAAGTATTGAGTTCGGTGGCTTGCCAGTCCATCCACTGATCCACCGGTGCACGCCCTCGTGGGTTTTCAGGATAGAGCCAGTCGCCGCCATTGCTGTTGGCGAGATAGCGCAGAATGGCGTTGGATTCCCACATCACGAAGTCATCTTCGATGATGACCGGCACCATGGCATTAGGGTTGAGCGCCATGAATTCCGCCGAGTGCAGCGATTGCGGGTCTTCACCCCAGGGTTCGAGCTCATACGTGAGATCCAGTTCTGAACACAACCACAGAACTTTGCGCACGTTGATTGAAGAAGTACGACCAAGAACTTTTAACATAGCGGACTCCGATTCCAGAATTCTTAACCTATTCATAGTCCTGTTGGCTGCCATTAGCAATCTGCAGGATGTAAATCAGGATGTCAGAGTGCCTCAACCAGCAAGGAGTGAAAATGAAAGTCGCGTTTAAGCAGGTGGATGTGTTTACCTCATCAGCGTTCAAAGGTAATCCGCTGGCAGTGATTATGGATGCAGAGGGATTAAGTGACGCCCAGCTGGCTGCTATTGCCCGCTGGACCAATTTGTCGGAAACCACCTTTGTCCTGCCAACACAGGATACCGCAGCCGATTACCGGGTGCGCATTTTTACCACCGAAGGGGAATTGCCGTTTGCCGGGCATCCGACGTTGGGCACAGCTCACGCCTTGCTGGAAGCGGGCTGGCAAGTGAAAACGCCGGGCAAGATTGTGCAAGAGTGCGGCGTCGGCCTGGTGGATGTGCGCATTAGCGAGGATGGCGCGCTGGCCTTCGCGGCCCCCAACGTCACGCTGACGCCATTTGATGACGCGTTGATGAGCAGCGCATTGAACAGCGAGGCCTTTGACACCAACCAGACGCCGACCATTGTCGATATGGGCATTCGCTGGCTGCTGATTCCGATGAACAGCGCACAGGCGGTGCTGGATGTGCAGGCCAGCGCGGCGGATCTGCTGCGCTTGCAAAAGCATGCCGACGTCAATGGGACTGCGCTGTTTGGCCCGCTGCCAGAGGATTGCGGCGAGCAATTCGAAGTGCGCGCGCTGCTGGTTGAGAACGGCAGCCTGACCGAAGATCCGGTAACCGGCAGCGCCAACGCCTGTCTGGCACGTTACTTTGCGGCGCAGGGGAAAACTGAGGATTATCGCGCACGTCAGGGCAGCGCCATTCAGCGTGAAGGACGGATTCAGGTGAGTTTTAGTGGTGAGAGCATCTGGATTGGCGGCCAGACGGTGACCGTGATTGACGGGACGATTGAGATCTAAAATACGCGCAATAAATTGCGCCGCTACGGCCATCTGCACGGTTGCGTAGCGGCGCGATTTATCGCGCATTATTACAGCGTGCTTAATCGTGCATTCTTACAACGCCTGCCCACCTGAAGCTTCAATACGCTGCGCGGTGATCCAGCCGGTTTCTTCGCTCAGGATGGCGCTGATGGCGTCACCAATATCATCTGGCTGGCCAACGCGGCCCAGCGATGTCACCGACGCAATGTGATCGTTGAGATCTTTGGTATCGCGCACGCGTCCACCGCCGAAATCAGTTTCAATCGCACCCGGCGCCAGAATATTGACGCGAATACGACGCTCGCCCAGCTCTTTGGCCTGATAGCGCGTCAGCACTTCCATCGCCCCTTTCACCGAGGCATAGGTGCCTGAACCCGGCAGCGTCATGCGTGTTAATCCGCTGGAGATGTTCAGGATGCGACCACCATCGATAATCAGCGGCAGCAGCTTCTGCGTCAGGAAGTAAGGCCCTTTGAAGTGCACGTTGATCAGCGCATCAAACTCCTCTTCGGTGGTTTCCGCAAACAACTTGTAGTGACCGTGACCGGCATTGTTCACTAAATAATCAAAGTTGTCGCGTTGCCAGGTTTTTTGCAGTGTCTCTTTCACCTGCGCCACGAAGCTGTCGAAGGTGCTGCTGTCGCCGACATCCAGCTGTAACGCCACCGCACGTGCGCCCAATGCTTCAATCTCTTTCACCACGGCCTGCGCTTCTTCCGCGTGACCACGATAGGTAAAAAGGATATCCACGCCTTTGGCCGCCAGTTTCAGCGCACCATTCTTGCCCAAACCGCGGTTACCGCCGGTAATCAATGCAATTTTATGACTCATGTTTCGCTCCAGATGGAAAATTGAACACGGGATAAGGATATTCGCTATAAATTGATCTATAAACGCAGAGGAATACGCAGCACTGTTTCACTAACAACAACAATCGGTGAACACATGGATAAAATTCACGCAATGCAGGTTTTTGTGCGGGTGGCAGAAATGGGCAGTTTTACCCGTGCGGCTGAAAGTCTTGGACTACCAAAAGGCAGCGTATCGCGCCAGCTTCAGGCGCTGGAAAATCAAATGGGCACGCGTCTGCTGCATCGCACCACGCGGCGTGTTCATCTCACCCAGGATGGGCTGGTCTACTACGATCGTTGTCTTGATCTGTTGTCGATGCTCGACGATATGGACAGCCTGTTCCAGCACGATCCCGGCACGCTAAGCGGCAAGCTGCGTGTCGATATGTCCGTCGCCATGGCCACCGGATTTATCCTGCCGCGTCTGCCAGAATTTCTGCAGCATTATCCCGGCATCGAAATTGAGCTTAGCAGCAGCGATCGCCAGGTGGATGTGATTCGTGAAGGTTTTGACTGCGTGATCCGCGTGGGTGAGCTGAAAGATTCGGGTTTGATTGCGCGAAAAATCGGATCACATGCCTTGATTAACTGCGCCAGTCCCGACTACCTTTCCCGCTTCGGCATGCCGGTGCGCCTCGAAGATCTTGCACAGCACGCGATGGTGCATTACACCCAGCAGCTGGGGCAGCCCTCTTTGGGGTTTGAATATTTTGATGGTAAGCAGTGCCACTATGTTCAGACCGGCGGCGTGGTGACGGTGAACAGCACCGAAACTTATCGTGCCGCCTGCATCGCGGGATTAGGCATTATTCAGGTGCCCGCGATTGGTGTGCAGCCACTGCTGGAATCAGGCCAGTTAGTGGAAGTGCTGCATCACTTCCCCGCCAAGCCGATGCCGATTTCGTTGCTTTACCCACATCGCCGCAACGTAGCACGTCGCGTGCGGGTGTTTATGGAGTGGCTGAGTCAGGTGTTGCAGGAGTATGTGACATAAAGGGCTATAATTTTAATTTCGCAGTGAACAGGATGATTATCGTCTATGACAGACAAACCTAACCAAGAACCCACGGCTGAAAAGAAGCCGCTGATAGATATCAAGACCGGTAACAAAACCGTGGATGGCTCAATCCAGAACGTGTCGCGCTTTGCGGCCTGGTTCCAGGCCATTCCGGCGGTGGCGCATTTTATGCGCGCGCTGGATCGGTTTAACGATCGCCTCGGCAGCCAGTTTGGCGCAGCGATCACTTACTTCTCCTTCCTATCTCTGATACCGATTTTGATGGTCTCCTTTGCGGCAGTCGGTTTTGTGCTGGCGTCGAATCAGGATTTACTCACCGAGTTGATCAACAAAATCGTTAACAACATCAGCGATCCTACGCTGGCCACTACGCTAAAGAACACCGTGAACACCGCGATTCAGCAGCGCGCGACGGTCGGGTTAACCGGTTTGCTGCTGGCGCTCTACTCTGGCATTAACTGGATGGGCAATTTGCGCGAGGCGGTGCGCGCGCAATCGCGTGATGTTTGGGAGCGTAAGCCGGACGATCAAGAGAAGTTATGGAAGAAATATGCGCGTGATTTGGTGTCGTTGCTGGGTCTGATGCTGGCGCTGGTGATTACCCTGTCGCTGACCTCCATTGCCGGTGCCGCGCAGAATGCCATCGTCAACGCGTTGGGATTGGAGGATATCGAGTGGCTGCGCCCGGCAATGACCATCATTGCGCTGTCGATTTCCATCTTTGCTAACTATCTGTTGTTCCTGTGGATTTTCTGGATTCTGCCGCGCCATAAGCCGCGCAAAAAAGCACTATTTCGCGGCACGCTGCTGGCGGCGATTGGTTTTGAAGTGATTAAGTTTGTGATGACGCTGACGCTGCCAAAGCTGGCCACTTCGCCCTCTGGGGCAGCCTTTGGTTCAGTGCTGGGATTAATGGCGTTCTTTTACTTCTTTGCCCGTCTGACACTGTTCTGCGCCGCGTGGATAGCCACCGCAAAATACAAGGATGATAAAGAGATGCCGCAGCCGCATCAGGGCAATTAACATCGCAAAATTGTTACATTTGCCGCAACAGCTAAAAATGTTTCCTGCTGGCTATTATTCCAGCAAAAACCAGCAGGAAACGCTAAAGGGTCACTTTAATTTGGCCCTTTTGCAGAGATTCCCGCCAAAAAAGTGACACTTCCCGTTCCCATCACCCGCCGATTGCCGCAACTCAGAAATTATCCACTTTTTCGCCGAAAATGCCTGTTCTGGCGCGGGTTTTCATCATTGAATGCCGCAAAACAGGTGCGTAAGATTCTCTGTCTACATTTACAATTAAGAAACAGTCATGCAAGCCTCCATCACAGAAACACTCGACAAAAAACACGACGACACGCCCGTAAACTCACGCGGCAAAGTGGTCGTGGCATCGCTTGTCGGCACCGCGATCGAATTCTTCGATTTCTATATTTATGCCACTGCGGCCGTCATCGTCTTTCCGCATATTTTCTTCCCGCAGGGTGATGCCACCGTGGCAACGCTACAGTCGCTGGCTACGTTTGCTATCGCCTTCGTCGCGCGCCCGATTGGTTCTGCGCTGTTCGGTCACTTTGGCGACCGTGTAGGCCGTAAAGCCACCCTGGTGGCATCGCTGCTAACCATGGGCGTCTCTACCGTATTGATCGGTCTGCTGCCTGGATACCAAACCATTGGCGTTGCTGCTCCGCTGCTGCTGGCGCTGGCGCGCTTTGGTCAGGGCCTGGGTCTTGGTGGTGAATGGGGCGGCGCCGCTCTATTGGCAACCGAAAATGCGCCAGCGAAAAAACGTGCGCTCTATGGTTCATTCCCGCAGCTTGGCGCGCCAATTGGCTTCTTCTTCGCCAACGGTACTTTCCTGTTGCTCTCCTGGCTGCTGACCGATGAGCAGTTCATGAACTGGGGCTGGCGTGTGCCGTTTATCCTTTCAGCCGTACTGGTACTGATTGGCCTTTATGTGCGCGTTTCGCTGCATGAAAGCCCGGTGTTTGCCAAAGTGCAGAAAGAGAACAAGCAGGTCAAAATGCCGATCGGCACGCTGCTGAGCAAGCATCTGACCGCTACGATTCTTGGCACCTTCATCATGCTGGCGACCTATACGCTGTTCTACATCATGACCGTTTACTCGATGAGTTACGGCACTGCACCGGCGCCAGCGGGCTTAGGCTTTTCCCGTAATAGCTTCCTGTGGATGCTGATGGTGGCGGTGATTGGCTTTGGTGTGATGGTACCGATTGCGGGCCTGCTGGCAGACCGCTATGGCCGTCGTCGCACCATGATCACCATTACTTTGTTGATCATTGCCTTCGCACTGATGTTCCCGATGCTGCTGGGTTCAGGCTCACAGATTCTGGTGATGGGCTTCCTGCTGCTGGGCCTGAGCATTATGGGTCTCACCTTTGGGCCGATGGGTGCGCTGCTGCCAGAGCTGTTTCCGACCGAAGTCCGTTATACCGGCGCGTCGTTCTCCTATAACCTGTCGTCAATTCTCGGTGCCTCGGTTGCGCCTTATATTGCAACATGGTTGAACGCTAACTACGGTTTGCAGGCGGTCGGTTTTTATCTGGCTTCCATGGCCGTGCTGACGCTGATTGCGCTGATTGCCTGTAAAGAGACGCGCCATCAGACGCTGTACGAAGCGGTGTGATGGTTGCAGATTGATATGATGAACCCGGCTCAGGCCGGGTTTTTTATTGGGTCGGAATTGAGATACGGGCGAATGACATGAGGGCACCGCGTTAGCGGCGCGAGGACGCCAGACCCTAAGCGGCCCCGGACTGCGTGATCGCCATGCGTTACGGCTCAATGGTGTTTTGTCGTGTCTGAGTGTGAGAAACCTATCTGATCAGGCATAAAAAAACCCCGGCAAGCCGGGGTTCTTCTTGTGCTGAAAACGGTGTCGTGCGGGGATTAGCCAGCAACCGCGATGCGTTTCATATCGGTCATGTAGCCACGCAGTTTGCGGCCAACCGCTTCGATTGGGTGCTGACGAACGGCTTCGTTAACGTCACGCAGCTGTGCGTTATCAACCTGAGTGCCTTCAATCGCTTTGCCCAGATCGCCTGGCTGCAGCGTGGTCATGAACTCTTTCAGCAGCGGTACTGCCGCGAAGGAGAACAGGTAGTTACCGTATTCTGCGGTATCAGAGATAACCACGTTCATTTCATACAGACGCTTACGTGCGATGGTGTTCGCGATCAGCGGCAGCTCGTGCAGTGATTCGTAGTAAGCAGACTCTTCAATGATGCCTGCATCGATCATGGTTTCGAAGGCCAGCTCAACGCCCGCTTTCACCATGGCAACCATCACAACGCCTTTGTCGTAGTACTCTTGCTCGTCGATTTTACCTTCGAACTGTGGTGCGTTCTCGAATGCAGTTGCACCGGTCTCTTCACGCCAGGTCAGCAGGTTTTTGTCGTCGTTCGCCCAGTCAGCCATCATGCCGGAAGAGAATTCGCCAGAGATGATGTCATCCATGTGCTTCTGGAACAGCGGAGCCATGATGGTTTTCAGCTGCTCAGACAGTGCGTAAGCACGGATTTTCGCCGGGTTAGACAGGCGATCCATCATCAGGGTGATGCCACCGAATTTCAGTGATTCGGTGATGGTTTCCCAGCCGAACTGAATCAGTTTTTCGGTATAAGCCGCGTCGTGACCTTCAGCCACCAGCTTATCGAAGCACAGGAGAGAACCGGCCTGCAGCATACCGCACAGGATAGTCTGCTCGCCCATCAGGTCAGATTTCACTTCAGCAACGAAGGAAGATTCCAGCACGCCAGCACGGTCGCCGCCGGTTGCAGCAGCCCAGGCTTTAGCGATTGCCAGGCCTTCGCCTTTTGGATCGTTTTCTGGGTGAACCGCGATCAGGGTTGGCACACCGAAACCACGCTTGTACTCTTCACGCACTTCGGTGCCTGGGCACTTCGGTGCTACCATCACCACGGTGATGTCTTTACGGATGGTTTCACCAGATTCAACGATGTTGAAACCGTGTGAGTAGCCCAGCGCTGCGCCATCTTTCATCAGAGGCTGTACCGCTTTAACTACCGCTGAGTGCTGCTTGTCTGGCGTCAGGTTAACCACCAGATCGGCCTGTGGGATCAGCTCTTCGTAAGTACCCACTTTGAAACCGTTATCGGTCGCTTTGCGGAAAGAAGCACGCTTCTCAGCAATCGCTTCAGCACGCAGTGCATAAGCGATATCCAGACCGGAATCACGCATGTTCAGGCCCTGGTTCAGACCCTGAGCGCCACAGCCAACGATAACGACTTTCTTGCCTTTCAGGAAGCTAGCGCCATCCGCGAATTCATCGCGTGACATGAAACGACATTTGCCTAACTGCGCTAACTGGTTGCGCAGATTCAATGTGTTGAAGTAGTTAGCCATGGGTACTCCGGTTAGATGTTGTGTTTGCTTTTGTTCGGTAACAGCACCGTATTCAGTGCCGCGAATGACCCCATCATATGACAGGAAATCCATTGCTTAAATTGATATATTAGCAAGGTCACATTGCAGAATTTGCAACAACACGTTGAGGTGAAACGCGCATGGATTTACGAGACCTGAAGCTCTTTCTTCATCTGGCCGAAAGCTGTCACTTTGGTCGCACCGCGCGTGCTATGCACGTCAGTCCCTCCACGCTCTCTCGCCAGATTCAGCGCCTTGAGGAAGATGTCGGTCACGCGCTGTTCCTGCGTGATAACCGCATCGTGACGCTCACTGAAGCCGGCGAGCGCCTTAAGCAATTTGCTCAGCAAACCTTGTTGCAATATCAACAGCTGCGCCACGTAATGGATCTGAACGGCCCTTCACTGAGCGGCGAGCTGCGCATTTTTTGCTCGGTGACCGCCGCTTACAGCCATTTGCCGCCGATTCTCGACCGCTTCCGCGCCGAACATCCGCAGGTGGAAATCAAACTCACCACCGGCGATGCCGCCGACGCAATTGAGATGGTGCAATCTGGCGAGGCAGATTTGGCCATTGCCGGACGTCCGGAATCGCTGCCCGCCAGCATCGACTTCACACCGCTCGCCATTCTTCCGCTGGTGCTGATCGCGCCCGCGCTGCCGTGTGCGGTACGCAGCCAGGCCACACAGGCGCAACCTGATTGGTCGCAGATTCCGTTTATCGTGCCGGAACAAGGCCCGGTGCGGCGCGGCATTGATTTGTGGTTCCGTCGCCATCGCATTTCCAATCCACAAATTTACGCCACGGTTTCTGGCCATGAGGCGATTGTATCAATGGTAGCGCTGGGATGTGGCATCGCGCTGCTGCCGGATGTGGTGCTGGAGAACAGCCCGGAGCCGGTGCGTAATCGCGTGCTGACGCTTGAGAATGTGGAGTCGGTCGCGCCGCTGGAACTGGGCGTGTGCGTACAAAAAAAGCGGCTCGGGGAGCCGCTTATCAGTGCTTTCTGGAACCTGCTGTAGTTACTGCCCGGCGAGGAAGAAACGGAACGCCGGGTTGTTCGCTTCATCGTGCCATTCGTAGCCCAGCGCCGTGAGATGGGTTTCGAAATCCGGCTCTTGATCGTTGGCTTCGAAGGCCACCAGCACGCGACCAAAATCGGTACCGTGGCTGCGATAGTGGAACAACGAGATATTCCAGTGTGCGCCGAGCGTCTGCAGGAACTTCAGCAGCGCGCCCGGTGCTTCCGGGAACTCAAAGCTAAACAGGCGCTCGCGCAGCGGTTTCGATGGACGACCGCCGACCATGTAGCGCACGTGCAGCTTCGCCATCTCATCATCTGACAGATCCACCACCTGGTAGCCACCTTCGCTGAGCTGGCTGATGATCTCACTGCGCTCTTCCAGACCGCGCGTTAAGCGCACCCCGACGAAGATGCAGGCGTTATCGGCATCCGCATAGCGATAGTTGAACTCGGTGATCGAACGGCCACCCAGCGTCTGACAGAAACGCAGGAAACTGCCCTGCTGTTCCGGAATGGTGACCGCCAGCAACGCTTCGCGCTGTTCACCAATTTCACACCGTTCCGACACATAGCGCAGGCCGTGGAAGTTGACGTTGGCGCCCGACAAGACGTGCGCGAGGCGCTCGCCTTTGATGTCGTGCTGCTGGATGTACTTCTTCATGCCCGCCAGCGCCAGCGCACCCGAAGGTTCCGCCACCGCACGCACATCTTCGAACAGATCTTTCACCGCCGCGCAGATGGCATCACTGTCCACGGTGATGATGTCGTCGAGATACTCTTTGCACAGACGGAAGGTTTCGCTGCCGATGCGCTTCACCGCCACACCTTCAGCAAACAAACCGACGCGCGCCAGATCAACCGGCTCGCCCGCATCCAGTGCCGCTTTCAGGCAGGCTGAGTCTTCCGACTCCACCGCGATCACTTTGATCTGCGGCATCAGCTGTTTGATCAGCACCGCCACACCCGCCGCCAGACCGCCACCGCCGACCGGTACAAATACGCGATCGATATGCGCATCTTGTTGCAGCAGTTCCATGGCCAGCGTGCCCTGCCCGGCAATTACTGCCGGGTGGTCAAACGGTGGCACAAAGGTGTAACCCTGCTGCTCGGCCAGCTCAATGGCTTTGGCTTTTGCCTCGTCGAAGTTAGCACCAAACAGATAAACCTCACCGCCAAATGCGCGCACTGCATCAACCTTGATGTCCGCCGTGGCCACCGGCATCACAATCAGTGATTTGATGCCAAGCCGACTCCCCGAAAGTGCCACACCCTGTGCGTGGTTACCGGCCGAAGCCGTAATCACGCCGCGTGCTTTTTGCTCTTCGGTCAGTCCGGCAATCATCGCATATGCCCCACGCAGCTTGAAGCTGTGCACTGCCTGGCGATCTTCACGCTTCACCAGAATGGTGTTGCCGAGACGCGATGAAATTTTTTCCATTTTCTGCAGCGGCGTCACCTGCGCAATTTCGTACACAGGCGCACGCAGCACTGCGCGCAAATACTCCGCGCCGTTAGGCGACGCGGGTAGCGGTTGAGACTCAGCCATCAGTTGTTAGCCTCCCAGCTTGGACTTATCGCGTACCGCGCCTTTATCAGCGCTGGTCGCGAGTGATGCATAAGCACGCAGCGCGAAGGAGACGGCACGTTCGCGGTTGTGCGGGGTGTAGGCCGCTTCGCCACGCGCCAACTCTTTTTCACGACGAGCGTGGATTTCGTTGTCTGGCAGATCCAGATGGATACGACGGTTCGGGATATCCAGCTCAATCATGTCGCCATCCTGGATCAGCGCAATGGTACCGCCACTCGCCGCTTCAGGTGAGATGTGACCGACAGAGAGACCGGAAGAACCGCCGGAGAAACGACCATCGGTGATCAACGCACAAGCTTTACCCAAGCCCATGGATTTCAGATAGGTGGTTGGATAGAGCATTTCCTGCATGCCCGGACCGCCTTTCGGTCCTTCGTAGCGGATCACCACGCAATCGCCCGCCACAACTTTGCCGCCGAGGATCGCATCTACCGCGTCATCCTGGCTTTCATAAACTTTGGCTGGACCTTTGAAGGTCAGCAGCTCAGCATCAACGCTGGCGGTTTTGACGATACAACCATCTTCTGAGATGTTGCCGTACAGCACGGCCAGACCGCCATCCTGAGAGAAGGCGTGCTCACGAGTACGGATACAACCCTCTTTACGGTCATCATCGAGTGTGTCCCAACGACAGTCTTGTGAGAAGGCTTGGGTGGTACGGATGCCGGCTGGGCCCGCGCGGAACATTTTCTTCACCGCTTCGTCTTGGGTCAGCATGATGTCGTACTGATCCAGGGTCTCACGCATGCTCTGCTGCAGAACGTTGCGCGCACTGGTATCAATCAGCCCGGCACGATCCAGCTCGCCCAGAATCGCGACAACGCCACCAGCACGGTGCACATCTTCCATGTGATATTTCGGCGTACTCGGTGCCACTTTGCACAGGTGCGGTACTTTGCGCGACAGGCGGTCGATATCTGACATGTTGAATTCGATTTCGCCTTCCTGCGCCGCTGCCAGCAGGTGCAGAACGGTGTTGGTGGAACCGCCCATGGCGATATCCAGCGTCATCGCATTCTCAAATGCCGCTTTGGTGGCGATGTTGCGTGGCAGTACGCGCTCATCATCCTGCTCGTAATACTTTTTGGTCAGGCTAACGATGCGCTTACCGGCGTTGAGGAACAGCTCTTTACGGTCGGCGTGGGTCGCCAACAGTGAACCGTTGCCTGGCTGTGCCAGACCCAGCGCTTCGGCCAGACAGTTCATCGAGTTCGCAGTGAACATCCCTGAACAAGAACCGCAGGTTGGGCACGCAGAGCGTTCGATTTTATCGCTGTCTTCATCGCTGACGTTCGGGTTAGCACCCTGAATCATCGCATCAACCAGGTCCAGCTTGATGATTTTGTCAGACAGTTTGGTCTTACCGGCTTCCATCGGACCGCCGGACACAAAGATCACCGGGATGTTGAGGCGCAGTGACGCCATCAGCATGCCGGGGGTGATTTTGTCGCAGTTAGAGATACACACCATGGCATCGGCGCAGTGCGCGTTCACCATGTACTCCACGGAATCGGCGATCAGCTCGCGCGAAGGCAGTGAATACAGCATGCCGCCATGACCCATGGCGATACCGTCATCCACCGCGATGGTGTTGAACTCTTTGGCGACACCACCGGCGGCTTCGATTTGCTCAGCCACCAGCTTGCCCATATCGCGCAAGTGCACGTGGCCCGGCACGAATTGGGTGAATGAGTTAACCACGGCGATAATCGGTTTACCGAAATCGGCGTCGGTCATTCCTGTGGCGCGCCACAGGGCGCGTGCACCCGCCATGTTACGACCATGGGTGGTGGTGGCAGAACGGTACTTAGGCATGCTCTATTTACTCCAGTCTGAAATATGACGCGGGCGCAGCTGCACCCGCGTAACTGTCTTGTTATGGATTAACTTGATCCAACCAGCCGTACTTGTCTTCGGTTTCGCCAGTGAACAGGCCGAAGAATGCGCTCTGAATTTTGGTGGTCACTGGACCGCGTTTGCCCGCACCGACCTGAATGCCGTCAACGCTACGTACCGGGGTGATTTCTGCCGCAGTACCCGACATGAACACTTCATCAGCCAGATACAGAGATTCACGCGACAGCGTTTGCTCACGCACTTCGATACCCAGGTCGATCGCCAGCTTGATGATGGCGTCACGGGTGATACCTGGCAGGGCTGAAGAAGTGAACGGCGGCGTGAACAGAATGCCATCTTTCACTTCGAACAAGTTTTCGCCAGCACCTTCTGAAATATAGCCGTTGGTGTCGAGAGCGATACCTTCCTGATAACCGTGGCGACGCGCTTCGCTGCCGACCAACAGTGAGGAGAGGTAGTTACCACCGGCTTTAGCCGCGGTTGGCAGAGTATTCGGTGCAACACGGTTCCATGAAGACACCATCGCATCGATACCGTTTTCCAGTGCTTCAGCACCCAGGTAAGCACCCCATGGGAAAGCAGCGATGATCACGTCGGTGGTGTAGCCATCTGGTGGGTTCACACCCAGGCCTACGTCGCCAACAAACGCCAATGGACGAATGTAAGCGCTTTTCAGTTTGTTCACGCGAATCACTTCGCGGCACGCTTCCATCAGCTCATCAACAGAGGCGGCGATAGGAAAACGATAGATTTTGGCGGAGTCGTGCAGACGCTGCATGTGTTCACGGTGACGGAACACCACTGGGCCTTTGTGTGAGTCGTAGCAACGTACGCCTTCAAACACTGAAGTACCGTAGTGCAGTGCGTGAGACATGACGCTGACCTTGGCATCTTCCCACTTAACCATCTCCCCGTTAAACCAAATAAAGTCTGCTTTCTTCGTACTCATTGTTATTTCCTTTGGCGACTAAGCGCGGATTTGTTGTGATGTCTGTTGCTGGATCTCGACACAAGCGACATCCATAAGTTTGCTTAACTGCGAAGACAGTAAATCGACCGAACGCTGACTGGCAACGGTCATCTCGATATTAATGTTCTCAGCGTTGATCGCAGATGCCATGTTCATCGAGCACACCTGGAAGCCACGGTGGCGGACAACACGCAAAATGCGCTCCAATATTTCAGGGCGGAAGCGGGCTTCGATAGACAATTGATGCTGGTTCATGCGGTTTTCTCCATCATGTTTGCGTTGCTGGCACCCGGCGGTACCAATGGCCAGACGTTTTCATGCTCATCAATCGAAACATGCAGGAAGTAAGGACCTTCACTGTTCAGCAGAGCATCTATCGCGGCGTCGACCTGATCTTTACGGCTAATGTGCTGGCCTGGGATATCAAAGGCGCTGGCCAGCGTAAGGAAATCGGGGTTATCGGTGAGGATGGTTTCACTGTAGCGGCCATCAAAGAACAGCTGCTGCCACTGGCGCACCATGCCTAAACGTTGGTTATCCAGCAGCAGGATTTTCACCGGCAGCTTACCGCGCTTGATGGTGCCCAACTCCTGAATGTTCATCATGATTGAGCCATCGCCTGACACGCAGATCACGGTGTCTTGCGGGCGGGCAACCTGAGCGCCGATGGCGGCTGGCAGACCGAAGCCCATGGTGCCGAGGCCGCTGGAGGTGATGAAGTTCTCTGGCTGAGTGAAGCTCATGTGCTGCGCAGCCCACATCTGATGCTGGCCCACATCGGTGGTCACCACCGCGCTGTCCGTTTTACGATCGGAGAGTTGTTTCAGCAGCAGCGGCGCATAAATCGCCTCACCTGGATGATCGTAGCGCCAGTCAAACTCGGCTTTCATCGCTTTTACTTCGGTGCGCCAGCCCTCAATCTGCATCGGCATACTCAACGCGGGCAGCACCTGGTTCAAATCACCTTGCAACGAAACGTGCGCACGACGCAATTTGTTCAACTCGGCCGGATCGATATCGATATGAATGACGTTCGCATGCGGGGCGAAGGTGTCTAACTTGCCGGTGACGCGGTCGTCGAAACGCGCGCCAACGGCAATCAGTAAATCGCACGATTGCACGGCAAGGTTGGCAGCTTTGGTGCCGTGCATACCCAACATGCCAAGATAGAGATCGCTGCTGGCGTCTGCACTTCCCAGACCTTTCAACGTGGACACCGTTGGGATACCGGTTGCTTCAGCCATGGCACGTAATGCAGGCACCGCTTGTGCCATGCCAACACCGCCGCCGATATACAGCATTGGCTTATGCGACTGCGCCATTAATGCGCGGGCTTCAGCGATATGCTCTGGCGAATGACTGATCGCCTCTTCAACCGGCAGCAAATGCGGTGTTAAATCGGCACTAGCAATTTGGATGTCTTTCGGGATATCCACCAGAACCGGACCGGGACGGCCAGACTGGGCGATGGCAAAGGCTTCGGCCATCACGGAAGGCAAATCTTCGAGGGATTCAACCAGGAAACTGTGCTTAGTGCAGGCTAATGACAGGCCGAGAACGTCGATTTCCTGGAAGGCATCGGTGCCGATGAACGCAGATGAAACCTGACCGGTGATCGCGACAACTGGGATGGAATCCATAAACGCATCTGCTAAACCGGTGATCAGGTTAGTGGCGCCGGGACCGGAAGTGGCGATACACACGCCAGTTTTACCGGTGGCACGGGCATAACCAATTGCCGCCATCACTGCACCTTGCTCATGACGACACAGTAGGTGTTCCACGCCGCCATCGTAGAGCGCATCGTACACTGGCATGATTGCGCCGCCAGGATAGCCAAACACTGTGTCGACACTTTGCGCGCGTAAAGCCTGAACTACCCACTGTGCACCTGTCATCGTTATTCTCCTGTATTCCTGGTGGAACAACAGAATTTTATGCTACTGCTCATAATCTGTTCCTCGCTGATTCGCTGATATTTAGCCAGGTCGAAAAAAAACCCCCGGACCTTTCGGTGCGGGGGTTTTTGGAATTCCGGGCTTGATTTTTAAGCCTTTCTTTCTCCAAGCGATGCCCCGCACGGTGGGATAATAATCACCACCACGCTAATCACGACTAGGCTAATCACTTGTAGAAGGGCTTTCATGTGTTGTCTGTTTTTTCGATTGTTCGAAGTAATACCTACAGAGTTACCATAGTTATCTACGCGTTGACAATTATTTTCATAATGTTTTTTATGACGTAAGCAATCGGCTCGGGTTATCGCCTTGTAAGTTAAAGGTTATTTTTAGATGTGAATATTTTTCATTACTTACGCGGCGTAATCGCCCTTTTAGTTTTGCGATATTGTTCTCAATTGCTGCGAACGTCCCGTAAAAATCTGCGATTCGCTGGAATCAGGCACTGATATTTTTTAATCGCACTCGTATTCTGAATTTGACCCCCGCATGATGAAGACAACAAGGAGTGGTTATGTCTTTATCAAAGGTTTTAACACGCGCGGCGCTCGGTGTGCAGGCACCATTGGTAACGGTCGAAGTACACATCAGTAAGGGCTTGCCCGCTTTAACGCTGGTTGGCCTGCCCGAAACCACGGTAAAAGAGGCCCGCGAACGGGTGCGCAGTGCCATTATCAATAGCGGATTCACCTTCCCGGCGAAACGCGTCACCATCAATTTGGCTCCTGCCGATCTGCCAAAAGAAGGTGGGCGCTACGACCTTCCCATCGCCATTGCGATTCTCGCGGCCTCAGAGCAGCTTCCTGACGCGAAACTGGCGCACTATGAGTTCCTGGGGGAGTTAGCACTGAACGGCGCGCTCTGTGGCGTTCAGGCCTCTATTCCAGCAGCGATGGCTGCTTTGCAAGCCGGCAGGCAGATGGTGTTAGCTGAAGAGAATCAACAGGATGTCGGATTGATCCAACAAGGGGAAACGCTCGTCGGTAAACATCTGCTCGAGATCTGCGCTTTCCTGCATAACCAGTCGACACTCACCGTTGCGTATTCTCAACCTGAGGCGCTGCAACAGGAAAGCCAGGACCTCAGCGAAATCATCGGTCAGGAACAAGGACGCCGCGCCCTGGAGATCACTGCCGCTGGCGGGCATAACCTGTTACTGCTTGGACCGCCCGGCACAGGGAAAACCATGCTGGCGACCCGCCTGCCCGGCATTATGCCGCCCTTAGACGATCAGGAAGCGCTGGAGTGCGCAGCGATTAATAGCCTGGTCAGCAGCCGAAATCTCCATCATCAGTGGCGCAGAAGGCCATTCAGAGCACCTCATCACAGCGCTTCGTTGTATGCATTAGTGGGAGGAGGAGCAATCCCCCGGCCTGGTGAGATCTCTCTGGCGCACAATGGCGTCCTGTTTCTGGATGAACTCCCGGAGTTTGACCGCAAGGTACTGGATGCATTACGCGAGCCCATTGAATCCGGCGAGATTGCGATTTCCCGTACACGCGCCAAAGTCACTTATCCTGCGCGCTTTCAGTTAATTGGCGCCATGAACCCCAGCCCTACCGGGCATTATCAAGGCAGTCATAATCGATGCACGCCGCAACAGGTGCTGCGCTATTTGAGCCGGCTCTCAGGTCCGTTTCTTGATCGCTTTGATCTGTCTCTGGAAATCCCGTTGCTACCCAGTGGAACCTTAAGTCAAAAACAGGAGGTCAGTGAGAGCAGCGAGACGGTACTTAAACGCGTCCTTGCTGCTCGTCAGAGGCAAATTGAGCGAGCAGGCAAAATAAACGCGCATTTATCTAATCCGGAGATTGCCCAGTGCTGTGTACTGAGACAGGACGATGCTATATGGCTGGAAGCTGTATTGAATTCGCTGGGTCTTTCTGTGCGCGCGTGGCAACGCATTTTGAAAGTCGCCAGGACGATTGCCGATTTGGCAGGGGAGGAGACGATTTCACGACAGCATTTGCAGGAGGCGGTGGGTTATCGCAGCATTGACCGATTGCTCATCTATCTGCACAACAGTCTGGAATAAAAAACGGGGCTTTAGAAGCCCCGCTATTTTTTAATCATCGCTATCGCTAAAGTCTTCCACAGTGTCCATCTGCGGCTTACCGCCAGACAATGTGTGGAAACGCTTAGGACGCTTAATACGTGCGGTATATTTCGACCAGACACGTTCAGCTTCCGTTTGCGGCTCACGCAGCCCACGACATACTTCTAAAAACGAACGCTCTTCTTCAGTCGCTGGTTCACGCTTGGCGAGGTCCAGTTCATTGAAGGCGTAACCGTGGCGTTCCAGAAGCTGAGCTTCTTTAATGGTGAAATCACCATGACGTGAAAAACCACGAGGATAATGTTTGTTATCAAAGAAACGATTTGTTGTTGCGAAGCTATCCGCCATTTTACACGCTCCCGACTCTCTTATGGCCGTGCTATTTATGGCGCGGAGTATTAGATAGGCTTGACAGAGTGTAAAACAAAACATTTAAATCAGTACGACAAACATTTTTTGGGAGAATGCTGTGGATACGGAATTACTGAAAACTTTCCTCGAAGTGAGCAGAACACGCCATTTCGGGCGTGCTGCTGAAGCGCTTTACCTCACGCAATCTGCCGTTAGTTTTCGCATTCGTCAGCTGGAAAATCAGTTGGGAGTCAACCTTTTCACCCGTCATCGAAATAATATTCGGCTGACTTCTGCGGGTGAGCGTTTATTACCCTATGCAGAGAGCCTGATGAGTACCTGGCTGATGGCTAAAAAGGAAGTTTCACATACACAACAGCATCATGAGCTATCGATAGGTGCCAGCGCGTCGTTGTGGGAAGCTTATCTAACCCCTTGGTTAAAAACGCTTTATGAGAATCGTGAAAGTCTTCACCTTGAAGCACGTATCGCACAACGGCATTTGCTGGTAAAGCAATTACATGAGCGTCAGTTGGACCTTTTAATCACCACCGAAGCGCCCAAAATGGATGAATTAACCAGCCAACAGATTGGTCATATTTCACTCGCGCTCTTCCGCGCACGTAAGACTGAGAAACGTGAAAAATATGATTACATTAAACTGGAATGGGGTGCGGATTTTCATCAACATGAAAGTTATTTATCCAGTGATGATGTGCCAGTATTGACCACAACTTCAGCGCATGTGACACGTGAATTACTCCACACTACCGGCGCCTGCGCATTTTTACCGGATTCATGGCACAGCATTTATAGTGATTTGATGGTTATTCCAGATACACCCGTTGCCGTTCGTCCACTCTATGCGGTGTGGCTGCAGAATAGCGATCAACAAGCACATATTCGTCAGCTGCTTAAATTTCCAGTATTGACGCAATAAAGCAGAAATTGAGAGGGGTTTGAGTGTCGCGCAGTGAAACTCAAACCCTTTTCACTGACGAATTTATGAGGTAAATGCCAAATTTTGGACAAAAAAAATCCTTTGCCGAAGCAAAGGATTGTTTTCTGGCAGGGGCGGAGGGACTCGAACCCCCAACACCCGGTTTTGGAGACCGGTGCTCTACCAATTGAACTACGCCCCTAAAAGGGTGGCGGAACGGACGGGGCTCGAACCCGCGACCCCCTGCGTGACAGGCAGGTATTCTAACCAACTGAACTACCGCTC
>NZ_JAERJM010000010.1:0-228317 GCF_018257655.1 Pantoea sp. JGM49 | reverse complement strand
GGAGGGACTTGAACCCTCACGTCCGTAAGAACACTAACACCTGAAGCTAGCGCGTCTACCAATTCCGCCACCATCGCTCAGTGCTATGATATAAACTTTGTGATTATTGGTGCGAGGGGAGGGACTTGAACCCTCACGTCCGTAAGGACACTAACACCTGAAGCTAGCGCGTCTACCAATTCCGCCACCGTCGCGTACCCTGCAACACTCTAAAGTATTGCTAACCACGGAGGCGCATTCTAGAGATTTTACTCTTTGCGTCAATACATATTTCACGACGATGAAACGATTGCTGCAAAAAACAACATTTTCACCGTCGGGAAGCGCAAAATGGGTTATTTACGCGCTTTGGCGCCGCGTCCGTAGACGGCACGGTAGACTTTAAAGCGTCCGGTCTGCGCCAGCACTTCGTGGTTACCGAAGGTCTCATCCAGAATCTGCGGATAGGGTAGGAAGGCGTTAGCCACAATACGCAGTTCACCGCCGCTGTTCAGATGCTTCAAGGCACCACGAATCAGCGTGTTGGCCGCATCGAGGCTGGTTTGCAGGCCGTCATGGAACGGTGGATTAGAGATGATCATATCGAAACGGCCGGTGACATCCGAGAAGACGTTACTGGCGAACACTTCCCCTTCCAGTTCGTTGGCGGCCAGCGTCAGCTTACTGGCTTCAATCGCTGCGGCATGCACATCACAGAGCCACAACCGCACGCGCGGGGAGATTTGTGCCATCACGGTGGCCAGCACGCCGCTGCCGCAGCCGATATCCAGCACTTTGCCACGGAAGTGCGGCTCCAGCGTGGAGAGCAGCAGATCGCTACCGATATCCAGACCATCGCGGCTGAATACACCCGGCAGCGTGTGGATGGTGAGGTGCTCGATCATGTAACTATTGCCGTAGCTGCTGGCATCAAAGGTTGGCTGTGTATCCAGACGACCATGATAGAGACCGCAACGACGTGCACTGTCGACTTTTTCCAGTTTCGTCCAGTCTTCCAGCATGCCTTCTGCACTGCGCACGCCGCTGCGGTTTTCACCGACCACAAAGATATCGCAGCCGACCGGCATCAGCGACAGCAGGTTTTGCAGCTGGAACTGCGCTTCTGGCTTGTTCTTCGTCCAGAAATAAACCAGCGTATCGCAGCCTTCAACATCGGCGGCAGTGGCCACCATGCTGTAAACCGCACGTTCACCGAGGCGACGGCTCAGGTTCTGCCAGTGATGGTACTGCTGGGTGTGCACGCGCGTTGATGCGGTTTCCAGCTGGGCGGGCAGGTCATCCTGCAGGTCGCCAGCAAACAAAACATGGCGGGCGGTAAATTCATCACTGTGGCGCAGAATGACTTCGCTGGCCGGGGTAAAAGCAGACATGGAACGCTCCTGTTAAATCAGAGCGGGGATTATAGTGCTTTGTTGGCGCATGTTCGATGGGTTTGCTAGCATAGCGTCGCATTCTGGTAGCATAACGGGTAATAGCATGAGCACAAGGCGCGACTGGCTTCTACAGCAAATGGGGATTACGCAGTATCAATTGCGGCGTCCGCGCGTGCTGCAGGGCGAAATTGCCGTGACGCTGGCCCCGGACACCCGCCTGGTGATGGTGGCTGAACATGCCCCCGCGCTGCAGGAACCCTTAATTCGCGATGTCCTGCATGCCCTGAATATTCAGCCTTCGCAGGTGATGACGCTGACGCCGGAACAGCTGCCGATGCTGCCTGAGCAGGTGGATTGTGCCGGTTGGTTGCTGGGCGTCGAGAGCGAATACACCTTTAACGGCATCACCTTTTCCACCGCCGTTTTCAACGAATTAATCAGCAGTGGTGCGGCAAAACGCGCCCTGTGGCAACAGATGTGTAACCATGACAGCCATCTCTTTAGTCACCCCTGAAGACCAGCCGCAGCTGCTGGCCATTGAACGTCGCAGCCACGCTTTTCCGTGGAGCGAGCAGACGTTTGCCAGTAATCAGGGCGAACGTTTTGTGAATTATCGTCTGGAAGCCGAAGGTAAACTGGCAGGGTTCGCCATTACGCAAGTGGTGCTGGATGAAGCCTCGCTGTTCAACATTGCGGTCGATCCCGATTTTCAGCGCCGTGGCTATGCGCGCCAGCTGCTGCAACATTTGATTGCTGAGCTGGAAAAGCGCGATGTCATGACGCTGTGGCTAGAGGTGCGAGCCTCGAATCACCCGGCGATTGCGCTGTATGAGCAACTGGATTTCCATCAGGTCAGCGTACGCCCCAATTACTATCCCACCGCCAACGGTCGTGAAGATGCCATTATCATGGCGCTCACTCTCTAAAAAGGGACACTATGTTAAACGACTGGGACTGCATCCTGTTTGATGCGGATGACACACTTTTTCATTTTGACGCTTACGCCGGTTTACAGCGCATGTTTGCCAGCTATGACGTGCACTTCAGCGATCAGGATTACGCCGATTATCAGGCGATCAACAAACCGCTGTGGGTCGATTATCAAAACGGCACCATTTCAGCCTTGCAGCTGCAAACACGTCGTTTCACCCTGTGGGGTGAGAAACTCAGCGTCGCGCCTGAAGTGCTGAACAGTGATTTCCTCAGTGCGATGGCAGATATTTGCCTGCCTCTCGACGGTGCTGCTGAGTTGCTCAATGCGCTGAAGGGAAAGGTGAAGATCGCCATCATTACCAACGGCTTCACCGCTTTGCAGCAAGCACGTCTGGAACGTACCGGATTCCGCGAGTTCTTTGATGAGCTGGTAATTTCTGAGCAGGTCGGCGTACCGAAGCCGGATGTGGCGATTTTCGACCACACGCTGGCGTTGCTTGGCAACCCGGATCGCAGCCGGGTGTTGATGGTCGGTGATACACCTGAGTCTGACATTCTGGGTGGGATGAATGCCGGGCTAAAAACCTGCTGGATCGATCACGGCACACGCCCGTTACCGGAACATATTAAACCGACCTGGCAGGTGAAGACGCTGGCAGAGCTGCAGGCGTTGCTGACAGAACGCTAAAAGTATCTATTCACCGTTAACGTTGTGATGATTCGAAGAAGCCCGCTGTGCGGGCTTTTTTTATGATAAAATCTATGCATAAATCTATTCACGAATCTATTCATCAGACGCTGATAGGGTGAACGACAATGGCCGATCTGCAAAGTTTGCTGCTAGCGGGGCCGCTCAGTGCAGCCGATTTACTGCAACGCTCTGGCATTAGTCAGGCGACGTTGTCGCGGCAATTACGACAACAGCCCCAAATCGTGAAATGGGGCAAAGCCCGCGCGACGCGTTATGCCTTGCTCCGTCCGATTCGCGGCGAAAGCCGCTTCCCACTGTATCGCATTTCTGCACAAGGCCAGGCGCAGCCCGCGGGTGCTTTGTTACCCACCTGGCCGCAGGGCAGTTGCCTGCATCAGGATGAGCAGGGCCGAGGCCACTTTTTCGAAGGGTTGCCGTGGTTTTTACAGGATATGCGCCCGCAGGGCTTTATCGGTCGTCAGTGGGGTAGAGAGAATGCCCACCCATTAGGATTGAATGATGACATTCGCCTGTGGAGTGATGATCAGTGCTTAATGGCGTTGGCAAGCGGTGGTGTCGATATGCCGGGCGCGTTCATCATCGGTGCACGCACCTATCAGCGTTGGTTAGAGCAGGAAGCACCGCACGCCATCAGCGAAAAAGAGAAAACGTTAACGTATCCGCAGCGAGCACATCATGCGCTGAGTGGGGATGAGCCCGGGTCATCAGCGGGGGGCGAGCAACCTAAATTCCTCTGTTATGCCGCGACAGACAATGGCGATCGTCACTGTCTGGTGAAATTCACTGTGGCGCGCCACAGTGATAATGCGCAGCGCTGGCGCGATTTGCTACGTGCGGAACATCTGGCATTAAAGCATTTGCATGCTACAGGCGTGGCCGCGGCGCAGAGCCAGTTGATTGAAGGTGCAGAGCAGTTATTTCTCGAAGTGCAGCGTTTTGATCGCATCGGTGAGCGTGGTCGACGTGAGATGAGTTCACTTGAGGCCGTCAGCGCAGAGTTTGTTGGTCATCAACAACACTGGCCTGCCGCGCTGCGTGAACTGCACCATCAGCAGCGCATTGATGATGTCACCCTACAGCGTGGCACCTTGCAATGGGCATTTGGTCGCCTGATTGGTAACAGTGATATGCACGCAGGGAATTTGTCTTTCTTCACCGACCAGGAAAAATTCAGTCTGACGCCAGCCTACGACATGCTGCCTATGGCACTGGCACCGAACGCGCAGGGGCATATGCGTGATGAACTGTCATTAACGCTGGATTTTTCATTACCAGGTGAGGTGTGGCGTGCTGCCAGCACTATGGCGAAAACCTACTGGCAGGCGATTGCGGATGACGAAACGTTCAGCGCCAACTTCCAGCGTATCGCCACGCAAGCATGGCAGCAGTTGGATACGCTGGATGAGACCATCCGCAAAATGGCTTAAAGGCTTTTTTCATTTTCTGAGTTAGTGGCCGCTTCTTCTTCCTCTCGTTCCTTATCCTCTTTTACCGCGCGGCTGGCGGTGAGCAGGAACGGTGATTGCTGCCAGCGGGTACGGCGGTCGCGCAGCAGGGTGCGTGTCAGGATGATGCCAATCGCCAGCGCCAGCAGCATCATCAACCGCAAAATGTTGGTGGTGTTGTCCACCTGGCGTGATTCGGTGACCAGCACGTGGGTATCCAGGGTCACGCGCAGGAATCCCTGTGGCCCCTCTTTGCCTTCCAGCGGCTGCACGATTTGATGGTTGAAGTAGCTGCCGGCACGTTTACCATCCAGCGCCAGACGATCGCGCACGTTAATGCTTTCGCCGCTGTGCGCCACCAGGCTGCCGTCGTCGGCATACACCGAGGCATCCAGAATGCGGCTGTTATCGGTCATCTGATTAAGGATGGCTTCGATTTGCGTACGGTTGTCGTCGCTGTTGTCCATCAGCGGTTTGAGGCTAAATGCCACCTGGCGCGTCAGCGTATGCGCGAGTTCTTCCACCTGCTCAGAGCGTGCCATTTGGTGGCCGAGACTGAACCAGGATGCCCCTTGCATCAGCACCACTAACAGGGCCAGCGAGATAAGAACAATCACCGTGCGATGCAGGCGAAATTTCAGTGCGGTTTTAACCATCAGAAACCCGTGTGACGTAACAGCAGAAAGGCTGGCAATTATGTTGCCAGAACCCGCGCAGACAAGGTAGCCTCTTGCGTGGTTTTGTTGTCCCTACAGGAGCTGTAATGCCAAATCGTCTTACCTGGTGCGATCTGCCCGCCGATGTTTCACTCTGGCCGGGTCTACCCCTTTCTCTCAGCGGTGATGAAGTGATGCCGCTGGATTACCGTGCCGGTCGGACTGGCTGGTTGCTGTATGGGCGCGGACTCGATAAACAAAAACTGACCGATTATCAGCATCTGCTGGGTGCGGCGATGGTGATCGTTAGTGCCTGGAATGTCGATGAGTATCAGGTGGTTCGTCTGGCCGGTTCGCTGACGCCCCGTGCGACCAAACTGGCGCACGATGTGGGATTTGATGTGGCGCCGCTTGGCAAGATCCCGCATCTGAAAACCCCAGGATTGCTGGTGATGGATATGGATTCCACCGCGATTCAGATCGAATGCATCGATGAGATCGCCAAACTGGCGGGCTGCGGCGAGCAGGTGTCAGAAGTCACCGAACGCGCGATGCGCGGTGAGCTGGACTTCAAAGCCAGCCTGCGTGAGCGCGTGGCAAAACTGGCGGGCGCTGATGCCAACATCCTTAAGCAGGTACGCGATACGCTGCCTCTGATGCCGGGCCTGACCACGCTGGTACATAAACTACAGGCGCTGGGCTGGCAGGTGGCGATTGCCTCCGGCGGCTTCACTTACTACGCCGACCATTTGCGTCAGACATTGCATCTGGCTGCGGCCGTCGCCAACGAGCTGGAAATGCGCGATGGTAAGCTGACGGGCGAAGTGCTGGGGCAGATTGTGGATGCCCAATTTAAAGCCGATACCCTGAAGAATCTCGCTGAACGTCATGAAATCGCGCCAGAACAAACGGTTGCGATTGGCGATGGCGCCAACGATCTGCCGATGATCAAGGCGGCGGGATTGGGTATCGCTTACCATGCTAAACCAAAAGTGAATGAGCAGGCGTCGATCATTATCCGTCATGCCGATCTGATGGGGGTGTTCTGCATCCTGACCGGCAGCCTGATTCACGAAGAGCGTTAACTGAGGATTTGATTTGGCCAAAGCGGCAAAACGCGCCTTCGTTTGTAACGAGTGTGGCGCAGATTATCCACGCTGGCAGGGGCAATGCAGCGCCTGCAACGCGTGGAACACCATCACCGAGGTGCGTATTGCCGCCTCGCCTGCTGCAGCGCGTAATGAGCGCCTGAGTGGCTATGCCGGTAGCGCGGGACCCGGCCGGGTGCAGAAGCTGTCCGAGATCAGCCTCGAAGCCGTGCCGCGTTTCTCCACCAGCTTCAAAGAGTTTGATCGCGTGTTGGGGGGCGGCGTAGTGCCAGGCAGTGCGATTTTGATCGGGGGTAATCCGGGAGCCGGTAAATCGACGCTGCTGTTGCAGGTGATGTGCAAGCTGTCCGAAGGGATGAAAACCCTGTACGTCACTGGCGAAGAGTCACTGCAACAGGTCGCGATGCGCGCCCATCGTCTGGGATTGCCCACTGAAAACCTGAATATGTTGTCGGAAACCAGCATCGAGCAGATCTGTCTGATCGCCGAGCAGGAACAGCCGAAACTGATGGTTATCGACTCCATCCAGGTGATGCACATGGCGGATATCCAGTCTTCGCCCGGGAGCGTAGCGCAGGTGCGTGAAACTGCCGCTTACCTGACGCGCTTCGCTAAAACACGCGGCGTGGCGATTGTGATGGTCGGCCACGTGACCAAAGATGGCTCGCTGGCCGGGCCAAAAGTGCTGGAGCACTGCATCGACTGTTCAGTGATGCTGGATGGCGATGCCGATTCCCGTTTCCGTACGCTGCGCAGTCATAAAAACCGCTTCGGTGCGGTGAACGAATTGGGCGTGTTCGCCATGACCGAGCAGGGCATGCGTGAAATCAGCAATCCATCCGCCATTTTCCTGTCACGTGGAGATGAAGTCACCTCTGGCAGTTCGGTTATGGTGGTGTGGGAAGGTTCGCGTCCGCTGCTGGTGGAGATTCAGGCGCTGGTGGATCACTCGATGATGGGCAACCCGCGTCGCGTCGCTGTTGGCCTGGAGCAAAACCGTCTGGCGATTTTGCTGGCAGTGCTGCATCGACACGGTGGTTTGCAGATGGCGGATCAGGATGTGTTCGTCAACGTGGTCGGCGGTGTGAAAGTCACCGAAACCAGTGCTGATCTTGCGCTGCTGCTGGCAATGGTATCAAGCTTGCGCGATCGTCCGCTGCCGCAGGATCTGGTGATCTTCGGCGAAGTGGGGCTGGCGGGGGAGATACGTCCGGTGCCAAGTGGTCAGGAGCGCATATCCGAAGCGGCCAAGCACGGTTTCAAACGTGCGATTGTGCCGGCGGGCAATGCACCGAAGAAAGCGATTGAAGGCATGAAGGTGTATAGCGCGAAGAAGCTGGCGGATGCGCTGGCGATATTAGACGAGCTGTAATTTCGCCGGGCGGCATACCTGCCGCCCCTGCCTTTCACCGTCACTGTAGCGTGCGCATTCATGCGCATCTTGATAAACGTACCGCACAGACTTTTCCCTCTCACGTAAACGGGAGAGGGCCGGGGTGAGGGCCAGCGCATACCCCATCCCATTCTTTCCCATGCAGGAGGCACCAAATGTCATCGTTCGACTACCTGAAAACCGCCATACGCCAGCAGGGCCATACGCTGCAGCAGGTTGCAGATGCCAGCGGGATGACCAAAGGCTACTTGAGCCAGTTGCTGAATGCCAAAATCAAAAGCCCCAGCGCGCAAAAGCTGGAAGCACTGCATCGATTTCTTGGGCTGGAATTCCCCCGTCGTGACAAAACCGTTGGCGTGGTGTTCGGTAAGTTCTACCCGCTGCACACCGGCCACATCTATCTGATCCAGCGCGCCTGCAGCCAGGTGGATGAGCTGCACATCATCATGGGCCATGACGATCCGCGCGATCGTGAGCTGTTTGAAAACAGTGCCATGTCACAGCAGCCGACCGTCAGCGATCGTCTGCGTTGGTTGTTACAGACCTTCAAGTACCAGAAGAACATCCGCATCCACTCGTTTGATGAAGAGGGGATCGAACCTTATCCACACGGCTGGGATGTGTGGAGCGAAGGGGTAAAGAAATTCCTCTCCGAGCAGGGCATTGAGCCGGATTGCATTTACACCAGTGAAGAGCCGGATGCGGCGATGTATCAACAGCATCTCGGCATCTCGACGGTGGTGATCGATCCCAACCGATCCTTTATGAACATCAGCGGCGGGCAGATTCGCCAGGATCCGTTCCGCTACTGGGAATATATTCCCACCGAAGTGAAGCCGTTCTTTGTGCGCACCGTGGCGATCCTAGGCGGGGAATCCAGCGGCAAATCCACGCTGGTCAACAAGCTGGCAAATATCTTCAATACCACCAGCGCGTGGGAATATGGCCGCGATTATGTGTTCTCGCACCTCGGTGGCGATGAGATGGCGCTGCAGTATTCAGACTACGACAAGATTGCCTTAGGGCAGGCGCAGTACATTGATTTCGCGGTGAAATACGCCAGCAAAGTGGCGTTTATCGATACCGATTTTGTCACCACGCAGGCGTTTTGCCTCAAGTATGAAGGGCGCGAGCATCCGTTTGTGCAGGCGCTGATCGATGAGTACCGTTTCGATCTGGTGATCTTGCTGGAGAACAATGTGCCGTGGGTGGCTGACGGTTTGCGCAGCCTGGGCAGCTCAATGGATCGCCGCGAGTTTCAGTCGATGCTGGTGACCATGTTGCGTGAAAACAATATCGACTTCGTCCATGTCAAAGAGGATGACTACGACACGCGCTTCCTGCGCTGCGTTGAACTGGTGAAGCAGATGCTGGGGGCCTAACCCTCCAGCAATAAAAAAGGCGCCAATCGGCGCCTTTTTCACATCATAACAATTACTTCGCCATACGCTTGTACTTGATACGCTTCGGCTCCAGCGCGTCAGCGCCGAGGGTGCGTTTCTTGTACTCTTCGTACTCGGTAAAGTTACCTTCGAAGAACTCCACCTTACCTTCATCCTGATAATCGATGATGTGGGTGGCGATACGGTCGAGGAACCAACGGTCATGCGAGATCACCATGGCACAGCCTGGGAACTCCAGCAGGGCGTTTTCCAGCGCGCGCAGGGTTTCGATGTCCAGGTCGTTGGTCGGTTCATCGAGCAGCAACAGGTTGCCGCCAACCTGCAGCAGTTTCGCGAGGTGCAGACGACCACGCTCACCACCGGACAGTTCGCCAACGCGTTTGCCCTGATCGGTGCCTTTGAAGTTGAAGCGGCCGACATAGGCACGGCTTGGCATCTCAACGTTGCCGACGCGCATAATGTCCTGACCACCTGACACTTCTTCAAACACGGTTTTCGAATTGTCCATCGCGTCACGGAACTGATCCACAGACGCCAGCTTGACGGTTTCGCCCAGCTCGATGGTGCCAGAATCGGGCTGTTCCTGACCGGACATCATGCGGAACAGGGTCGATTTACCGGCACCGTTCGGGCCGATGATGCCGACAATCGCGCCTTTCGGCACCGAGAAGGTCAGATCGTCGATCAGTACGCGGTCGCCATACGATTTGCTCAGGTTGGTCACTTCCAGCACTTTGTCGCCGAGGCGCGCACCTGGTGGAATGAACAATTCGTTGGTTTCGTTACGTTTCTGGTATTCGGTGTTGTTCAGCTCTTCGAAACGCGCCAGACGGGCTTTGCCCTTAGACTGACGGCCTTTCGCGCCCTGACGTACCCACTCCAGCTCTTTTTCAATTGACTTACGACGCGCCGCTTCAGAAGAAGCTTCCTGCGCCAGGCGCTGATCTTTCTGCTCCAGCCAGGAAGAGTAGTTACCTTCCCACGGAATACCTTCACCGCGGTCCAGCTCCAGAATCCAGCCTGCAACGTTATCGAGGAAGTAACGGTCGTGCGTGATCGCCACCACGGTGCCTTCAAAGTCGTGCAGGAAACGTTCCAGCCAGGCCACGGATTCTGCATCCAGGTGGTTGGTCGGTTCGTCGAGCAGCAGCATGTCTGGCTTTTCCAGCAGCAGGCGGCACAGCGCGACGCGGCGGCGCTCACCACCGGACAGGTTGCCAATTTTGGCATCCCAGTCTGGCAGACGCATCGCATCAGCAGCACGGTTCAGCTGGGTGTCGAGGTTATGGCCATCGTGCGCCTGAATCACTTCTTCCAGACGACCTTGTTCGGCAGCCAGTTTATCGAAATCGGCATCAGGATCGGCATACAGTGCGTACACTTCGTCGAGACGCTTCAGCGCACCAACCACTTCAGAAACCGCCTCTTCCACAGATTCACGCACGGTGTGCTCTGGATTGAGTTTGGGTTCCTGCGGCAGATAGCCGACTTTAATGCCCGGTTGTGGGCGTGCTTCCCCTTCGATATCGGTATCAATACCGGCCATGATGCGCAGCAGGGTGGATTTACCCGCGCCGTTCAGGCCGAGTACACCGATTTTGGCGCCAGGGAAGAAGCTAAGAGAGATGTTCTTCAGAATGTGACGCTTCGGCGGAACCACTTTGCCGACGCGATGCATGCTATAGACGAATTGAGCCACGTTGTAATGAGCCTCTGGTCTGTGAATGGTGGAACCTCAGATGCTGAAGTTTAGCCGTTTTCACCTGGCAATCACAGCCGCATGGCGTTGAATCTTCTGGAGTGGGGTTGAACAGGGGATAACTGATTGATTCTCACTCAACAGTCGCTATGCTGCTTTTTTGCCTGGAAAACGGAGGGGGTTCGATGAAAGTGCTGATTGCTGCAGATGAACATGCCTGGGGCGGATTAATTCCGGCCATTCGTCAGACGTTACCGGATATGGAGTTTATTGCCTCGGCGGGCCATGCGGCGGAGAGTCTGGCCGGTTTTGATGCGCTAATTCCTGGTATGTGCCGGGTGGATGCCCGACTGATCGCCACGGCCGATCGCCTGAAGCTGGTGCAGCAGGCGGGTGTCGGGCTGGAAGGTGTCGATCTTGAAGCGGCCAAAAAGGCCGGCATTGTGGTGGCGAATGTTCCCTCCGACCATTCCGGTAATGCCGATTCGGTGGCGGAATTGGGGATCTGGATGATGATTGGCCTGGCACGTCGCCAGCATGAGATCGCCGATTGCCTGGCGCAGCAGAGACTGGGTCAACCCATTGGCTTAGGCCTGATGGGCAAAACCGTGGGACTGGTGGGGCTGGGCGGCATCGGCAAAGCTTTGGCGAAGCGACTTGCTCCGTTTGGTATGCGCATGATCGGGGTAAAACGTGAAGCGGATGAAGCTTTTGCGCGTCAACATCAACTCGACTGGGTCGGCAATATGGCGCAGTTGCCGGAACTGTTGCAGCAAGCCGATTTTGTCGTGCTCAGTCTGCCTGACAATGCGGCGACGCATAACATCATTAATGCTGATGCGCTGGCGCAGATGAAACCAGCTAGCTTCCTGATCAACCTGGGACGCGGTGGACTGATCGAGAAACAGGCCTTTCTGGCAGCGCTGGAGACAAAAAAATTGGCTGGAGCCGGGCTGGATGTGTTCTGGCAGGAACCACCCGATCCACAAGATCCGGTGTTCCGCTATAACGTGATCGCGACGCCACACGTTGGCGGCGTCACCGATGTCTCAATGAAGGGAATTATCAAAGGGATCTGCGATAACTTGCGCCGTCTGCGCGACGGCGACGCGGTGATCGATCGCAAGGCATAATTTTAAGGCAGGCGCAGCGGGATGTTATGTTGCGCCAGCCAGCTCTTCAGCGCCGGTTCTGGCGCACTGTCACTCACCAGTAAATCAAAACGGCGTAGCTCGCCAATGCGCGCGGGCAGCACTTTGCCAAATTTGCTGCTGTCCGCCACTAACACGCGCGTGCGCGAACGCAGCATGGCGTGATGTTTCATCGCTAGCTCATTGATGTTATAGCAGGTTGCGCCCTGTTCCGGATCGATCCCCGCGGCTGAGATAAAGGCCAGCGTCGGGCAGAGATCGTCGAGGATCGAGTGCGCGCCAATCGGCGTAAACAGCGCATTATCGGCATGAAACTCGCCGCCACTTAATATCACATTACAGGCGGGTTTCTCTTTCAGCGCGAGGAAGGTGTTCATGGCGCAGCAAATCGCGGTGAACGCCAGCGTGTCCGGAATTGCATCCACGATATAAGGCAGGGTGGTGCCACAGTCGAAAAACACCGTGTCATTTTCGCTGATCAAACTGGCTGCGGCCTGCGCCAGGCGCTGTTTGCGTGCGGCATTTTGCCCGTGCTGGTCGGAGACGAAATAGTGCCCGGCATGGCTTTTCGGATCGCTGACAATGTAGCCCCCGAGCAGGACCACCGTCGAAGCTGGCTCAGTCAGATCGCGACGAATAGTCATCTCTGAGACGCCCAACAGTTGCGCCGCATCTTTCAGGTGCAGCTTATCGGTGCGCTTCAGTGCTTGCGCCAGCTTGTGAATACGTTCTTCGCGCCGGGTTTCCATGAGCATCTCTGTGTTATGGCTATCCTGAGGGGAAAAGTTTTACCCGTCGGCGCGAGAGAAGCGCCACCGACAAACCAAGGTAAATCTCTCATATTTTAATGATTTGCGACTTATCTAGCCGGCAGTTTTTCAATCTTACCTGTAATGAAATCGCCCCGCAAACTTCCCACACCGCGCTGAAAGCGTCAACGGCGCTGATGTTGTTTTGTTAAAATAATAACATCGCTGCGGGCCTTCCTGTCAGAAAATCGTTTTCATATGCTGCTCAGGATGTGAATTTTGTCACACAGATCACTTTGTATACCTGCTAGTGTGATTTAAATAACATTTAAATGCTAAAAATTCACCGGGGAGTAAACAATGGATATCGCGGTTATTGGGTCAAATATGGTGGACCTCATTACCTACACCAATCAGATGCCGAAAGCGGGCGAAACGCTGGAAGCGCCTGATTTCGCCATCGGCTGTGGTGGCAAAGGCGCAAATCAGGCGGTGGCCGCGGCGAAAATGGGCGGCAGCGTGATGATGGTGAGCAAAGTGGGTGACGATCTGTTTGCGCCGAACACCGTGGCGAACCTGAAACAACAGGGCGTCGATACCCAATTTGTCACCACCGCGCCGGGCACTTCCAGCGGCGTAGCGCCGATCTTTGTTGATGATCAATCGCAGAACCGCATTCTGATCATCAAAGGCGCCAACCAGCAGCTCAAACCGGCCGATATTGATGCGGCGGCCGAGGGGCTGAAAGCGTGCCAACTGATTATCCTGCAACTCGAAATCCCGCTGGAAACCGTCTATTACGCGATTGATTTTGCCCGTCAGCATGACATCAAAGTGATCCTCAACCCGGCGCCGGCAGTGGCGAATCTCGATATCAATTACGCCTGCAAGTGCGACTTTTTTATGCCTAACGAAACCGAACTGGAGATCCTCACCGGCATGCCGGTCGGAACCGATAATGAGGTGATCCGTGCAGGCCAGACGCTGCTCAAGCGCGGCCTCAAAAACCTGATTATCACCCTGGGTGCGCGTGGTTCACTGTGGATGGCGGGTGACACGCTGCATCAGGTCGCGCCAACGTCAGTGAAGGCGGTGGACACCAGCGGTGCCGGTGATGCCTTTATCGGCTGCTTTGCGCACACGCTGGTGAAGACCGGCGATATTCCCACGGCGATGGCGCAAGCCTCGGCCTATGCCGCCTGCAGCGTCACTGGACGCGGCACGCAACGTTCCTACCCGGACGCGGAAACCTTCCAGCGTTTTCTCAACCTAAACTGAGGTCGAGTCATGCAACAGAACATTGTTCAGCAATCTGACGGCTATCTGAATAAGACGCCACTGTTTCAGTTCATTTTGCTCTCGTGCCTGTTCCCATTGTGGGGTTGTGCCGCGAGCTTAAACGATATCCTGATTACGCAATTCAAAAGCGTATTTGCGCTGAGCGATTTTGCCAGTGCGCTGGTGCAGAGTGCCTTTTACGGTGGCTACTTCCTGATCGCGATTCCCGCCTCGCTGGTGATCCGCAAAGCCACTTACAAGCTGGCGATATTGATGGGATTGGTGCTGTATATCGTCGGTTGCGTGCTGTTCTATCCGGCGTCACATATGGCGACTTACACCATGTTCCTCGCGGCGATCTTCGCCATCGCCATTGGCCTCAGCTTCCTCGAAACGGCCGCCAACACCTATAGCTCGATGATTGGTCACCGCGATCACGCCACGCTCCGTCTTAACATCAGCCAGACGTTCTATCCGATTGGCGCGCTGATGGGCATCGTGCTGGGTAAATATCTGGTGTTCCAGGACGGCGAAAGTCTGCATACGCAGATGGCGGGCATGAATGCCGAGCAGGCACATGCCTTCCGCCTGAGCATGCTGGAACACACGCTGGAGCCGTATAAATATCTGGTGATGGTGTTAGTGGTGGTGATGCTGCTGTTTCTGTTCACCCGCTATCCACGTTGCAAGCCGGAATCCAGTGAGAAGTCGTTGCCCTCGCTGGGTGAAACCTTCCGCTATCTGGCCGGTAATCGCCACTTTAAACGCGGCATCGTGGCGCAGTTCCTGTATGTCGGCATGCAGGTAGCGGTGTGGTCCTTCACCATCCGTCTGGCGTTGACGTTGGGTGCGACAAACGAACGCCACGCGTCTAACTTTATGATTTACAGCTTTATCTGCTTCTTTATCGGTAAGTTTGTCGCCAACTTCCTGATGACACGCTTCCGTGCGGAAAAAGTGCTGATTGCCTACTCGGTACTCGGCGTGATCACCCTCGCGTGGGTGATGTTTGTGCCAAACTTTACCGCTGTTTACGCGGCAGTGTTTGTCAGTGTGCTGTTTGGACCCTGCTGGGCGACGATTTACGCGGGCACGCTGGCCACGGTGGATAACAAGTACACCGAAGTGGCAGGCGCGTTTATTGTCATGTCGATTGTCGGCGCGGCGTTTATCCCGGCTATACAGGGATTCGCCTCTGATCATCTCGGGTCGATGCAGCTGGCCTTTGGTGTGTCGCTGCTGTGCTTCGCCTGGGTTGGTTTCTATTTCTGGGGCGAACTGCGCCATAAAAATCAGGCGATGCAGGCAGGTCGTCTGGTTGAGGAGATGCCATGAAAACCCGTTTGCCGCTGCGTCGTGAGCAGTTTCATGAAACGCCCAGCACGCTGTTGCACAATGACTATTTCCACGTCGAGTTGTTTCGCTATCCGGCGGGTGTCGAAGCGGTGCGTATCAGCAACCAGCGTGGCACGGTGATTGTGCTGCCGTTTTACGGTCAAATGGTGTGGGATGCGACCTTCGATGGCCATTCCCTCACCATGGGGCACAGCTTTAAACAGCCGCTGCCAGGCAGTTCGATTATCGATACTTACGGCTGTTTTGCCTTCCACTCTGGATTGCTGGCGAACGGCTGTCCTGCGCCCGATGACGAACATCCGCTGCACGGTGAAATGGCCTGCGCACGTATGGACAGCGCGTGGATGGTGCTGGAGCAAGATCGCGTTTCTCTGGAAGGGGAAACCGAATATGTGAAAGGTTTTGGTCATCACTATCTGGCTTCTCCAGCGGTGCGGTTGCACGCTAACGCGCCGCGCTTGCAGATTGAGATGAACGTCACCAATCTGGCGGGCGCGCCGATGCCGCTGCAGTACATGTGCCATCTGAACAGCGCCTGGCTGGCCAATGGCCGCTTTAAACAGTCGATCCCGCAGGATGCGTTCAAGTTACGCACCTCGATCCCGGCACATGTAAAACCAACGCCCCAGTGGACCGCGTACACTGATCGGCTGGCGCGCGATCCCCAGGCATTGCAGCAGCTAGATCAACCGGAGATGTGCGATCCGGAAATCGTGTTTTTTGCCGATAATCTGCCGCAATACGGCAACGAGGTGCAGTTCGAACTGCATGCCCCGGAAGGTTATGCCTTGATGACGCGCTTCGATAGCCGACAATTCCCCCACGCCACACGCTGGCTGCTGCATAATCACGATCAGCAGGTCGCGGCTTACGTGCTGCCCTCAACTTGTCGGCCTGAAGGATTTAAGGCGGCACAGCGTGCTGGCACCCTAATTGAGCTGGCACCCGGCGAGAAGCGACATTTCAGCGTCGAGACCGGCATTCTGTAATCACTGGCGGCCCTTGCGCCGCCTCAATTTTTACCGCTTCGCTATTCACGAAACTGTCACGCAATATCCTTGCCAATCCTATAAAGCCAACTGCCCGGTTGGACGATAACCCCTGCGACATTCGTCACATTGGTTCTCCTCTCTCTTTACCAGGGTTCAGATTTATGAAGCTCAATCAGTTTAAAATTGGCCAGCGGCTAGGTTTTCTCGCCACGCTGCTGTTGCTCGCCACATTGTTGATGGGACTGCACGGACTGCAAGTCAATATGCAGGCGCTGGAAAACAATCAGGACGTGATGGCACGTGAAGTCCTGATTGCCGACAGCATCGACACCGCGCGCAGTGCGCAGGTGCAGTTCAAGATACAGGTACAGGAGTGGAAAAATACCCTGTTGCGCGGCACCCAAGGGCAGGAGACCTTCGATAAGTACAAAAAGGCGTTTTTGAAAGAGAGCCAGCAGACGCAGGCGCTGCTCAGCGAGTTGAGTCAGATCCAAACCGCGCTGGGCTTACCTGTCGCGCCGGTTGAACAGGCGCGCGCGGTGCATGCCGGGCTGGAGAGCAAATATCTGGCGGCACTGGAAAACTACAGCATCAGCGATATTAACAGTGCGGCGCGCGTTGACCATCTGGTCACCGGTATCGACCGCGCACCGACACAGCAAATCGACGATCTGGTGGCTGCCACGCTGAAACGCGCGCAGCAGATGCATCAGGAGATAGAAGCCAACAACCTCGCCCATTACCAGAAAACCCGCATGCTGCTGCTGATCGCGATGGGCTGTATCTTGCTGGTTGGTGTGTGCATTACGGCCTGGCTGGTGCAGAGCATCACGCGTCCGCTGAAGCAGGCAATTAACGTCGCGAAGACCGTGGCGGCAGGTGATCTGCGAGCCCGGATTGCGGTCTCAGGACGTGATGAAACCGCACAGCTGATGGCGGCGCTGCGTGATATGAACCATAACCTGACGCGTATTGTGACCGGCGTGCGTTCGGGGACTGAGGCAATAGCCGATACCACCGATCAGGTCGCACACGGCAGCCGCGAGTTGTCGGCGCGCAACGAAGCGCAGGCCAGTGCGTTGGAAGAGACCGCAGCTTCAATGGAGCAGCTGACTTCCGTGGTGAAAAACAATGCCGAGAACGCACGCCATGCCAGCGATATCGCGCGTGATACCCGCCAGCGCGCCGGCGAGGGCGGCGAGGTGGTGGAAAAAGTGGTGGTGGCAATGGGCGAGATCCACCAGTTCTCGCGTGAGATCAACGAGATCGTGACGGTGATTGATAGCATCGCGTTCCAGACCAATATTCTGGCACTCAATGCCGCAGTCGAAGCGGCACGCGCTGGGAATGACGGGCGTGGCTTTGCGGTGGTAGCGTCGGAAGTGCGTGCGCTGGCACAGCGCTCCGCTTCCGCAGCGCGTGATATTCGTGGTCTGACCGATCGTTCAGTGAGTTTGATGGCGCAGGGCAACACGCTGGTGAAAGGCGCGGGATCGTCGATGCAGGAGATTGTCGAGAGCGTGAAGCAGCTGTGCGAGCTGATGGAGAACATCTCATCCGCTAGCGCGGAGCAGAGCGTGGGTATTGAGCAGGTGAACCTGGCGGTGACGCATATGGATGCCGCCACCCAGCAGAACGCCACGCTGTCGCAGCAGTCCGCCCAATCGGCACGCGCGCTGAATCAGCAGGTCGGCTCGCTGGTGGAGAATATCAGCGTATTTCAGTTGGAGTCGAAGCCGGCTCAGTAACGTCGCGCAACAAACTACGCCGTTACACCGATAGGTATTGAGTCGTAGGGCGCCATCAATGGCGCCCTTTTCGTGCACTCTACAGTTAAAAGTTAAATCGCCACCAACCCGCGCACGCCTTCTGCTTCCATATTGGATCCCGCGCCGCGTTGTACGATCTCTCCACGCGACATCACCAGATACTGAGCGGCCAGCTCGGCGGCGAAATCGTAAAACTGCTCAACCAGCAGGATCGCCATATCACCGCGCTGGGCTAACTGGCGGATCACTGCACCGATCTCTTTGATCACTGATGGCTGGATCCCTTCGGTGGGCTCATCCAGGATCAACAGCTGTGGCTTGCAAGCCAGCGCCCGACCGATCGCCAGCTGCTGCTGTTGCCCGCCGGAGAGATCGCCGCCGCGTCGGGCTTTCATCTCGCGCAGCACCGGGAACAACTCGTAAATCTCCTCGGGCACGGATTTGGCCTGCGACCCGGGGAAGCGCGCCAGCCCCATCAGCAGATTCTCTTCCACCGTCAGGCGCGGAAAGATTTCACGGCCCTGCGGCACATAGGCAATGCCCGCCTGTACACGCTGGTGCGGCTTACGACTGTTTATCACCTTATCCTGCCAGCGAATCTCACCGGATTTCGCCGGAATCAGCCCCATCAGACATTTCAGCAGCGTGGTTTTACCCACGCCATTGCGGCCCAGCAGGCAGGTAATTTCGCCCGGTTTCGTCTCAAACGAAAGACCGCGCAGAATATGGCTGCCGCCATAATATTGATTCAGTTCGGATACTTGCAGCATCTTAGCGCCCCAGATAAACGTCGATGACCCGATCATTCGCCTGCACTTCGCGTAACGATCCCTCTGCCAGCACCTGGCCCTGATGCAGTACCGTGACATGATCGGCAATCGTCTCGACAAAACCCATGTCGTGTTCCACCACCATCAGCGAATGCTTGCCTGCCAGACTGCGGAACAGCTCGGCGGTGTACTCGGTTTCCGCGTCGGTCATACCTGCCGCGGGTTCGTCGAGCAGTAGCAGATGCGGGTCCTGCACTAACAACATGCCGATTTCAAGAAACTGCTTCTGACCGTGCGACAACAAGCCCGCTTTACGCTGGCGCTCACCGCTCAGCCGCAGCAGTTTTAGCACCTCATCGATGCGATCCTGCTGTTCGCCGTTAAGCCGTGCACGCAAACTAGCCCACACCGACTTATCGTTTTTCAGCGCGATTTCCAGATTTTCGAATACGGTGAGCGCTTCAAAAACCGTGGGTTTCTGGAACTTGCGGCCAATGCCGGCCCGGGCGATCTCCACCGACGACATGCGGGTGAGATCGGTATCCTGGTCATAGATCACCTGCCCGTTATCGGGACGCGTTTTGCCGGTGATCACGTCCATCAGCGTGGTTTTGCCCGCGCCGTTGGGGCCGATCACACAGCGCAGTTCACCGACGCCGATCTTCAGCGACAGATCGGTGAGCGCGCGGAAGCCATCAAATGAGACGTTGATCTTCTCCAGTTGCAGCACAGGATCGCTCTGATCGCGATGGCGATCGGCGGGATGGGGTTGGGTAAACAGTTGCTCAGTCATCACGCCTCCGGCGCAGCAGGCCAATCACACCACGCGGCAGGAACAGCGTGACGAGGATAAATATCAGGCCGAGGAAGAACAGCCAATATTCCGGGAAGGCGACGGTGAACCAGCTTTTGGCCCCGTTCACAATCGCGGCCCCTAAAAGCGGGCCAATTAAGGTGCCGCGCCCGCCGAGTGCCACCCAGATAGCCGCCTCAATCGAGTTGGTCGGCGACATTTCACTGGGATTGATAATGCCGACCTGCGGCACATACAGCGCGCCCGCAAGACCACACAACACCGCCGACAGCGTCCAGACAAACAGCTTGAAGCCTTTAGGGTCGTAACCGACGAACATCAGGCGGTTTTCGGCATCGCGTACCGCCGTCAACACCCGCCCAAACTTACTGCGCGCCAGTGTGAAGCCAATGCCAAGGCTGATTAACAACAGCAGCACGGTGGCGACGAACAATCCAATGCGCGTGCCGGTGGCGGTAACGTTAAAGCCGAGCAGGGTGGTGAAGCCGGTAAAACCGTTGTTACCGCCAAAGCCCGTTTCATTACGGAAGAACAGCAGCATGCCGGCATAGGTCAGCGCCTGCGTCATGATCGAGAAGTAAACGCCTTTGATTTTTGAGCGGAAGGCGAAGTAGCCGAACACCAGCGCCAGCAAACCCGGCACCAGCATGATCAGACACAGCGCCCAGGCAAAATGTTGCGTGCCGGCCCAGAACCACGGCAGCTCATTCCACGACAGGAACGACATAAAGGCCGGTAAGCCCTCGCCCGATGCCTGGCGCATCAGGTACATGCCCATCGCATAGCCGCCTAATGCGAAGAACAGACCGTGTCCAAGAGACAGCAATCCGGCATAGCCCCATACCAGATCCAGCGCTACCGCGACGATGGCGTAGCAGAGGATTTTGCCGATCAAGGTCAGAGTGTAAGTGGAGATCGCCAGCGGATGCGTGGCGGGTAATAGGGCGCAGAACGGCAGCACCAGCAGCAGCAAGGAGATCACGATGCCGAGGCTGATACTGAGGCGCGGCGCTTTGCGCGTCAGCGTTAACGTCAGGGGTTGGCTCATCAGTCTATTACCCTCCCTTTGAAGGCAAACAGGCCCTGTGGACGTTTCTGAATGAACAGTACGATCAGCACGAGGATGAGGATTTTACCCAGCACCGCACCAATCTGCGGTTCCAGCACTTTGTTAAGGATGCCCAGGCCGAAGGCCGCTACCACGGTGCCCGCCAGCTGCCCCACGCCGCCAAGCACCACCACCAGGAAAGAGTCGATGATGTAACCCTGGCCAAGTTCCGGGCCGACGTTGCCGAGCTGCGACAGCGCCACGCCGCCCAGTCCAGCAATGCCAGAGCCCAGACCAAACGCCAGCATATCGATGCGTCCGGTTGGCACGCCGCAGCAATCGGCCATCGCGCGATTTTGCGTCACGGCGCGCACGCTCAGGCCCAGACGCGTTTTATTGAGCAGCAGCCAGGTCAGGCCGAGTACCGCAAACACAAACAGGATCACCGCAATACGGTTGTACGGCAGCACCAGGTTAGGCAACACTTGCCAGCCGCCAGACAGCCAGCCTGGGTTAGCCACTTCCAGGTTCTGTGCGCCAAACAGCATACGCACCAGTTGGATCAGCATCAGACTGATGCCCCAGGTGGCGAGCAGGGTTTCCAGCGGGCGGCCGTATAAATGACGAATGATGGTGCGCTCCAGCAGCATGCCAATGCTCGCGGTGATCAGGAATGCCACAGGCAGCGCCAGCAGCGGATACCACGCCAGCCACTGCGGTGCGAACTGCTGGAACAAGTTTTGTACAAACCAGGTGGCGTACGCACCGAGCATCAGCATCTCACCGTGCGCCATGTTGATCACGCCAAGCAGGCCGTAAGTGATCGCCAGACCCAGCGCGGCTAGCAGCAGGATCGAGCCGAGTGACAGGCCGGTAAACGCCTGACCGAAGAGATCGCCCCACATCAGGCGATGTTTGATTTGTTGCAGGCTCTCCGTGGCCGCGGCGCGCACCTGCGCATCGGGTTCGTTGCTGGCCTGCGTTAAGCGATCGAGGCTGGCCTGCATATTCGGGTCGCTGGACTCACCGAGCAGTGTGACGGCTTTGAGGCGCACGCGGGCATCCGGGCTAGCAAGTTGCAGATAGGCGGCGGCCATGGCGAGCACGGCGTGAACCTGAGTGTCTTTTTCCACGGCGAGACGCTGTTCGATCAGCGGCAACTGATCGGCGGCACCGTCGTTTTGCAACTGTTGGGCGGCACGCAGGCGAATCGCGGGATCCTCGCTCACCAGCTGGTGGGCGGCGAGGGCGCTGGCGATTAACACGCGTAGCCGGTTGTTCATAAACAGCTTTTTGGTCTCACCCGTCGGCTGTTGTGCGCTATCCAGCGGGATGAGTTTGTCATCCTGCTTGCTGAACGGCTGTTTATTTTGGTCGATGACCATGCTTTCGTTGCGCAGTGCCTGCAGCAGCGGCAAGCGGCTGGCCTGCGGTGCGGCCGCCCACTGTTGCAGCAGGTTGGCCTGATCAGTGCGGCTGGCAGCGGCGAAATCCGCGCCATCGCCCGCCTGGGCGAGCCACGGCAGGAGCAGCAGCAGACAGCAAAGATAACGGCGGATTGTCATGATGATGATCCTGTATGTCGTTGGGCTTGGGGGCGGTTGGTGACCTCACCCTAACCCTCTCCCGTAAGCGAGAGAGGGGACCGATCCAGCAAAGAACGCTGTTAATCACATTCGGCATCCTCTCCCATACTTTGCCAGAGAAGATCCGCAGGCGGCTGATGCCTTTGCCCTGGCTCCATTACAGAGCCAGATCGGGCATCAGCGCGCATTTTGCGTATTACTTCGTCGATTTCACCGGATAATCCGGCTTCTTATCATTACCGGCGATGTACGGGCTCCAGGGCTGAGCGCGGATTGGCTTATCGGTCTGCCACACCACGTTGAACTGACCGTTCTCTTCCACTTCGCCGATCATCACGGGCTTGTGCAGATGGTGGTTGGTTTTATCCATGGTCAGCGTGAAGCCGTCCGGCGCTTTAAAGGTCTGTCCGGCCATCGCCGCACGCACTTTGTCCACATCGGTGGTACCCGCTTTTTCTACCGCCTGCGCCCACATATGGATGCCGACATAAGTCGCTTCCATCGGGTCATTGGTGACCACGGTGCCTGCGTTCGGCAGGTTGTGCGCTTTGGCATAAGCACGGTAATCCGCCACGAATTTCGCGTTAGTTGGGTTATCCACCGATTCGAAGTAGTTCCACGCGGCTAACTGACCGACCAGCGGTTTGGTATCAATGCCGCGCAACTCTTCCTCCCCGACCGAGAAGGCGATCACCGGAATATCCGTGGCTTTAATGCCCTGGTTAGCCAGCTCTTTGTAGAACGGCACGTTGGAGTCACCGTTGATGGTGGAGATCACGGCCGTTTTGCCACCGGCAGAGAACTTCTTGATGTTAGAAACGATGGTCTGATAGTCGCTGTAGCCAAACGGCGTATAGACCTCTTCGATGTCTTTATCCTGAATGCCTTTGGTGTGCAGGAAGGCGCGCAGAATCTTGTTAGTGGTACGCGGGTAGACGTAATCGGTACCCAGCAGGAAGAAGCGTTTGGCGCTGCCGCCGTCTTCGCTCATCAGGTATTCCACCGCCGGAATCGCCTGCTGGTTGGGTGCCGCACCGGTGTAGAACACGTTTGGCGACATCTCTTCGCCTTCGTACTGCACCGGATAGAACAGCAGGCCGTTCAGCTCTTCAAACACCGGCAGCACTGACTTACGTGAGACCGAAGTCCAGCAGCCGAACACCGCCGCGACTTTATCCTGTGTTAACAGCTGACGCGCTTTCTCCGCGAACAGCGGCCAGTTAGACGCCGGATCGACCACCACCGGTTCCAGCTTTTTGCCCAGCACGCCGCCTTTGGCGTTGATTTCATCAATGGTCATCAGGGCCACGTCTTTCAGCGGCGTCTCGGAGATCGCCATGGTGCCGGAAAGCGACGACATGATGCCGACTTTGATGGTATCAGCGGCCTGGGCACCAAAGGTAAAGCCCAAACTGGTCACGGTGGCGGAGAGCGCAAAAGCTTTTAGCAACGAACGTCTTTTCATCGTTAACCCTCTAAATGTGTTAGTGTTTTTATTCAATGGGTTGAAGCCGGGCCTGCTGTAACATATGCAATGTGATCTTTCTGACCTCTGCCTTACTGACGGCAATGTGGTCGGTTAAAATGCGTTGTGCCTCCTCGGTTTGTTGCTGGAAAATCGCCCGTAAAATCTGAGCGTGTTCGCGGTATGTCGCATCTACCCGGTCGTCACGGGTAAAGTCGAGACGACGGATGATGCGGATCTTTTCGGTCAGTTCGGCGTGGATGCGTGCCATCTCCTGATTGCCCGCGGCGGCTACCAGCGCCATATGAAAGGCTTCGTCGTGCGCCGACACCGCTTTGCCATCCTCCAGGCGTGGCGCATCGATCCAGAAACCTTTCAGTTCGTTCAGGATTTCCGCACAGGCCAGCGGCGGCAGCGCGCACAGGCGGCGCACTGCTTCGCGCTCCAGCACGGTGCGGAAGTCGTACAGCTCTTCGAAGTATTCGAAGTCGAACGGCTTCACCTGCCAGCCGCTGCGGAACCACACTTCGACATAGCCCTCGCGCTCCAGCCAAAACAGCGCCTGACGTACCGGCGTGCGGCTCACGTCGAGCCGATCGGCGATTTCGTTTTCGCTAAAGCGGTCACCGGGCATCAAACGAAACTCAAAAATGTCCTGTTTCAATGCCTGATAAACCTTCTCCGCCAGCGCTTCCGGGCGGCCTTTGCTGCGTGGGCTTTGATGCATACGAACTCCTTATTCCAGCCACAGCAGAGTGTCGCCCGGACTCACCGGACGTCCTGCCTGACAGGCAATGCGTTTCACCGTGCCGGCCTGCGGCGCGACAATCGCCAGTTCCATTTTCATGGCTTCGACGATGATCAGCGTCTGACCGGCTTCCACCGCGTCAGCTGGCTGCACCAGCACTTTCCAGATGTTGCCGTTCATATCGGCACAGACCGCTAGCGCATCTTCGTCGGCTTCCGGGGCCATCAGCGTCTCTTCACTGGTCAGCGGCGCGTTCTGCTCTTCCTGTGCCCACAGCGTCACTTCCTGTTCGAAAGCGGCTGACTGGCGCTGACGGAATTCGGCAATTGAGTCGGCGTGTTCAGCGAGGAATTGCTGGTGGGCAGCGAAATCAAACAGCGTCTCTTCGATGCGTACCGTGGCGCGGCCTTCGCGGAAGTCATCGCGCAGTTGCGTGAGTTCATCTTCGGTCACCGGATAGAAGCGCACCTGATCGAAGAAGTGCAGCAGCCACGGCTCATCCGCGGCGAACTGGTCGTTCTTGAGGAATTTGTTCCAGATTGGCAGCGTGCGGCCCACCAGTTGATAACCGCCGGGAGAATCCATGCCGTAGATGCACATGTACATGCCGCCGATACCGACCGTACCTTCGGCGGTAAAGGTACGTGCCGGGCTGTATTTGGAACTGAGCAGGCGATGGCGTGGGTCGATCGGTACCGCGCAAGGCGCACCGAGGTAGACATCGCCCAGGCCGAGGATCAAATAGCTGGCATCGAAAATGGTGTCGCGCACCGCTTCGCGACTCTCCAGCCCATTAATGCGCTGAATAAAATCAACGTTGTTCGGCAGCCATGGTGCGGTAGCGCGCACGGTTTCCTGATAACGCTCAACCGCACCAAGCGTGGCGCTGTCTTCAAATGCCATTGGCATCCAGACGATGCGCGAAGGCACTTTCAGCTGGCTGACATCGCCGAGTCCGGCTTCCAGTTCCAGCAGTAGATTCATCAGCTGTTTCTGGCTGAGGATCAAGCTGTCATAGCGCACCTGCAATGAACGCACGCCAGGCGATAGCTCTTCCACGCCAGGCACCGCACGTTCACGCAGCGCATTCATCAGCAGGTGCACACGCAGACGCAGCGCCAGATCCAGCACGTTATCGCCGTACTCAATCAGCACGTATTTATCACCGGCCTGGCGATACACGGCAGCAGGCGTGGTGTCTGTGGCGGGCAGTGCGGCCAGCAAGGTCGCAGAGCCAATGTTACTGGCCGCCAGTGAGGGAACCTCAAAGGCTGGCGCATGAGTGCTGCGCAAGGTTTCCACGCTGTGCGCCTGGGCTTTCTCCAGCGCCACCGCTTCATCAGCGCTGATCGGGTGGAAGCGAATGCGGTCGCCGGGTTTCACCTGACCGACTTTCCACAATTCTGATTTGGCGATGGTCACCGGACAGACGAAGCCACCGAGGCTCGGGCCGTCATGGGTCAGGATCACCGGGAAGTCACCGGTAAAGTTCACCGCGCCAATTGCGTATTCGCAGTCGTGTACGTTAGACGGGTGCAGCCCGGCTTCGCCGCCGTTGGCGCGCGTCCAGGTCGGTTTTGGTCCGACTAAACGCACACCGAGGCGGTTGGAGTTGTAGTGCACCTGCCAGTCGCTGGCAAAGAACTCGTCGATGGCAGCCTGGGTGAAGAAATCCGGCGCGCCGTGCGGGCCGTACAGCACGCCGATGCGCCATTCGTTGCCATAGTGCGGCACCAGCGCGTGATCGAGCGCTTGCGGTTCACTGATCGGCGCGGGCGTGGTGCAGGCGGCCAGCAGCGGCTGGGAGATCGGCAGCATATCGGCGACGCGCAGGGTGCGTCCGGCATGACCACCAAACTGGCCGAGTGAGAAGGTAGAACGGCTGCCCAGATATTCCGGCACATCGAAACCGTTGCGTACTGCCAGATAAGTGCGGCAACCGCTTTGCGCACGGCCTAACGTCAGCGTCTGGCCTGCTTTTACACTGATTGGTTGCCAGTAATCGAGGCTTGCGCCATCCAGTTCTGCCGGGCAATCTGCGCCGGTCAGGGCAATGACTGCGTCGCTGTGGAAACGCAGTGTCGGGCCTTGCAAAGTAAACTCCAGCCCGGCGGCGCTGTCGTGGTTGCCGACAATGCGGTTTGCGAGGCGGAAAGCGAAGTCATCCATCGGGCCTGAAGGTGGCACGCCAATATCCCAATAGCCCAGGCGGCCAGGGAAATCCTGAATGCTGCTGAAGGTGCCGGGTTGCAGCACTTCAATCACGCTGGCGGACGGCGTAAAGCTGTCGAGGAAACGCGTCCAGACTTTGCCGCTGCTGAACGCTTCGGTGGCCACAATCTGGCGCAGATAATCGAGGTTGGTGGCGATGCCGTGCAGCTGCGTGGCATCCAGCGCCTGCTGCATTTTTTCCAGCGCCGCTTCACGCGTGTCGGCGTGAACAATCAGTTTGGCAATCATCGGATCGTAAAATGCTGAGACTTCGGTGCCGGTATCGATCCAGCCATCCACGCGCACGCCATCCGGGAAACTGACGCCGGTCAGGGTGCCGGGACTTGGCTGAAAGTTTTTCAATGGATCTTCGGCGTAGATACGCACTTCAATCGATGCGCCTTTGGGGGCCTGCTGCAGTCGCGCCCAGTCGATGGCATCACCGGCGGCGACTTGCAGCATGCACTCCACCAGATCGAGCCCGGTCACACACTCCGTCACCGGATGCTCAACCTGCAAGCGGGTGTTCACTTCGAGGAAATAGAACGCATCCTGTGCGGCGTCGTAGATGTATTCCACGGTACCGGCGCTGCGATAGCTCACTAACTCGCCCAGACGCACGGCCGATGAGAGCAGCGCCTCACGCGTCGCCTGCGGCAGGTTCGGTGCCGGGGTCTCTTCCACCACTTTCTGGTTGCGACGCTGTAATGAGCAGTCACGCTCACCGAGGGCAATCACTTTGCCGCTGCCGTCACCAAAAATCTGCACTTCAACGTGGCGCGCGCGGTCGATAAAGCGCTCCAGGAACACGCCTGCATCACTGAAAAACTGTTCGCCGAGACGACGTACGCTCTCCCATGCATTGCGCAGCGCATCGGCGTCGTCACAGCGGATTAAGCCAATACCGCCGCCGCCCGCCGTGCTTTTTAGCATCACCGGATAATTGATGTTTTCTGCCGCGCTGAGCGCCTCTTCCAGCGAGTTGAGCAGCGGTGTGCCAGGCGTCATCGGCACACCTGCGCTAGCCGCCAGTTCACGCGCGCGGTGCTTCAGGCCAAACTCGCCAATCTGCTGCGCCGTCGGACCAACAAATGCAATCCCCGCCTCTTCACAGGCGGCGGCAAACGGCAGGCTTTCGGAGAGAAAGCCGTAGCCCGGCCAGATGGCTTCTGCGCCGGTCTCTTTAGCAGCAGCCAGAATTTTATCGATGCGCAAATAGCTGTCGCTGGCTTTGTCACCGCCGAGGGCAATCGCCACATCGGCTTCTTTGACATGTCGCGCGTTACGGTCGGCATCGGAGTAAACGGCGACGCTTTTCACGCCGAGGCGCTTGAGGGTGCGAATCGCACGGCAGGCGATTTCGCCACGGTTAGCGATCAGGACGGTGCTGAACATGGTTATTTACTCCCCTGAGAGGCCAGCCAGTTGCGCCAGCCGCCAAATTCGGTAATTTCCAGCGCCTGCGACAGCACCGCCGGTTCACAGATAAAGCCTTTCACCACGCGACCATCAGCCAGCGTCAGAGATCCAATGCCGAGCGGTGCCGGGATTTCCGCCACGAATTCGCCAAAGCGCGCGAGTGGGATATCCCACAGTTCCACGGTGATGGCGGCACCGCTGTCACCGCGCAGCAGGCCGGGTTTTTTGATCGGACCATCGAGCAGGGCAAACAGGCGGTAGTGACTGGCGGTTTGTGTCTCTTCCACCCACACCGCATTGCGGGTGGTGAGCTGGAAATTGAGCGGCATGCCGGTGAGGTGCGCACCGACCACTGCCACGCGTACGTGATCGGCAGACACCGGGAAGGCGGTGTATTGAGCGGGCTGAGCTTTGCCGGTCGCGCCTAACGTCAGCGCCATCTGCTGTTGCCACTGAATGCCGAAGCCTGCCAGCGCGCGATCCTGCCAGGCAGACGCAATCAGCGTGATGCCCGCAGGCAGGCCATCGGCGCGGAACGGACCAGGCAGCGCCAGTGCGCTAAGGTCAGCAAGGTTAGTGAAGTTGGTGTAGGTGCCAAACTGCGAGTTGTAATGCACCGGCTCCTGCTTCATCTCTTCCAGCGTGTGAATGGTTGGCGAGGTCGGCACCACGAGCGCATCAAACTGCGCCAGGGTTTGCTGGATTTGACGCGTCAGTTCGGCACGCAGGTATTCCGCCTGATAAGCTTCAACGGCGGTGTATTTCAGGCCGCTGCTGACAATGCCGAACACCACCGGGTCCATCTCTTCCGGGCGATTGATCATCTCACCGACAGCGACAGTGCGCTCGGCAACCCACGGGCCGTAATAAAGCTGTTCCGCCAGTTGGTGGAATGCGGTGAAGTCGATAGGGTGCAGCGTCGCACCGCCCGCTTGCAGTTGCTCCAGTGCACGTAACCAGGCTGCTTCGGCCTGCTTATCACCAAAGAATTCAGGCGTGGCAGGAATGGCGAAATCAGGTCGAGCCTTAAAGCTGGCAGGCGCGGTGTGCGGATTGTTGCGTGAGTAGGCGTCTCCCGCATCGTAACCGCCTGCGGCGGTGGCAACGGTGAAGGCATCTTCCACCGTCAGAGCGAAGACGGAGATGGTGTCATTCAAACGGCAAGCAGGCACTACGCCGCTGGCCGAGAACCAGCCTTTGGTCGGTTTCAGACCGACGATGTTGTTAAAACCTGCCGGGACGCGACCGGAACCGGCGGTATCGGTGCCCAGCGAGAAGCCCACCAGGCCGCGCGCCAGCACCGAAGCAGAACCGGAGCTGGAACCACCGCTAACATACTCGGGGTTAAAGGTGTTGCTTACCGCACCGAACGGAGAACGCGTGCCGACTAACCCAGTGGCGTATTGGTCGAGGTTGGTTTTGCCGATCACCACCGCACCGGCCGCTTTAAGCTGTGCGACCACAAAGGCATCAGATTCAGCCGTATAGGTTAAGGCCGGACAGGCGGCACTGGTCGGCCAGCCTGCCACATCGATATTGTCTTTCACCGCAAACGGCACGCCAAACAGCGGCAGTGCAGCGGGATTGCGCAAGTAACTGGCCAGCAAGGGTTCAATTTGCGCCTGCAGCTGTGCGGGCGAAGCGACATACAGCCAGGCGTTATCCTGCTGGTCGATGGCGTCGAGGTGTGCTGCCAACAAGGTGCTGATGCACTGTGGGTCCTGCTGATAGCGGTGTTGCCAATCCTGAAGCGTGTATCCGAAGGTTGCTGCCATGAGTGAATTCCAACTGGTATACAAGATGGAATTCAACAGAGCAAAGCGCGTGCCATTTTTGTAAGTAAATGAATAGCTGTAGCTAATTGATATGACATAGGATTTTGTGATGATAATTTGCACAGTCACAGCGCAGACGGTGTGCAATCACGGTGCGCCTGCGTAAATTTTGTGAAGAACATGGCAAGAGACCGTTGGCCTGGTTAGCATGAGTTAAGTCTGGCATGAGCTGGATCGCAGCAGAGAGGAGAGTAGAGTGGAGAAGTGGCGTAACTGGATGATAGGGATCTGTCTGGTCAGCACGGCCAGCAGCGTGTGGGCCGACTCGCTGGATCAACAAAGACAGCGCTATGCGCAAATCAAACAAGCCTGGGATAACAATCAAATGGACCAGGTCTCGCAGCTGATGCCAACGCTGCGGGATTATCCGCTCTATCCGTATCTGCAATACCGTTTGCTGGCGCAGGATCTCGATCAAGAGACGCCGCTGGCGGTGAAGAATTTCATTCAGCAATATCCAACGCTGCCACCGGCGCGTTCACTCTCGACACGCTTCGTCAACGTGTTGGCACATCGTCAGGACTGGCAGGGCGTGCTGAGCTTTAGCCCGGATGAGCCCAAACCGGTGCAGGCGCGCTGTAACTGGTATTACGCCAAGTGGGCTACCGGCCAGCAGCAGGTGGCGTTTGATGGCGCGAAATCGATCTGGCTGCGCGGTTCCGCGCTACCGAATGACTGCGATCAGCTGTTCTCGGTGTGGCAAGCGTCCGGACAGATGTCGCCGATCACCATCCTCGAACGTATTCGCCTGGCGATGAAAGCCGGCAACGACAGCCTGGTGAATTATCTGGCGAAAATGCTGCCGGCGGATTATCAAACCACTTCCAGCGCGCTGATTGCGCTGCAGCAAAATCCGCAGACCGTCACCACTTTTGCCAGCAGCCTCGGTCCGACCGATTTCACCCGTATGGCCACCAGTTATGCCTTTGCCCGCGTCGCGCGTGAAGACATGGATAATGCGCGCATGATGATCCCGCAACTGGTGCAGGCGCAGAAAATGAGCCCGGCGGAAGAGCAGGATCTTAAGGAAACCGTGGTGTGGCGCATGATGGGCGCCGATCTGACCTCCGAGCAGGCGCGCTGGCGTGATGCAGTGGTGATGAACAGTGAATCCACCGCGCTGGTGGAGCGTCGCGTGCGTCTGGCGCTGAGTCAGAACGATCGTCGTGGACTGAACACCTGGATCGCGCGTTTACCGGTTGAAGCCAAAGAGAAAGATGAGTGGCAATACTGGCAAGCCGATCTGCTGATTTCTCAGGGGCGCAAAGAAGAAGCCGATGAGATTCTGCGTAAGCTGATGCAGGCTCGTGGTTTCTATCCGATGGTGGCGGCGCAGCGTCTCGGCGTGGAATATCCGTTGCAGATCGATCAGGCCCCGGCGGCAGACAGCTCGGTGGTGCAGGGGCCTGAACTGGCGCGCGTACGTGAGCTGATGTACTGGGGGTTGGATAACCTGGCGCGCAGTGAATGGGCCAATCTGATCTCCAGCAAGACCCATTCGCAGCAACAGATGCTGGCGCGTTACGCCAACGAGCAGGACTGGTGGGATCTCAGCGTGCAGGCGACCATTACCGCGAAAATGTGGGATAGCCTGAAAGAGCGCTTCCCGCTGGCATGGCGCAATCTGTATCAGCAATACACCAGCGATAAAGGTATTCCGCAGAGCTATGCCATGGCGATCTCCCGCCAGGAGAGTGCGTGGAATCCGAAAGCGCGTTCGCCGGTCGGTGCCAGTGGTTTGATGCAGGTGATGCCAGCCACGGCCAGCCATACCGTGAAGATGTACAACATCCCCGGCTATGTGAACAGCAGCCAGTTGCTCGACCCACAGACCAATATCCAGATTGGTACGCAGTATCTGGAATACGTCTATCAGCAGTTCGATCAGAACCGCATCTTCTCCTCGGCGGCCTATAATGCCGGGCCGGGCAGGGTACGCAGCTGGTTGAATAACAGCGGTGGCAAACTGGATGCAGTGGCGTTTATCGAAACCATTCCGTTCTCAGAAACACGCGGCTACGTGAAAAACGTGCTGGCGTATGACGCCTACTACCGTTACTTCATGGGCAAGCCGGATAAGATTCTCGCCGATGGCGAGTGGAATCGCCGTTACTAGCTGTGCTATGCTTCCGTACTCGCTAATGAGTACGGAAGCCCTTCATGAGCCAACCTCTTTCTTCCCAGCCGGATGCGGCTCAGCCTGTTGAAGATAACTGGCTGCGTTTTATCGATTTGATGCAGAACGCTTTCGCGGACGGTGTGTCGTTGCCTTTGCTGCAACTGATGATGACGCCCGATGAGCGTGAAGCGTTTGGCACGCGCCTGCGCATTATTGAAGAGCTGATGAACGGCGACATGAGCCAGCGCGAGCTGAAGAATGAGCTGGGCGTCGGTATCGCCACCATCACGCGTGGCTCTAACAGTCTGAAAGAAGCGCCTCCTGAGCTGAAACGCTGGCTGGAAGCGCGCTTAGGCCGCCATTAATTACTGCTGATACAGCGGATGGGTGAACGGGCAGAGTGCCAGTATCAGCGCCTGGTGGTAAACGCTTGAGCGGCTCAACAGACCGTTGGTAAACGCGCCGATAGCGCCGCCTTTCTGCTTGATATTATCAACGCCGGTTAAGCGTGCCATTTCGTGACCGAGTTCGTGTCCGGCGGCTAAGCCCGCCATGACAATCGGCGGCAAGGTGAAGCTGGCGGAGCGCGATTCGCCGCGCTGCTGGGCGTTTTCAATCACCATCCATGCAAAGGCACAATCGCCCTCGATGCCGGCTTCAATCGCGACCCAATAGTCAGATTCAGGGCGTTGCTGACGGGCGTTCGCTACGCGGGTACGTGCGCCAGTTCGCGTTTCGACATCGCTTAACGGTTGAGCAGCGACGCCGCTCTCGACCTCGACCCCTTCAATATGGCAGGATTCTTCACCAAAGACGTCGTTGAACGCCTGAGCAATCGCGCGAATTTTTGCCGGGTTGATGGTGGCTGCGACAACGTGGTACATAATTGTTTGAACCCTCAAGGCAAATTTGTCGCAGTATAACGGAAATTAAGCATGCTACAGGTCTATCTTGTTCGTCACGGCGAAACGGTATGGAATGCGGCCCGACGCATTCAAGGTCAATCCGACAGTCCGCTGACGGAAAAAGGTGAGCAACAGGCCCAACAAGTGGGTGAACGGATGAAATCGCAGGGCATCACCCATGTGATCGCCAGCGATTTAGGCCGCACGCGCCGCACCGCCGAGATCATCGCGGATGCCTGCGGTTGTACGGTCACGGTTGATGCACGTTTGCGTGAGCTGAATATGGGCTGTCTCGAACAGCGCCCCCTTGATGGCTTAACGCCGGAAGAGGAGAGCTGGCGTAAAACGCTGGTGGATGGCACCCAAGACGGCCGCATCCCTGGCGGTGAATCGATGCTGGAGATGGCGACGCGCATGCACGAAGCGCTGAACGCGTTGCTCGAACTGCCAGCGGGCAGCCGTCCGTTGATTGTCAGTCACGGTATGGCGTTAGGCGTGTTAGTGAGTACGCTATTGGGATTGCCGGCGCACGCTGAGCGCCGTTTGCGCCTGCGCAACTGCTCGATTTCACGCGTGGATCATCAACAGAGCGCGTGGCTGGCTGCAGGTTGGGTGGTCGAGACGGCAGGCGATGTGTCGCATCTGGATGCGCCTGCGCTGGACGAATTGCAGCGTTAAGCGTCATTCGGTTTCGGTGCGCATCAATGCGCTGCCTGTAAAGGGTGGGGGTAATGATTGCCTGCCCAGCAAAAGGGTCAGCTCGCCATTTATGGCGATCTGCCGTTATTGAAGCCAAAAAAATGCCGTCATCATGACGGCATTTTCATATCAGCGATTCTGCTGCGGGCGAATGGGAATCAGGTATTCGCAACGGATTTCCGTTGGCGGCTCGCTGCGTTTCTTACCGCCATGCGTGAAGAAACGCTCAATATCCTGGCCCTGACGACGCACCAGACCCAACGTTGGCATACAGGTGCCGTACAGCAGCAGAATGAACTCACCCAGTGCGCTGCGCGCACCGTTATAGGTGAACTGCACGTAATCCCCGGCTTCGAGAATCACATTTTGATTCGACTGCATGCTCAATGCCTGTTGATCGGCAGGCACTGCCGTGGTGTAGAGAATCTCCTGCTCATCATCCTTTTCATGGCTGGCACGTACCTGATGCAGACCGTATAACACCGGTGGCACGGTATCAGTTTCCAGCAGGAACTGTTTCCAGAAATGGATGCGCATTTCGTCACGGTAGCTGGAAATTTGCTCCAGCGTACAGGTGTAACTCTGCGTTTGCCCGACCAGCACCGTTTCCGGCAGCGTGACAAACGTGGCCTCAGGCATGTGGTGATCGTCCAGACGAATCGGCGGGCGAATGCCGAAGGAGTTCCATTCCGATGAGCGACGATACCAGGCGGGCGTTTGATTAAACTGCTTTTTAAACGCACGGGTAAAAGTCTGCTGTGAATCGAAGCGGTATTGTAAAGCGATGTCGAGGATCGGGCGGCTGGTCAGGCGCAAGGCCACAGCGGCTTTCGACAGGCGACGCGCGCGGATGTAAGCGCCGATGGCGTGGCTCGTCACTTCCTTGAACATACGCTGCAGGTGCCACTTGGAATAGCCCGCTTTCAACGCAACATTATCTAATGAAAGGGGTTGATCCAGATGGCTCTCCAGCCAGACAAGCAAATCGCGAATGATACCGGCTTGGTCCATAAAACATCCTCATAACTCTCTGGTGGCGCAACTATGAAGTCGTCGAATAATAGCACGAAATGCACAAAAGCGTGGGGGCGGTTTGTCAATCGGCTGTGCTAAATCAATGCGGGCTACAACCCGTTTAGGTTTGGTTCCGGGTTCGATTGACAGTACATTACAGTCTCATCTATTCGATTGGCAATGGTAACTCAATGACAATAACTCGCTTTCTTATAATCACGCTTGCAACTTGTCTCTTCAGCGTGGGCGTTCAGGCCGAGGAAATCGGCTCGGTAGACACGGTTTTTAAGATGTTTGGCCCCGACCATAAGATTGTGGTGGAAGCCTTCGACGACCCCGACGTAAAAAATGTAACCTGTTATATCAGCCGGGCGAAAACCGGTGGGATCAAGGGCGGATTAGGTCTGGCGGAAGATACTTCCGACGCGGCCATCTCCTGCCAGCAGGTTGGGCCTGTAGAGCTTAGCGATAAAATCGCACAAGGCAAGGCGCAAGGAGAAGTGGTCTTCCAAAAGCGCACTTCATTGGTATTTAAGAAGCTGCAGGTGGTGCGCTTCTATGATCAAAAACGTCATGCGCTGGTTTACCTGAGCTACTCAGATAAAGTGGTGGACGGTTCGCCGAAGAATGCGCTGAGCGCTGTGCCAATCATGCCGTGGCATTGAGGCATAAAAAAACGCCCTGATGGGCGTTTTTCTTTTACTGCAGCAAACTTAATCCTGCAATTCACCACAGAAGCGATACCCTTCGCCATGAATGGTGGCGATGATTTCTGGCGTATCCGGGGTGGATTCGAAATGCTTACGAATGCGGCGGATGGTGACATCCACGGTGCGGTCATGCGGCTTCAGCTCACGACCCGTCATCTTCTTCAGCAGATCGCCACGGGTTTGAATCTTGCCCGGGTTTTCGCAGAAGTGCAGCATCGCGCGGAACTCACTGCGTGGCAGCTTATACTGTTCACCGTTCGGGCTGATCAGTGAGCGGCTGTTAATGTCCAGCTCCCAGCCGTTAAAGCGATAGCTTTCAACCGCGCGACGTTCTTCACTTGGCATCGCCAGATTCATGGTGCGCGATAACAGGTTGCGTGCACGAATCGTTAGCTCACGTGGGTTAAACGGTTTAGTGATGTAATCATCGGCGCCAATCTCCAGGCCGAGGATTTTATCTACTTCGTTATCACGACCTGTCAGGAACATCAGCGCAACGTTTGCTTGTTCACGCAATTCGCGTGCCAGCAGCAAACCGTTTTTGCCTGGCAGGTTGATATCCATGATCACCAGATTGACGTCATTTTCCGTCAAAACCTGATGCATCTCGGCGCCGTCGGTGGCTTCATAGACCACGTAACCTTCCGCCTCAAAAATACTTTTGAGGGTGTTACGCGTGACCAGTTCGTCTTCAACGATAAGAATGTGCGGGGTCTGCATGTTTCGCTACCTAAAATTTGCCAACAAATCGAAAACAGGGCGTACGATGGCTGCGTTTACTGTTCATCAAAACAGCGTGCCTTACGCAACCGGTGTACGAAATAATCTTCGGAATACACCATCCATCTATGTCAACTTCAGTGTTAGCTCAGCCAGTCAGGATGAATATTTGCGTGCCCCGTGGGTATCGGACTGGCGCTTATCCTAACCGTATTAACAGCAACCTAACAGCACCAACAACAACCGATAAGCATAAAAACAACGCTTCGTTGACTTATATCAAATGCAAGTGTAGCACGTTAACACTTTTATGAAAAACTTCTCCAGGAATGCCAGCTTAGCTCACAAAAAGCAGCATTTTTGCTACATTTTGGCTGCATAACGGTAAAACTAAAACCTGCAGGAAATAATATTTTAATAATATGAAAAACAATAGATTTATATTAATTAAGCGTGGAAATTTTAGTTATATCCCACAATATCTTCTCCCCATCGCTTTTATCCTCTTTTAACATCCTTAACATCTTATTTTCTCTTGTCCGTGCGGTTGGTATTTTTGCCACTGCATGCCAACATAGGGCGAGTTGTTAACAGTTCGATGGAAAAATCATGCATTTCCCCCTAATCCTTGTCTCACCCGCCCGTCCGGAAAATATCGGCGCGGCCGCTCGTGCCATGAAAACCATGGGTTTTAGCGAACTGCGTATTGTCGCCAGCGATGCCTGGCAAGACCCGGCTGCGCGTCGTGTTGCGCACGGTGCCGGTGAGATTCTCGATAATGTCAAAACCTATGCCACGCTAAGTGAAGCGCTGGCCGATGTCGATTTCTCGGTCGCCACCACCGCCCGCAGTCGTGCGAAGTTCCGCTACTACGCCACGCCGGCGCAAGTCGAAACCATTCTGCAGGAGAAGCGCCAGTGGCTGAGCCGAATCGCGCTGGTATTTGGTCGTGAGGACAGTGGCTTAACCAATGAAGAGCTGGATCAGGTCGATCTGCTGACCGGCATTCCAATGGCCAATGATTATCCTTCACTCAACCTCGGACAGGCGGTGATGGTGTACTGCTATCAGCTGTCGGCGCTGAATCAGGTCGCGGCAGAAGTGAAAGAAGTGGCGAACGAACACCAGCTGCAGGCGCTGCGCGAGCGCTTCCACCAGCTGCTGGTGAAACTGGAAGTGAGCGACGATGCCAAAATGGCGGACTGGATCGATCAGCGCATTGGCCTACTGGAACAGCGCGATAGCGCCATGCTGCATCGCCTGCTACATGATGTAGAAAAAAAACTTATAGATAAATAATCGGTGAATATCGTTTTTAATAGTGACTGATCGGGAAACAGGGCGATCAGTCGAACGATCCCAATATGATTTACGCGCAGACACCGAACTCTGCGCAGTCGCCTTAAAATGGCGGCTAAGACAAATTCGTTGACTTAACGTGCGCTTTGCTTTACTTCTGGAAGGCAGACGGACAAGACAAAGACAGACAGAAAAAATCTCAATGCGTAATCACAGCCTGAACACCACAATTATTATTACCACCACCATTACCACAGGTAACGGTGCGGGCTGACGCATACAGGAAAAACAAAGAAAAAAGCCCGCACCTAAACAGTGCGGGCTTTTTTTTCGGCAAAAATTCAGGAGAGCTTCAATCATGCGAGTGCTGAAATTCGGCGGAACCTCAGTAGCCAATGCGGAACGTTTTCTCCGCGTGGCAGATATTCTGGAAAGCAACGCGCAACAGGGACAGGTTGCCACCGTGCTCTCTGCCCCAGCGAAAATCACCAATCATCTGGTGGCGATGATTGAGAAAACCATTAGCGGCCAGGACGCACTGACGAATATCAGCGATGCCGAACGGATTTTTGCCGACCTGCTGCAGGGCCTGGCGGAGGCTCAGCCGGGCTTCGATTACGATGGCCTGAAAACCCGCATTGAGCTGGAATTTGCCCAGCTGAAACAGGTGCTGCATGGCATCAGCCTGCTGGGCCAGTGCCCGGATGCGGTGAATGCCGGCATTATCTGTCGTGGTGAGAAGCTCTCTATCGCCATCATGGAAGCGCTGCTGCAGGCGCGCGGCCACAAAGTCACGGTGATCGACCCGGTGGAGAAACTGCTGGCCGTTGGTCACTACCTCGAATCCACCGTGGATATCGCCGAGTCAACCCGTCGCATCGCGGCCAGCCAGATCCCAGCCGATCACATGATCCTGATGGCCGGTTTTACCGCCGGTAACGAGAAGGGCGAACTGGTGGTGCTGGGCCGTAATGGCTCTGACTACTCGGCGGCGGTGCTGGCTGCCTGCTTGCGTGCGGACTGCTGCGAGATCTGGACTGACGTAGACGGTGTTTACACTTGCGATCCACGCCAGGTGCCGGATGCGCGACTGCTGAAGTCGATGTCCTACCAGGAAGCGATGGAGCTGTCTTACTTCGGCGCGAAAGTCCTTCATCCTCGCACCATTGCTCCGATTGCCCAGTTCCAGATTCCTTGTCTGATCAAAAATACCGCCAACCCGCAAGCGCCCGGCACCTTAATCGGTGGGGAAGGCGAGTTGGATGAGAACCCGGTGAAAGGCATCACCAACCTGAATAATATGGCGATGTTTAACGTCTCCGGTCCTGGTATGAAAGGCATGGTCGGCATGGCAGCGCGCGTGTTTGCGGCGATGTCGCGCACCGGTATCTCGGTGGTGTTGATCACCCAATCCTCTTCTGAATACAGCATCAGCTTCTGCGTACCGCAGAGTGAGCAGGCGCGTGCGCGCCGTGTATTGGAAGAAGAGTTCTATCTGGAATTAAAAGATGGCCTGCTGGATCCGCTCGATGTGCTGGAGCAGCTGGCGGTGATTTCCGTGGTCGGCGATGGCATGCGCACCTTGCGCGGCATCTCCGCCAAATTCTTCTCGGCGCTGGCGCGTGCCAACATCAATATCGTGGCGATTGCGCAGGGTTCCTCTGAGCGTTCCATCTCGGTGGTGGTGAGCAATGATGAAGTGACCACTGGCGTGCGCGTGGTGCATCAGATGCTGTTCGCCACCGATCAGGTGATCGAAGTGTTCGTTGTCGGTGTCGGCGGTGTCGGCGCGGCGTTGCTGGAGCAGCTGCATCGTCAGCAGGCGTGGCTGAAAGAGAAGCACATCGATCTGCGCGTGTGCGGTATCGCCAATTCTCGCGCGCTGTTAACCAATGTGCACGGCATCGATCTCAGCGGCTGGAAAGGCGCGCTGAGCGAAGCCAAAGAGCCGTTCAATCTCGGTCGTCTGATGCGTCTGGTGAAGGAGTATCACCTGCTGAACCCGGTGATTGTGGACTGTACTTCCAGCCAGGCGGTGGCCGATCAATATGCTGACTTCCTTGCTGAAGGTTTCCATGTGGTGACGCCGAACAAAAAGGCTAATACATCGTCGTGGAATTACTATCAGCAGATGCGTGCGGCCGCGGCGAAATCGCGTCGTAAGTTCCTGTACGACACCAACGTCGGTGCTGGTCTGCCAGTGATCGAAAACCTGCAAAATCTGCTGAATGCCGGTGACGAGCTGATCAAATTCTCCGGTATTCTCTCCGGTTCACTCTCCTTTATCTTCGGGAAACTGGACGAAGGCGTTTCACTGTCTGAAGCCACCAAAATGGCGCGTGAGATGGGCTTCACCGAGCCGGATCCGCGTGACGATCTTTCAGGCACCGATGTGGCGCGTAAACTGCTGATTCTGGCGCGTGAAGCGGGTCATCAACTGGAGCTGAGCGATATTGAGATTGAGCCGCTGCTGCCAGCTGAACTCACCGACATCGCTGACGTTGAGCAGTTTATGGCCCGCCTGCCGGAACTGGATGATGCTTTTGCCGCCCGCGTTGCCAAAGCGCGTGATGAAGGTAAAGTGTTACGCTTCGTCGGCGCCATTGAAGAAGGCGGCGTCTGCAAAGTGAAAATCGATGCGGTGGACGGTAACGATCCGCTGTACAAAGTGAAGAACGGCGAGAACGCGCTGGCGTTTTACAGCCGCTATTATCAGCCGATCCCGCTGGTTCTGCGTGGATACGGCGCGGGGAATGATGTCACAGCGGCCGGCGTGTTTGCCGACTTGCTGCGTACACTGTCGTGGAAGTTGGGAGTTTGATGATGGTAAAAATTTATGCACCGGCCTCAATAGGTAACGTCAGCGTCGGCTTTGATGTGCTGGGCGCGGCGGTTTCGCCGGTGGATGGCACCCTGTTGGGTGACTGCGTATCGGTGGAAGCGGCCGACAGCTTCAGCCTGGTGAACACCGGGCGCTTTGTCAGCAAGCTGCCAACCAATGCGCAAGAGAACATCGTTTATCAGTGCTGGGAACGTTTCTGCCAGGCGATTGGCAAACAGGTTCCGGTGGCAATGACGCTGGAAAAGAACATGCCGATCGGTTCAGGTCTGGGTTCCAGCGCCTGCTCGGTGGTCGCGGGTTTAATGGCGATGAACGAGTTCTGCGGCAAGCCATTGAACGATACCGAGCTGCTGGCCTTGATGGGCGAGCTGGAAGGGCGTATTTCCGGCAGCGTGCACTTTGATAACGTCGCGCCTTGCTTCCTCGGCGGTGTACAGCTGATGATTGAAGAAAACGGTATCATCTCACAGGATGTGCCGTGCTTTGATGACTGGCTGTGGGTGATGGCCTATCCAGGCATTAAAGTCTCAACCGCTGAAGCACGCGCGATTCTGCCTGCGCAGTACCGCAAAGACGATGCCATCAAGCATGGCCGTCTGTTAGCGGGCTTTATTCACGCCTGTCATACCCGCCAGCCGCTGCTGGCGGCTAAACTGATGCAGGATGTGATTGCAGAACCTTACCGCACCAAACTGCTGCCGGGCTTCGCTGAGGCGCGCCAGGCGGCTGCCGACATCGGTGCGTTGGCCTGTGGTATTTCGGGCTCCGGCCCGACACTTTTCGCCGTTTGCAACGAGATGGCAACGGCACAGCGGATGGCAGACTGGCTGAGCCAGCACTATCTGCAGAACGATGAAGGCTTCGTCCATATCTGCCGTCTTGATACGGCTGGCGCACGTAACTTGGGATAACGCATGAAACTCTACAACCTTAAGGATCACAACGAGCAGGTTAGTTTTGCTCAGGCCGTTAAACAGGGCCTCGGCTCGCAGCAAGGGCTGTTCTTCCCGCTCGAACTGCCGGAATTCGAACTGACCGACATCGATGCGATGCTGGAGATGGATTTCGTCAGCCGCAGCAGCAAAATTCTCTCAGCTTATATTGGCGATGAGATTGCCGCGCACCAGCTGGCTGAGCGCGTGAAAAACGCCTTTGCCTTCCCCGCGCCGGTGGCGAAAGTCAGTGCAGATGTGGCGTGCCTCGAACTGTTCCACGGCCCCACGCTGGCATTCAAAGACTTCGGTGGCCGTTTCATGGCGCAGATGCTCTCTTATGTGTCAGGCGCTGATGAGCAGATCACCATTCTGACCGCGACTTCAGGTGACACCGGCGCCGCCGTGGCACATGCCTTCTACGGCATGGAAAACGTGCGCGTCGTTATCCTCTATCCGCAGGGCAAAATCAGCCCGCTGCAGGAAAAGCTGTTCTGTACGCTGGGCGGCAACATTGAAACCATCGCGGTGGAAGGCGATTTCGATGCCTGCCAGGCGCTGGTGAAGCAGGCGTTTGATGATGAAGCGCTTAAGAAAGCGATTGGCCTGAACTCGGCTAACTCCATCAACATCAGCCGCTTGCTGGCGCAGATTTGCTATTACTTCGAAGCGGTGGCGCAACTGCCACAAGAGCAGCGCAATCAATTGGTGGTCTCCGTGCCAAGCGGTAACTTTGGTGACCTGACCGCTGGCCTGCTGGCGAAATCCCTCGGCTTGCCGATCAAGCGCTTTATCGCTGCAACCAACGCCAACGACACCGTGCCACGCTTCCTTGATAAGGGCGAATGGCTGCCAAATGCGACAGTGGCAACCCTGTCGAACGCCATGGACGTCAGCCAGCCGAACAACTGGCCGCGCGTGGAAGAGCTGTTCCGTCGTAAAACCTGGCGCCTGACCGATCTGGTGTCTGGCGCGGTATCGGATGAGACCACCAAAGCCACCATGCGTGAGCTGGCGGAAATTGGCTACATCTCTGAACCGCACGCGGCGATTGCCTATCGCATGCTGCGCGACAACCTGCAGGAAGGCGAGTTCGGCCTGTTCCTCGGCACCGCGCATCCGGCCAAGTTCAAAGAGAGCGTGGACGAGATTCTGGGTCAGGAATTGCCGCTGCCAAAAGAGCTGGCAGAGCGCGCTGAGCTGCCATTGCTGTCGCATAATATGGCGGCAGACTTCGCTGAACTGCGTAACTTCTTGATGAAGTAATGCAAACAGGCGCGCGACCATGCGCGTTTTGAAGAGTGAGGTCGCCATCATGGCGACCTTTTTTATTTCTGTTCGTGGCGCTTAAACACCAGCTCGTTACCTTTGCTCTCATCAGCCGCAAAGAAGTAGCCATCAACATCAAACTGTTTCAGCTGCTCGGGCTTGCTCAGGCGGTTCTGAATCACATAGCGGCTCATCAGGCCACGCGCTTTCTTGGCGTAAAAACTGATCACTTTAAACTTGCCGTTCTTCTCATCAAGGAACACCGGCTTGATCAACTCACCGTTCAGTTGCTTCGGCTTCACCGCTTTGAAGTACTCATCAGATGCCAGGTTGATCAGCACCTCATCGCCTTGCTCGGCCATCGCTTCATTGAGCTTCTGCGTCAGTAAATCACCCCAGAAACCGTAGAGATCTTTCGCCGCCGGGTTGGCCAGCTTGATGCCCATTTCCAGACGATAAGGCTGCATCAAATCCAGTGGGCGCAGCACGCCGTATAAACCGGACAGCATGCGCAGGTGCTGCTGGGCAAAATCGAAATCTGCATCACTGAACGTCTCAGCCTGCAAACCGGTGTACACGTCACCTTTAAACGCCAGAATTGCCTGACGCGCATTTTCGAGCGTGAAGGGCGGCTGCCACTGGTTGAAGCGATCGGCATTCAGATGTGCCAGTTTGTCGCTGATGCTCATTAGTGAACTGATCTGCGCCGGTGAAAGATCGCGCGCAACATCGATCAGCTGTTGTGATTTTTCTAACAGTGTTGACTGCGTAAAGCGCTGTGTCGCCAGCGGGCTTTCAAAATCCAGTGTCTTCGCTGGCGAGATAACCATCAGCATCGTGTTTGTCCTTGTTGACCCGCTTGTTAACAGGGGATTGATGGGAATTAAGTTGCGACGAGTGTAGCAAAAAAGCTGCACGGATCGGCAAATCGCTCCCATTTGTTAGCGCTATCGTTATGAGGCACTTCGTGATGTTGCGCACTGAATTGTGCGTGATATTATCCCAACAGCCTTTTACACCCTGACAGTCAACCTAAGAGAAAGAGAACCATGACGGACAAACTTACTTCCTTGCGTCAGCTGACTACTGTGGTCGCCGACACCGGTGATATCGCGGCTATGAAGCTTTATCAGCCGCAAGATGCGACCACCAACCCTTCTTTGATCCTCAACGCCGCTCAAATCCCTGAATACCGCAAACTGATTGACGAAGCCATTACCTGGGCACGTCAGCAGAGCAGCAACAAAGAAGAGCAGCTGGCACTGGTTTCTGACAAGCTGGCCGTCAACATTGGTCTGGAAATTTTGAAACTGATCCCAGGCCGTATCTCTACCGAAGTTGACGCACGTCTCTCCTACGACACCGAAGCGAGCATCGCGAAGGCACGTAGCCTGATCAAACTGTACAACGATGCGGGCATCAGCAACGACCGTATCCTGATCAAACTGGCCTCAACCTGGCAGGGCATCCGTGCTGCTGAGCAGCTGGAAAAAGAAGGCATCAACTGTAACCTGACTCTGCTGTTCTCCTTCGCGCAGGCGCGTGCTTGTGCTGAAGCAGGCGTGTTCCTGATCTCGCCATTCGTAGGCCGTATCCTCGACTGGTACAAGCAGAACACCGACAAGAAAGAGTACGCTGCGCATGAAGATCCAGGCGTAGTGTCAGTGGCGGAAATCTACAACTATTACAAACAGCACGGTTATGAAACTGTGGTAATGGGTGCCAGCTTCCGTAACATCGGTGAAATCATCGAACTGGCCGGCTGTGACCGTCTGACCATCTCTCCGGGCCTGCTGAAAGAGCTGGCAGAGAGCGAAGGCGCGGTTGAGCGCAAGCTGAGCTATACCGGTGAAGTCAAAGCGCGCCCTGCGAAAATGACCGAAGCTGAGTTCTTCTGGCAGCACAACCAGGATCCAATGGCCGTGACCAAACTGGCTGAAGGTATCCGCAACTTTGCCATCGATCAGGGCAAACTTGAGAAGATGATCGCCGAACTGCTGTAAGGTGATTTGCCGTGGCGGCACCCGTCGCCACGGTTTTACGCTTTCCCCTCGCTTCCGCTTTGTATTATCCTTTTTGCATTCCCCTTCAATTGCCGCATTGCGGTCAACCACAGCGATAACTTAATGGATACTTTACGTATTGGATTAATTTCCGTTTCCGATCGTGCTGCTAATGGCATTTATCAGGATCAAGGCATTCCGGCGCTGGAAAGCTGGCTCGCCGCCGCGCTGACTACCCCGTTTGAAATCGAAACCCGTTTAGTGCCCGATGAGCAGCCGATGATTGAACAGGCGATCTGCGAACTGGTCGATGAACTGTTCTGCAATCTGGTGTTGACCACCGGCGGAACCGGTCCTGCGCGCCGCGATGTGACACCCGATGCCACTTTAGCGGTCGCCGATCGTGAGATGCCGGGTTTTGGCGAACAGATGCGCCAAATCAGCCTGCAGTTTGTGCCGACTGCGATCCTTTCGCGTCAGGTGGGCGTGATACGTAAACAGTCGCTGATCCTCAATCTGCCGGGCCAGCCCAAATCCATCAAAGAGACGCTGGAAGGGCTGAAAGCAGAAGATGGTGCAGTGAAAGTGCCAGGCATTTTTGCCGCCGTACCTTATTGTTTACAGTTACTGGAAGGGCCCTATGTGGAAACCGATCCCGAGGTGGTAGCAGCATTTCGCCCTAAAAGTGCAAGGCGTGAGACAAACGTCTGAAAATCGCCGTTTTCAGGCATAAAATCCAGCGGTACTGGTGTGGCGAAATATTGACGGTATAGTAACTCCAGCTTTACAACCACACTGACTTGCCTCTGGATACCGCACGACTATGGATGCACACACATCGCGCCGTCTCAACGGCCAGGATTATAAAACCCTGTCGCTGGCCGCCCTCGGCGGGGCGCTGGAATTCTACGACTTCATCATCTTCGTTTTCTTCGCCGCCGTAATTGGCGAGCTATTTTTCCCGCCGGATATCCCAGAGTGGTTGCGTCAGGTGCAGACCTTCGCGATTTTCGCCGCCGGTTATCTGGCGCGCCCTCTGGGCGGCATCATCATGGCGCACTTTGGTGACAAAGTTGGGCGCAAGAAGATGTTTAGTCTGAGCATTCTATTAATGGCGTTACCCACGCTGGCAATGGGCGCACTGCCGACTTATGCCAGTATTGGCATCGCAGCGCCGATTTTGATGCTGCTGATGCGCGTGCTGCAGGGCGCGGCGATTGGTGGCGAGGTGCCGGGCGCGTGGGTGTTTGTGGCTGAGCATGTGCCGGAGAAACGCATCGGTTTCGCCTGCGGCACGCTGACGGCGGGTTTAACGGCGGGGATTTTGCTGGGTTCGCTGGTGGCAACGGTACTCAACACCACACTTTCACCGGCTGCGATTCGCGATCACGGCTGGCGCATTCCGTTCTTCCTCGGTGGCCTGTTTGGTTTGCTGGCAATGTATCTGCGCCGTTGGTTACATGAAACGCCGGTGTTTAAACAGATGCAGGAGCGTAAAGCATTATCCGAGAAACTCCCGCTGCAAACCATTCTGACCAGCCATAAGCGCGGGATTGTGGTGTCGATGTTGGTCACCTGGCTGCTTTCGGCCTGCATTGTGGTGGTGATCCTGATGGCACCCACGTTAATGCAGAAGCAGCATGCGATTCCCGCAGCGTTAAGTCTGCAGGCGAATAGCGTTGCTACCATCATGTTGCTGATCGGCTGCGTCGTCGCTGGCTGGCTGGTGGATCGCTTCGGCGCGGCATTAACGCTGATGGGCGGTTCGTTGCTGTTGGCCATCTTCAGCTGGAACTTCTTCCATCAACTGGATGGTTCGCCTGAGATGCTGTTCGTCTGGTACGGCCTGGCGGGATTGAGCGTGGGCGTGGTGGGTGTGGTGCCCTTTGTAATGGTCAAAGCGTTCCCGGCGGCGGTGCGTTTCACCGGCATCTCCTTCTCATACAATGTGGCCTATGCGATTTTTGGCGGTCTGACACCGATTAGCGTGACGCTGATGATGCAACTCACGCCGATGGCGCCGGCCTGGTATGTGCTGGCGTTGGCGCTGATTGGCTTGCTGGTTGGCCTGTGGCTGCAGAGCGAAAAACAGCGATCGACGCTGCTCAATCAGGTGAATGTCTAACCTAAGGCGCGTAAGCGCCTTTTTCTTTTCCGCATTTTTTTAAAATTATTTTAGTTTTAACCCTTGATGCGCTCTGAAGCGGCCCCATTTAGTTGTCATCGAGTGATGTCAGGCAGCAAAAAAAGGCTGTCACAGCAGTTGAAAAGGGTCAGTTTGACCGCACATCTGCTAACAACGCTAATTGACAAAGAATTTAAGTGGGAGACGTTTAGATGGGTAAGATTATTGGTATTGACTTGGGTACAACCAACTCATGTGTTGCGGTTATGGATGGTGGTAAAGCACGTGTGCTTGAAAACGCCGAAGGCGATCGCACCACACCGTCAATCATTGCATATACACAAGATGGCGAAACTCTGGTCGGTCAGCCGGCTAAACGTCAGGCGGTGACTAACCCGCAGAACACCCTGTTCGCGATCAAGCGCCTGATTGGCCGTCGTTTCCAGGACGAAGAAGTGCAGCGTGATATTAAAATCATGCCTTACAAAATCATCGGTTCTGATAACGGTGACGCATGGTTGAACGTGAAAGACCAGAAAATGGCACCACCGCAGATCTCTGCTGAAGTGCTGAAAAAGATGAAGAAAACCGCGGAAGATTTCCTCGGTGAAGCGGTAACCGAAGCGGTTATCACTGTTCCAGCTTACTTTAACGATGCACAGCGTCAGGCAACCAAAGATGCCGGCCGTATCGCGGGTCTGGACGTAAAACGTATCATCAACGAACCTACCGCAGCCGCACTGGCTTACGGTCTGGATAAAGGTCAGGGCAACCGTACTATCGCGGTATATGACCTGGGTGGTGGTACTTTCGATATCTCTATCATCGAAATCGATGAAGTTGATGGCGAGAAAACCTTCGAAGTACTGGCGACCAACGGTGATACTCACCTCGGTGGTGAAGACTTCGACAGCCGTCTGATCAACTACTTAGTCGCGGAATTCAAGAAAGATCAGGGCATCGATCTGCATAACGATCCGCTGGCGATGCAGCGTCTGAAAGAAGCGGCTGAAAAAGCGAAGATTGAACTGTCTTCAGCGCAGCAGACCGACGTTAACCTGCCGTACATCACTGCAGATGCAACCGGTCCTAAGCACCTGAACATCAAAGTGACCCGTGCGAAGCTGGAATCACTGGTTGAAGATCTGGTGACCCGTTCTATCGAGCCACTGAAAGTTGCTCTGCAGGACGCTGGTCTGTCTGTTTCTGATATCAACGACGTAATCCTCGTTGGTGGCCAGACGCGTATGCCAATGGTTCAGGCCAAAGTCACTGAGTTCTTTGGTAAAGAGCCACGTAAAGACGTGAACCCGGATGAAGCCGTTGCTGTAGGTGCTGCGGTTCAGGGTGGTGTGTTGGCCGGTGAAGTGAAAGACGTTCTGCTGCTGGACGTAACCCCGCTGTCGCTGGGTATCGAAACCATGGGTGGCGTGATGACTTCGCTGATCAGCAAGAACACCACCATCCCAACTAAGCACAGCCAGGTGTTCTCGACGGCTGAAGATAACCAGTCTGCCGTGACCATTCACGTGCTGCAGGGTGAGCGTAAGCGTTCAGGTGATAACAAGTCACTGGGCCAGTTCAACCTCGACGGTATTCAGGCTGCACCGCGCGGTATGCCGCAGATCGAAGTGACCTTCGATATCGATGCCGATGGTATCCTGCACGTGTCTGCGAAAGACAAAAACAGCGGTAAAGAGCAGAAGATCACCATCAAAGCTTCTTCAGGTCTGAACGAAGAAGAGATCGAAAAAATGGTGCGTGACGCAGAAGCGAATGCCGAGTCTGACCGTAAGTTCGAAGAGCTGGTGCAGACGCGCAACCAGGGTGACCAGATTGCGCATAGCACCCGTAAGCAGTTGGACGAAGCCGGTGACAAACTGTCTGCTGAAGACAAAGCACCGATCGAGTCTGCGCTGACCGAGCTGAACACCGCGCTGAAAGGCGAAGATAAAGCAGAAATCGAAGCCAAAATGCAGGCATTGATGGAAGTCTCAAGCAAACTGATGGAACTGGCGCAGCAGCAAGGCCAGGCGGGCGCAGCAGATGCTGGCGACGCTTCAGCGAAGAAAGATGACGATGTTGTCGACGCTGAATTCGAAGAAGTTAAAGATAAAAAATAATTGCCCCTGACCGGGCGCGACGGCTGGCCTGACAGCCGTTGAAACCAGCACGGGCGTAGGAGATCTCTCCACGCCCGTGCGATCATGTTAAGGGCAGAACAAAATGGCTAAGAGTGATTTTTACGAGATCTTAGGCGTCTCTAAATCCGCAGATGAGCGTGAAATCAAAAAGGCTTACAAGCGCCTGGCGATGAAATACCATCCGGACCGTAACCCGGACAATAAAGAAGCCGAAGCTAAGTTTAAAGAGATTAAAGAAGCCTACGAAGTCCTGACCGATGCGCAGAAGCGTGCGGCCTATGACCAGTACGGCCATGCAGCCTTTGAACAGGGTGGCATGGGCGGTGGTGGATTCGGTGGCGGCGGCTTTGGCGGCGGCGGTGCTGACTTCAGCGATATCTTTGGCGACGTATTTGGCGATATTTTTGGTGGTGGACGCCGTCAGCGTGCTGCCCGTGGCGCCGATTTACGCTACAACATGGAGCTGTCGCTGGAAGAAGCGGTACGCGGCGTGACCAAAGAGATCCGCATCCCAACCCTGGAAGAGTGTGATGTCTGCCACGGCAGCGGGGCCAAAGCGGGTACGCAGCCACAGACCTGTTCGACCTGTCACGGTGCAGGCCAGGTGCAGATGCGCCAGGGCTTCTTCACCGTGCAGCAGGCGTGTCCGACCTGTCACGGTCGTGGTTCGGTGATCAAAGATCCGTGCAATGCCTGTCATGGACATGGTCGCGTTGAACGCCAGAAAACCTTGTCGGTGAAAATCCCGGCAGGCGTGGATACCGGCGATCGCATTCGTCTGAGTGGCGAAGGTGAAGCGGGTGAGCATGGTGCACCAGCAGGCGATCTGTACGTTCAGGTCTCGGTGAAGAAACACCCGATCTTCGAGCGTGAAGATAACAATCTGTACTGTGAAGTGCCGATCAACTTCGCAATGGCGGCATTGGGTGGCGAGATCGAAGTGCCTACTCTTGATGGTCGTGTGAAGCTGAAAGTGCCGTCTGAAACGCAAACCGGCAAGTTGTTCCGCATGCGCGGTAAAGGTGTGAAGTCGGTTCGTGGCGGAGCCGTTGGCGATTTGCTGTGCCGTGTGGTGGTGGAAACGCCAGTTAGCCTCAACGACAAACAGAAAGCGTTATTGCGTGAGCTGGAAGAGAGCTTTGGCGGCCCAACGGGTGAGAAAAACAGCCCGCGCTCTAAAAGCTTCTTCGATGGTGTGAAAAAGTTCTTTGACGATCTGACCCGCTAATCGGGTAAGTGGTTCACAATGAAGCGGAGAGGCGACTCTCCGCTTTTTTTATGGCTGTGATTTAATAGATCGTTATTACCGATCTATAAACGAGACATAAGCTGCTTTTAACGAGGTATTTACGCCGCTAAACTAGCCGCTAAAAATTGTCCTGCTCAGGAGGAGTTGTGAACAAACCCCGTAGTATTCGAAGCTTACTGAAGAGCTTTATCGCGAGCGATGCCAGCAACGGCATCGTGCTTATTCTTGCCGCTGTTGCGGCAATGATCCTCGCCAACAGTGCAGAAACCGCGCAAGGTTATCAATCGTTCCTCGCTGAGCCGGTGCAAATTCGTTTTGGCGCACTGGATATCAGCAAAAACCTGTTGCTGTGGATCAACGATGCGTTGATGGCGTTGTTCTTCTTGTTAATCGGCCTTGAAGTGAAGCGTGAGCTGATGATTGGTGAATTAGCCAGTCGCGACCGTGCCATCTTCCCGGTGATTGCAGCGCTCGGTGGTATGGTGGTTCCCGGGCTGATCTTCTTCGGTTTCAATCATGCTGATGAAATCGCTCGCAACGGCTGGGCGATCCCAACTGCCACTGACATTGCCTTTGCTTTAGGTGTGCTGGCACTGCTCGGCAGCCGCGTACCTGCCGCACTGAAAGTGTTCCTGATGGCACTGGCGATTATTGATGATCTCGGCGCTATCGTGATCATCGCGTTGTTCTATACCAGCGATCTCTCGGTGCTGTCGCTGAGCGTCGCAGCTGGCGCTATCGTATTGCTGGCGATATTGAACCGCTGCGGAGTGCGTAACATTGCGATTTACATGCTGGTGGGCGTGGTGCTGTGGACCGCTGTGCTTAAATCCGGCGTGCATGCCACGCTGGCAGGGGTGATCGTGGGCTTCTTCGTGCCGCTGGAAGAGAAGGATGGCCATTCGCCTGCAGAACATTTGGCACACGGTTTGATGCCCTGGGTGAACTGGCTGATTCTGCCGCTGTTCGCTTTCGCTAACGCCGGTATCTCTTTAAGTGGCATTACCTTTGGCGACGTGCTGTCACCGGAGCCACTGGGCATTATCCTCGGCCTGTTGATCGGTAAACCGCTGGGCATTACGTTGTTCTGCTGGCTGGCAGTGAAGTGGCGACTGGCGGTGTTGCCGAACGGCACCGCAATACGCGATATCATGGCGATCGGTGTACTGTGTGGTATTGGCTTCACCATGTCGATCTTCATTAGTTCACTGGCCTTTGACGCCGCACATGAGCAGTTGGTGACCTTCTCGAAACTCGGTATCCTCAGTGGCTCGCTGCTGTCGGCAGTAATTGGTTACACGCTGCTGCGTATCAAACTGCGATAAACAGGGAAGGAGGCGTAAGCCTCCTTTTTTTATAATGAATCAGCTCAATTTCAATCATCTCTATTATTTCTGGCAGGTGTGCAAAACCGGCTCCGTGGTACGCGCCGCTGATGTCCTGTGCCTGACGCCCCAAACGGTGACGGGTCAGATTAAAGCACTGGAAGAGCAATTGGGTGGCGCGCTGTTTCGTCGGCAGGGACGGGGTTTAGTGCCTAATGAACTCGGACAACTGGTGTTTCGCTACGCCGATCGCATGTTCATGCTCAGCCAGGAGATGCTGGATATCGTTAACTATCGCAAAGAGTCGCATCTGTTGTTCGACGTGGGGGTGGCGGATGCATTATCGAAGCCACTGGTGAGCAAAGTGCTGGAAGCGGCCGTGGTGTCGGAGGAGAAAATTCATCTGCGCTGTTTCGAGTCAACGCACGAGATGTTGCTGGAGCAACTGAGCCAGCACAAGCTCGACATGATTGTCTCGGATTGCCCAATCGACTCCACTCAGCAGGAAGGTTTGTTCTCAGTGAAACTCGGCGAATGCCCAGTCAGTTTCTGGTGCAATGCACCGCTGCCCGATCGTCCTTTCCCGGCATGTTTAGAGCAGCGTCGCCTGCTCATTCCCGGGCGTCGCTCGATGCTCGGCCGCAAGTTGCTGAACTGGATTCACAGCCAGGGGTTGCAGGTGGATATTCTGGGCGAGTTTGATGATGCGGCTTTGATGAAGGCCTTTGGTGCGCAGAACAATGCGATTTTTGTCGCGCCGACACTCTATGGCGCTGAGATCTATCGCGATGATACGATCCGTGAAATAGGGCGTCTGGAGGCGGTGATGGAGGAGTATCACGTGATTTTTGCCGAGCGTATGATTCAACATCCGGCGGTGCAGCGCATCTGCAATCGTGATTTCAGCGCACTCTTTAATGCTAAATCGCAGGCATAAAAAAACCGGCTAAGCGCCGGTTCTTTCGACAAAGCGATAACCTAACAGGCGATTAAGCCAGTTTGGTGATCTGTGCAGCCAGGTTTGCTTTATGGCGTGCAGCTTTGTTTTTGTGGATCAGACCTTTAGCAGCCTGACGGTCCACGATTGGTTGCATTTCGTTGAATGCGTTCTGCGCAGCAGCTTTGTCGCCTGTTGCGATAGCCGCGTATACTTTCTTGATGAAAGTACGCATCATTGAACGGTTGCTTGCGTTATGCTTGCGACGTTTCTCAGATGTTACGGCGCGTTTCTTAGCTGATTTGATATTAGCCAAGGTCCAACTCCCAAATGTGATCTATATGGACAAATCAAAGGCCGAGGACTATGCCTTTTGCGCCTTCTTTTGTCAATGGATTTGTGCAAATAAGCGTCGTTTTAGCAACGGCGCTTGATTACGTAATTGATGGCGCAGGATTCTACCAGCAACACGTCGCTGAATACAGTATTTCGCATTAAAAATCTTCATTACCTGCCTGAGCAATGGGTTGCGTGCGCATTAAGCCGCACCATACGCAGGAAAGGCACGCAGACGGGTTAACCTGAAGGCCATTCAAGGGTATAATCCGCCGATTTCCACCGGTTTGAGTCAGCCATGAAGTTTATCCGCGGTATTTATAATCTGAAAGAGCAGCATCGCGGCTGCGTCCTGACCATTGGCAATTTTGACGGCGTACATCGCGGCCACCAGGCATTGATGGCGGAGTTGATTGCTGAAGGACGTCAACGCAATCTGCCGGTGGTGGTGATGCTGTTTGAACCGCAACCACTTGAATTGTTTGCCGGTGACAAAGCCCCGGCACGCCTGACGCGTTTGCGCGAGAAGCTGAAGTATCTCGAGCTGGCGGGTGTTGATGCGGTGCTCTGCGTCCGCTTTGATCGCCGTTTTGCGGCGCACTCCGCACAAAGTTTCATCGCTGAACTGCTGGTCGATAAACTCAACGTGAAGTTTCTCGCAGTGGGTGATGATTTCCGCTTTGGCGCTGGTCGCCAGGGAGATTTCCTGTTATTACAGAAAGCCGGTGTCGAGTATGGCTTCGACGTCATCAGCACCCAGACCTATTGTGATGGCGGTGCGCGTATCAGTAGCACGGCGGTACGTCAGGCACTGGCACAGGATGATTTTGCGCAGGCGGAAGCGCTGCTGGGCCATCCATTCAGCATTTCAGGGCGCGTGGTGCACGGTGATGCACTGGGGCGCACCATTGGTTTCCCCACCGCTAACATTCCATTGCGCCGCACAGTAACGCCGGTGAAAGGGGTGTTTGCGGTAGAAGTGTTAGGCCTGGGCGACAAGCCCATCGCTGGCGTGGCCAACATTGGCACACGTCCGACGGTAAAAGGTCTGCGTCAGCAGCTTGAAGTTCACCTGCTTGACACACATATGAATCTTTATGGCCACCACATTGAGGTGGTGCTGAAACAGAAGATTCGCGACGAACAGCGTTTCGCTTCGCTGGACGCGTTGAAAGAACAAATTGCGAAAGATGTGGTGACGGCCCGCCAATTTTTTGGGCTTAACGCACCGGCTTAATGACCGAAATACGGAACCGAGAATCTGATGAGTGACTATAAATCTACCCTGAATTTGCCGGAAACGGGGTTCCCGATGCGTGGCGATCTGGCCAAACGCGAACCGGGAATGCTGCAACGTTGGACTGATGACAACCTGTACGGCATCATCCGCGAAGCCAAAAAAGGGAAAAAAACCTTTATTTTGCATGATGGCCCTCCTTACGCGAACGGCAGCATTCATATTGGTCACTCCGTTAACAAGATTCTGAAAGACATTATCGTTAAGTCGAAAGGCATGGCGGGCTATGACTCGCCGTATGTGCCGGGTTGGGACTGCCATGGTTTGCCTATCGAGCACAAAGTTGAGCAGATGATCGGTAAGCCAGGCGAGAAAGTCTCCGCCGCGGAATTCCGTGCCGCCTGCCGCAACTACTCTGCTGAACAGGTTGAAGGCCAGAAGAAAGACTTCATCCGTCTCGGCGTGCTGGGCGACTGGGATCGTCCCTACCTGACCATGGACTTCAAAACCGAAGCCAACATCATTCGTGCGCTGAGTAAAATCATTGGCAACGGCCACCTGCACAAAGGCGCCAAGCCGGTGCACTGGTGCATGGATTGCCGCTCGGCGCTGGCTGAAGCAGAAGTCGAGTACTACGACAAAACTTCCCCATCTATCGACGTGATGTTTAACGCCGTTGATGCCGATGCGGTACGCGCGAAGTTTGGCGTTGCCGCCTCTGAAGGCCCGGTTTCTCTGGTGATCTGGACCACTACCCCGTGGACCATGCCGGCCAACCGCGGTATCTCACTGCATCCTGAGTTCGAATACCAGTTGCTGCAAATCGAAGGCCGCAGCTTGATCCTCGCCAAAGAGATGGTTGAGGGTGTGATGAAGCGCGCGGGCATCACTGAGTGGAAAGTACTGGGCGAATGCAACGGTGCGGCACTTGAGCTGCAGCTGTTCCAGCACCCGTTCCTTGAGCAGATCCAATCCAAAGTCGTATTGGGCGAGCACGTTACGCTGGAAGCGGGTACCGGTGCAGTGCATACCGCACCTGGCCACGGCCCAGATGACTATGTGATCGGCCAGAAATACGGTCTGGAAACCGCTAACCCGGTCGGCCCGGATGGCGCGTACCTGCCAGGCACCTATCCTACGCTGGATGGTGTAAACGTGTTTAAAGCCAACGACATGATCGTTGAGCTGCTGAAAGAGAAAGGCGCGCTGCTGCACGTAGAGAAACTGCTGCACAGCTATCCACACTGCTGGCGTCACAAAACCCCGATTATCTTCCGTGCCACCCCGCAGTGGTTCATCAGCATGGATCAGAAGGGCCTGCGTGCGCAGTCGCTGAAAGAGATTAAAGGCGTGCAGTGGATCCCAGACTGGGGCCAGGCGCGTATCGAAGCGATGGTGGCGAACCGTCCAGATTGGTGTATCTCGCGTCAGCGTACGTGGGGCGTGCCAATGGCGCTATTCGTACATAAAGAGACCGAGCAGCTGCACCCGGATACACTGGAGCTGATGGAAAAAGTCGCGAAGTGCGTAGAGCAGGATGGCATTCAGGCATGGTGGGATCTTGATCCGCGCGATCTGATGGGCGATGACGCTGATCACTATGTCAAAGTGCCAGATACGCTGGATGTGTGGTTCGATTCAGGATCAACCAGCTACTCTGTGGTCGATGCGCGCCCAGAATTTGGCGGCCATGCGCCGGATATGTATCTGGAAGGTTCAGATCAGCATCGTGGCTGGTTCATGTCTTCGCTGATGATCTCGACGGCGATGAAAGGCAAAGCGCCTTACCGTCAGGTACTGACGCACGGTTTCACCGTGGACGGTCAGGGCCGCAAAATGTCGAAATCCATCGGCAACACCGTGGCACCGCAGGACGTAATGGACAAACTGGGCGCGGACATTCTGCGTCTGTGGGTCGCCTCAACGGATTACTCCGGTGAAATGGCGGTGTCCGACGAAATCCTGAAGCGTGCAGCGGACAGCTATCGTCGTATCCGTAACACCGCGCGTTTCCTGCTGGCTAACCTCGCGGGCTTCAACCCGGCGACAGATTGCGTAAAACCCGAAGAGATGGTGGTGGTAGATCGCTGGGCGGTTGGCCGTGCGCTGGCTGCACAGCAGGACATCGTCCAGTCTTACGAGAACTACGATTTCCATGAAGTGGTGCAGCGTCTGATGCACTTCTGCTCCATCGAAATGGGCTCGTTCTATCTTGATGTGATTAAAGATCGTCAGTACACCGCGAAAGGTGACAGCCTGGCGCGTCGCAGTTGCCAGACCGCGCTGTGGCACATTGTTGAAGCGCTGGTGCGCTGGATGGCGCCAATCATGTCCTTCACTGCTGATGAAATCTGGGGCTACCTGCCGGGTGAACGTGCTAAATACGTATTCACCGAAGAGTGGTATGAAGGCCTGTTTGGTCTGGCGGATAACGAAGCACTGAACGACGCTTATTGGGATGAGCTACTGAAAGTGCGCGGTGAAGTCAACAAAGTGATCGAGCAGGCGCGCAGCGATAAACGTATCGGTGGCGCACTGGAAGCCACAGTAACGCTTTACGCGGATGCTGAACTGGCCGCTAAACTGCAGGCGCTGGGCGATGAGTTGCGTTTTGTCCTGCTGACTTCCGGCGCGACGGTGGCGGATTACGCCACTGCCAGCGATGAAGCGCAGCAGAGCGAAGTACTGAAAGGTCTGAAAATCGCACTGCACAAAGCAGAAGGCGAGAAATGTCCGCGTTGCTGGCATTACACTACTGACGTTGGCCAGAATCCGGAGCATGCTGCGGTCTGTGGACGTTGTTACACCAACGTAGCCGGCAACGGTGAAGTGCGGAAATTTGCCTGATGAGTAAACTCTGCTCTAACGGATTGCGCTGGTTGTGGCTGGTGCTGGTGGTGATCGTGGTCGATTTCGCCAGCAAGCAGTGGATCATGAATAACATGATGCTGCATGAAACTCAGCCGCTGATACCGTTCCTGAATCTGTTCTACGCGCACAACTATGGCGCGGCGTTCAGCTTCCTGGCGGATAAAGGTGGCTGGCAGCGTTGGTTCTTTGCCGGCATCGCGATTGCGATTGTGGTCGCGCTGGTGGTGATGATGTATCGCAACCGTGCAAGTCACAAATTAACCAATATTGCCTACGCGCTGATTATCGGCGGGGCGTTGGGTAACCTGTTTGACCGTGCATATCACGGCTTCGTGGTGGATTTCATCGACTTCTACGTTGGTGACTGGCATTTCGCCACCTTCAACATCGCTGACTGCGGCATTTGTATTGGTGCGGCGTTGGTGGTGCTGGAAGGCTTCCTCACCCCGAAAGACAAACAGGTCAAAGAGAAAGGGTAACAAATGACTGAGTCCGTACAGCGCGATAGCGCGTTGCTGGTGCATTTCACGCTGAAGCTGGAAGATGGCTCAACAGCGGAATCAACACGCGCCAACGGCAAACCAGCGCTGTTCCGTCTGGGAGATGGCAGCTTGTCTGGTGCATTGGAACAGGAACTGTTAGGACGTAAAGTCGGCGATAAGCATGCCTTTACGCTGGCACCGGAAGATGCCTTTGGCGGCACCAGTCCGGACCTGGTTCAGTACTTTTCGCGCCGTGACTTTAAAGATGCTGGCGAACCGGAAGTCGGTTCCATCATGCTGTTCAGCGGCAGAGGTGGTAGCGAGATGCCGGGTGTGATCCGTGAAATTTCCGGTGACTCGATCACCGTTGATTTTAACCATCCGTTGGCTGGCCAGCGCATTCAGTTTGAAATTGAAGTGCTGGAGATTGATCCGGTGCTGGAGGCCAGCGATGCAAATCCTGTTAGCTAACCCTCGCGGTTTCTGTGCAGGCGTGGATCGCGCCATCAGCATCGTGGAGCGCGCGCTGGAGATGTACGGTGCACCGATCTACGTGCGTCACGAAGTGGTACATAACCGCTACGTGGTGAGCAGCTTGCGCGATCGGGGAGCGATCTTCATTGAAGAGATCAGCGAAGTGCCGGACGATGCCATCCTGATCTTCTCTGCTCACGGCGTTTCTCAGGCGGTGCGGGCGGAAGCGAAAGCGCGCAATCTCACCATGCTGTTTGACGCCACTTGTCCGCTGGTGACCAAGGTACATATGGAAGTGGCGCGCGCCAGCCGTAAAGGTGTGGAGGCCATTCTGATTGGTCATGCCGGACACCCTGAAGTAGAAGGCACCATGGGGCAGTACAACAACCCCAATGGTGGCATGTATTTGGTGGAGTCACCGGAAGATGTGTTCAAGCTGAGCGTTAAGGACGAAGGCAATCTGTGCTTCATGACGCAGACAACTTTATCGGTTGATGATACATCAGATGTGATTGATGCACTGCGTCAGCGCTTCCCGGCAATTATTGGCCCACGCAAAGATGATATCTGTTACGCCACGACTAACCGCCAGGAAGCCGTGCGTGTTCTGGCGCGTGATGCGGAAGTGGTGCTGGTGGTGGGCTCGAAAAACTCCTCTAACTCCAACCGTCTGGCCGAACTGGCACAGCGTGCGGGGAAACTGGCGAAGCTGATCGATTCAGCAGATGACATTCAGGAAGAGTGGGTTAAAGGCAAGCAGATCATCGGTGTGACGGCGGGTGCCTCGGCACCGGATATTCTGGTGCAGCAGGTGATTCAGCGCTTGAAAGAGTATGGCGGCGAAGCAGCGATTGAGCTGATTGGCCGTGAAGAGAACATTGTGTTTGAAGTGCCAAAAGAGTTGCGTGTCGAAGTGCGCAACGTCCAGTAAGCGTTTGCTATCGAAACAGAATCAGGCCGACATCGTTCGGCCTTTTCTTTATCTGTCGTCGCCAAATAGACCACTTCCAGCAGGTGGGATTGCTTTTACTGATAATGTTTGGCGGCTGGCATAAAATTCTTATTATCCCTTTTTTATTGTGGCGTGACTGTTATCTGACCGTTAACCTGTTTACGCTTTGCATGCATAGATTTGTATCAGGAATGAATAATTATGAGTGATATCCGCATTGCTATCGTTGGTGCGCCAGGCCGCATGGGACGCAATTTAATTCAGGCTGTGCAGCAAGCGGAAGGTGTCGCGTTAGGCGCAGCACTGGCACGTAGCGGTTCTTCACTGCTGGGCGCTGACGCAGGTGAACTGGCTGGTATCGGTAAAACCGATATTAACGTTACCGATGATTTGCTGAAAGTGGTCAATGATTTTGATGTGCTGATCGACTTTACTCGGCCGGAAGGTACGCTGGAATACCTGGCATTCTGCCGCAAGCATAAAAAGGCGATGGTAATTGGCACCACCGGCTTTGATGAGGCAGGTAAAGAAGCGATTCGCGCCGCTGCCGAAGAAATTGGCATTGTGTTTGCCGCTAACTTTAGTGTTGGTGTGAACCTGGTGCTGAATCTGCTGCAGCAAGCAGCCAAAGTGATGGGTGACTATGCTGATATTGAAATCGTGGAAGCGCACCACCGTCATAAAGTTGATGCACCATCAGGTACAGCGTTAGCGATGGGCGAAGCGATTGCCGATGCGATGAACTGGAAATTGGACGAGCACGCGGTTTACGCACGCGAAGGCCATACCGGCGAGCGTCAAGCACAGACCATCGGCTTTGCTACCGTACGCGCAGGCGATATTGTTGGTGAACATACCGCGATGTTTGCTGATATTGGCGAGCGTGTAGAGATTACCCATAAGGCTTCCAGCCGCATGACCTTTGCTAATGGCGCAGTTAAGGCGGCAAGTTGGTTGAAGAACAAGAAATCTGGCCTCTATGATATGCGGGATGTGCTGGATTTATCGATGTTGTGAGTGTTGTGAACCATCGTGATGTGGTTATTTCAATCGGTAAGATGATGATTGAATAGGGCAATGTGATCATTGCCCTTTATTTTACTTATTAAAATGATGGCTTAATTGTATTTTTGTCTTTTGGTGTCTATTTTTCAATGTTTAGTTCTATCGGGAGGTCAGTAAGATGCGATTTTTGACCATTTGGTCAAAAATTTATGCGCGGTAGCACGTGTTTGCGATTATTGCCGCTTAGCAACCGTTTATTTTCCTCACTTATCTCACTCTTTTATCGCCTTTCTCGCTTTTTAACATTCAACAGCCTTAAAAATACAAAAAAATAGCCACTCAGGGTAGACAAGCTGAAGGTCGATCATTAGAATGCGCGCAATTTGCCAAAATTCGAGCATTCAGGCGGATTTTGCATTGATTCGGGCATGTATTTTGAATTAATATGCAAATATTGTGACTGTTTATTCCCTGGAGGATGTTTTGATTAAGTCAGCGCTCTTGGTTCTGGAAGACGGAACCCAATTCCACGGTCGGGCCATCGGGGCAACGGGGTCGGCAGTGGGGGAAGTCGTTTTCAACACGTCAATGACTGGTTATCAAGAAATCCTCACTGATCCTTCCTATTCCCGCCAAATCGTTACCCTCACTTATCCCCATATCGGCAATGTTGGCGTTAACGCCGCCGATGAAGAATCCAGCCAAATCCATGCTCAAGGCCTCGTTATTCGCGACCTGCCGCTGATCACCAGCAACTTCCGTAGTGAAGAAAGCCTGTCAGCTTACTTGCAGCGCAATAACATTGTCGGCATCGCCGATATCGACACGCGCAAACTGACCCGTTTGCTGCGCGAGAAGGGCGCTCAGAGCGGCTGCATTATCGCGGGTGATAATCCGGATGCGGCACTGGCGCTGCAAAAAGCGCAGGCCTTCCCGGGCTTGAAAGGCATGGACCTGGCGAAAGAAGTGACCACGGCGGAAACTTACGCGTGGCAGCAGGGTAGCTGGACACTGGAAGGGGATTTGCCTGAGCAGAAAACGGCTGCAGAGCTGCCATTCCACGTTGTCGCCTATGACTTCGGCGCTAAGCGCAACATCCTGCGAATGCTGGTGGATCGCGGTTGCCGTTTGACCGTTGTCCCGGCAAAGACCAGCGCAGAAGAGGTGCTGGCACTCAATCCAGACGGCATTTTCCTGTCGAACGGTCCTGGTGACCCGGAGCCTTGCGATTACGCCATCAACGCCATTCAGGCCTTCCTGAAAACTGATATTCCGGTGTTTGGTATTTGCCTCGGCCATCAGCTGCTGGCGCTGGCAAGCGGTGCAAAAACCGTGAAGATGAAACTCGGTCACCACGGCGGCAACCACCCGGTCAAAGATCTCGACAACAATGTGGTGATGATTACCGCGCAGAACCACGGTTTCGCGGTTGATGACAGCCAGCTGCCAGCGAATTTGCGTGTCACGCATGTGTCGCTGTTCGACCAGACGGTGCAAGGTATTCACCGCACAGATAAACCGGCCTTCAGCTTCCAGGGACACCCTGAAGCGAGCCCAGGCCCGCACGATGCGGCGCCGCTGTTCGATCACTTTATCGAACTGATCGAAGCTTACCGTTCTAACGCGAAGTAATCAGGAGCCCACGATGCCAAAACGTACAGACATAAAATCCATCCTGATCCTTGGCGCTGGCCCGATCGTTATCGGCCAGGCATGTGAATTTGACTACTCCGGTGCACAGGCGTGTAAAGCGCTGCGTGAAGAGGGTTACCGCGTCATTCTGGTCAACTCCAACCCGGCCACCATCATGACCGACCCGGAAATGGCCGATGCGACCTATATTGAGCCGATTCACTGGGAAGTAGTACGTAAGATCATCGAAAAAGAGCGCCCGGATGCCGTTCTGCCGACCATGGGCGGCCAGACTGCACTGAACTGTGCGCTGGAGCTGGAGCGTCAGGGTGTGCTGGCTGAGTTCGGCGTCACCATGATCGGTGCGACCGCGGATGCCATCGATAAAGCTGAAGACCGCCGCCGTTTCGACGTGGCGATGAAAAGCATCGGCCTCGGCACCGCGCGTTCCGGTATCGCGCATACCATGGAAGAAGCACTGGCCGTGGCCGAAGATGTAGGCTTCCCGTGCATCATTCGTCCTTCCTTTACCATGGGCGGCACCGGTGGCGGTATCGCTTACAATCGCGAAGAGTTCGAAGAGATTTGCGAGCGTGGCCTGGATCTTTCCCCTACCAATGAGCTGCTGATTGATGAGTCGCTGATTGGCTGGAAAGAGTACGAGATGGAAGTGGTGCGTGATAAAAACGACAACTGCATCATCGTCTGCTCAATCGAGAACTTCGATGCGATGGGTATCCACACTGGTGACTCGATCACCGTGGCACCGGCGCAAACCCTGACGGATAAAGAATACCAAATCATGCGTAATGCCTCGCTGGCGGTACTGCGTGAAATCGGCGTGGAAACCGGCGGTTCTAACGTGCAGTTCTCGGTTAACCCAAAAGACGGCCGTCTTGTGGTTATCGAAATGAACCCGCGCGTGTCGCGCTCCTCGGCGCTGGCTTCCAAAGCGACCGGTTTCCCGATTGCAAAAGTCGCCGCGAAACTGGCGGTGGGCTTCACTCTCGATGAGCTAATGAATGACATCACCGGCGGTCGTACGCCGGCGTCGTTTGAGCCTTCAATCGACTACGTTGTGACCAAGATTCCTCGCTTCAACTTCGAGAAGTTCGCTGGTGCCAATGACCGCCTGACCACGCAGATGAAATCTGTGGGTGAAGTGATGGCGATTGGCCGCACCTTCCAGGAATCAATGCAGAAAGCGCTGCGCGGTCTGGAAGTGGGGGCAAACGGCTTCGACCCGAAAGTGGATCTGGATGATGCCGAAGCCCTGACCCGCATCCGCCGTGAGCTGAAAGATGCCGGTTCTGACCGTATCTGGTACATCGCGGATGCGTTCCGTGCCGGTATGTCGGTGGATGGCGTGTTCAACCTGACTAACATTGACCGCTGGTTCCTGGTGCAAATCGAAGAGCTGGTACGTCTGGAAGAGCAGGTTGCGCGTGAAGGTGTCAACTCACTGAATGCTGATTTCCTGCGTGCACTGAAGCGCAAAGGCTTTGCTGACGTGCGTCTGGCAAACCTGGCGGGCGTGGCAGAGAGTGAAATTCGCAAACTGCGTCAGCAGTTCAACCTGCACCCAGTCTACAAACGCGTAGACACCTGTGCGGCAGAATTCTCCACCGATACCGCTTATATGTACTCCACTTATGAAGAAGAGTGCGAGGCCAATCCAAACCAGGATCGTGACAAAATCATGATTTTGGGCGGCGGTCCAAACCGTATCGGTCAGGGTATCGAGTTCGATTACTGCTGCGTACATGCGGCACTGGCGCTGCGCGACGACGGTTACGAAACCATTATGGTGAACTGTAACCCGGAAACCGTATCGACTGACTACGACACCTCCGATCGTTTGTACTTCGAACCGGTGACGCTGGAAGACGTGCTGGAAATCGTGCGCATCGAGAAGCCTAAAGGCGTCATCGTGCAGTACGGCGGCCAGACCCCGCTGAAGCTGGCTCGTGCGCTGGAAGCAGCAGGTGTGCCCGTGATAGGCACTAGCCCAGATGCGATTGACCGTGCTGAAGACCGTGAACGTTTCCAGCAGGCGGTTGATCGCCTGAGCCTGAAGCAACCGGCTAACGCCACCGTGGCTACGCTAGAGCAAGCTGTTGAGAAAGCGGCAGGTATCGGTTATCCGTTGGTGGTACGTCCTTCCTATGTGCTGGGCGGTCGTGCGATGGAAATCGTTTATGATGAAATCGACCTGAAGCGTTACTTCCAGACCGCGGTTTCGGTTTCCAATGATGCACCGGTTCTGCTGGACCGCTTCCTGGATGATGCAGTGGAAGTCGACGTGGATGCGATTTGCGACGGTGAACGTGTGCTGATTGGCGGCATCATGGAGCACATCGAACAAGCCGGCGTTCACTCAGGTGACTCCGCTTGTTCACTGCCGGCTTATACGCTGAGCACTGAAATCCAGAACGTGATGCGTCAACAGGTCGAGAAACTGGCTTTCGAGCTGAACGTACGCGGTTTGATGAACGTGCAGTTTGCAGTGAAGGACAACGAGGTTTACCTGATTGAGGTGAACCCACGTGCGGCGCGTACCGTGCCATTCGTGTCTAAAGCGACCGGCGTACCTTTAGCGAAAGTGGCTGCGCGCGTGATGGCAGGCAAAACCCTGGCTGAGCAGGGCGTCACGAAAGAAATCATTCCACCGTATTATTCGGTGAAAGAAGTGGTGCTACCTTTCAACAAGTTCCCGGGTGTTGACCCGATTCTTGGTCCAGAGATGCGTTCTACCGGCGAAGTGATGGGTGTCGGTCGTACCTTTGCGGAAGCGTTCGCCAAAGCGATGCTGGGTGCGCAGAGCAACATGAAGAAAACCGGTCGTGCGTTACTGTCTGTGCGCGAAGGCGATAAGAAACGTATCGTTGACCTGGCGGCGAAGCTGCAGAAGTTTGGCTTCGAGTTGGACGCCACACACGGCACCGCTGTGGTGCTGGGTGAGGCCGGTATCAACCCACGTCTGGTTAACAAGGTGCATGAAGGTCGTCCACACATTCAGGACCGTCTGAAGAATGGCGAATACACCTACATCGTCAATACCACCGCAGGTCGTCAGGCGATTGAAGATTCCAAACTGATTCGCCGCAGTGCACTGCAATATAAAGTGCATTATGACACCACGCTGAATGGTGGATTTGCTACCGCGATGGCGTTGAATGCAGATCCGACAGAGAAAGTGATTTCAGTGCAGGAAATGCATGCGCAAATCAAAGGTTAATCAATAAGTTGACCGACTGAAAACGGCTCCTTTGGGAGCCGTTTTTTTTCGCCTGTTTATCATTGGTTGAATAAGGTTATGTGTGAAAAATATATTGATTTGACATAGTTTTTATCAGTTGATGCGATAACGGTTACACCTCGGATTATCCGCACAAAATTATAAATACGATCCCGGTAAGCGCACCGTACTATCTTGAGCGCTCATCAATAGAGCGCTCACCTTAACTGGGATATAAAAAATGAAAATGCGTGCTTTCACCCTCAGCGCAGTGGCTGCGTTATTAGTTGCTGCGCCTCTCGCCAGCCAGGCGGAAATTACCCTGCTGAAGCAGGATCCGCAGGCAGGCGATCCACTTAGTCGTCTTGATTTCAAAGTCGGCGGCAGTATTCGTCCTCAGTTCCAGCATCAGGCTGGCGTCAGTGACCAATCGTACAAGCGTAACGGCTACGATGGTGGTTCACGTTTCCGTTTCTCCGCGGATTACTACCTGTTTGATGACATCAGCTGGGTCAGCTACTACGAGCTGGGCGTGAACTTCCCGGCCTGGTGGGGTTGGGATAACCACTATGCCGATGGCCAGAACAACACCACGCGTCGTCAGCTGTACACGGGTCTGAAGAGCAAAACCTGGGGTCAGTTGACCTTTGGTCAGCAGAACAGCGTTTACTATGATGTGGTCGGCGCGAAGACCGATATCTGGGACTACGACATGCTGGCTCAGGCACCGGGCAACGGTATCAACGGTGACTACGACGGTTCATACCGTTCACGTAAGATGCTGAAGTACAAAAACACCTTCGGCGACGTTGATGTTTACGCTTCATACCTGTTTGAAGATAACAACTACCTGCCAGGCAACGGCCTGCGTTACAAGCGTAAAGGCGGCGGCTCACTGGGTGTGAACTATCACATCACCAAAGATCTGGCATGGGGCACGGCATGGAACTACACCCGTGCAGATATCCATAACCCAGGCACCGGTGAAAGCAAAGTCTATGACCAGAACATCTACGGTACCGCGCTGAGTTGGACCCCGGATAACTGGACGCTGTCTGCAGGTGCAGGCTGGTATCAGAACTTCTCACCAACCAAGAAGAATACGGTTAACAATTACTTCGCGGATGATGCGTGGGGCGTGGAATACTTCGCCGGTTACAAATTCCCAATTGGCCAGTACGCGGTCAAATCTATCCAGCCTTACTTCATGGGCGACCGTCTGGAGTTCGTCAATGGACGTAACTACAAACGTATCGACAATGGCGTTGGTATCAGCACTAAACTGGATTACGGCTTCCAGGTGGACTACGAATACGTGATCACCTCAAGCACCGACAAATCACTGGGTAACATGAACCTGGTGCGTCTGCGCTACGATTTCTAATCGAAGTATCAACGGCTCCTGCGGGAGCCGTTTTTCTTTGTCGCAGACAGTGCGGTTTTCTTTACACTCCATCACGTTAAAGCCTCATTTCACCCTGAGTTATAGCGTCCTGCCGGACTAATATGGCGTCTATTCCCAAGTATGGTGGGAAAGTCGGTGTAAAACTCTGTCCAATAACAAAAATGCGGTCGCATAGGAGCTTTACGCAAATAGCGGGGGCGGCCTATCGACGAAACTTTCGCCTTTACGTATCATTGCGCCAATTTTTTTCCTGTAGGTCTTTTAACATGATTAGTCTGATCGCAGCACTGGCAGCCGATCGCATTATTGGTATGGAAAATGCCATGCCATGGAACCTGCCCGCTGATTTGGCGTGGTTTAAACGTAATACGCTGAATAAGCCGGTGATTATGGGGCGTCTGACCTTTGAATCAATCGGCCGCCCGCTACCGGGACGTTTGAATATTGTGGTGAGCAGCCAGCCGGGCACCCATGAAGGCGTGACCTGGGTGACTTCGCTGGACGAAGCAGTGAAAGCGGCGGGAGACGTGGAAGAGGTCATGGTGATCGGTGGCGGTCGCATTTACGAACAGATGCTGGCGCGCGCCGATCGTTTGTATCTCACACACATTGATGCCGAAGTCGAAGGTGACACCCAATTCCCGGATTACGAGCCGGATGAGTGGCAATCGACCTTTAGCGAGTTTCATGACGCCGATGCACAAAACTCGCACAGCTACTGCTTTGAGATTTTAGATCGCCGTTGATGTTTATCCCGGCACCCATCAATGTGCCCCTGAGAAAATCGTCTCATTTCGTCGTGGTGTTGCCCTACAGGGCGACCGGGAAATCTCAGAACCACCCTTTATAGCGAACAAAAAAAAGCCCCGCTCACGTTGCGGGGCTTTTTGTTTATGACATGTCGCTCAATGGCGGATGTACGCTGGTGGCACTCTCTGCCATCGCCTTCTCACGGTTAGAGGCCTGCACATAATAGCGTTGCGATTCCCAATGCAGCAGCGTCAGCGTGCCGCCCCAGCAGCAACCGGTATCCAGGCCGATAATGTGCTCAGGCGTCCCTTTGCCTTCCAGTGAAGCCCAGTGACCAAACACCTGCGTGTAGTCACTGCTGATCTTGCCGGGAACAAGGAACCAGGGTTTCAGCGGCGGTGGAGCAGAGTTGGGGGCTTCTTTGCAGATCATATCCAACTGACCGTTGGGGAAGCAGAAGCGCATACGCGTCAGGGCATTGGTACTGAAGCGCAGACGCGCCAAGCCGCTCAATTCCGGCGTCCAGTTGTTCGGCATGTCGCCGTACATCGCATCCAGGAACAGCGGGTAGGTGTCGCTGGCCAGCACGGCTTCAACTTCACGCGCACAGAGTTTTGCCGTGTCGAGATCCCACTGCGGTGTGATACCCGCATGAGCCATCAACAACTTTTTCTCTTCATCCACTTGTAGCAGCGGCTGGCGACGTAACCAGTTGATCAGCTCATCCGCGTCCTGCGCCTCTAACAATGGCGTCAGACGATCTTTAGGTTTGTTACGGCTGATGCCCGCATAAACCGCCAGCAGATGCAGATCGTGATTGCCGAGCACCAGTCGTACGCAATCTCCCAGCGATTTCACATAGCGCAGCACATCCAGCGAACCCGGGCCACGCGCCACTAAGTCGCCGGTTAGCCAAAGCTCGTCTTGCTGCGGATCGAAATCAACCTGCGCCAGCAGCGCACGTAGCTCGTCATAACAGCCGTGAATATCGCCAATCAGGTATGTACTCATTACGTCAGTCCGATCAAAACGCGCCGCCCGGACTGGCCGGGCGGAGGGGGATTAATGTATGTGGGTTTGCACGGCGAGTCGGAACACCGGAATGTCGACGTGAAATTCTTCACCTTCATCGTCGATCATCACATAGTGACCTTGCATGGTGCCCATAGGGGTTTCCAGAATCGCACCGCTGGTGTACTGATACTCACCGCCAGCGGCAATGTGCGGTTGCTCGCCAACCACACCTTCCCCCTGAACTTCAGTCTCACGACCGTTGCCATTGGTGATAAGCCAGTAGCGACTATGCAGTTGAACGCTATTTCGTCCCAGATTACGTATGGTGATGGTGTAGGCAAACACGTAACGATCCTCGTCGGGCAAGGATTGTGATTCCACATATTGACTCAATACATGAATACAGACGCGGGCCAGTTCACTCATACACTTATTTCTCCGGGGTTTCAGCCTGATGATTGCCCAGCCAGTTCGCCAATTGGCAATACTGTGCCACGGTGACATTCTCAGCACGCAGCGAGGCATCAATGTTCAGTTCATCCAACGCACCCGCAGTAAACATATGTGCAAGGCTGTTACGCAGGGTTTTACGGCGTTGACCAAAGGCTTCAGTGGTGATGCGGCTCAGCAGGCGAATATCGCTCACCGGATAAGGTGGTTCTGGGTAAGGCATCAAACGCACCACGGCGGAATCAACTTTTGGCGCAGGCGTGAAGGATTCGGGTGGAACTTCCAGCACCGGAATCACCTGGCAATAGTACTGCGCCATCACGCTCAGGCGGCCATACGCTTTACTGCCTGGTCCGGCAACCAAACGGTTTACCACTTCTTTCTGCAGCATGAAGTGCATGTCTTTAATCGAACCAGTATAGCTGAAAAGGTGGAACATCAGCGGGGTCGAAATATTGTACGGCAGGTTGCCAAAGACGCGCAGTGGCTGACCTTTCTCTTGCGCCAGCGCCGAGAAATCGAAAGTCATGGCATCTTGCTGATAAATGGTCAGCTTCGGTCCGAGGAACGGATGGGTCTGCAAACGTGCAGCCAGATCGCGGTCCAGCTCTACAACGGTCAGTTCATCGAGGCGTTCGCCCACCGGTTCAGTTAAGGCACCCAGGCCGGGACCAATCTCCACAATCGCTTCTCCCTTCTGCGGGTGAATAGCGGAGACAATGCTGTCGATAATGTACTGATCGTTCAGGAAGTTCTGCCCGAAACGTTTACGGGCAAAATGCCCCTGATGGACGCGATTATTCATTACTGCTCTTGATCATAGTGATGGCGAGATTAAGCGCCGTGATAAAGCTGCCCGGTTCCGCCTTGCCCTGGCCGGCTAATTCCAGCGCGGTACCATGGTCGACAGAAGTCCGGATAAAGGGCAGGCCAAGGGTGATATTCACCGCGCGACCAAACCCCTGAAATTTTAGCACCGGTAAGCCCTGATCGTGATACATCGCCAGGACCGCATCGGCATGCTGTAGGTACTTCGGCTGGAACAGCGTATCAGCCGGTAATGGGCCGGTAAGCTGTATACCTTGCTGACGCAGTTCGTCGAGCGCCGGAATGATAGTATCAATTTCTTCACGGCCCATATGGCCGCTTTCGCCCGCGTGCGGATTCAGGCCGCAGACAAAGATATGCGGATGGGGTAAACCGAACTTCTGCTGTAAATCCTGATGCAGAATCGTAATCACCTCATGCAGGCTGTCGCGAGTAATCGCATCAGCGACATCTTTTAACGGCAAATGCGTAGTGGCGAGCGCGACGCGTAACTCTTCGGTGGCCAGCATCATCACCACGCGATCGCCACCGGCACGCTCGGCGAAGAATTCGGTATGACCGGTAAACGGAATGCCGGCGTCATTGATGACGCCTTTGTGCACGGGTCCGGTAATCAACGCAGCAAATTCACCGTTTAGGCAACCGTCGCAGGCACGCGCCAGCGTTTCCAATACGTAATGCCCATTCGCTACGGTTAATTCACCAGGCGTGACCGGCTGCGCGGTATCAACCTGCAGCAGCGTTAACGTACCGGCCTGCTGTACTTGTGCCGCAACACCCGGTTGGTAATCGCGCAGCGTAAGCGGTAAGCCCAGTTGCTGGGCTCGCTGACGCAGCACATGGCCATCGGCACAGACCACCAGTTCAACTGGCCAGTCGAGCTGAGCCAGTTGAACGGTGAGATCAGGACCAATCCCGGCGGGTTCGCCGGGGGTGATCACGACACGATAATTACTGACCATTGTTGTCCAGAATCTTCACGTAAGCACTGGCGCGTTGTTCCTGCATCCAGGTTTGTGCTTCTTCGGCAAATTTACGGTTAAACAGCAGACGATAAGCACGCTCTTTCTGCGCCGCATCGGTTTTATCAACCTGACGGGTATCCAGTAACTGAATCAGATGCCAGCCGAAGGAGGAGTGTACCGGCTCACTGACCTGGCCTTTTTGCAGCTTCAGCAGCGCATCACGGAAGGCAGGATCGTAGATTTCAGGCGTTGCCCAGCCGAGATCACCACCCTGGTTAGCAGAACCCGGATCGTCAGAGAACTGTTTTGCCGCCGCAGCAAAGGTGGTTTTGCCACTCTTGATGTCAGCTGCGATCTGCTCGATCTTCGCTTGTGCCTGCGCATCAGTGAGGATCGGAGAAGGCTTCAGCAGAATATGGCGTGCATGCACTTCGGTGACAGAGATGTTTTTACTCTCACCGCGCAGATCGTTCACTTTAAGAATATGGAAGCCAACACCAGAACGTATTGGGCCGACGATGTCGCCCTTCTTCGCGGTGCTTAACGCTTGCGAGAACAGGGTCGGCAACTCTTCAATTTTCGCCCAACCCATGTTGCCGCCTTTCAGCGCCTGCGGATCGGCAGAGTAGGTCACTGCCATTTTGCCGAAATCGGCACCGCTTTTCAGTTGACCGACCAATTGACGCGCCAGCGCTTCCTGATCGTCAACCTGCTGCTGCGTAGGGTTTTCTGACAGTGGCAGCAAGATCTGGCTCACGTTCAGTTCAGTGCCCTGAGTATTCTGTGAACCAATCTGCGTTGCCAGCGTATCGACTTCCTGCGGCAGGATCGTCACACGGCGGCGCACTTCGTTATTACGCACTTCAGAGATCAGCATTTCCTGACGGATCTGCGCACGATAGGCGTTGTAGTTCATTCCGTCATAGGCCAGGCGGCTGCGCAACTGATCCATGCTCATCTTATTTTGTGCGGCAATATTCTGGATTGCCTGATCCAACTGCTGATCGCTGACCTGCAGGCCGGCTTTCTCGCCCATCTGAAGAATGATGGCATCCATGACCTGACGCTCAAGGATCTGATGACGCAAGGTTTTGTCATCAGGCAACTGTTGATGAGCTTGCTGCGCCTGTGATTTCACAGTGCGCATCATGTTATCAACGTCACTTTCCAGTACCACGCCGTTATTCACGACGGCAGCAACTTTATCAAGCTCTTGTGGGGCTGCGAACGCAGTGTTAGCGGTGATCGCTACACCAAGAATCAGCATTCTCCAGTTCTTCATACTTTATCCATTGTTGTTTCCGCACTGCGGGATAGCCTGTCAAACATCACAACATCAGAAAGCGCGCTGGTAAGGGATGATGCCCTGACGCAGCATTTCATTGGTGCCTAAGCCATAGTTAGAACTCAGACCACGTAGCTCAATGTTGAATGAGATTTGGTTGTCGTACTTACTGTCGTTGTTTTCCCAACCGTTGATCTTGCGCTCGTAACCCAGACGAATGGCGTAGCAGCACGAGCTGTACTGCAGGCCAACTAACTGCTCAGCAGGGCGACTGTTGCGGGTATCGTAGTAATATCCGCCCACCAGTGACCAGGCATCGGCAATTGGCCAACTCGCGGTTGCGCCAACTTGTGAAATCCCGTTTTTGTAGATCGGGTTCGTCAGCAAGCTGGAGTTGTTCAACGCCTGCGCCACGTATTCCGGGCTGCTGTAGCGATAGCTCAACTGCACCATACGATCGGCATCCTGACGGTATTCCAGGATGGCGTTGCCTTGTGCAACGTTATCGAGACGGGTGTCATACTGCAGACCGCCACGCGCGCCCCAGCGATCGCTGATTTTCCAGTAGGTATCCCCGGCCCACACCAGGCTGCCGGTATCATCCTCATCACTCGTCTGGTTTACGCCGGTACGAGACGGGGTAAACGAGTAGATTTGACCCACAGAAACGTTAAAACGTTCAACCAGATCGTTATCATAAATTCGTGTGGTCACACCGGTTGAGACTTCGTTAGCCGACGCGATACGATCCAGGCCGCTATAGGTACGATCGCGGAACAGACCGGTATAGTCGGTTTGCAGCAGGGTAGAGTCGTACGGATAGATGCTGCTCTGGTTGCGATACGGGATATAGAGGTACTGCACACGCGGTTCCAGCGTTTGCGTGTAGCCAGGTTCCCAATCCATATCACGGTCAAACACCAAGCGACCATCCACTTTGAACTGCGGCAGAGTGCGGTTGACGGAGCTATCTAATTGATTACCGTTGCTGGAAATATTAGAGATTTCGTTATTGTTATAACGATCAATATTGTCCTGCTGGTAGTGCGTAGCGAGGAACTTTGCTTCGGTATCCAGGCTGGCCCAGCCATTTGACAGCGGTAAATTTAACGTCGGTTCAATGTGAAGACGCGTTGCTTCAGGCATTTTGCTATTCACGTTGGTGAATTTCACTGCCTGAGCGTAGATGTGGCCATCAAATGGTCCAATATCGTTCTGATAGGCGTTCAGGTCGAGCTGTGGCATGGCACGATAGACGTTGGTCGAATCTGTGTTACCAAATACCTGGAAATCTTTGGTCGACAGCGTGGCGTCCCAGTTGGTGTCCGCGTAGCCAAAGCTGAATTTCTGCGTCGCATAACCGTCAGTAGAGTTGTAATACTTCGAGTCGAGATCGTTGAAGTAATACGGGTCACTTACCTTGGTGTAATTGGCATTGAAGCGCCAGTGCTGCTCATAGACACCAGCATGCTGCCAGTAGAACAGCCAGCGATCTGAGTTATCATTTTCGGCGATGCCACGCACCGCTTTGTCGTTGTCGTACTGCTTATCGGACGGCAGATAATCCAGTTCCATCAAACCGGCACCAAACACGGTCAGATAGCGGAATTCGTTCTGCAATTGCAGACCACGTTTGCTCATGTAATGCGGCGTAATGGTGGCATCGGCCTGTGGCGCGATGTTCCAGTAATACGGCAGCATAAATTCGAAGCCGTTGTTACTACCGTACTTCGCATTCGGGATCAGGAAACCGGAGCGACGGCGATCGCCAATCGGTAACTGCAAATATGGGCTGTAAAACACCGGCACATTGCCGAGTTTAAAGCGGGCGTTCCAAATCTCCGCCACTTCTTCCTGACGGTCCTGGATCACTTCAGAACCGACCACGCTCCAGCTATTAGAGCCGGGCAGGCAAGAGGTAAAGCTGCCGTTTTCCAGAATGGTATAACGGTTGTCGCCACGCAGTTTCATCTGATCGGCAACGCCACGGCCCTGACGGCCCACCATCTGGTAATCACCGTTCCACACGTTGGTGTCTTTGGTGTTCAGATTGGACCACGCTTTCGGACCTTTCAGGATGACCTGGTTGTCGTCATAGTGCACATTACCCAGCGCATCCACGGTACGCACTGGCGTGGTCTGTCCATCCTGCTGACGCTGATGCAGTTGCATCTCATCGGCACGTAAGCGGCTGTTGCCCTGCTGCACATCAACATTGCCCGTGAATACCGCGTCATTCGGGTAGTTACCCTTGGCCGAGTCAGAGTTGATGGTGACAGGCAGGGAATTGGTGTCGCCGCTGACCAGCGGACGGTTATAGCTCGGCACGCCCAGCATACATTGCGACATAAGATCGTCGGCGAATGACTGCTGACTGTAGAGCGCTGCACCAATCATGGTTGCCAGCAGGGTAGGTATCTGTTTTTTCATACGCGGTTCGGGATTTCCATGAGAACGGGCATCATGCCGACAATCGGCTCAGAGACTAACTTACTGCCCGGCGTTGTGCCAGTGTTAATCCTTGTCTGATCGCGTTGCTGTTAGGCACTGAAGTAAATGAAAGGTATGATAATGCAATTTTCAGCCGCAAGCATGGCGAATTGAGGAGTTTATGCGCTACTGGGGAAAAGTTATTGGTCTGGCTCTCGGCTTACTTTCCGGAGCAGGCTTCTGGGGCATTGTACTGGGTCTGATCATTGGTCATATGTTTGACAAAGTGCGCAGCGTAAAAGGACAGGGCTATTTCGCCAATAATCAGGCGCGACAGACGCTGTTTTTCAGTACCACTTTTCAGGTGATGGGTCATTTGACCAAGTCAAAAGGGCGCGTCACCGAGGCAGATATCCAGATTGCTTCCTTATTTATGGATCGTATGCAACTGCATGGCGATGCCCGCATGGCTGCGCAGCGTGCTTTCCGCGAAGGCAAGCAAAGTGACTATCCGCTGCGGAGTAAATTGCGTGAACTGCGCAGCGCCTGTTTTGGTCGTTTTGATCTGATTCGGATGTTTCTGGAAATTCAGATTCAGGCGGCATTTGCTGACGGTTCGCTGCATCCCAATGAACGCCAGGTGCTGTATGTAATCGCGGAAGAGCTGGGCATTTCGCGGGCACAGTTCGATCAGTTCCTTCGCATGATGGAAGGTGGGCAACAATTTGGTGGCGGTGGCTCCTCTTATGGTGGTGCTTATCAACAGGCGAAACGCGGACCGACGCTGGATGATGCCTGTAGTGTGCTGGGGGTAAAAAGCAGCGATGACAGCACCACCATTAAACGCGCTTACCGTAAGCTGATGAGTGAGCATCATCCGGACAAACTGGTGGCGAAAGGGTTACCGCCAGAAATGATGGAGATGGCGAAGCAGAAAGCGCAGGAGATTCAGGCGGCTTACGATTTGATTCGTAAGGAGAAAGGTTTTAAATAGCCTGGAACGTTAAGATTGAATTTGAAAGGGCCGTCATGACTGACGGCCCTTTTTTATGACCTGCAGATTAAAAATCTGCTGGCTGCTTAAACGTCATGCTGTTGCCAAACGCCGGATGGGTAATGGTTAATGACTCCGCGTGCAGTTGCAGACGCGGCGCCATGCTCAGTGCTTCTTCATGGGCATAAAAGCGGTCGCCCAAAATCGGGTGACCCAGCGCCAGTAGATGCACGCGCAGCTGGTGCGAGCGGCCGGTAATCGGCTTGAGCCGCACGCGGGCGCTGTTGCTCGCTTCGTATTCCAGCACCTGATATTCGGTCTGAGCGGCTTTACCGTTCTCGAAGCATACCATTTGCTTAGGGCGATTAGGCCAGTCGCAAATCAGCGGCAGATCGATCAATCCCTCTTCCGCCGCAGGATGGCCCCACACGCGTGCCACATAATACTTTGACGGCTCACGCTCGCGGAACTGCCGCTTGAGCTCTCTTTCCGCAGCCTTATTCAGCGCCACCACGATCACGCCGCTGGTGGCCATATCCAGGCGATGCACCGATTCCGCCTGAGGGAAATCACGTTGAATGCGCGTCATCACGCTATCTTTGTGCTCCTCCAGGCGACCAGGCACCGACAACAAGCCGCTTGGCTTGTTGACCACCATAATGTGCTCGTCCTGATACAGAATATGTAGCCAGGGGTCGAGCGGCGGATTGTAGGCTTCCATCAACATGTCGTAGTGGCCTTCAGCAATTATTGGTGCGTGACAACGATCAGACGCAGCGCGTCCAGACGCCAGCCCGCATCACCGAGGCTCGCCAGCACCTGCTCGCGATTGCTTTCCAGCGCTTCAACCTCATCATCACGGATGTTGGGGTTGACCGCTCGCAGCGCTTCAAGACGTGATAGCTCGGCACTCAGCTTCTCATCCGCCTCGACTTTCGCCGCTGCGCTGATCGCCTGTGCTTCCGGAATCACCACTTTTTCGGCCTGGGTCAGAATCTCGTGCACTTCCTGCTGCACTGCGTTAACCAGTTTGCTACCGGTATGACGATTCACGGCGTTTAACTGGCGGTTAAAGCTTTCAAACTCCACTTTGCCTGCCAGGTTGTTGCCCGCACGATCCATCAGCAGACGCACCGGCGTTGGCGGCAGGAAGCGGGTGAGTTGCAGGCTTTTCGGAGCCTGCGCTTCAACCACGTACACCATCTCAACCAGCAGCGTCCCAACCGGCAGCGCTTTGTTCTTCAGCAGTGACAATGCACAGCTGCCGGTATCGCCGGACAGGATCAAATCGAGACCATTACGGATCAGCGGATGTTCCCAGGTGATGAACTGGGTGTCTTCACGCGACAGCGCCTGGTTACGGTTGAAGGTCACGGTACAGCCATCTTCCGGTAAACCTGGAAAATCCGGCACCAGCATATGATCGGATGGCGTCAGCACGATCAGGCTGTCACTGCGGTCTTCCTGGTTGATGCCGACGATATCGAACAGGTTCAGCGCGAAGTTAACCAGGTCGGTGTCGTTATCCTGTTCGCCGATAGCATTCGCCAGCGCCTGCGCTGCTTCGCCGCCGTTGGAGTTCAGCTCCAGTAAGCGGTCACGACCCTGCTCCAGCTGCGCTTTCAGCGTGTCGTGCTGTTTGCGGCTCTCTGCAATAAATTCATCCAGCCCCTGTGGATTCTCAGGTGCGGCGAGGTATTCGATTAACTTGCTGTATTCGCTGTCATAAATGGCGCGTCCAGTTGGACAGGTATGCTCAAACGCATCCAGGCCCTCGTGGTACCAGCGCAGCAGCACCGCCTGGGCGGTTTTTTCCAGCCATGGCACCAGGATCTGAATGTCGTGCATTTGGCCGATACGGTCGAGACGGCCAATACGCTGTTCCAGCAGATCCGGGTTAAACGGCAGGTCGAACATTACCAGACGGCTGGCGAACTGGAAATTACGGCCTTCAGAACCGATCTCCGAGCACAGCAGTACCTGTGCGCCTTCTTCTTCTGAGGCGAAGAACGCCGCAGCGCGGTCGCGTTCCAGAATGGATAATCCTTCGTGGAACACTGCAGCACGAATACCTTCGCGCTCGCGCAGCACCTGCTCCAGTTGCAGCGCAGTGGCAGCCTGAGCGCAAATCACCAGTACTTTCTCTTTACGGTTGCTGGTCAGGTAACCCATCAGCCACTCTACGCGCGGGTCGAAGTTCCACCAGGTACCGCTATCACCTTCAAATTCCTGATAAATCTTTTCCGGATACAGCATGTCACGCGCGCGTTCTTCTGCGCTCTTGCGTGTGCCCATAATGCCGGAAACTTTAATCGCGGTTTGATACTGCGCAGGCAGTGGCAAACGAATCTGGTGCAGTTCGCGTTTCGGGAAGCCCTTCACGCCGTTACGGGTGTTACGGAACAGCACGCGGCTGGTGCCGTGGCGGTCCATCAACATCGAGACCAGCTCTTTGCGTGCGTCTTCTTTGCCTTCACGATCGCTGTTCGCCACCTGCAGCAGCGGCTCGATGTCCTGTTCACCGATCAGATCATTGATCAGGTTCATCTCTTCTTTGGTGATCGCCTGATCGGCCAGCAGCGAACTCACCGCATCGGCCACCGGGCGATAATTCTGCTGCTCAGCCACGAACTGGCTGAAGTCGTGGAAGCGATTTGGATCGAGCAGACGTAAACGGGCAAAGTGACTTTCCAGACCCAGCTGTTCCGGCGTTGCCGTCAGCAGCAGCACGCCCGGCGTTTTTTCCGCCAGCTGTTCAATCACCTGATATTCACGGCTTGGCGCATCTTCGCTCCAGGCCAGATGGTGGGCTTCATCGACCACCAGCAGATCCCAGTCGGCATCGGCCAGCAATTCAAGACGCTGCTTGTTACGGCGTACGAAATCCAGTGAACAGATAATCAGCTGTTCGGTTTCGAAGGCGTTGTCGCTGTCGTGCTGGGCTTCGGTGTAGCGGTCGTCATCAAACAGGGCAAAGCGCAGGTTGAAGCGGCGCAACATCTCAACCAGCCACTGGTGCTGCAGCGTTTCCGGCACCACGATCAGTACGCGATCGGCACGACCGGCCAGCAGCTGTTGCTGAATAATCATCCCGGCTTCAATGGTTTTACCCAGGCCCACTTCATCCGCCAGCAACACGCGTGGCGCATGACGACGGCCAACATCATGGGCGATATGCAGCTGATGCGGAATCAGGTTGGTGCGCATGCCGCGCAGGCCGCTGATCGGCAGGCGATACTGCTCACTCTGGTATTTACGCGCACGGAAGCGCAGGGAAAAACGGTCCATACGGTCGAGCTGACCGGCGAACAGGCGATCCTGAGGCTTACTGAACACCAGTTTGCTATCCAGCATCACTTCGCGCATCACCACGCCGCTTTCTTCGGTGTCGAGACGCGTGCCGATGTAAGTCATTAATTCGTTATCGTTGCGGACTTCATCGACGCTCATCTGCCAACCTTCGTGGTTGGTGATGGTGTCGCCCGGATTGAATATCACACGGGTGACGGGAGCATCATTACGGGCATACAGGCGGTTTTCGCCGGTTGCCGGGAACATCATGGTGATCATGCGCGTATCGATCGCCACCACCGTTCCTAATCCCAGTTCACTTTCCGTATCACTAATCCAGCGCTGACCCAGTGTAAAAACCATATATTTTTAGCTCGACTCTCTGACATGCCATAAAGAAGTTCACCTGCTCTCAGGCAATACATCACCGCCAAACGAGAGTTTGGTCAGAGTGTCTATGCGGTGAGAAACAGGAAGGGCGCTATGGTACTGGATGGCAGGGCATTCGTCACCTGTCAAAAAAGCCCCAGCTGCCCGGTGATAAGTGTAGCAAAGTCATCGCCGACGAAGGGTAAAATGCCATCTGCCACCGGTTGTAACTGTTTGGTGACATAGTGATCATAGTCGAGCGGCGTGGTGCGCGCTTCCAGCGGTTCCGGGCCAGCGGTCGCCATCACATAGCGAATGGACCCGCCATTTTGATGCTGTAATGGACGCTGTAATTTCCGATTTTGCTCATCGGCGAGGCGAGCCGCGCGTACATGGGGTGGCACGTTTTTTTCATAATCTTTTAACGGGCGGCGCAGGCGCTTTTTGTAGACCAGTAATTCATCCAGTTCGCCCGCCAGCAACTGCGCCACGGTCTCACGGATATAATCCTGCCATGGCTCACCACGGAAAATTCGGCCATACAGATTTTGCTGGAACTGCTGCGCCAGCGGTGTCCAGTCGGTGCGCACTGACTCCAGCCCTTTAAACACCAGCCGTTCTGTTCCGTCGCTGCGAATCATGCCGGCGTAGCGCTTTTTACTGCCTTGTTCAGCACCGCGAATGGTGGGCATCAGGAAGCGACTGAAATGGGTTTCGTACTCTAATTCCAGTGCGCTCTCCAGCCCGTAAGTCTGCTGCAGATGTTGCTGCCACCACGCATTGACCTGTTTAGCCAGACGATGACCAATGGCGGCGGCCTCCGCCTCGCTGTGTGCGCCTTTCAACCAGACAAAGGTGGAGTCGGTGTCGCCATAAATCACATCAAACCCTTCGGCTTCAATCAGCTCACGTGTTTGCTGCATGATGGCGTGGCCACGCAGGGTAATAGAAGACGCAAGGCGTGGATCAAAGAAGCGACAGGCGCTGGTGCCAAGCACGCCGTAAAAGGCATTCATGATGATTTTCAGCGCCTGTGACAAAGGCTGATTGCCGTTGCGTTTAGCCGCTTCACGCCCTTGCCAAATCTGCTCCACAATCGCTGGCAGGCAATGGGTTTGGCGTGAGAAGCGCGCATGGCGAAACCCGGGCACGGAATCGGCATCGTCTGGATGCGCCAGCCCCTCCACCAAACCGACGGGATCGATCAGAAAGGTGCGAATAATGGAGGGATAAAGGCTTTTGTAATCGAGCACCAGCACCGAGTCGTACAGGCCGGGCCGTGAGTCCATCACATAACCGCCGGGGCTTGCTTCGGGTGCCACTTCACCAAGGTTAGGTGCCACGAATCCTGCGCGATGCATACGCGGAATATAAAGATGACCAAACGCCGCCACCGAACCGCCGTGACGATCGACCGCCAGGCCATTGACCGTGGCGCGTTCCAGCAGGAACGGCATGATGGCAGTGTGCTGGAAAATACGCGTCACCAGTTCGCAATCTTTCAGGTTGTACTTCGCCAGCGCGGGTTTGTCATGGGCAAAACGCCAGTTGATCTCCTCCATGCGCTGCCACGGGTTATCGATGTCTTTTCCTTCGCCGAGGAGCTGGCGTGACACCGCCTCAAGACTGAAAGAGGGAAAGTCCCAGAATGCGGATTTCAGCGCTTCAATACCATCAATCACCAACCGCCCGGTGGCTTGTGCGAAGAAGACGCCAGGCTTAAAGCCGTGCTCGCGCCACTCCAGCGCCTGATTTTGGCGTCCTAAGCGCAGCGGAATGCCATAACGATCGGCGTGTTTTTGCAGGACGCGCAGATCGAACTGCACTACGCTCCAGCCGATGATCACGTCAGGGTCGTGGCGGGCGAACCAGCCATTGAGCTGTTCCAGCAGCTGCGGGCGGCTATCCACATAGATGAGATCGAAATCGAGGGTGCTGGCGTCGCCATTGGGCGGACCCAGCATGTAAACCTGGCGCTGACCGCAGCCCTCCAGCCCGATGCAATACAGCTCACCGTGTTCCGTGGTTTCGATATCCAGCGAAACCCATCTTAGCTGCGGGCGGTAATCTGGATGCGGTTTCAGGCGAGCATTGACCACGCTATCGCCGCGCACCTCGCCGCTGAACCACACCGGCGCAGTGATGAAACGCTCCATCAAATAGCGCTCTGGCGGGCGGATATCGGCCTCATACAGCGCGATGCCATTTTCTCGCAGTCGCTTTTCCAGGTATTGCAACTGGCGATGGCTGCGGCAATAGAGACCAAAGACCGGACGACGGCGGAAATCTTTCAGCTCGAGTGATTGCACACGAGTATGCCGCTCGTCACGGATCAACGCTTCGGTTTGCTGGCGGAACTCTTCTGGAATGAAAGCCACGGACTCTTGTGCCGGTAGCACCAGCCGCTGTGGACCCTCATCAGTCGCCAGCCACAGCACCACTTCGCTGCCGGTTGGGGTATCTCGCCAGTGGCGGGTAAGCAAAAAACCTGCGCGTGGTTCGGTCACGTGAACTCCGGGAAATGAATTGCCTAAAGTATACCATGGATGTTTATACAGTGCCTGTGTGTGGCGACATTGTCAGTACTCTGTCAACATCGTCCTACAATTCTTGCCTTGACGGTTTGGCGCTGGCTCCGGACAATCCAGCCTCTATATTCCGCAGAGGATAGTTATGGAAGCCTGGATTCAACATCTGTTTTCGCAATCGCTGGAGTACGCGCTGATGGCCGTGGCGCTGGTGACCTTCCTTGAGTCACTGGCGTTCGTGGGATTGCTGTTGCCAGGAACCGTATTAATGGCCAGCCTTGGGGCGCTGGTGGGCAGCGGACAGATTGGTCTTTATCCTGCCTGGGCGGCGGGTTTTGCCGGTTGCCTGATTGGTGACTGGGTCTCTTATGGCATCGGCTGGAAGTTTCAGGGGCCATTGCACCGCTGGAAATATCTGAAAAAGTATCAGGGCCTGCTGGATAAAACTGAGCACGCGCTGCATGAACACAGCATGTTTACCATTCTGGTGGGGCGCTTCGTCGGCCCGACGCGTCCGTTGATTCCACTGGCGGCGGGCATGCTGGAGCTGCCGGTGCGCAAGTTCCTGCCACCTAATCTGATTGGCTGTATTCTCTGGCCGCCGGCTTATCTGATGCCGGGTATCCTCGCCGGTGTGGCGATTGATGTGCCGCAGGCCTCGCAAGGCGGCCATTTTAAGTGGCTGCTGTTGCTGGTGGCTTTGCTGGTGTGGATGGGATTCTGGCTGATGTGGCGCTGGTGGCGCAGTGGCAAAACCACTGATTGGGCGACGAAATATCTGCCGCAGGCGCGTTTGCGCTGGCTGGCACCGCTGGCGGCGGCTATCGGCGTGGCGGCATTTATCGCCATTCAGTATCACCCGATGATGCCTATCTTCCGCCAGCTATTGTGGAAGGTGTTCTTCGCTTAAGGCTTTTTCACGCCAAGGATGGTAGCCGCTTCACTCTCTCCACTGATCAAGCTCGCCGTGCTGCCATCCCAGTAAATCCGCCCATCGACCACCACCAGACTGCGCGGCGCAATTTGCTGGGCGTCTTCCAGGCTGTGCGAAACCATCAGCAGCGTGATATTGCGGCTTTCACACACCGTACGCACCAGTTGCAGCATCTCACCGCGAAGCGCCGGATCGAGCGCAGAGAAGGGCTCATCGAGCAGCAGGATCGGCCGATCGCGCAGCAGGCAGCGCGCTAAGGCCACGCGCTGGCGTTGACCGCCGGAAAGCTCAGCTGGCAAGCGGTTCAGCATCTCGGCTAATCCGGTCTGCTCAGCGATGGCGGCCAGCTGTTGCTGCTGTTCCCACGTCAGTTTCAAGCCTGGATGCAAGCCTAATCCCATATTTTGCTGCACCGTCAGATGCGGGAAGAGGTTGTTCTCCTGAAACAGCATCGACACCGGCCGCGCCGACGGCACGCTGCGCGTATGATCGACGCCATTCATTATCAGGGTTCCCTGACTCACTGGCAGAAACCCGCCGATCAAGCTGAGCAAGGTGCTTTTGCCTGCGCCGCTGGGGCCGAGGATCGCCAGACGTTCCCCCGCCTGGGCTTCAAAACGGAAGCGCATTGGCAGATGCTGGTAAAGGTAAGTGAGATTATTCAGTGTCAGCATGACGACCCGGCAGTTTTTCCATCAGAGTAAAGAGCAACAGGCACAGTAATAACAGTAGCAGTGCGGTCACGGCACCGTCTGCGCCGCGGTAAGCGCCAATTTGCTGGAACAGATAGAACGGCAGCGTACGGAAATCGGCGCTGCCAAACAGGGCCACCACGCCGAAATCACCAATCGACAGCACGCAGGCAAACGCCAGCGCTTGTGCAATGGGCCGCTTCAGCGCGCGCAGTTCAATCAGTTTCAGGCGATTAATACCAGCAATGCCCAGTGATGCGCAGAGCGGGGTGTAGCGAGCGCTGATATCGCGCATCGGGTTCTCCAGTACCTTCATCGCATAGGGGATGGCAATCAGCGCATTGGTGAAAATCACTAAGCCATCGGCGCGCTGCGGCAGGCCGATGGTGGCGTTGAACAGCAGGAAAAAGCCGCTGGCCAGCACGATGCCGGGCATCGCCAGGATCAGCATACCGCTTAGCTCCATTGCCTGTGCCGCAACGTTGCGCTGACGCTGACGCAGCTCGCGACTGCTCCATAGCAACATGATGGTCAGCACCACGCACAGCAATCCGGCGCCGATGGCGATGCGCAGTGAGGTGAAGGTCGCTTGCCATAACGCGGGCTGTTGCAGGGCACCTGCAACACCCCCGCGCAAGCCATCAACGATCACCGCAGCGAGCGGCGGCAGCAACAGCAGTAGCGCACAGACAATCAGTAGCGTGTCGCCGATCCGGGCATGCCAGCAATCCTGCGGATCACGCCAGCCGCGAATATTTTGGCTGCCGGTAGGGATGGCCTTACTGAAGCGTTGGCTGAGCAGCACCAGCAGCAAACAGCACCCGAGTTGCAACAGTGCCAGTAGCGCCGCACGGCTGGGATCGTAATCAAAACTCAGCGCCTGGTAGATGGCCAGTTCCAGCGTGGTGGCACGCGGTCCTCCGCCTAATGCCAGTACCGTGGCAAAGCTGGCGAAGCACAGCATAAAAATCAGGGCTGCGGTGGGCAGAATCTGGCGCCGCAGCCATGGCCATTCGACTAAACGAAACAGATTCCAGCCGCGCATACCAAGTTGGGCGGCTAACTGACGCTGCTCGCCGGGAATACTTTCCAGCGCCTGTAACAGCATGCGGGTGGCGAGGGGCAGATTGAAGAACACATGTGCCAGTAAAATGCCCTGCAAGCCATAGGGCGAGAAGGTGTAATCAATGCCAGGCAGGCTACAGAGGTGCGCCAGCCAGCCGTTGCGACCGTAAACACTGAGCAAACCAAATACGGCCACTAAAACCGGCAATACCAGCGTCATGGCACACAGGCGCAGCAGCAGATTACGTCCCGGAAAGCGGCGACGATACAACGCACGTGCCAGCAGAATCGACGGCAGCACCGAGAGCAGGGCAGATAAAAGCGCCTGCTCAAACGAGAAGGCCAGGACGTGGTGCAGATAATTGTCTGACAGCAGGGCGCGCCAGTCAGTGACCGGCGCCGCCATCACTAAGGCGCCAAACGCCAGCAGTGCCACTGCGCACAATAGCAGCGCAACGGCACTTCCAGGAATTAACCAGGCTGGCATTAACGGCTAACGGCTTGTTGCCAGGTACGAATCCAGTCCGCGCGATGATCGGCCACTTCGGCTGAGCTGTATTGCAGCGCATTCGCCGGCACGGTCAGAGACTGATAACCGGCAGGCAGATCGCTTTTGATCACCGGATACATCCAGTTGCCAGTCGGAATGGTCTGCTGGAAGGCTGGCGATACCATAAATTGCATAAACTGCTGCGCCAGTTTGGGCTGTTTGCTGCTAGCGAGCTGTGCAGCCACTTCCACTTGCAGATAATGGCCTTCGCTAAACGGCGCAGCGGCGTAGTTATCTTTCTTCTCTTCGATGATGTGATATGCCGGAGAGGTGGTGTAACTCAGCACCAGATCGCCTTCGCCTTTCAGGAACAGGCCATAGGCTTCGCTCCAGCCCTTAGTGACGGTGACCGTTTTCTGTGCCAGCTTCTGCCAGGCGTCAGGTGCTTTATCGCCATACACTTTTTGCATCCACAGCAGCAGCCCTAATCCCGGTGTGCTGGTGCGTGGATCTTCATAGATCACACGCCACTTTTCCGGGCTTTCGACCAGTTCTTTCAGGCTTTTCGGTGGGTTCTTCAGCTTGTTTTTATCGTAGACGAAGGCGAAGTAGCCGTAATCGAACGGAACGAAGGTGTCGTTATGCCAGCTATCAGGCAGTTGCAATTGACTGGTGTCGACGGTGCTTTTTGCGAACAGGCCGGTTTTTTCGGCGGCTTGCACGAGGTTGTTATCGAGGCCCAGCACCACATCGGCTTTGCTGTTTTTGCCCTCCATCCGCACGCGGTTGAGCAGCGACACGCCATCTTCCAGCGCCACATAGTTCAGTTCGCAGCCGCACTCGGCTTCAAAGGCTTTTTTAACGGCAGGGCCGGGGCCCCAATCTGCAGAGAACGAGTCGTAGGTGTAAACGGTAAGAACAGGCTTGACAGCCAACGCCGGGGCAGAGATCAACAGCAACACGGGCAAGACTTTGTTTAACACTTTGCGCTCCTTGAGGAGAAGATAAAGTTGAGTCGCAAAGGATCTGAGTTAGCGGGCATCTCAAATCCCTACGCCGGTATGAGCCGGATCAGGTTCGACGGGTTTCTCTCAGCCCAATACCAGGGCACCCCGTTGAGAACGGCTTATTTTAGACACTTCTGTGACAGCGCGAAAGTGTCACAGCTCCGGTGGTGCAAACCAGGCCGATTTGAAGTCAAACCAGCCGAGCGTATTGAGCCGCACACCGCGCATACTGCGCTGGCCTTCCAGCAGTAACCAGTGATGGAAGAGCGGATGAACAAAGTCGCTGTTCACCAACTGCTTACTCCAATCGGCTAAGGATAAGTTTTTTTGCCGCCACTGCTCCGCATCGGCATGCCAGTTAATCGGGACGCAGTGGTGCATTAGCGGCAGCTCGTAGAGTTGGGCAAACAGCGCGTACTCCAGTGGCAGCGTGAAGTTCACACTGCCGAGCCAGATGTCACTCTCTCCTTCACCTTCGAACCACTCTTCGTAGCTCAGCTCGCGCGTGATCAGCTCAACGCCCTGTTCAGCCAGCAGCGGGCGCAGGGCGTTAGCAATCCCTTCATGCTCAACATGATGGCTGTACCAGCTGATGGTCAGTTGCGTGAGTCCATCGGGCTTTTCGGCTGGGGTGAGATCGCGGCGATGATGCCAGCGCGGTAAGAAACCGTATGCAGGGAACCAGTAGCGCTGATAGCCCACACCCGCATGGTTGAGCAGGGCAATCGGGTTAAGCAGATAGCTCACCCAGCGTCGAAAATGGGCATCCTTACCACGCTCTGAGCGCTGGTCGAACAGCAGGAAATAGCAACCTTCTTCCAGACGGCTCTCTTCGGATTTCTCATCGGCGGTTTCCCCCTGCAGCTTCACGCCGGCATACACCAGCTCGTCGCTGATTTCCGGCAGCACCCAAATCGACACGTCATCAATCAGCGCGCGATAGCCAAAATAGTCATCAAAGGCGGCGATTTTCAGCTGCGTCTGCTGGTTGCGTACCACGCTGTAAGGACCGGTGCCGATGGGTTGACGGGCAAAATGGCGCAACGTCGGCCATTCGCGGGGCAGGATCATCGCGCTGACGCTGGCCAGCAGCCAAGGCAACCAGCTATCGGGCTGTGACAGATGAATATCCAGCGTCCAGGGCGCGGGAGAGTGCAGTTTGTCGATATGCGAGAACAGCGGCTGACTGCGTACACGTTCCAGTGAAGCGATGATGTCTTCCATCTCCAGTTCACGTCCGTGATGGAAGCGAATCGCGGGTCGTAAAAAGAAGCGCCAGTGGAGTGGGGAGGTTTGTTGCCAGTGATGGGCGATATCCGCTTCGATTTCCCCCTTTTCCTCATTTATTCGCGTCAGGCCGTTAAAGATTTGTCGCGCCAGATGGGTTTCCGAACGACGCAGCGGCGAGCCCGGCAGCAGATTGGGCAGCGGACGGTAATAGAGCACGCGCAGGATGTGCTTGCCCTGGCGGAAACTGCGCCCGAGATGCGCCGCAATCATCTGCCGCACCTGATTCTTATCGCCCACCAGTTGCACCAACTGCTCTATGCGGTCCTGCTCCAGTAGATCTTCGGCGCGCTGCTGCTGGAGTGCCAGGCCGGTGTAATTGAAGCTCAGGGTCGAACGCTTACCGCGCCCGGCTTCTGCCTGCCAAATCAGCCAGCCCGCATCCTGCATGGCATTCAGCAGGTTACGCATATGGCGCCGCGAGCAGTGCAGTCGTTCAGCCAGATCGCTTAAGGTGGTTTCCTGATCCAGCCCCTGGCAGCTTTGCCACAGGCGGATGAACTGCTGTTGCAGTCGCGCAGAGGACATAAAAGGGGAACTCCTTCTCAGAATCGCTCAGTTTTTCCTGCCTCATATTAGAGGCATACTGCCAGGCAATGGAAGAGCGGGAGGCATTCAGCAATGAATGGCGCTCTGCCAGCGGTTCCACCGACGTGGAGCCTTTTCTGAGTAGGGTGCATTTCACCGCCAGCAGCGTTTTCTCTGCTGGCTTTTTTCGTTTTGCTGTGAAATCTTCTACCCTCTTTGTCTTAGCCTCATTTCTCCGCAAAGGGATTTCTGCATGAAATCGCTGTTAACGCGCCAGCGTCGTATCAATCCGGTTTATCTCTCTTTTATGGCGGTGTCGTTTATGACCGGTGTCGCCGGTGCGTTGCAGGCACCCACGCTGAGTCTGTTTTTGACGCGCGAAGTGCAGGTGCGACCGTTTTGGGTCGGGCTATTTTTTACCATCAACGCGATTGCCGGGATTGTGATTAGCCTGCTGATGGCGAAGCGCTCGGACAATCGCGGCGATCGTCGCAATCTGATCCTGTTTTGCTGCCTGATGGCGGTACTGAATGCGCTGCTATTCGCCTTTAATCGTCAGTACCTGACGTTGATCAGTGTGGGCGTGTTGCTGTCAGCGCTGGCCAGCGTGGCGATTCCGCAGATCTTTGCGCTGGCACGCGAGTATGCGGATCAGTCGGCGCGTGAAGTGGTGATGTTCAGCTCGGTGATGCGTGCGCAACTGTCGCTGGCATGGGTGATTGGCCCGCCGCTGTCGTTCGCCTTAGCGCTTAACTATGGCTTCGTGACGCTGTTCTGCGTGGCGGCGGCGATTTTCCTGCTCAGTATGCTGCTGATTTGGCGCACTCTGCCTTCAGTGCCGCGCGTGGCCGCGACGCCAGAGCAGGTGCTGACCCAGCTCAGTCCGTGGAAAGATAGCCAGGTGCGAGTGCTGTTTATCGCCTCGGTGGTGATGTGGGCGTGCAACACCATGTATATCATCGATATGCCGCTGTATATCAGCTCCACGTTGGGGCTGCCGGAAAAACTGGCGGGCTTACTAATGGGGACGGCCGCAGGATTGGAAATTCCCATCATGCTGCTGGCTGGACACTACGCCAAGCGCTTTGGTAAGCGCAAGTTGGTGCTGTTAGCGCTGGTGGCGGCAATCCTGTTCTATCTCGGACTGGTGTTGTTCCAGTCGCGCATGGCATTGATGGTGCTTCAGCTGTTCAACGCGGCGTTTATCGGCATCGTCGCGGGAATTGGCATGCTGTGGTTCCAGGATTTGATGCCGGGACGCGCGGGCGCAGCGACCACGATGTTTACCACCTCGATATCGACCGGTTTGATTATTGCAGGATTGATACAGGGCACGCTGAGCGAGCGCTTTGGCCATGAGTCGGTGTACTGGCTGGCATTAGCGATGGCGGTGGTGGCGTTGGGGCTGGCGTCGCGCGTGCGTGATGCCCAATAAATAAAAAGTCGCCCGCAAAGGCGACTTTATAAACATCCAGTGCGTCTCTATTCGGTGCGCATTCAAACGCACCGAATAGGGCATTAACGCAGGAATGCTGGCTGAGTGGTCTCGTAGTTGGAGATGGACGCTTCGTGTTGCAGCGTTAAACCAATGCTGTCGAGACCGTTAATCATGCAGTGACGGCGGAAGCTGTCGATTTCAAAGCTGTAAGACTTATCACCGGCCGTGACGGTCTGGGCTTCCAGATCCACGGTAAAGGTCACGCCTGGCTGCGCGGCCACCAGTTTGAACATCTCATCCACTTCTTCATCGCTCAACTTCACCGGCAGCAGCTGGTTGTTAAAGCTGTTGCCATAGAAAATATCCGCGAAGCTGGGTGCAATCACCACGTGGAAACCGAAATCGGTCAGGGCCCATGGGGCGTGCTCACGTGATGAGCCGCAGCCAAAGTTTTCACGCGCCAGCAAGATGCTGGTGCCTTTAAATTCCGGCTTGTTCAGCACGAAACTTGGGGTAGGCACGGTGCCCGCATCATCTTCGAAGCGCCAGTCGTGGAACAGGTGCGCGCCAAAACCGGTGCGCGTCACTTTCTGCAGGAACTGTTTTGGAATGATGGCATCGGTATCGACGTTCGCCGCATCCAGTGGCGCCACAATTCCGGTGTGTTGGGTAAATTTGTTCGCCATGGCTTAAGCTCCCTGAGTCAATTCACGAATGTCGGCAAAACGACCGGTTACTGCCGCCGCTGCAGCCATCGCCGGGCTCACTAAGTGAGTGCGACCGCCACGGCCCTGACGACCTTCAAAGTTACGGTTACTGGTGGAGGCACAACGCTCGCCTGGGTTCAGACGGTCATTGTTCATCGCCAGACACATGGAGCAGCCCGGCAGACGCCATTCAAAACCCGCTTCGAGGAAAATCTTATCCAGACCTTCTGCTTCCGCCTGGGCTTTAACCGGACCTGAACCCGGTACTACCATGGCCACCACGCCCGGCGCCACTTTGCGGCCTTTGGCGATAGCAGCGGCAGCACGCAGGTCTTCAATACGTGAGTTGGTGCAGGAACCGATAAAGACTTTGTCGATAGCGACTTCAGTCAGTTTAATACCCGGCTGCAAATCCATGTAAGCCAACGCTTTCTCGGCAGAAGCACGCTCAACCGGATCGGCAAAGGACTGAGGATTTGGGATCGCCTGATCCACCGCCATCACCTGGCCTGGGTTGGTGCCCCAGGTCACCTGCGGCGCGATATCGGCCGCGTTCAGGGTGACAATGGTGTCGAATTTGGCATCGCTGTCGGACTTCATCGTACGCCAGTAAGCGACGGCTTCATCCCACTGCTCGCCCTTCGGTGCGAACTGCTTGTCTTTCAGGTAAGCGAAAGTGGTGTCATCCGGCGCGACCAGGCCCGCTTTGGCACCCATCTCAATCGCCATGTTGCACAACGTCATACGGCCTTCCATGCTCAGCGCTTCAATCGCCGGGCCACAGAACTCCACCACGTGACCAGTACCGCCGGCGCTGCCGGTTTTACCAATAATCGCCAACACGATATCTTTCGCCGTAATGCCCGGCGCCGCTTCGCCCAGCACTTCAATTTTCATGGTTTTTGCACGGCCCTGTTTCAGGGTCTGCGTGGCAAACACATGCTCAACTTCGGAGGTGCCGATACCGAATGCCAGCGAACCGAAGGCGCCGTGGGTCGCGGTGTGGGAATCGCCGCAGACGATGGTCATGCCTGGCAGCGTCATCCCTTGTTCAGGCCCGATCACGTGCACGATACCCTGGAACGGGTGATTCAGGTCATACAGCTGAATGCCGAACTCAGCACAGTTCTTGATCAGCTCTTGCATCTGAATACGCGCCATCTCACCCGACGCGTTAATGTCTTTGGTCTGGGTAGAAACGTTGTGGTCCATGGTGGCGAACGTCTTCGACGGCTGGCGCACTTTGCGGCCGTGAGCGCGCAGGCCATCGAAGGCCTGCGGTGACGTCACTTCATGGATCAGATGGCGATCGATGTACAGTAACGGGGTTTCGTTTGGTGCTTCGTGGACGACATGTGCATCAAATAACTTCTGGTATAAGCTTTTCATTTTATTATTTTTCCTCAGCGATGAAACCGGCAATGATGCTGCCCATTTCATCTGTGCTCACAGCTGGGCCGTTACCGGCTAAATCGCGGGTACGATGGCCCGCTTCCAGCGCACGGCTGACCGCACGCTCGATACTGTCTGCAGCTTCAGCGGCATTCAGGCTGAAGCGCAACAGCAGAGACAACGAGAGAATCTGAGCAATTGGGTTGGCAATGTTCTGACCGGCGATATCGGGCGCAGAACCGCCCGCAGGCTCATACAGACCGAAACCTTCTTCATTCATGCTGGCAGAAGGCAGCATGCCCATGGAACCGGTGATCATCGCGCATTCGTCTGACAGGATGTCACCGAACAGGTTAGAACAGAGCAGCACGTCAAACTGTGATGGATCTTTAATCAACTGCATGGTGGCATTATCGATGTACATGTGGCTCAACTGCACATCCGGGTAATCTTTTGCCACTTCATTAACGATTTCACGCCACATCACTGAGGTCTGCAGCACGTTGGCTTTATCCACTGACGTCACTTTGTTACGACGCTTGCGTGCGGCTTCAAAGGCGTTGCGTGCAATACGCTCGATCTCGAAACGGTGATACACCTCGGTATCAAATGCACGCTCATGTGGACCGCTACCTTCGCGCCCTTTCGGCTGACCAAAGTAGATGCCGCCGGTTAATTCACGCACGCACAGGATGTCGAAACCGCGTGCGGCGATGTCGCTGCGCAGTGGGCAAAACGCTTCCAGGCCTTTATATAAGGAAGCGGGGCGCAGGTTGCTGAACAACTTGAAGTGCTTACGCAGTGGCAACAGTGCACCACGCTCAGGCTGGCCCGCTGGCGGCAGGTGTTCCCATTTTGGACCACCGACAGAGCCGAACAGAATCGCATTCGCTTGCTCTGCACCGGCAACGGTGGCAGGGGGCAGCGGTTCACCGTGACGATCGATGGCGATACCGCCAACATCATATTCGCTGGTGGTGATACGCATGTCGAAGCGCGCGCGAATTGCGTCGAGAACCTTGATAGCCTGCGCCATCACTTCCGGGCCGATTCCGTCGCCTGGCATTACCGCAATATGATAAGACTGAGTCATAGTTACACCGTTTCCTTCTGATCTTTAAATTTACGCTGCAATTCTTTTTCTACCTGTTTGGCGCGCCAGATGTTGTTCAGGGCGTTCACCATCGCTTTAGCAGAAGATTCGACGATATCGGTCGCCAGGCCAACGCCATGGAATTTACGACCGTTGTAGTTCACCACGATATCAACCTGGCCCAGCGCGTTCTCGCCGTGGCCTTTCGCGGTCAACTTGTAGTTCACCAATTCTGCTTCAAAGCCGGTGATGCGGTTGATGGCCTGATATACGGCATCCACCGGGCCGTTACCGGTCGCGGCATCGGCTTTGGTCTCTTCGCCACAGCCCAACTGCACCGACGCGGTGGCAGTGACGCTGGAACCGGTCTGTACATTAAATTCGTTCAGCTGGAAATATTCTGGCTCTTCATTCTGTTTGTTGATGAACGCCAGCGCTTCCAAATCGTAATCAAATACCTGGCCTTTCTTGTCGGCCAGCTTCAGGAAGGCATCGTACAGAGCATCGACGTTGTAGTCGGAATCTTTGTAACCCATCTCTTCCATGCGATGTTTCACCGCAGCACGGCCTGAACGTGAAGTCAGGTTCAACTGAATTTTGTGTAAGCCGATCGATTCTGGCGTCAGGATTTCGTAGTTTTCGCGGTTCTTCAACACGCCATCCTGGTGAATACCAGAGGAGTGAGCAAACGCACCCGTACCCACAATCGCTTTGTTGGCTGGAATCGGCATGTTGCAGATTTGGCTGATCAACTGGCTGGTGCGGTAGATTTCCTGATGATGGATATTGGTGCGCAGGTTCATGATCTGCTGACGGGTTTTAATCGCCATAATCACTTCTTCCAACGCACAGTTACCGGCACGTTCGCCCAGGCCATTGATGGTGCCTTCAACCTGACGCGCACCTGCTAACACCGCTGCTACGGCATTGCCGGTTGCCATGCCCAAATCATCATGGGTGTGAACAGACAAGATAGCTTTATCGATGTTCGGTACGCGTTCGCGCAACTGGCTGAAGATGTTGGCGTACTCGTGCGGCAAGGTGTAACCAACCGTATCCGGGATGTTGATGGTGGTCGCGCCGGCGTTGATCGCGGCTTCCACTACGCGGCACAGATCGTCGATCGGCGTACGGCCACCGTCTTCGCAAGAGAACTCAACGTCATCGGTGTAGTTGCGCGCACGTTTAATCGAGGCTACTGCGCGGTCAATCACATCTGGCAAGGTACTGCGCAATTTGGTGGCGATATGCATTGGCGAAGTGGCGAGGAAAGTATGAATGCGGAATGCTTCAGCCACACGCAAAGCCTCGTAGGCGGCATCAATATCCTTATCCACGCAGCGAGCCAGGGCAGCAACGCGGCTGTTTTTCACCGAGCGCGCGATGGTTTGCACCGATTCGAAATCGCCAGGCGAAGAGATAGGGAAACCGACTTCCATTACATCCACGCCCATACGCTCCAGCGCCAGGGCGATCTGCAGTTTTTCTTTAACACTCAGGCTGGCCTGTAATGCCTGCTCGCCGTCGCGCAGAGTGGTATCGAAAATAATAACTTGCTGGCTCATGGTCATCTTCCTTTTGCTTTAACTCAACTTCGCCGGTGTAACGAGCATAAAAAAACCCGCGCATCGGCGCGGGTTCTTTAAACTTCTTCAGGTTCGAATCAGTGATTGATTCCACCCACAAGTCTACCGCGCAAACTGAATGCGTTTAGTAGTAGACCGAGTAGGCGGAAAGAATGGAACATGAATCAAACCTCGTAAATTTTGTGCTGCACATATTGATACTGGGATTACTGTGGGAAGTCAACCCTAAGTGAAAGGGTATTTCTTTTGTCCTTTAAGGGCGATCTGCTGCGAATATCCCGCTATACAGAGCTTTGGCATTAATTAGCTGCATGCATAATGGCTTAAACAGCCTAAAAAATTTTTTATAAAAACGAATTAATTTTAAGTTGTTGAATTTAATGTATTTAATCTGATTTTTGGCACAATTTTAAAAACAAGATTTGGCGGGTAGCTTAGCACAATGTCATGCAAGAAGCGGATTTTGAAGTTAATCACGCCAGAAAGTAATATTCAGGAAAAATTGTGGGCTAACCGGCCAGGCAATATGAAAATCATATTTCTTAGAACACGCTGCAAATAATCATGAAACCAGCATTTTCATCTGTGGTTGTGGGATGGCATTAGTTTAATCCTCGCGAGCGATTATCACGTGTCAGTGCCTTTTGTGCCGAAATAAGCCTGTCGCAGCCTCCTGTCGTTTGCAGGCCGGGTTTTCTGCGGTTATGGTAATCGACCTACTCTTAAAAGAATCAACTCAAGTAGATTCCCTGTACCTGGAAGGCAGAAATGAATTCTGTCATCTGAGCATAAACATAAGGTTTTGATCTTAACTGGCGAATACGGGGCTGGGTGCCAGTGGCGCAGGGGCAATGCGCGTCACGGGATCCGGTTCCTCAAGCCTGGAGGCAGAAAATGGAGATGTTGTCAGGAGCCGAAATGGTCGTCCGTTCGTTAATCGATCAGGGCGTTAAGCAGGTATTCGGCTATCCGGGCGGAGCAGTGCTCGACATTTACGATGCGCTGCAAACGGTCGGTGGTATTGACCACGTATTAGTGCGTCACGAGCAAGGCGCTGTGCATATGGCAGATGGTCTGGCACGCGCGACCGGCGAAGTCGGCGTGGTGCTGGTCACCTCAGGTCCAGGCGCCACCAATGCCATTACCGGTATTGCGACGGCCTATATGGATTCGATTCCGATGGTGATTCTGTCGGGTCAGGTGCCGTCTTCACTGATCGGCTACGATGCGTTCCAGGAGTGCGACATGGTCGGGATTTCCCGTCCGGTGGTCAAACACAGCTTCCTGGTGAAAAACGCCGAAGAGATCCCAACCGTGCTGAAAAAAGCCTTCTGGCTGGCAGCAAGCGGCCGCCCAGGCCCGGTGGTGATCGACCTGCCAAAAGACATTCTTAACCCAGCGAACAAACTGCCGTACGTCTATCCTGAGTCGGTCAGCATGCGCTCTTATAACCCGACGATTCAGGGGCATAAAGGACAGATTAAGCGTGCACTGCAAACGCTACTGGCCGCGCATAAGCCGGTGATTTATGCCGGTGGCGGTGCGATTATGTCCGGCTGTGAGGCGGAGCTGCTGCAGTTAGCTGAACAGCTGAATATTCCGGTCACCATGTCACTGATGGGCCTCGGCGTGTTCCCTGGCACGCATCGCCAGAGTGTAGGCATGCTGGGTATGCACGGTACTTACGAAGCCAATATGACCATGCACAATGCCGATTTGATTTTCGGCATTGGTGTGCGCTTCGATGACCGTACTACCAACAACCTGGCGAAATATTGCCCGAACGCCACCATCATGCATATCGACGTCGATCCGACCTCGATTTCCAAGACCGTCAGCGCCGATATCCCGATTGTCGGTGATGCGAAGCAGACGTTGTCGCAGATGCTGGAACTGCTGGCGCAAAGCGATGCGAAGCAAGAGCTGGATAGCCTGCGCGACTGGTGGCAGACCATTGATGGCTGGCGTAGCCGTAAGTGCCTTGAATTTGATCGCACCAGCGACAAGATCAAACCGCAGGCGGTGATCGAAACCATCTGGCGTCTGACTAAGGGGGATGCGTACGTTACCTCTGATGTCGGCCAGCATCAGATGTTCGCCGCGCTCTATTATCAGTTTGATAAGCCGCGTCGCTGGATCAACTCCGGTGGCCTTGGCACCATGGGCTTCGGCTTACCGGCTGCGCTGGGGGTGAAAATGGCGCTGCCGGATGAAACCGTCATCTGCGTGACCGGTGATGGCAGTATTCAGATGAACATCCAGGAACTGTCGACGGCACTGCAGTACGATTTACCGGTGCTGGTGCTGAACCTCAACAACGGTTTCCTCGGTATGGTGAAACAGTGGCAGGATATGATTTATTCCGGCCGCCACTCGCAATCCTACATGCAATCGCTGCCTGACTTTGTGCGTTTAGCCGAAGCCTACGGACACGTGGGTATTTCCATCGCGCACCCCGCTGAGCTGGAAGAGAAGCTGCAGCTGGCATTGGATACCCTGGCGAAAGGGCGTCTGGTGTTTGTTGATGTGAATATCGACGGCAGCGAGCACGTTTACCCGATGCAGATTCGCGGCGGTTCGATGGATGAGATGTGGCTGAGCAAAACGGAGAGGACTTAATTATGCGTCGTGTGTTATCGGTACTGCTGGAAAATGAATCCGGCGCATTGTCTCGCGTGGTGGGCTTGTTCTCACAGCGCGGCTACAACATCGAAAGTCTGACCGTTGCGCCGACCGATGATCCAACGCTGTCACGCATGACCATTCAGACGGTCGGCGATGAAAAAGTACTGGAGCAGATTGAGAAGCAACTGCACAAGCTGGTGGACGTGTTACGTGTCAGCGAGCTGGGGCAGGGTGCTTACGTTGAACGTGAAATCATGCTGGTGAAGATTCAGGCAAGCGGGTATGGCCGTGAAGAAGTGAAGCGCAGCGCGGAAATTTTCCGTGGCCAGATTATCGATGTGACGCCAACGCTGTACACGGTTCAGCTGGCAGGCACCAGCGATAAACTCGACGCCTTCCTCAACACGGTACGCGATGTTGCTGTGATCGTTGAAGTGGCGCGATCAGGGATTGTGGGCGTGTCACGTGGCGATCGTGTGATGCGTTAATTCCGCAGAGTTATCATCCTGCTTCCAAGCTAACCCGGCGTAATGCCGGGTTTTTTTTATTTAATGCGCTTGTGAGTGCTGCCCGATAAAAGCGGTTGCTCAGCGTAGTGTTCTGCGGTTAGATGTTACAAATGTTTTACCCATAGCTACTCTGCGGACATTTGCCCAGCCCTGGCTTATCAGAACTAAGGTGTCATCGTGAAACTGGATGAAATTGCGCGCCTGGCGGGCGTGTCGCGCACCACGGCCAGCTACGTTATCAATGGCAAAGCGCGGCAGTATCGTGTCAGCGACAAAACCGTCGAAAAAGTGATGGCGGTGGTGCGTGAACATAATTATCACCCCAATGCTGTTGCGGCAGGCCTGCGCGCCGGACGTACGCGTTCAATTGGTCTGGTGATCCCGGATCTTGAGAACACCAGTTACACGCGCATTGCCAATTATCTGGAGCGCCAGGCACGCCAACGTGGCTATCAGCTGCTGATTGCCTGCTCGGAAGATCAGCCTGACAATGAGATGCGCTGTATTGAACATCTGCTGCAGCGCCAGGTGGATGCGATCATCGTTTCGACCTCGTTGCCGCCAGAACACCCGTTTTATCAGCGCTGGATCAACGATCCGCTGCCGATTATCGCGCTGGACCGTGCGCTGGATCGTGAACACTTCACCAGTGTGGTCGGTGCCGATCAGGACGATGCGCATGCGCTGGCGGCTGAATTGCGTCAGCTTCCGGTGAAAAATGTGCTGTTCCTTGGGGCCTTGCCTGAGCTTTCAGTCAGTTTCCTGCGTGAAATGGGCTTTCGCGATGCGTGGAAAGACGATGAACGCACGGTGGATTACCTCTACTGCAACAGCTTTGATCGCACTGCGGCTGCCACACTATTCGAGAAATATCTCGAAGATCATCCGATGCCGGATGCGTTGTTTACCACCTCATTCGGTCTGCTTCAGGGCGTGATGGACATTACCCTAAAGCGGGATGGCCGCCTGCCCACTGACCTGGCTATCGCCACCTTTGGCGACCACGAATTACTGGACTTTTTAGAGTGCCCGGTACTGGCGGTGGGGCAGCGACATCGCGATGTCGCCGAGCGCGTGCTGGAATTAGTTTTGGCCTCGCTGGATGAACCGCGCAAACCGAAGCCGGGATTAACCCGTATTCGCCGCAATTTATTCCGCCGTGGTCAGTTAAGTCGCCGCACTAAATGAAATCGCGGGCAGATCGCTGCCCGCACTTATTAATCATCCAGATATTTTTCTGCCATAGGACTGGGGTAAAAAAGCGTAAATAGTCACCACTTTCCCTAACGAATTAACTGCACTGAATTTTCTTATTTGTTTACATCTTCAGCAGTGACGCGTAGCAGAGCTGGCGCGATGGTGCTGGGCTTCCTTTCAGAAATCCCCTAAAATGCAGCCGCTGTCGCATATCCCGGGATAATTATCTTTTGCGATTAAAACGCTTTATTTTTCGCCATTTTTCAAATCGTGAAAATTTTTATTCCATTATTCATCAGGTTAATTTTTTATTTTGCCATTCATTCCCCTAAATTACCCTCCACTAAATAATTCTTACCCTTGTAAAGAGTGATATTCACTTGTCGTTGCGGCTTGACAAGGATTTCATAGGCTCCGTAAACTCGTTTCGTGGTAAAAAGTGGGATAAAGTGGTGAAAACGGGTGATTGGGGGGTAGGACTGACATGTTCCGAGGAGCAACGTTAGTCAATCTCGACGGCAAAGGCCGATTGGCGGTACCAACACGCTATCGTGAATTGCTTGTCGCAGAGTCTCAGGGGCAAATGGTGTGCACCATTGACCTCCACCAGCCATGTCTGTTGCTTTATACCCTGCCCGAATGGGAAATCATCGAGAAAAAACTGGCGCGCTTATCCAGCATGAATCCGATTGAGCGTCGCGTGCAGCGACTGCTGTTAGGACATGCCAGTGAATGCCAGATGGATAATGCAGGTCGTTTGTTGCTGGCGAATACGCTACGGCAACATGCGAGCCTGACCAAAGAAGTGATGCTGGTTGGACAGTTCAATAAGTTTGAGCTGTGGGATGAACAGACCTGGTATCAACAAGTTAAGGACGATATTGACGCAGAACAGTCAGCTCAGGAGCCTTTATCTGAGCGGTTGCAGGACTTGTCGCTATAGCTATGCAGGATAATTTTAAACACACCACAGTGCTGCTGGATGAGGCGGTTAACGGCCTCAATATCAGGGAAGACGGCATTTACATTGACGGCACTTTTGGGCGCGGCGGTCACTCACGTCTGATCCTTTCGCAACTGGGCGAGAAAGGGCACTTACTGGCGATCGATCGCGATCCGCAAGCCATAGCCGCTGCAGCTGAAATTCAGGATCCACGTTTTTCGATCGTGCACGGACCCTTTTCGGCGCTCGCAGAGTATGTCGAAGCGCGTGGTCTCACCGGTAAGATCGATGGCGTATTGCTCGATCTTGGCGTGTCATCACCGCAGTTGGATGACGCAGAGCGCGGTTTCTCGTTTATGCGTGATGGGCCACTGGATATGCGTATGGACCCGACACGGGGCCAGTCTGCAGCAGAGTGGCTGATGAACGCCGAGGAAGCCGATATCGCCTTCGTCATCAAGACCTACGGTGAAGAGAAATTTGGCAAACGTATCGCACGCGCCATCGTCGAGCGTAATCGTGAACAGCCAATGACGCGCACCAAAGAGTTAGCCACCGTGATCGCTGCTGCGATGCCGGTGAAGGACAAGTTTAAACATCCGGCCACGCGCACCTTCCAGGCGATTCGTATCTGGATCAACAGCGAATTGGAAGAGATCGATACTGCACTGAAAGGGGCAATGTCGGTGCTGGCACCTGGCGGGCGGTTATCGGTTATCAGTTTCCATTCGCTGGAAGACCGTTTGGTGAAGCGTTTTATGCGCGATCAGAGCCGAGGCCCGCAAGTTCCAGCGGGTATCCCAATGACCGAAAGCCAGCTTAAAGCGCTAGGTGGACGTGAATTGAAAACCTTAGGCAAGCTGATTCCGGGTGAAGCGGAAGTCAACGAGAACCCACGCGCACGCAGTTCGGTACTGCGTATTGCTGAGAGGACCGCGACATGATTGGCAACGAGCGACACAGCCTGCCCGGCGTCATCGGCGGTGACCTGCTGCGATTCGGCAAGATCCCGGTGTTGCTGCTGATTGCAGTACTTGTGTCCTCGGTGTTGGTGGTGACCACCACACACAAAACGCGCCTGTTAACGGCGCAGCGCGAACAGTTGGTGTTAGAACGTGATGCGCTCGATATCGAGTGGCGTAACCTGATTTTGGAAGAGAATGCGCTCGGCGATCATAGCCGGGTTGAGCGAATAGCAACCGATAAGCTGCAAATGCAGCATGTTGATCCTTCACAGGAAAATATCGTGGTGCAGAGATAAATAAGGAATCGCAGACCTCAATGAGCGGCGCAGGCAAAACGCTGAAGTTAAAAAAACAGGAAGATAAGGCCAGCTTTATAAGCTGGCGTTTTGCGTTGCTGTGCGGCTGTATTTTACTGGCTTTGGGCGGATTGCTGTCACGCGTGGCGTGGTTACAGGTCATCAGCCCGGATAAGCTGGTCAAAGAAGGGGATTTGCGTTCGCTGCGTGTTCAATCTGTTCCCACTGCACGTGGCATGATCAGCGATCGTGCTGGCCGTCCGTTAGCCGTCAGCGTGCCGGTGAATGCCATCTGGGCCGATCCTAAAGAGCTGATGGAACATGGCGGCGTGTCACTCGACAGCCGCTGGAAAGCCCTTTCAGATGCGTTGTCCATCCCACTCGATCAACTCGCCGCGCGCGTGAATGCCAATCCCAAAGGGCGCTTTATCTATCTGGCGCGTCAGGTGAATCCAGCGATCGGCGAATACGTCAAAAAACTCAAGCTGCCCGGCATTTACCTGCGTGAAGAGTCGCGTCGTTACTATCCAGCCGGTCAGGTCACTGCACATCTGATCGGCTTTACCAACATTGATGGTCAGGGCATTGAGGGCATCGAAAAGAGCTTCGACAAGTGGCTGACCGGCGCGCCAGGCGAGCGTACGGTGCGTAAAGACCGCTACGGTCGCGTGATTGAAGATATCTCCTCTGTAGACAGCCGCGCGGCGCACAACCTGACGCTCAGCATCGACGAACGCTTGCAGGCGCTGGTGTACCGCGAGCTGAACAATGCCGTGGCTTTCAACAAAGCGGAGTCGGGTACTGCCGTTTTGGTGGATGTGAACACCGGTGAAGTGTTGGCAATGGCCAACAGCCCGGCTTACAACCCAAACAATCTCTCCAACACGCCGAAAGATGTGATGCGCAACCGTGCCATTACCGACATCTTCGAGCCAGGCTCCACCGTCAAACCGATGGTGGTGATGACCGCGCTGCAGCGTGGCGTGGTGAAAGAGAACAGCGTACTGAATACCGTGCCGTACCGCGTCAATGGTCATGAGATCAAGGACGTGGCACGCTACAACGAATTGACCCTTACCGGGGTTTTACAGAAGTCGAGTAACGTCGGGGTTTCACGTTTGGCGTTAGCGATGCCCTCCTCAGCACTCGTAGATACTTACGCGCGCTTTGGACTGGGTAAACCGACCAATTTGGGGCTGGTCGGGGAAAGTAGTGGCTTATACCCTCAAAAACAACGGTGGTCTGACATAGAGAGGGCCACCTTCTCTTTCGGCTACGGGCTAATGGTAACACCGTTACAGTTAGCGCGAGTCTACGCAACCATTGGCAGCTACGGCATCAACCGCCCGCTGTCGATCACCAAAGTTGACCCGCCAGTGGCGGGTGAACGCGTTTTCCAGGAAGACCTGGTGAAAACGGTGATGCACATGATGGAAAGCGTTGCGCTGCCTGGTGGCGGTGGGGTTAAAGCCGCCATCAAGGGTTATCGCATCGCGATTAAAACCGGTACTGCGAAAAAAGTGGGACCGGATGGACGCTACGTCAATAAATACATTGCTTACACGGCAGGTGTTGCACCTGCCAGTCGCCCTCGTTTTGCGCTGGTGGTGGTGATCAACGATCCCCAGGCCGGTAAATATTATGGTGGTGCGGTTTCTGCACCGGTGTTTGGCGCCATCATGGGCGGTGTATTACGCACCATGAACATTGAACCAGATGCGCTGCCGACAATTGATAAAGACGAGTTGGTGAAGAACAGAAGTGAGGAATCAAGTGACCGATCGTAACCTGCGCGATTTACTGGCCCCGTGGGTGCCGGGTGCGCCGGCGCGTCCACTCCGTGACATGACACTAGACAGCCGCTCAGCGGCTGCTGGCGATCTGTTTATCGCCGTGGCGGGCCATCATGCTGATGGACGTCGTTTTATTCCGCAGGCTATTGCTCAAGGCGTGGCGGCAGTGATTGCCGAAGCCGAGGGTGAAGCCAGCGATGGAGATATCCGCGAGATGCACGGCGTCCCGGTTATCTACCTGGCGCAGTTGCAGCAGCGTCTCTCTGCACTGGCCGGGCGCTTTTATCAGCAGCCTGCTGAAAAACTTAAATTAATCGGTGTCACCGGCACCAACGGAAAAACCACCACCACGCAGCTGATGGCGCAGTGGGCCAATCTGCTGGGTGAAACCGGTGCCGTGATGGGCACGGTGGGTAATGGCTTATATGGCCAACTGGTGGCTACCGAAAACACCACCGGTTCCGCGGTAGATGTTCAACATGTATTAAATGATCTGGTGGAGCAGGGTGCCACGCTGGCCGCGATGGAAGTCTCTTCTCACGGCCTGGTGCAGCATCGCGTGGCGGCATTGCCCTTCGCGGCTGCTGTGTTCACGAATCTAAGCCGCGATCATCTGGATTATCACGGTGATATGCAGGGTTACGAAGCCGCCAAATGGCTGCTGTTCTCTGAGCATCAGGTTGGCGAAGCCATTATCAACGCTGATGACGAGGTCGGACGCCGCTGGCTGGAGAAACTGCCGGATGCCGTTGCCGTCACCCTGGCTGACAACTTGCAGCCTGGCTGTCGTGGACGCTGGTTGAAAGCCACAGCGGTGAATTATCACGATGGCGGTGCGCATATCCAGTTCAGCTCCAGCTGGGGCGACGGGGAATTTGATAGCCGTCTGATGGGCGCATTCAATGTCAGCAATCTGCTGCTGGCACTGGCCACCTTGCTGACGCTCGATTATCCGCTGGAGGCGCTGGTATCAAGCGCTGCTCAGCTGCAACCGGTATGCGGTCGCATGGAAGTGTTCACGGCGCCAGAAAAACCCACAGTGGTGGTGGATTATGCTCACACCCCCGATGCGCTGGAAAAAGCGTTGGAAGCTGCCCGCCTGCACTGCAAAGGCAAACTTTGGTGCGTGTTTGGCTGCGGCGGCGATCGTGACAAAGGCAAACGTCCGCTGATGGGCGCGATTGCCGAACAGTTCTCTGACATCGTGGTCATCACCGATGACAATCCGCGCAGCGAAGAACCTGCCGCGATTGTGAATGACATTCTGACTGGCTTGCTTGATCCCGGTCGCGCCCGCGTGGTCGCGGGACGTGCGCAAGCGGTCACTAACGCCGTGATGCAGGCCAATGTCGATGACATCGTGCTGGTGGCTGGTAAAGGCCATGAAGATTATCAAATCATTGGTAACCGTCGTTTGGATTACTCCGATCGCGACACCGTCGCCCGTTTACTGGGGGTGATAGCATGATCCCGGTTTCTTTGAAAACACTGGCTGAAATCAGTGGTGGTCAACTGCACGGCGCTGATTTGACGCTGAATGATGTGACCAGCGACACGCGTAAAGTGGCTGATGGCAGCCTGTTTGTCGCACTGGTCGGTGAGCGTTTTGATGCGCATGACTTTGCTCAGGATGCTATTGCCCAGGGTGCCAAAGCGCTGCTGGTGAGTAAGCACTTGCCTTTAGATGTGCCGCAAGTGGTGGTGGCAGATACCCGCATTGCCTTTGGTCAGCTCGGCGCCTGGGTGCGTCAGCAATCGAAGGCGCGCGTGGTAGCCCTGACCGGTTCATCCGGTAAAACCTCCGTCAAAGAGATGACCGCTGCCATTTTGCGTCAGTGTGGTGAAACCCTCTATACCGCTGGCAACCTGAACAACGACTTCGGCGTGCCGATGACGTTGCTGCGTCTGACCCCAGAACACGAGTTCGCGGTGATTGAGCTGGGTGCCAATCATCAGGGCGAGATTGCTTACACCACCGATTTAGTGCGTCCTGAAACGGCGCTGGTGAATAATCTCGCTGCAGCGCATCTGGAAGGCTTTGGTTCACTGGCCGGTGTAGCGAAAGCCAAAGGCGAAATTTTTGGTGGATTGCCAGTACACGGCACCGCCATCGTCAATGCTGACAGCAACGACCTCGCTAACTGGCAGTCGCAGTTTGTCGATAAGACCCTGTGGCGCTTCTCGCCACAGCCGATGGCAGATGCAGAATTCCGTGCCAGCGAGATCGTGCTACGCGCCGACGCCACGCTGTTTACCTTGCATACGCCGCGCGGAGACATTGCTGTTGCGCTTCCGCTGCCTGGTCGCCACAACATCGCGAACGCGCTTGCTGCTGCTGCGCTGGCACTGTCCGTTGATGTCCCGCTAAGCGCGATCCAAACCGGTTTGAAAACACTGCAGCCCGTACCGGGGCGTCTGTTCCCGATTCGTCTGGCAGACAATCAACTGCTGCTGGATGACAGCTATAACGCCAACGTCGGTTCGATGACGGCGGCCGCACAGGTACTGGGCGATATGCCAGGGTTCCGAGTGATGGTCGTCGGTGATATGGCCGAACTGGGCGATGAAGCGGAAGCTTGCCATCAGCAGGTGGGTGAAGCCGCCAGGGCAGCAGGTATTGATTGTGTTCTGAGTACCGGCACTTTGGGTCGGTTGATCGGTGAAAGCAGCGGTAAAGGCGAGCATTTCGCTACAAAAGCCGAGCTGACTGTACGTTTACGCGCATTGCTGTCCCAACATCAGGACATCACTATTTTGGTTAAAGGCTCACGTAGCGCCGCCATGGAGCAGGTCGTCGAGAGCTTACAGGAGAAAGGAACATGCTAGTCTGGCTGGCCGAACATTTGGTCGCACTTTATTCCGGCTTTAACGTCTTCTCGTATTTGACGTTTCGCGCCATTGTCAGCCTGCTGACCGCTCTGTTCCTATCACTCTGGATGGGCCCGCGCCTGATCGCCTGGCTGCAGAAACTGCAAATTGGCCAGGTAGTGCGTAACGACGGTCCGGAATCGCACTTCAGTAAGCGCGGTACGCCAACCATGGGCGGCATCATGATCCTCACCTCCATCACCGTCTCGGTGTTGATGTGGGCGTATCCATCCAATCCTTATGTGTGGTGCGTGCTGGCGGTGCTGATTGGTTTCGGCATTATCGGTTTCGTCGATGACTATCGCAAAGTGGTACGCAAAGACACCAAAGGCCTGATTGCCCGCTGGAAATACTTCTGGATGTCGGTGATTTCCCTTGGCGTGGCTTTTGCGCTTTACGCTGCGGGCAAAGGCACACCGGCCACTCAGTTGGTGGTGCCGTTCTTTAAAGACATCATGCCGCAGCTGGGATTGTTCTATGTGCTGCTGGCTTACTTTGTGATTGTCGGCACCGGTAATGCGGTCAACCTGACGGATGGTCTGGATGGCCTGGCGATTATGCCAACCGTCTTCGTGGCAGCAGGCTTTGCTCTGGTGGCATGGGCGACCGGTAACGTGAAGTTTGCTGAGTATCTGCATATTCCGTATCTGCGCCATGCGGGTGAGTTGGTGATTGTCTGTACCGCGATTGTCGGTGCCGGTCTTGGCTTCCTGTGGTTCAACACCTACCCGGCTCAGGTCTTTATGGGCGATGTGGGTTCACTGGCACTGGGTGGCGCGTTAGGCACTATCGCCGTGCTGCTGCGTCAGGAGTTTTTGCTGGTGATCATGGGCGGCGTGTTTGTGGTTGAAACGCTGTCGGTGATTCTGCAGGTGGGATCGTTCAAGCTGCGCGGCCAACGCATTTTCCGCATGGCGCCGATTCACCACCACTATGAATTGAAGGGCTGGCCGGAGCCGCGTGTCATCGTGCGCTTTTGGATTATTTCACTGATGCTGGTGCTGATTGGCCTGGCAACGCTGAAGGTACGTTAATCATGGCTGACTATCGGGGCAGAAAAGTCGTCATCATTGGACTCGGCATCACTGGCCTGTCCTGTGTTGATTTCTTCCTCGCGCAGGGCGTGACGCCTCGCGTGATGGATACCCGTGTGTCTCCGCCTGGCCTCGACAAGTTGCCTGAGGCGGTTGAACGCTATGTGGGCGGTATCAACAGCGACTGGCTGCTGGCATCGGATTTAATTATTGCCAGCCCAGGTATCGCGCTGGCACATCCTGCATTAAGTGAAGCCGCGGATGCCGGTATCGAAATCGTCGGTGATATCGAACTGTTTTGCCGTGAAGCTCAGGCTCCGATTGTCGCGATCACCGGCTCGAACGGTAAAAGCACCGTCACCACGCTGGTGGGTGAAATGGCCCGTGCAGCAGGTTGGCAGGTTGGCGTGGGTGGCAACATAGGTTTACCGGCGCTAACCCTGCTGAAATCTCCGGCACAGTTGTATGTGCTGGAACTTTCCAGCTTCCAGTTAGAAACCACCTACAGTCTGCAAGCAGCGGCTGCCACCATTCTCAACGTAACGGAAGATCATATGGATCGCTATCCGTTGGGCATGCAGCAGTATCGTGCGGCGAAATTGCGCATTTATGAAAACGCCCGCGTCTGTGTGGTCAATGCCGATGATGGTATGACCATGCCCGTTCGCGGTGTTGATGCACGTTGTGTCAGTTTTGGCATTAATCTCGGTGATTATCACCTGACCCAGCAGCAGGGCAACACCTGGCTGCGGGCGCAGGGTGAAAGGGTATTAAACACAGACGAAATGACGTTGGTGGGGCAGCATAACTACACCAATGCCCTGGCGGCCCTGGCACTGGCAGATGCGGTGAATATCCCGCGCGCTTCCAGTCTGAAAGCGTTAACGACTTTCACTGGCCTGGCGCACCGTTTCCAGCTGGTGCATGAAGCCAATGGCGTGCGCTGGATTAATGACTCCAAAGCCACCAATGTCGGCAGTACTGAAGCGGCACTCAATGGTTTGCAGGTGAAAGGCACCTTGTGGCTGTTGATGGGCGGTGATGGCAAATCCGCTGACTTCAGTGCACTGACGCGCTTTTTGCAGGGCGACAACGTGCGCATCTATTGCTTTGGTCGTGACGGCGATGCGCTCGCGGCGTTGCGCCCGGAGATCGCCACGCGCACAGAGACGATGCAGCAGGCCATGAAGCAGATTGCCCCTCAGGCGAAGGCGGGCGACATGGTGCTGCTGTCACCGGCCTGCGCCAGCCTCGATCAGTTCCGCAATTTTGAACAGCGCGGCGATATTTTCGCGCAACTGGCGAAGGAGTTGAGCTGATGCGCATTCCAGGTGCCGGTATTGCCAGCTTCCTCTCCGTGCGTTTACGCGATTGGGTGATGGGCGGCCGTGAAAATGATGATGCGCCAGTGGTGCTGTATGATCGTACGCTGCTGTGGCTGACCTTTGGTTTGGCGATTATCGGCTTTGTGATGGTGACTTCAGCGTCGATGCCGGTCGGCCAGCGTCTTAACGAAGACCCGTTCTACTTCGCTAAACGCGACGCTTTCTATATTGCCCTGGCGGTAGGCATGGCGCTGGTGACATTGCGCGTGCCAATGGATTTCTGGCAGCGCTACAGCAACGTGATGCTGATGGCGTCTGTGGCAATGCTGCTGATCGTCCTGGTGGTGGGTAGTTCGGTTAACGGTGCATCGCGCTGGATTGCCCTCGGCCCACTGCGTATTCAGCCGGCCGAATTGTCCAAGCTTTCCCTGTTTTGCTATCTCGCCAGCTATCTGGTGCGCAAAGTGGAAGAGGTGCGCAACAACTTCTGGGGCTTTTGTAAGCCGATGGGCGTGATGGTGGTGTTGGCCGTGTTACTGCTGGCGCAACCGGATCTCGGAACTGTAGTTGTGCTGTTTGTGACGACGCTAGCGATGCTGTTCCTCGCGGGTGCCAAAATGTGGCAGTTCCTGGCGATCATCGGCTCCGGTATTTTTGCCGTGGTGCTGCTGATTATCGCTGAACCCTATCGTATGCGCCGTGTGACTTCTTTCTGGAACCCATGGGAAGATCCGTTTGGCAGCGGCTACCAGCTGACCCAGTCGCTGATGGCCTTCGGTCGTGGTGAATTCTGGGGCCAGGGCCTCGGCAACTCGGTGCAAAAACTCGAGTATCTGCCGGAGGCACACACCGACTTTATCTTCTCCATCATTGGTGAAGAGTTGGGTTATGTCGGTGTGGTTTTGGCGCTGTTAATGGTATTCTTCGTCGCTTTTCGCGCGATGTCGATTGGTCGCCGTGCTCTGGAGATCGATCAGCGCTTTTCTGGCTTCCTCGCTTGCTCAATTGGCGTGTGGTTTAGCTTCCAGGCGCTGGTTAACGTCGGTGCGGCCGCAGGTATGCTGCCGACCAAAGGTCTGACATTGCCGCTGATCAGTTACGGTGGCTCAAGTCTGATCATCATGTCGACCGCCATCGTGTTTTTATTGCGCATTGATTATGAAACGCGTCTGGCAAAAGCGCAGGCGTTTACCCGAGGTGCTCGATGAGTAGCAAGCGGCTGATGGTGATGGCCGGCGGAACCGGCGGACATGTGTTCCCGGGTCTGGCGGTGGCACACCATCTGATCGAACAGGGCTGGCAGGTGCGCTGGCTCGGAACCGCTGACCGAATGGAAGCGGATTTGGTGCCGAAACATGGCATCGAAATTGAATTTATCCGTATTAGCGGTTTGCGCGGCAAAGGTGTTAAGGCGCAGTTACTGGCACCGGTACGCATCTTCAATGCATGGCGCCAGGCGCGTCGCATCATGAAGCGCTGGCAGCCGGACGTGGTGCTCGGCATGGGCGGATACGTTTCCGGTCCAGGTGGATTAGCCGCGTGGAGTTGCGGTATTCCTGTGGTGCTGCATGAGCAGAACGGCATTGCCGGGCTGACCAACAAGTGGCTGGCGAAAATTGCCACCAAAGTGATGCAGGCGTTTCCGGGTGCATTCCCGAAAGCCGATGTGGTTGGCAATCCCGTGCGTACCGATGTGTTGGCCCTGCCGCTGCCTGCTGATCGCCTGAGTGGACGCAGCGGTGCGATTCGTGTGCTGGTGGTCGGCGGAAGCCAGGGCGCACGCATTCTGAATCAGACGGTGCCGCAGGTGGCCGCAGAACTGGGTGATGCCATCACGATTTGGCATCAAAGCGGCAAAGGCGCGCTGGAGACGGTGCAACAGGCGTATCGCGATGCCGGACAGCCGCAGCACAAGGTCACCGAGTTTATCGATGATATGGCGGAAGCCTATGCCTGGGCGGATGTAGTGGTGTGTCGTTCGGGCGCATTGACGGTGAGCGAAGTGGCCGCCGCAGGTTTACCGGCGATCTTCGTGCCGTTTCAGCACAAAGACCGTCAGCAGTACTGGAATGCGTTGCCGCTGGAGCAAGCGGGCGCAGCCAAAATTTTCGAGCAGCCGCAATTTACCGCGACTGCAGTAGCGGACACGTTGCGCCATTGGGATCGCGCCACGCTGCTGGCGATGGCTGAGAAAGCCCGTCAGGTAGCGATTCCTGATGCAACCGATCGGGTTGCGCAGGAAGTGGCACGCGTCGCGAAGTAATTAATAGGTCGGTTTGACCGGCTGTACCTGAATGCAGGTACAAATGAGATCAACAGGTAATTGAGACAGATGAATACACAACAATTGGCAAAACTGCGTTCCATTGTGCCCGAGATGCGTCGCGTCCGGCACATTCACTTTGTCGGCATCGGTGGTGCTGGCATGGGCGGTATTGCCGAGGTGTTGGCGAACGAAGGTTATCACATCAGCGGGTCGGATCTGGCGCCTAACCCGGTGACCCAGCATCTGGCCTCATTGGGTGCGACCATTTATTTCAACCATCGCCCGGAAAACGTGACGGATGCGAGCGTGGTGGTGGTGTCGACTGCGGTGGCTCAGGACAATCCGGAGCTGGTCGCGGCACGCGAGCAGCGTATCCCGGTGATTCGCCGTGCAGAGATGCTGGCTGAGCTGATGCGCTTCCGTCATGGCATCGCGGTTGCCGGTACGCACGGCAAAACCACCACCACAGCGATGGTTACCAGTATTTATGCCGAAGGTGGCTTAGACCCAACTTTCGTCAATGGCGGCCTGGTGAAAGCAGCGGGCACACATGCGCGTTTGGGCACCAGCCGTTACCTGATTGCGGAAGCCGATGAGAGTGACGCGTCGTTCCTGCATCTGCAGCCGATGGTGGCGATTGTCACCAACATCGAAGCGGATCATATGGACACCTATCAGGGCGATTTCGAGAACCTGAAGCAGACGTTCATCAACTTCCTGCATAACCTACCGTTCTACGGACGTGCGGTGATGTGCGTAGATGATGTGGTGATCCGCGATTTGATCCCACGCGTAGGCCGTCAGGTCACCACTTACGGTTTCAGTGATGACGCCGATGTGCGCATCGAAAACTATGAACAACGCGGCGCGCAGGGGCACTTTACCCTGATTCGTCAGGACAAACCGGTGCTGAAAGTGACCCTGAATGCGCCGGGCCGTCACAATGCCTTAAATGCTGCTGCTGCGGTTGCAGTGGCGACAGAAGAAGGCATTGAAGATAACGCGATTCTGGCGGCACTGGAGAGCTTCCAGGGCACCGGGCGCCGCTTTGATGTGCTGGGCGAATTTGATACCGCAGCGGTCAATGGCAACCCAGGCAGTGCAATGCTGGTGGATGATTACGGTCATCACCCAACGGAAGTGGATGTCACCATTAAAGCCGCGCGTGCCGGCTGGCCAGAGAAAAAACTGGTGATGGTATTCCAGCCGCATCGTTACACGCGAACTCGTGATCTGTTCGATGACTTCGCTAACGTGCTGTCACAAGTCGATGTATTGCTGATGCTGGATGTTTATCCGGCCGGTGAAGCGCCGATTCCAGGCGCAGATAGCCGTTCACTGTGCCGCGCGATTCGCAATCGTGGCAAGGTTGACCCGATTCTGGTCTCTGAGCACGATGCGTTGCCGGAAGCGCTGGCGCCACTGCTGTCAGGCGATGATTTGGTGATCGTTCAGGGCGCCGGCAATATCGGCAAAATCGCCCGCAAGTTGGCTGAAAGTGAATTGCAGCCAGCAGCAAAAACGGAGGCCCGTCATGGCTGAGAAAGTTGCCGTCCTGATGGGCGGAACCTCGGCAGAGCGTGAAGTGTCGCTGATGTCGGGCAGTGCGGTGTTAGCTGGTCTGCGTGAGATGGGCATTGATGCACACGGCGTGGATACACGTGATGTGTCAGTGCTGGACCTCAAAGCGCAGGGCTTTGATAAAACCTTTATCGCTCTGCACGGTCGCGGCGGTGAAGATGGCACGCTGCAGGCGGTGCTGGAGTTCCTCCAGTTGCCCTATACCGGCAGCGGCGTGATGGCTTCGGCGATCACCATGGATAAACTGCGCAGCAAATTGCTGTGGCAGGGCAGGGGACTGCCTTCAGGCAAATTCGTCTGGTTAACGCGTCAGCAGCAGGAGCAGGGTTTAGATGCACAAACGCAGGCTGCCATTGATGCGCTCGGGCTGCCGCTATTTGTGAAGCCAAGCTGTGAAGGTTCTAGTGTCGGCATCAGCCGTGTGAACACGTTAGAAGCCTTGCCTGCAGCGCTGGATGAAGCGTTTCGCCACGATAATGACGTGCTAGTTGAGGCATTCCTGAGTGGTGCGGAATATACCGTTGGCATCCTGGGTGATGAAATTCTGCCTTCAATCAGAATTAAAACCGCCAGCGAGTTCTATGACTATGAAGCTAAATACATTTCTGACGATACTGAATACTTCTGTCCAAGTGGTTTGAGTGCAGATCAGGAAGCAGAATTGAAGACGCTGGTATGGGCAGCCTGGCGTGCACTGGGTTGCAGCGGCTGGGGACGCGTCGATGTAATGACAGATGGCGAGGGGAAATTCCAGTTGCTGGAAGTGAATACCTCACCGGGCATGACCAGCCACAGTCTGGTGCCGATGGCCGCGAAGCAGGCAGGATACAGTTTCCCGCAGCTGGTGGCGCGTATTCTGGAACTGGCTGACTGATATGTCTCAGGCGGCGATACGTGTACGAAATCGCGAACCCCAGGAGCGTGCGCGCACCGGGCGTAGCAACGGTGCCCGACTGTTTGGCGTCGTATTCCTGCTGATGGTGTTGGGCATCATGGCTGCCGGTGGGCTGGTGGTGCTGAAGTGGATGAATGATGCGTCGCGTTTACCGCTGTCGAAGCTGGTGGTGACCGGGGAAACGCATTACACCACGCATGATGACATTCGCCAGGCCATTTTGTCGCTCGGTGCACCTGGCACGTTTATGTCGCAAAACGTGGACATCATCCAGCAACAGATTGAGCGTTTACCCTGGATTAAACAGGTCAGTGTGCGTAAGCAGTGGCCTGATGAGCTGAAGATTAACCTGGTGGAGTATGTTCCGGTGGCACGCTGGAATGACTCACACATGGTAGACGCCGATGGCGTCTCCTTCAGCGTCCCGGCCAGTCATATCGGTAAAGAAACATTGCCGATGTTATATGGCCCGGAAGGCAGTGAAACAGAGGTGTTGGCGGGCTATCACACCATGAGTGATGTGCTCAAAGCCGGCAAGTTTACCCTGAAGGTCGCGTCGATGACGGCGCGGCGCTCGTGGCAGTTAGTGACCAGCGACGATGTGCGCATCGAACTGGGACGCAGCGACACCATGAAGCGTCTGAACCGTTTTATTGAGCTCTATCCGGAGCTGCTGCAGCAGGGCCAGAGTCAGAACAAGCGCATTACCTATGTTGATTTGCGCTACGACTCCGGTGCCGCAGTAGGCTGGGCAGCGGCCCCGCTGGAGCCACAGGACAGTAATCAGCAACAAAACCAGGCACAGGCTAAACCACAATGATCAAGGCAACGGACAGAAAACTGGTAGTAGGACTTGAAATCGGCACCGCAAAGGTTGCCGCCCTGGTTGGGGAAATTCTGCCTGATGGTATGGTCAACATTATTGGGGTGGGCAGCTGCCCGTCTCGCGGTATGGATAAAGGCGGCGTAAATGACCTTGAGTCGGTGGTGAAATGCGTTCAACGCGCCATCGACCAGGCTGAACTGATGGCTGATTGCCAGATTTCGTCGGTTTACCTTGCTTTATCGGGCAAACATATCAGTTGTCAGAACGAAATCGGGATGGTTCCGATTTCGGAAGAGGAAGTGACTCAGGATGATGTAGAGAACGTGGTACATACGGCGAAATCCGTACGCGTACGCGATGAACATCGTATCCTGCATGTTATTCCTCAGGAATATGCCATTGATTATCAGGAAGGCATCAAGAATCCGGTGGGACTTTCCGGCGTGCGTATGCAGGCGAAAGTGCACTTGATCACCTGCCACAATGATATGGCGAAAAATATTGTTAAAGCCGTTGAACGTTGCGGCCTGAAAGTTGACCAACTGATTTTTGCCGGACTGGCATCCAGTTTCTCGGTTCTGACTGAAGATGAACGTGAGCTGGGCGTCTGTGTTGTTGACATCGGTGGCGGTACAATGGATATCGCGGTTTACACCGGCGGCGCACTGCGTCACACCAAAGTGATCCCTTATGCAGGGAATGTGGTGACCAGTGATATCGCCTATGCCTTCGGCACACCGCCAACCGATGCGGAAGCGATCAAAGTACGCCATGGTTGTGCGCTGGGTTCGATTGTTGGCAAAGATGAAAATGTCGAAGTGCCCAGCGTCGGTGGACGCCCACCGCGCAGTCTGCAACGCCAAACGCTGGCAGAAGTGATTGAGCCGCGTTACACCGAATTGCTGAATCTGGTGAATGACGAGATTCTGCAACTGCAGGAGCAACTGCGCCAGCAGGGCGTGAAACACCACCTGGCAGCAGGCATCGTGCTGACCGGTGGCGCAGCACAGATTGAAGGTTTGGCCGCTTGCGCCCAGCGTGTATTTCATACGCAGGTGCGTATTGGTCAGCCACTTAACATCACCGGCCTGACGGATTATGCGCAGGAGCCGTATTACTCAACTGCAGTCGGTCTGCTGCATTACGGCAAAGAGTCACACATGAACGGTGATGCAGAAACGGAAAAACGTGCTTCAGTGGGCAACTGGTTTAAACGTATCAATAGCTGGCTGAAGAAAGAGTTTTAATTTTTGAAAAAGGAGATCATGCAGGCAATGTTTATGATCTCCAGGCGACAGGCACATAACGGAGAGAAATCATGTTTGAACCTATGGAATTAACCAATGACGCGGTGATTAAAGTCATCGGCGTCGGCGGCGGCGGTGGCAACGCCGTAGAGCACATGGTACGCGAGCGTATCGAAGGTGTAGAATTCTTCGCTGTAAACACCGACGCGCAAGCGTTGCGTAAGACAGCGGTTGGCCAGACGATCCAGATCGGGACCGGTATCACCAAGGGTCTCGGTGCGGGTGCAAACCCGGAAGTGGGGCGTACCTCAGCTGAGGAAGATCGTGAAGCACTGCGTTCTGCGCTGGAAGGGGCAGACATGGTGTTTATCGCTGCAGGCATGGGCGGCGGTACCGGTACCGGTGCAGCGCCAGTCGTGGCAGAAGTAGCAAAAGATTTGGGTATCCTGACCGTTGCGGTGGTGACCAAGCCCTTCAATTTCGAAGGCAAAAAGCGTATGGCTTTTGCTGAACAGGGTATCGCTGAGCTGTCTAAACATGTTGATTCACTGATCACCATCCCGAACGACAAGCTGTTAAAAGTGCTGGGTCGCGGTATCTCTCTGCTGGATGCCTTTGGTGCAGCCAACGACGTACTGAAAGGTGCGGTGCAGGGTATCGCCGAGCTGATTACTCGCCCAGGCTTGATGAACGTTGACTTCGCGGACGTGCGTACCGTGATGTCAGAAATGGGTTACGCCATGATGGGCTCCGGCGTGGCGTGCGGTGAAGACCGTGCCGAAGAAGCAGCCGAAATGGCGATCTCCAGCCCACTGCTGGAAGATATCGATCTGTCTGGTGCGCGCGGCGTGCTGGTCAACATCACGGCGGGCTTCGACCTGCGTCTGGATGAGTTCGAAACCGTGGGTAATACTATCCGCGCCTTCGCCTCTGACAACGCGACCGTGGTCATCGGTACTTCTCTGGACCCAGAGATGAACGACGAACTGCGCGTGACCGTCGTTGCAACCGGTATTGGCATGGACAAGCGTCCAGAAATTACGCTGGTGACCAACAAACCGGCTTCTCAGCCAGTGATGGATCATCGCTACCAGCAGCACGGTATGGCGCCGTTGCCGCAGGAGCAGAAGCCGGCAGCGAAAGTGGTCAACGACCAGCCAGCATCGTCCAATAAAGAGCCAGATTATCTTGATATTCCAGCCTTCCTGCGTAAGCAGGCAGACTAAGAATATCCTGAGAATTGGGATTCTCCGCTCTTTGTGCTAAAGTATTCGCCCGCTGGTAATTTATACTAGCGGTCGGATGGGTAATATTGCGAGATAATGCGATGATCAAACAAAGGACATTAAAACGTATTGTTCAGGCGACAGGTGTCGGTTTACATACCGGCAAGAAAGTCACGCTGACCTTACGCCCTGCGTCGGCTAATACCGGGGTCATCTATCGTCGCACTGACTTGAATCCACCGGTTGATTTCCCGGCTGATGCAAAATACGTGCGCGACACCATGCTGAGTACCTGCCTGGTGAATGATGAAGGCGTGCGTATATCGACGGTTGAGCACCTGAATGCTGCATTGGCTGGCTTGGGTATCGACAACATTATTGTTGAAGTCGATGCGCCCGAAATCCCAATTATGGATGGCAGTGCCGCGCCTTTTGTCTACTTGCTGATGGATGCAGGCGTCGAAGAGCTGAATAGTGCGAAGAAATTCGTACGCGTTAAGCAGACGGTGCGTGTTGAAGATGGTGATAAGTGGGCCGAGATCAAACCTTATAACGGTTTCTCACTCGACTTTACTATCGACTTCAAACATCCGGCAATTGACTCAAGCTCGCAGCGTTACCAGTTAAACTTCTCGGCTGAGGCGTTTGTTCGCCAAATCAGTCGTGCGCGCACCTTTGGTTTTATGCGTGAAATCGAATATCTGCAGTCTAAAGGCCTGTGCCTGGGCGGTAGCTTAGATTGTGCGATTGGTCTTGATGATTTCCGCGTACTCAACGAAGACGGTCTGCGCTTTGAAGATGAGTTCGTTCGTCACAAAATGTTGGACGCGATTGGCGACCTGTTTATGTGTGGCCACAACGTGATTGGCGCATTCTCTGCGTTCAAATCGGGCCATGCGCTGAACAACAAGTTGCTGCAAGCGGTTCTGGCGAAGCAGGAAGCCTGGGAATGGGCAACCTTCGAAGACGAAGCTGAACTGCCACTGGCATTCAAAGCTCCAAATTTAGTTCTGGCGTAAGTCAGTCATAAAAACGGCAGTTTCCCTGACACCCTCTCCGGTCAGTGGAAGCTGCCGTTTTTTATTGCCTGTTTTTTATTCCTGCAAGACCGCTCTCAATTCTCTGCTATCACTGGCGAAAGCCTGTACAAATAAACGTGAAATCCCCCGTAAGCCCTTTAATCACTGGTGTCCTGGCCCCACATAAGTGCTATTATCTGGCGCTCATATGAGCAGGTTCGCGGATAACCGCAACGGCTTCATTACTTTATTTAACTGTGGACAGGTTGTGATCGGGATTTTCTCACGCTGGCGACAATTAGGCAGACGCTACTTCTGGCCTCATCTCTTGTTAGGGATGGTGGCGGCCAGTTTGGGCTTGCCTGCCTGTGCGCAAAGTGCGGAGTCCACGGCGACAGACTCGCCCATCAGCAGCCTGTTTGTCGGCAATGTTGTTCATTTCGATCATTTATTCCGTCTGCAGGAAAGTGCGCGTCGACCTAATTTCAATGTCGATTACTGGCATCAGCATGCCATTCGCACGGTCATTCGCCACCTCTCATTTAGCATGACGCCACCAGCAGAAGCGGAAGAGAGTCATACTGCCCCGCTGGCGGCACAAAAGCTGGCGTTAATCGATTCGCTGCAGGCGCTACTCACATCGCCAGCTCAACCCGCTATTGCATTAGAGCCGCAGGAAACGCTGCGTCATCGCGAACCTCAAATTCACACTTCTGCTGACTGGCAGGCTGCTATTCATGGCATCCGCGCCGGGCCTGCCATTGCTTAACAGCTAACGATTTTCCACATCCTGTTTTAGATTTTCCAGCCCGCATGAATGCGGCTGAATTGAGAAAAATTTACCATGTTAATCAAATTGTTAACCAAAGTATTCGGCAGCAGCAACGATCGTACTCTGCGCCGCATGCGCAAAATCGTCGATGTCATCAATAAGATGGAGCCGGATTTCGTCAAGCTCTCGGATGACGAACTGAAAGCCAAGACCGACCTGTTCCGTGAACGCCTGAAGAAAGGTGAAAGCCTTGAAAGCCTGATTCCTGAAGCCTTTGCCACGGTGCGTGAAGCCAGTAAACGTGTGTTTGGTATGCGCCACTTCGATGTACAGCTGATTGGCGGCATGGTGCTGAATGAGCGTTGCATCGCCGAGATGCGTACCGGTGAAGGTAAAAGCCTGACGGCAACACTACCGGCTTACCTGAACGCATTGAGCGGTAAAGGCGTGCACGTGGTCACGGTGAACGATTACCTGGCTCAGCGTGATGCCGAAAACAACCGTGCACTGTTCGAGTTCCTGGGTCTGTCTATCGGTATCAACCTGCCAAACATGCCCGCGGTGGCGAAACGCGCTGCCTATGCTGCGGATATCACCTACGGTACTAACAACGAATACGGCTTCGACTACCTGCGCGACAACATGGCATTCAGCCCGGAAGAGCGTGTACAGCGTAAACTGCACTACGCGTTGGTGGATGAGGTGGATTCCATCCTGATCGATGAAGCGCGTACGCCGTTAATCATCTCCGGTCCTGCTGAAGACAGCTCCGAGCTGTACACCAAAGTGAATAAAATCATTCCTCACCTGGTACGCCAGGAGAAGGAAGACTCAGAAACCTTCCAGGGTGAAGGCGACTTCTGGGTCGATGAGAAAGCACGTCAGGCTCACATGAGCGAGCGTGGTCTGGTAAAAGTTGAAGAGCTGCTGGTGAGCCAGGGCATTATGGAAGAAGGTGAGTCACTTTACTCGCCAACCAACATCATGCTGATGCACCACGTGACGGCTGCACTGCGTGCGCATGCGCTGTTTACCCGCGATGTCGATTACATCGTAAAAGATGGCGAAGTGATCATCGTTGATGAGCACACTGGCCGTACCATGCAGGGTCGTCGCTGGTCTGATGGCTTGCATCAGGCTGTTGAAGCCAAAGAAGGCGTGGAAATCCAGAACGAGAACCAAACGCTGGCTTCCATCACCTTCCAGAACTACTTCCGTATTTACGAAAAACTGGCCGGTATGACCGGTACTGCTGATACCGAAGCGTTTGAATTCAGCTCGATCTATAAACTCGATACCATCGTGGTGCCGACTAACCGTCCGATGGTGCGTAAAGATATGGCTGACCTGGTCTATATGACCGAGAAAGAGAAGATCGACGCGATCATCGAAGACATTCGTACTTGCACTGCGAAAGGCCAGCCGGTGCTGGTCGGAACCATTTCGATTGAGAAATCAGAGGTGGTCTCTAACGAACTGACGCGCGCGGGTATCAAACACAGCGTACTGAACGCCAAATTCCACGCCAGCGAAGCGGATATCGTGGCACAGGCAGGTCAACCAGCTGCAGTCACCATCGCAACCAACATGGCAGGTCGTGGTACCGATATCGTGTTGGGCGGCAGCTGGCAGGCCGAAGTGGCAGCGCTGGATGAACCTTCAGAAGCGCAGATTCAGGCCATCAAAGAAGCCTGGAAACTGCGCCATGATGCAGTTCTGGCATCGGGCGGTCTGCACATTATCGGTACTGAGCGTCACGAATCACGTCGTATCGATAACCAGCTGCGCGGTCGTGCCGGTCGTCAGGGTGATGCGGGTTCATCACGCTTCTACCTGTCAATGGAAGATGCGTTGATGCGTATCTTTGCTTCGGATCGTGTGTCTAACATGATGCGTAAACTGGGCATGAAGCCAGGCGAAGCGATTGAGCATCCGTGGGTCACCAAAGCCATCGCCAATGCACAGCGTAAAGTGGAAAGCCGTAACTTCGACATCCGTAAGCAGCTGCTGGAATACGATGATGTGGCCAACGATCAGCGTCGCGCTATCTACAGTCAGCGTAATGAACTGCTGGACGTGTCTGATGTGTCTGAAACCATCAACAGCATCCGTGAAGATGTGTTCAAGGCCACTATCGACACCTACATTCCACCGCAGTCGCTGGAAGAAATGTGGGATATTCCGGGCCTTGAAGAGCGTCTGCGCAACGATTTCGATCTGGATCTGCCGATTGCAGAATGGCTGGATAAAGAGCCGGATCTGCATGAAGAAACGCTGCGTGAACGTATCATGAGCCGTGCGCATGAAAACTACGCGTCGAAAGAAGAAGTGGTTGGCGCTGAAATGATGCGTAACTTCGAAAAAGGCGTGATGCTGCAAACGCTGGATTCACTGTGGAAAGAGCATCTGGCGGCGATGGATTATCTGCGTCAGGGCATCCATCTGCGTGGCTATGCGCAGAAAGATCCGAAGCAGGAATACAAGCGCGAGTCCTTCTCGATGTTCGCGGCGATGCTGGAGTCACTGAAGTATGAGGTGATCAGCACCCTGAGCAAAGTGCAGGTGCGCATGCCGGAAGAAGTCGAGGCGATGGAACAGCAACGCCGTGAAGAGGCTGAGCGTCTGGCACAGCAACAACAGCTGAGCCATGTTGATGACGAAACCGCAGCAGCTGCGGCCCTGGCTGCACAGGGTGGGGAGCGCAAAGTAGGACGCAACGATTTGTGCCCATGCGGTTCCGGTAAGAAATACAAACAGTGTCATGGCCGCCTGGCCTGATAAACGAGGAGCCTTCGGGCTCCTTTTTCTTTTGGCCGTCGCCACAGAGTTAACATTGCCTGGCGACTGCATTACTATCAGCGCTCATTAATTAAAAGCGGAATTCAGCTTATGAAACACCTGCAAGTCGCAGTGGGCATCATTCGCAATGCCAGCCGTCAGATCTTCCTTGCCCAGCGTGCGGCGAGCTCCTACATGGCGAATAAATGGGAGTTTCCTGGCGGAAAAATTGAACAGGATGAAACCGCTGAACAAGCGTTAAAACGCGAATTGATGGAAGAGACCGGCATTGAGGTGACAGCCGCGAAGGCGATTGGTTTGGCCGATCATAGCTATGACGATCTGCGCGTCACATTGCACTTCTTCCTGGTGGAAGGTTGGAACGGTGAGCCGTACGGCCGTGAAGGGCAGCCACAGCGTTGGGTGGAACAACGTGATTTAGTCGCGGAAGAGTTTCCTCCTGCCAACCACGAACTTATCGCTCGCCTGGTCGCTGACGAAATTTAAGCAAAGGGGCGTAAGCCCCTTATCTCTTATTAATGCTGTTCTTCGCTCCAGTCATCGCTGTCGGTCAGATCGCTATCGCTGGGAATGCGCTTCTCTTCGGCGGCCCATTCGCCCAAATCAATCAGCTGGCAGCGCTTGCTGCAAAACGGGCGCCAAGGACTCAGCTCATCCCACATCACATCTTTACCGCAGTTGGGACAAGGTACGGTAATCAACTCTTCCTGCATAACAACCTCAACAACACGCTAATTCAAAATTCAATCGGGCTGGCACTTCACCACGCTCGCTGTCCAGTGGCAGGAATCGAATGGCATAACGGCTTTTATGGCCTGAAACCTGCGGGTACAGCGCATCTTCGAGGGTGAGCTGGAGGCGCAACAAATCCGAACCTTCGGCATTATCCTGATAAAAACCGTTCAGGCTGGTTTGATGGCGAAATACGCCTGACTGACGCACCAGATCAAGGATCATGGTCAGACTATTGCGCAGAGGAACCAATGACGCCAGCCAGCCGTTAACCTGCAAATCACGCTGTGACTGCTGCTGGTGCAGCCAGATATGCAGGCTCGGCAAATCAAAACTGCAGCAGCCACCAGGAATGCTCAATCGCTGGCGTACCAATCCAATCAACCGATCTTCGCGCAATTGCTGGCCCATACGCGGTGCCGCATTCAGCTCGCTGGATTGCTGTTTCAATCGGTCACGCAGGCTACTGACGGTGTGCTCGTCCACACCTGGCACATCAAGCCAGGCGCGAAGTTTCTGCTGCTGGCGCTCCAGCTCTTTCAATAACTCGGTACGCATATCACCGCGCTCAAAGATATCTAACAGATCACCAATGATGCGAAATACCCCTAATGCAGAGACGGAATTCACCACGGGCACCGTTTCATGCAGTTGGTTAAGTAATGACTCCACGCGCAGCCAGGTGCGCATCTTCTCATTCAGCGGGTGTTCAAACAGAACGACTGTACTCATGATGTTAATCCTGTCCGGTTGCTGCCAGGCGTAAATAACGCTGGTGAAGTTCAGCAACGCGCGGCAACGCCTGCTCGGGCGTACCACTGTTATCGATGATGTCATCCGCACAGGCCAGACGCTGCTCGCGGCTGGCCTGTGCGGCAAGAATATTTTTTGCCTGGCTAAGTGTGATGCCATCACGCTGCTGAGTACGCCGCAACTGCGTAGCTTCATCCACATCAACCACCAGAACCCGGTCAGCCTGATGCTGTAACCCGTTTTCAACCAATAGCGGCACCACCCATAACACATAGGGTGACGTTGCCAATAATTTTAGCTGCTGTGTACGGGCATTAATAAGAGGATGAAGCAGCTGATTTAGCCAGTTTTTTTCTTTCGGCTGCTGAAAAATAATCTCGCGCAGCCGTGCCCGATACAACGATCCTTCGGCGGTCAATATTGACTCACCATGGCGTTTAACGATTGCCTGCAGGGCGGGTGAACCAGGTTCAACCACTTCTCGCGCAATCACATCAGCATCAATAATATCAACGCCTAGCGCGGTGAAAGCGTTGGCAATGGTGCTTTTACCACTGCCAATTCCTCCGGTGAGCGCAACGGTAAAAGGCATAGCGTTCTCTCAAAATTGTCTTCATTGGGCGACCATCAGCCGCAATAAGATGAGAGCATGATCACAATCAATTTTCTCAGCTAAATTTAAGGGATTGTAGCTTAAATAAAGTGAAATTCGCAGTCTTGTCGCGGAACGAATGGCGCGTATGATAACGACACTGGAGCCGTGAGCGCTACCCGAACTGCGGTTCGTCGTCACTAACCAGGACACTCAGCTATGCGTATTGAAGAAGATTTAAAACTGGGCTTTAAAGATGTTTTGATCCGCCCCAAACGCTCCACCCTGAAAAGCCGTTCTGAGGTTGAACTCGAACGCACCTACACTTTCAAGCATTCAGGTCTGAACTGGACCGGCGTTCCGGTGATTGCCGCCAATATGGACACCGTGGGCACATTCACCATGGCCGAAGCACTGGCGGGCTTCAATGTCCTGACGGCAGTGCATAAACATTACAGCGTGGAAGCCTGGCAGGCATTTATCCAGCGCGTGCCGGCTGCAGTGCTTGGGCATGTGATGGTGTCATCCGGTACCTCCGAAGCCGATTTCGTTAAGCTCGCCGCTGTTCTCGCTTTATCGCCTCAGCTTAATTTCATCTGCATTGATGTTGCCAACGGTTACTCCGAGCACTTTGTTGAGTTCCTGCAGCGAGTGCGTGAAAGTTTCCCAGGCAAAACCATCTGTGCGGGAAATGTGGTCACCGGTGAAATGGTCGAGGAGTTGATCCTCTCTGGCGCGGATATCGTCAAAGTCGGCATTGGCCCCGGTTCGGTCTGCACCACGCGTGTAAAAACCGGCGTCGGTTACCCGCAACTGTCTGCGGTGATTGAGTGTGCCGATGCGGCGCACGGCCTTGGCGGCCAGATTGTCAGCGATGGCGGTTGTTCAGTGCCGGGGGATATCGCGAAAGCTTTCGGTGGTGGGGCAGATTTTGTCATGCTCGGCGGCATGCTGGCGGCGCACGATGAGTGCGAGGGGAACGTTGTCGAAGAGCAGGGCGAGCAGTTTATGTTGTTCTATGGTATGAGCTCAGAATCCGCGATGAAACGCCATGTCGGTGGGGTCGCCCAGTATCGTGCTGCGGAAGGGAAAACCGTTCGCCTGCCGCTGCGCGGCCCGGTGGAGGACACCGTGAAGGATATCCTCGGCGGCCTGCGTTCGGCCTGCACTTACGTGGGTGCAGCACGCCTTAAAGAACTGACAAAACGCACCACGTTTATTCGTGTGGCGGAACAGGAAAATCGGGTATTCACGCGCTGATGGCTGATGGCTGATGGCTGATGGCTGATGGCTGATGGCTGATGGCTCAAGGTCGATTATCGGTGGTTGAAGGTTGAAGGTTGAAGGTTGCAGACAGATGCGCACCGTGCGCATCTGTCAACGAATCGCATCCCCTAAGCCAAATACCGGCAGATACATGGCAATCACTAACGTGCCGACAATTCCACCGATCACGATCATCATCAAGGGTTCGAGCGAAGCCGCCAGTGCATCAGCCCGCATCAGCGTTTGTGCTTCATGCCACTCCGCTAATCTTGCCAGCATGACATCCAGCGCCCCCGCTTCCTCACCGACACGGATCAGTTGTGCACAGAGCGCGGTGAAAAGCAGATGATGCTGCATCGCCTGATGCAGTGGTAAGCCGCCAGCGATATGCCGCTGTAACGCGATAATCGCCTCACGCCACAGTGGCGATCCCAGCGTGACCTCAACGGCTTGCAGACTTTGTAATAACGTGAGTCCAGCCTGCTGCGTTAATTGCAGGATGGCGTAAATCTGGCTGAGCTGACCACCGCGCCAGAGTGTTGAAAGCAACGGCAGACGCAATAGCCAGCGATGAACACGAATTTGCCAGAGCACAGAACCACGGTAAACCCACCTTGCGCCGAACAATAAGCACATTATCGTTATCGCCAGGGGGAGCGCTGCCTGTTGTAAAAACGCTGACAGACTCATCACGGCGGCGGTGAAGGCGGGAAGGGGGGCATCAAAACTGGCATACACGGAGACAAATTCGGGCAGCACAAACAGCAACATGCCCGCACTCACCGCCAGCGCCACCAGCAAGATAAACAATGGATAGCGCAGAGCTTTAACCACTTTCTGTCTCAAGTGCTGTTGCTTGCTTTGCTGTAACGCCAGCTGGCGACAGCATTCATCAAGCTGACCGGTGAGTTCACCCACTTCCATTAATGCCGGAAACAGCGCGGGGAAGATCTGCGGCCAGGCGCGGAGTGCAGATGAAAATGCCTCTCCGGCCATTACCCGACGTTGCAATTCATTAAGCAGTTCGCGCCAGCCAGCATGCGGGTGCCCCTCAGCCAGCAACGTCAGACTCTCCGCCAGCGGCAATCCTGCCTTGAGCAAGGTCGCCAACTGGCGAAAAAGGTCAATTTTGTGCTGCCACTTCCAGTCACGCGTGCGCCAGCATTGCCCACGCTGCCAGCTAACCGGCAGCATACCGCGATCTGAGAGTTGCTGCAGGAGCACTTCCTGACTGGCAACTAATGCGGTTCCTTGTCGTAACGCGCCCAGCGTGTCCAGCGCCTGCCAGCGATAATGGTAAAGATTAGCCATCCTCCAATCCCACAACCCGCTGAACTTCTTCAAAGGAGGTGTCACCGCGACTCACAGCCTCCAACCCTGCGGCGAGCAGGGTTTTCATCCCGCCTTCATTGGCCAGTGAGATGATGTGCTCCAGCGGCATATCGGCTGAAATCGCGTTCTGTAACTTGCTACTCATCGGCAGCACCTCAAATAACGCCAGGCGTCCGTAATAGCCCGAGAAGCAGTGGTCACAGCCTGGCGCGCGCCATGTTTGTAAGGTGCCAGGCCAAATGCTGTGTGGCAGATGTGCTAGGGCTTGTGCTGGCTGGCGGCAGTGCTCGCAGAGCCGTCGTACCAGACGCTGCGCGATGACTAGCTGTAATGCCGGGCCGAGCAGGTAACCGGGAATATCCATCTGTCGCAGACGCGTGAGCGTTTCCGCCGTCGAATTGGTGTGCAATGTTGATAGCACCAGATGTCCGGTCTGCGCCGCTTTAACGGCAATGCTGGCCGTTTCGGCATCGCGGATTTCGCCCACCATAATCACATCCGGATCCTGTCGCAGCAGAGCCCGCAGTACACGGTTAAAATCGAGCCCGCTCCGCGGTTGGATTTGCGTCTGGTTAATGCCCTCTAATGGAATTTCAACGGGATCCTCTACACTGCAGACATTTTTATCCGGCACATTCAGAGCGCTTAATCCGCTGTAGAGGGTAAAGGTTTTACCGCTGCCGGTAGGCCCGGTGACCAGTATCAGTCCCTGAGGTTTAGCCAGCGCGTGCTTCAGTAACCGGAGTTGGGTAACCGGCATGCCGAGTTTATCCAATGCGATCGCGCTGTTTTCACTTTGCAGCAGTCTCACCACGGCTTTCTCACCGTGACTAATGGGTAAAGTAGAAAGGCGAAATGCGGCCTGTTGATCGTCAAGGTTCAGTGTGAATTGCCCATCTTGTGGCAAGCGACGCTCGGCGATATCCAGCCCGCCGAGGATTTTCAGTCTGGCAAGCACCGCAGCCGTAGGTGCATCTGGCAAATGTGACAGTTTGTGCAAGACGCCATCAATACGTAATCGGACGCGTAACCCCTGCTGCTGAGGTTCAAAATGCACGTCAGAAGCACGGCGTTGGATCGCCTGGCGCAAAATCTGTTCAACGGCATTAATCGCTGTTTCGGTAGCGGCCGGTTCGTGCAACGTCGCCGAGTCATCAGGGGTGTGCAGGAGTTGCTCCAGTCGTGCCGCTGGCCAGCACTCGACTTCCACTTTGCACTGACTGGCGAATTGCAGGGCTTCCAGCAGCAGCGGATCGGGCGTCTCGGCTACTGCGACGCGCAGTGATGTGGCGTCATGCTGAAGCATCACCGCCTGGTAACGTGCGCATAAGGTCTGGATAGGGGTATTGGGCTGTGCCATCAGTGAGTGTCCTTATCGGTGAAGCGGAACTGTTCAAGACAGCTGTCGCGCAGACTGGCATTGGTGCTGGTGCAACTGCGTTGCCAGTCCAGCGTGCCTTCCGTGGTGTTCCAGATAGGTGTCATTTCTACACTCAACCCGGTAAGACTCTCCTGACCCGTTAAGGTGATGGCGCCATTCACGACGGTTAGCGAGGCCACATAGCGTGAACCTTTGGCAGCAGGAATGCCGCCTGCACCCGCCTGGCACTGAGTGGGGCCGCCACGTTCAATCGCGCAGAGTTCCACGGCGGTTTTATAAGGCACCATGGTTTGCAGCATGTCAGTCAGCGCGGCGCGTTGTAGATAATTTTGGTAGCTGGGCAGGCCAATAGCACTAAGAATGGCCACAATGCCAATCACTATCATCAATTCGATGAGGGTAAAACCTTGTTGTCTATCCATTATTCAGCTCCTTGTTGTGGAGCGGCTAAGGTAGAAAACGGCGTCTGAAAGCGATAGTGAGACGGTTTAACGCTGGAAGGCAGGATGTAATGAATCGCCGCGTTTGCAGAAGAAGTATCAATAAACAGGAAGGCGACTCACAAACCGCCGCGCAATTGCGGCGGTAAGAGGGAGGATTTAGTTGTCGCGAAAGCGCATGGAGAGATCCATGGCGCGCAAGTGCTTGGTCAATGCCCCCACGGACACGAAGTCGACGCCGGTTTTGGCAATTTGCGGCAGCGTGGCTTCCGTGACGTTACCGGAGACTTCCAGCAGGGCACGTTTGTCGGTGAGAAGGACGGCTTCATGCATCATCTCGAAGCTAAAGTTATCTAGCATGATAATGTCGGCACCGGCATCAATCGCATCCTGCAGTTCCTGCAGGCTCTCTACCTCTACTTCAACCGGTACATCGGGAGCCAGCCACAGCGCTTTCTCAACGGCATTGCGTACCGAACCGCTGGCAATAATATGGTTTTCTTTAATCAGGAAGGCATCGGAAAGACCCAGCCGATGGTTACTGCCGCCGCCACACAATACGGCATATTTCAGCGCTGTACGCAGACCTGGCAAGGTTTTGCGTGTATCCAGCAATTGCGTTTCGCTGCCAACGAGCAACTCGACATAATGACTGACTTCTGTGGCCACCCCGGAAAGCGTTTGGACGAAATTTAATGCAGTTCGTTCAGCGGTTAACAGCAGCCGGGCCGGACCTTTTAACTCGAATAGCAGCTGGTCAGCTGCGACGTTTTGGCCATCTTCGACATGCCAGACAATCGTGACTTTATTGCCAAGCTGGATAAACACTTCCTGCACCCAGCGTTTACCACAAAAAACACCGGCTTCACGCGTGATGATCTGTGCTTCGGCCTGTTTATCTTCCGGTAAGAGCAGGGCGGTGATGTCACGGTCAGCATCCACCTCACCACCCAAATCCTCCCGAAGTGCGCGCGCAACGGCTTCGGGGATGTCCTGCTCAATACGCTTAATCAGTTCCTGACGACGATGATCGGGATCGTAACGACGCGATGCCATGCTTATGCCACTCCATTAATCGGATTTAACTGCGCTCACCTTAGCCTGATTTATAGCCTATTGCCAGTCGTGATAGCTGAAATGTTTAGTATCCTTAACACTGTTCGCCATTCACATTAAGTCACAAGCCGAAAAGGGGAAACATGTTATTCTCAGCCTGATTTAGCCTGGGATTTAGAACATGAAACTGGAAGATGGCTGGATTACCAGCGCGCGCAAAGTGCCCTCGCCGCACTTTAACCAACGACCGGAAAATGAAATTCCCTCGTTGCTGATTATTCATAATATCAGTTTGCCGCCGGGTGAATTTGGTGGCCCGTGGATTGATCAACTGTTTACCGGGACCTTGCCGCCGGATGCTCACCCCTATTTTGCCGATATCGCGCAGCTGCGCGTGGCGGCGCACTGCCTGATTCGTCGTGATGGTGAGTTGGTGCAGTATGTTTCGTTTGATCAGCGTGCATGGCATGCCGGTGTGTCGCAATTTGCCGGGCGAGAAAACTGTAATGATTTCTCGATGGGCATTGAGCTGGAAGGCACGGATACGTTGCCTTATACCGACGCGCAGTATAAGACCTTAAAAAAGGTCACGGCCTTGTTGCTTAAGCACTATCCGCTGACGCTGGAACGCATTACCGGACACAGCGATATCGCGCCACAGCGCAAAACCGATCCAGGCCCCGCATTTGACTGGATACGCTATAAAGAGTCTATCAGGCAGGAGAATCCCTGAAACAGCAGGAGCAGGTATGACGTTGTTTAGCTTGTTATTAGTGTTAGGTTGGGAACGCCTGTTTAAATTGGGTGAGCATTGGCAGCTGGATCATCGTCTGGAGCCGCTGTTTCGCGGACGCCAGCGATTTTCACTGCTGCGCACGTTGGTGATGACCCTCATCGCGATGCTGATCGTCTGGCTGTTGGTGTGGAGTCTGAAAGGCATTCTGTTTGGCGTGGCACAACTGGCATTCTGGATTGTGGTGGGCTTGCTGTGTATCGGCGCAGGTTCGGTGCGTCTACACTATCATCGCTACCTGAAAGCCGCCAGCCACGATGATGAAGCGGCGCATCAGGCCATGGCAGCGGAACTGACACTGATTCATGGTGTACCCGTTGAGTGCAGTGAGCGTGAGTTTTTACGTGAGCTACAAAATGCACTGATTTGGATTAACTTCCGCTTTTACCTCGCGCCACTGTTCTGGTTTGTGGTCGGTGGCCCTTACGGACCGGTGCTGCTGGTGGGTTATGCCTTCTTGCGTGCCTGGCAAAGTTGGCTGGCAAAACACCATTCTCCACTGGAGCGCGCGCAGTCAGGTGTAGACAGCATACTGCACGTGCTGGACTGGATCCCGGTGCGACTGGCAGGTGTGGCTTATGCGCTGTTAGGCCACGGTGAGCGGGCATTGCCTGCGTGGTTTGCCTCGCTAAGCGATCGGCATCGTTCGCAATATCAGGTGCTGACCAGTCTGGCGCAATTCTCGCTGGCGCGCGATCCGCATATGGATAAAGTGGAAACGCCACGGGTGGCCGTGGCGCTGGCGAAGCGGATATCGTTAGTGCTGGTGGTTGTGGTCGCGTTGCTGACCATTTACGGCACGCTGGTGTGATCGGCAGGCGGTACACCGAAATCTGGTGTGCCGTCTTCGCGCCATTCAATGTACTTCAGGCGCGTATGGCGATTCGGATCCCATAATGGATCGCCTTCAATTTCGGTGTAATTCCGCGCGTGATACACCAGCACGTCCCTGCCGTTTTCGTCCCGCGTAAAGCTGTTATGCCCCGGCCCATACTGCTGATTTTCCCAGCTGGTGGTGAAGACTGGACGCGCAGATTTCTGCCAGGCAGTGCTGTCGAGCGGATCGGCCATCATGTCGATGCTGAGCATTCCCAGGCAGTAATTCTCATCAGTTGCGCTGGCGGAATAGGTGACAAACAGCCGATCGCCGTGATGAATAACTGCTGGGCCCTCATTGACGCTAAAGCCTGCGCACTCCCACTCATACTCCGGCCGGCTGAGCATCACCGGTGCGCTTTTCAGCGTCCAGGGATTAAGCAATTCCGCGAGATAGAGATTGGAATTACCCGGAATAGCGGGATCCTTCTGTGCCCACAGATACCAGTTTTTGCCCTGATGCACGAAATGCGTCGCATCAAGCGAGAAAGAGTCGATTGGGGTAAACACTCGGCGAACAGGTTGCCAGTGGCCGGAAAGCGGATTGCTGTCATCACACACCAGCGCATACATGCGATGCTGAAACAGGCCATCTTTGATGTCGCGTGTTGGCGCAGCAGCAAAGTAAATCACCCATTGTCCATTGATATGGTGCAGTTCCGGCGCCCAAATTAACGCACTATACGGCCCGGTATCAGGCTTGCGCCACACCGTAATCGCCTCCGTCTCAATCAGTCCATTCAGTGTGTCAGCGTAGCGGATTTCGAGTCGATCATATTCCGGCACCGATGCCACGAAGTAGTAGCCTTCGCCATGACGCAGGATAAATGGATCGGCGCGTTGGGTAATAAAGGGATTTGGCCAGCTCATTTGATCTCTCCAGGTTGCGGGGTGACAGTCAGGGAGGCAGGGGATAATTCACGTGCATTGGCACGGCGTAGCGCAAGATCATCCTGAATGATGCGCATGAGTTTGCGATCCACCTTCAGCAAGCGCACTACACCGGCGGTGATCAGATAGCCAACACCGGGAATCACGGTAAACAGCAGCATGATGCCGTTGATGGCGTTGGGAGCCTGCTGCTTTGCACCCGCGTCATAGCCATAAATAGACAGCAGGAAACCAACCATCGCACCGGCCACCGCCAGACCCACTTTGAGGAAGAACAGGTTACCGGAGAAGCTCATGCCGGTGATGCGTTTTCCCGTTTTCCATTCACCATAATCATCGACATCCGCCATCAGCGACCAATGCAGCGGTGACGGGATTTGATGCAGGATATTTAGCAGGAAGTAGGCGACGACAACCGCCACAGTCGCATGAGGATCAATCCAATAGAAACCGCACGAGAAGAGTGCCAGCGCGATATTGGTCCAGAAAAACACCTTCAACTTGCACCAGCGGTCGGTGAGGATTTTTGCCAGCGTACTGCCGAACATCATGCCAATCACACCAAGGCTAATAAACAGCGTGGCAAAATGCGTGGATTGCCCCATTACCCAGGTAACGTAATACATGGTGGCGGCCATGCGGATAAAGCCAGGACAAACATTGCAGAAGGTGAGCAGGAGAATGCGCACCCATTGATCGTTCTTCCAGACGTCACGCAGATCTTTCTTCAAATCATCATTACTGGGCGCGGCTGGACGGATACGTTCGCGAACCGTGGCAAAACAGAACAGGAACATCGCCAGGCCAATCAGTGCCAGCACGCTCATCGCCATTTGGTATCCGCGTGCTTTGTTGTCACCGCCAAACCACTCGGCCATCGGCAGCAGAGAGAGCGACAGGATCAGTGTCGCCACGCCCACCATCACAAAGCGGTAAGATTGGCAGGAGACGCGTTCACCGGGATCGTTGGTGATCACACCGCCCAACGAGCAGTAAGGAATATTGATGGCGGTGTAGGTGAGCGACATCAAGAAGTAGGTGACAAAGGCCCAGATAACTTTGTTGTCATAGCTCCAGTCTGGCGTGGTGAACATCAGCACGCTGAACAGCACATAGGGGACGGAAACCCACAGTAGCCACGGGCGAAAACGCCCCCAGCGGCTTTGGGTACGATCGGCGATGGCGCCCATAATGGGATCGGTGACGGCATCCAGCACGCGAACAGAAAGTAGCAGTGTACCGACCAGCGCGGGTGCGAGGCCAAACACATCGGTGTAGAAATAGTTAAGGAAAAGCATGATCGCACCGCCGATCATATTACATCCGGCATCGCCCATGCCATATCCCAGTTTCTCTCTGAATGAGAGCGCTGCGCCTTCCATTGTTCGTCTCCCGCGAAAAGGTGAGACGAAATTATCAGCGTTAAATCAGTAACCTGCTGGGGAACAATTGGTCACGTAGATGGACAAAACAGGTGGGCGCAGAAAAGTGTGAGGCAGATCAGGAATGTTGCCCGGCGCTGACGCGCCGGGCAAGAGCATACATTAGGCTTCTTGCACTTTATTTTTGATGGTGTAACCCACTGCCAGGATAATGATCCAGACAGGAATCAGCCACACAGAAATCGCCATACCCGGCGTCATCGCCATGATGACCAGTACGGCCGCCATGAACGCAAGGCAGAGCCAGTTACCAAACGGATAGAGCACGGCTTTAAAGCGCGTGGTCACACCCTGCTGGTCTTTCTTCTTACGGAATTTCATGTGCGCGAGGCTGATCATCGCCCAGTTGATCACCAGCGCAGAGACCACCAGTGACATCAGCAGGCCAAAGGCTTCGCCCGGCATCAGGTAGTTGATCAGGACGCACAGCGCTGTGGCTACTGCAGAGACCAAAATGGTTGCCACTGGCACGCCGCGTTTATCAACATTGAGCAGCGCTTTAGGTGCATTACCCTGCTGCGCTAAGCCGAACAGCATACGGCTGTTGCAATACACGCAGCTGTTGTAGACCGACAGCGCCGCCGTCAGGATCACCACATTCAACGCGTTGGCGACAAAGGCATCACCCAATTCGTGGAAGATCAACACAAACGGGCTGGTCTCTTCGGTGACGCGCGTCCATGGCAGCAATGACAGTAACACTGCCAGTGAACCAATATAGAAAATCAGGATACGCCACAGTACCTGGTTAGTGGCTTTCGGGATGCTCTCTTGCGGATTGTCAGCCTCAGCCGCCGTGATACCCACCAGCTCAAGACCACCAAACGAGAACATAATGATCGCCATCATCATCACCAGGCCGGTCATACCGTGTGGCAGGAATCCACCCTGGCTCCACAGGTTAGTGACGCTGGCCTGCGGACCGGCGTTGCCGCTGAACAGCAGCCAGCCGCCGAACAGGATCATGCCGATAACCGCGACGACTTTGATGATCGCGAACCAGAATTCCATTTCCCCAAACACTTTTACGTTGGTCAGGTTAATGGCGTTGATGACGACGAAGAAGATCGCCGCACTGGCCCAGGTCGGGAATTCGGGATACCAGAATTGGATGTATTTACCGACGGCACTCAGTTCAGCCATGGCAACCAAGACATACAGCACCCAGTAGTTCCAGCCAGAGGCGAAACCGGCAAAGTTGCCCCAGTACTTATAGGCGAAGTGGCTGAAGCTGCCGGCAACCGGCTCTTCCACGACCATTTCACCTAACTGGCGCATAATCAGAAAGGCAATAAATCCTGCAATCGCATAACCGAGAATCACGGCCGGACCGGCCGATTTAATTACTGATGCGCTACCCAGAAACAGGCCAGTACCCACGGCACCGCCCAGCGCAATCAGCTGAATATGGCGATTTTTCAGGCCGCGGTGCAGCGATTCGCCATGCTGTTGTTCCATACAAACCTCGTGATGTTGTTATTGTGCACCTGCAGTGCGCGCACTGTAAGGCTGTTTTACGCAATGTATTCTTTTCTTTACGGTATTTGGCGTGCTGTGTGCATGCTGAAACTACCATGGCGACCAGAATAGTGATAAACGCGCCGCTTTGCACCTGCTTTTGCTTTTTGTGCTGAGAGATGGCTGAAAAAGCAGCACTATCCACTGGGTGTCGCTCGCGCTATTTCTGACATGAAAAATCAATAAACACGAATAGCTTTCCCTTATGGTTGCCTGTAAGGCTTAGGGCTAACTCAGTGTAAGGTTTGGTAAAAGTGAAATCTGTTAACAATTCACTTACGGAGCAAATATATGCCTTTATCACGGTAAGTTAGCGCGCTGTAACAGCGATATACCCCGGAAGTGTGATGCCTGCCATATAGACACAAGGTGAATACTTTGTTACTTTACGGGCACCATTTTTCAATTGGTATTACCAATTTACTCCGGACGTTTTCACAATAAGAAGGGAAGATGGCTTACAGTAAAATTCGCCAACCCAAGCTCTCCGATGCGATCGAGCAACAGTTGGAGTCTCTCATTATGGAAGGGACGCTCCAGCCAGGTGAAAAGCTTCTCCCCGAGCGCGAACTGGCGAAACAGTTTGATGTCTCACGTCCATCCCTGCGCGAAGCGATTCAGAGCCTGGAAGCCAAAGGCCTGCTGCTACGCCGTCAGGGCGGTGGTACCTTCGTGCAAACAAATCTCTGGCAAAGCATGAGCGATCCCTTAGTCAGCCTGCTTGCCGAACATCCAGAATCCCAGTTTGACCTGCTGGAAACCCGTCACGCGCTGGAAGGTGTTGCTGCCTATTATGCGGCGCTACGTGGCACGGATGAAGACTTGCAGCGTATTCGCGACTGCCATGTTCACATCCAACAGGCGCAGGACAGCGGCGATCTGGATGCTGAAGCAGATGCAGTGATGAAGTATCAGATCGCTGTCACAGAAGCCGCCCATAATGTGGTGCTTTTACATTTGCTGCGTTCCATGGGCCCTATGCTGGAACAAAACGTCCGTCAGAATTTCGAATTGCTTTACGCTCGCCGGGAAATGCTGGCGAAAGTGAGCGGTCACCGCGCCAGTATTTTTGAGGCGATTGTGGCTCGTGAGCCAGAACAAGCACGCGAGGCATCCCATCGTCACCTGGCGTTTATTGAGGAAATCTTGCTGGATAGAAGTCGGGAGCAGAGCCGTCGTGAACGCTCCCTGCGTCGTTTACAGCAACGTAAGGAATAACGCACGGCAACGAACGTGCGGACATAAACGACGGGCCTGTCTTACTTGTGCTGTGAACCAGAAGCAAAGCACAAGCAGACAGGCTCCTGATAATTCAACGTATTAGACACAGATAAGGAACACACCCCATGTCAGAACGTTTACAGAATGACGTGGATCCGATCGAAACTCGTGACTGGCTACAGGCGATCGAATCGGTCATCCGTGAAGAAGGTGTTGAGCGCGCGCAGTATCTGCTTGATCAGGTATTGAACGCAGCACGCAAAGGTGGCGTGAAAGTGGCTGGCGGTGCGTCGGCTATCAGTAACTACATCAACTCTATTGCTGTTGAAGATGAACCGGACTATCCGGGCAACACCTCTCTTGAACGTCGTATCCGTTCCGCAATTCGCTGGAACGCCATTATGTCGGTCCTGCGTGCATCGAAGAAAGATCTGGAGCTGGGTGGTCACCTCTCATCTTTCCAGTCTTCTGCCACCATTTATGAAGTGTGCTTCAACCACTTCTTCCGTGCGCGCAGTGATAAAGACGGCGGCGATCTGGTTTACTTCCAGGGCCATATTTCTCCAGGCATATACTCACGTGCTTTCCTTGAAGGCCGTCTGACTGAAGAACAGATGAATAACTTCCGTCAGGAAGTGCACGGTAAAGGTCTGTCTTCTTACCCGCACCCGAAACTGATGCCTGATTTCTGGCAGTTCCCAACCGTTTCTATGGGCCTCGGTCCATTGAACGCGATCTATCAGGCGAAGTTCCTGAAATATCTGGAACACCGTGGCCTGAAAGACACGTCTAACCAGACCGTTTACGCCTTCCTCGGTGATGGCGAGATGGATGAGCCAGAATCTAAAGGTGCAATCACCATCGCCACCCGTGAGAAGCTGGACAACCTGGTGTTCATCATTAACTGTAACCTGCAGCGCCTCGATGGCCCGGTTACCGGTAATGGCAAAATCATCAACGAGCTGGAAGGCATCTTTGCCGGTGCTGGCTGGAACGTGATTAAAGTGATCTGGGGCGCACGTTGGGATGAACTGCTGAAGCAGGACACCAGCGGCAAACTGATCCAGCTGATGAACGAAACCGTTGATGGTGACTACCAGACCTTCAAATCCCGTGATGGCGCCTACGTGCGTGAGCACTTCTTCGGTAAATACCCGGAGACCGCTGCACTGGTGAAAGACTGGTCAGACGAAGAGATCTTCGCCCTGAACCGTGGTGGTCACGATCCGAAGAAAATCTACGCGGCACTGAAAAAAGCGCAGGACACCAAAGGTCAGCCGACCCTGATCCTGGCACATACCATCAAAGGTTATGGTATGGGTGACACGGCGGAAGGTAAAAACATCGCGCACCAGGTGAAGAAGATGAACATGGATGGCGTTCGCTATATCCGTGATCGCTTCAACGTGCCGGTAGCAGACGATCAGATCGAAAACCTGCCGTACGTGACCTTCGAGAAAGGTTCTGACGAGTACAACTATCTGCACGGTCAGCGTGAGAAGCTGGGTGGCTACCTGCCAACCCGTCAGGCAGAGTTCAGCGAGAAGCTGGAAATGCCAACGCTGGAAGAGTTCAAACCGTTGCTGGAAGAGCAGAACAAAGAGATCTCGACCACCATCGCGTTTGTACGTGCCCTTAACGTGATGCTGAAGAACAAGTCGATCAAAGATCGTCTGGTGCCAATCCTTGCGGATGAAGCGCGTACCTTCGGTATGGAAGGTCTGTTCCGTCAGATCGGTATTTACAGCCCGAACGGCCAGCAGTACACCCCGCAGGACCGTGAGCAGGTTGCTTACTATAAAGAAGACGAGAAAGGCCAGATTCTGCAGGAAGGGATCAACGAGCTGGGCGCAGGTTCATCCTGGCTGGCGGCGGCGACCTCTTACAGCACCAACAACCTGCCGATGATTCCGTTCTACATCTATTACTCGATGTTCGGTTTCCAGCGTATCGGCGATCTGATGTGGCTGGCGGGCGACCAACAGGCGCGCGGCTTCCTGGTCGGCGGTACCTCAGGTCGTACGACGCTGAACGGTGAAGGTCTGCAGCATGAAGATGGTCACAGCCACATTCAGTCGCTGACTATCCCGAACTGTATCTCTTACGATCCGTCTTACGCGTACGAAGTGGCGGTCATCATGCAAGATGGCCTGGTACGTATGTACGGCGAAGCGCAGGAAAACATCTACTACTACATCACCACGCTGAACGAAAACTACCACATGCCTGCGATGCCGCAGGGTGCGGAAGAGGGTATCCGTAAAGGTATCTACAAGCTGGAAACCTTAGACGGTAGCAAAGGCAAAGTACAGCTGCTGGGTTCAGGTTCTATCCTGCGTCACGTGCGTGAAGCGGCACAGATCCTGGCGAAAGACTATGGCATCGGTTCTGATGTCTACAGCGTCACCTCGTTCACCGAACTGGCTCGTGATGGCCAGGATTGTGAGCGCTGGAATATGCTGCACCCAACCGAAGCCCCACGCGTACCGTACATCGCTCAGGTGATGAACGAAGCGCCAGCTGTTGCCTCAACGGACTACATGAAGCTGTTCGCAGAACAGGTTCGCAGCTACGTTCCTTCAAGCGATTATCGCGTACTGGGTACCGATGGCTTTGGTCGTTCAGACAGCCGCGAAAACCTGCGTCACCACTTCGAAGTGGATGCATCGTATGTTGTGGTTGCAGCGCTGGGTGAGCTGGCTAAACGCGGCGAAATCGATAAGAAAGTGGTGGCAGAAGCGATCACCAAATTCAGCATCGATGCCGATAAAGTTAACCCGCGTCTGGCTTAAGAGGTAAGAGAGTAATGGCTATCGAAATTAACGTACCGGATATCGGGTCAGACGAAGTTGAAGTGACCGAAATCCTGGTGAAGGTGGGCGACAAAGTTGAAGCTGAACAGTCGCTGATCACCGTGGAAGGCGATAAAGCCTCGATGGAAGTGCCTTCGCCACAGGCTGGCGTAGTGAAAGAGATTAAAATCTCTACCGGTGACAAAGTGAATACCGGTTCGCTGATCATGATCTTTGAAGCCGAAGGCGCAGCGGCTGCTGCACCAGCGGCAGAAGAGAAAAAAGCGGAAGCGGCTCCTGCTCCGGCGGCTGCGGCCGTCAGCAAAGAGGTCAACGTGCCAGACATCGGCGGTGATGAAGTTGAAGTCACTGAGATTCTGGTGAAAGTGGGCGATAAAGTTGAAGCTGAACAATCTCTGCTTACTGTTGAAGGCGACAAAGCTTCAATGGAAGTGCCAGCACCGTTCGCGGGCGTGGTGAAAGAGATCAAAATTGCGACTGGCGATAAAGTGAATACTGGCTCGCTGATCATGATCTTCGAAGCAGAAGGTGCTGCACCGGCTGCGGCCCCAGCGGCGAAGCAGGAAGCGGCTCCGGCTGCAGCCCCTGCTGCTGCAGGTGGCGCGAAAGACGTCAACGTGCCTGACATCGGCGGCGATGAAGTTGAAGTCACGGAAGTGCTGGTGAAAGTGGGTGACAAAGTCACCGCTGAGCAGTCACTGATCGTGGTTGAAGGCGACAAAGCGTCAATGGAAGTGCCTGCGCCATTCGCCGGTACGGTGAAAGAGCTGAAAGTCTCTACCGGCGATAAAGTCAGCACCGGTTCACTGATCATGGTGTTCGAAGTAGAAGGCGCTGCGCCTGCTGCTGCGGCTCCTGCGGCGAAACAGGAAGCGGCTCCGGCTCCAGCGGCAGCGAAACCTGCTGCAGCACCTGCGGCGAAAGCTGACGCGAAAGGTGAGTTTGCTGAAAACGACGCTTACGTCCACGCTACCCCGGTGATTCGTCGCCTGGCGCGCGAGTTCGGTGTCAATCTGGCGAAAGTCAAAGGCACCGGCCGTAAAGGTCGCATCCTGAAAGAAGACGTACAGTCTTACGTGAAAGATGCGGTGAAACGTGCGGAAGCAGCGCCGGCTGCTGCAGCGAGCGGCGGAAGCCTGCCGGGTCTGCTGCCTTGGCCGAAAGTGGACTTCAGCAAGTTCGGTGAAGTGGAAGAAGTGGAACTGGGTCGTATCCAGAAGATCTCGGGTGCGAACCTGAGCCGTAACTGGGTGGTTATCCCGCACGTTACGCACTTTGACAAGACTGATATCACCGATCTGGAAGCGTTCCGTAAACAGCAGAACGCCGAAGCGGAAAAACGTAAGCTGGATGTGAAGTTCACGCCTGTGGTGTTCATTATGAAAGCCGTTGCCGCTGCGCTGGAGCAGATGCCGCGTTTCAACAGTTCACTGTCTGAAGATGCACAACGCCTGACGCTGAAGAAATACATCAACATCGGTGTGGCGGTTGATACGCCAAACGGTCTGGTGGTTCCAGTGTTCAAAGATGTGAACAAGAAAGGCATCACTGAACTGTCGCGTGAGCTGATGGCGATTTCTAAGAAAGCGCGTGATGGCAAGCTGACCGCTGGCGATATGCAGGGCGGTTGTTTCACCATCTCCAGCCTTGGTGGCCTGGGCACCACGCACTTCGCACCTATCGTGAATGCGCCAGAAGTGGCGATCCTCGGTGTGTCTAAGTCTGCGATGGAACCGGTGTGGAACGGTAAAGAGTTTGAACCGCGTCTGATGATGCCAATCTCTCTCTCCTTCGACCACCGCGTGATCGACGGTGCTGATGGTGCGCGCTTTATCACCATCATCAACAACACACTGTCCGACATTCGCCGTCTGGTGATGTGAAGTTAATCAAGGCCGGCAAATGCCGGCCTTGTTGTAAGCATTCGGAGTTGCCGCGGTTGGCAGTTTATTAACAATTCTGTAAACTCTTGCGGTGAAATGTCCCGGTGGATTTAGGGCATGCAGAGCCTGGGATAGGCTCTACGTCTGGCCGCCGGCAATCTAATAAGAGGTCATGATGAGTACAGAGATTAAAACTCAAGTCGTGGTACTTGGGGCAGGTCCTGCAGGTTACTCTGCAGCCTTCCGTTGCGCTGATTTAGGTCTGGAAACCGTAATCGTTGAGCGTTACAGCACCCTCGGTGGTGTTTGTCTGAACGTAGGCTGTATCCCGTCAAAAGCGCTGCTTCATGTTGCGAAAGTGATCGAAGAAGCCAAAGCACTGGAAGAGCACGGTATCGTGTTTGGCCAGCCGCAAACTGACATCAACAAGATCCGTACCTGGAAAGAAAAAGTTATCACCCAACTGACTGGCGGTCTGGCCGGCATGGCGAAAGGCCGTAAAGTGAAAGTGGTAACCGGTCTGGGTAAATTCACCGGTGCTAACACCCTGGTGGTGGAAGGTGAGGGTGGCGCAACCACCATCAACTTCGACAACGCGATTATCGCTGCAGGCTCGCGCCCGATTGAGCTGCCATTCATCCCACACAACGATCCACGCGTGTGGGATTCAACAGATGCGCTGGAACTGAAAGAAGTGCCTAAGCGTCTGCTGGTTATGGGCGGCGGCATCATCGGTCTGGAAATGGCCACCGTGTATAACGCGCTGGGTTCAGAGATCGACGTGGTTGAGATGTTCGACCAGGTTATCCCTGCTGCCGATAAAGACGTGGTGAAGGTCTTCACCAAACGTATCAGCAAAAAATTCAACCTGATGCTGGAAACCAAAGTGACCGCTGTTGAAGCGAAAGACGATGGTATCTACGTGTCAATGGAAGGCAAAAAAGCCCCGGCTGAAGCGCAGCGTTATGACGCAGTGCTGGTGGCGATTGGCCGTGTGCCAAACGGTAAAGGCCTGGATGCGGGTAAAGCGGGCGTGGAAGTGGACGATCGTGGTTTCATCCGCGTCGACAAACAGCTGCGTACCAACGTGCCACACATCTTTGCTATCGGCGACATCGTCGGTCAGCCAATGCTGGCGCACAAAGGCGTGCATGAAGGCCACGTCGCGGCAGAAGTGATTTCTGGTCTGAAGCACTACTTCGACCCGAAAGTGATCCCTTCTATCGCCTATACCGAGCCAGAAGTTGCTTGGGTAGGTCTGACCGAGAAAGAAGCTAAAGAGAAAGGCATCAGCTACGAAGTCTCCACCTTCCCGTGGGCTGCTTCTGGCCGTGCAATCGCTTCTGATTGTGCAGACGGTATGACCAAACTGATCTTCGACAAAGAAACTCACCGTGTGATCGGTGGCGCGATTGTCGGCACCAACGGCGGCGAGCTGCTGGGTGAAATCGGTCTGGCGATCGAAATGGGCTGTGATGCAGAAGACATCGCACTGACCATTCACGCGCACCCAACCTTGCATGAGTCAGTTGGTCTGGCGGCAGAAGTGTTTGAAGGTAGTATCACGGACCTGCCAAACGCGAAAGCGAAAAAGAAATAATTTTTTTGCTAAATAAAGAAACGGCTCCTTAATGGAGCCGTTTTTTATTACGGGTTCTATTAAATTGAATCGATAAATAAGGCGCTGGAGCTAACGCATAAGCCCTGCCGGAAATAGCAGGGGCGAACCCCTGCTATTGAAGTGTTACTGCCTGACTTCGTAAGCCATTACCGCAGATAATTCAGCAGTGAATACCTTGAATCGTAATTCACAGAGTGTATTGCGATTCACCAGGCACAATACTAATAGCATGAGCCCGCCGATAATCAGCTTGCTGAATGATAACTTCATAATCACTTACTCCTTGCATTAGCACGAGCAAGCAACTACCCTAACATTGCTTAGGTGTTTCGGGTAGTTGCCTGCTCGTGCGGTTGATGAAAATTGACCGCATGAGTTTCTCCTTCCACAACCCACCTCAATTGATAATGCTTGAGGCAGATTGCCTCAAGCGCCCGCAGGCAGTCTACGCGTTTTGTTTCTTATTTCACGTCTAATTTATCTTTAATTTTAATTAAATTTCCCAGTTTTATCGTTAGTCTTTAATTAAAGATGTTAAGTGTTCATGTGATTAATTATTGATATCTTTAATCCAATCAATAAAATGCCTTAGCGGTGCGGAAAGGTATTTCCTGCTGGGGTAATAAAGCCAGAATCCTTCTTCAATCTGCGTATACTCAGTAAGTATTTCAACTAATTCTCTCTCCGCCAAAGCAGCGTTGACCGCGTCCTGATGTAAAAAGGCGATACCTAATCCGGCACATGCCGCTTGCAGAATGCGCTCATTATTGTCCAGCACCAGTGAGCCTTTTACCGCCACTTCCTGCTTGCGCCCGTCTTGCCAAAATTCCCAACGATAGCGACGTCCGCTCGGAAAGCGCCGCTCAATACAGGGAAACTGCAATAACTCCGCCGGGAACTGCGGAACGCCATGTTGAGCAAGAAAAGCCGGGCTGGCCACCGCCAGTGCGCGCATCGGCTTGCCAAAGGGCACTGCGATCATATCCTGCGCCAGCACATCGCCATAGCGTACGCCTGCATCAAAACCACTCTCAACGATATCTACCAACGCGTCATTGCTGTCGATCTCCAGCGTAATCTCCGGGAAGCGTTGCACGAACGGTAATATGACGGATTGGAAAAACAGCGCCTCCGCCGAACGCGGCATGCTGATGCGCAACACGCCACGAGGATCGCGACGCCAGTCATTCAGTTCATCCACCGCCTGTGAAAGATCGGCCAGCGCAGGCTGGATACGCAGCAAGAATCGCTCGCCGGCTTCGGTCAGCGCCACTTTCCGCGTGGTGCGGTGCAGCAGACGCACTCCCAACCGCTCCTCAAAGTTGCGCATGGCGTGGCTCAGGCTCGAGGGCGTGACATTTCGCTCCTCAGCGGCTTTGCGAAAACTCAGATGCTGCGCGATAGCGGCAAACATCTCCAGTTCCTGCATTGATGCACGGTAGTTGTTCATTGCTGAATTCCACTCACTAAATCAACGAAAATCGCGCAATTGTTGCTGCGATTGCTGAGGTTTATAACATTAACACCGTAAGCGAAGAGGATAAATCAATGCAACAGCGTCAATTAGGCAGTCAGGGATTACAGGTTTCAGCGTTAGGATTGGGCTGCATGGGCATGAACTTTGCCTATGGTCAGAATGATGAAAAGCAAGCGTTGAATACGCTGGCGCGTGCATTTGAACTCGGCGTCAATTTCCTCGATACCGCTGAAGTGTATGGCCCTTTCACCAATGAAGCGCTGCTGGCGAAAGCGATCAAAGGCCGTAGCGATATCAAAGTGGCGACCAAGTTTGGTTTCCGCATTACCGATCATGGGGAGGGCTGGGAGCGCATAACCGGTGCCAATAGCGAACCGGGGCATATCCGCCGCGCCGTGGAAGGCTCACTTCAGCGCCTGGGTGTCGAAGCCATTGAATTGCTGTATCAGCATCGTCTTGATCCAGCTGTGCCGATTGAGGAGGTGGTAGGCGTGATGGCGGATCTGGTGCGTGAAGGGAAGGTGAAGTATCTCGGTTTATCCGAAGTCTCATCCGCCACGTTACGCCGCGCGCAGGCGGTGCATCCGATTTCGGCCCTGCAGAGCGAATACTCTCTGTGGACGCGCGATCCGGAGCAAGAAATTCTCGCCACCTGCCGTGAGCTGAATATCGGATTTGTCCCTTACAGTCCGTTAGGCCGCGGCTTCCTCACCGGTAACTTCCCGGCGGCGACCACGCTGGCGGAAGATGATTTTCGTCGCTATCTGCCGCGTTTCCAACAGGACGCACAGGCGCATAACCAGAAGTTAGTGAATCAGCTTTCAGAGATGGCTGCAGGTTATGATGCGACAGCAGCACAACTGGCGCTGGCGTGGGTGCTGGCGAAAGGTGAGCATATCGTGCCGATTCCTGGTGCCAGCAAAATCGCCAATCTGGAACAGAACTGTGCTGCGGCCGCTCTCACACTTCATTCAGCCGATATTAAGGCCCTGGATACGCTATTCAATCCACAAAATATTCAGGGTGAGCGCTACAACGAAAGCGAATTCACCCTGGTCGATCGCTAATTTTTAGCCCTTCAATCACAAAATGGCAGGCTCAGGTGGCCTGCTTTTTTGTGTGACCCCGCTCAAAATTCAGATAAATCTGCTAAATAACGCGCGGATGTTGCTTTTTTGTAAACAGATTAACAATCAGCCGAAATGCTGCTATGCTGGCCGACGCGGAACCGGGCACCTCACCCTACTGTTTGACAGCTCAAGGGGTGTACCGGAAAGCTATACAATGAGAGCGAGGAGAACGTCGTGCTAGAAGAATACCGTAAGCACGTTGCCGAGCGTGCTGCCCAGGGAATCGTACCTAAGCCGTTAGATGCTTCCCAAATGGCCGCGCTGGTTGAACTGCTGAAAAACCCGCCAGCGGGTGAAGAAGAATTCCTGACCGATCTATTGGTCAACCGTGTACCCCCAGGTGTTGATGAAGCGGCTTATGTAAAAGCTGGTTTCCTGGCAGCTGTCACGAAGGGCGAAGCCCTCTCTCCTCTGGTTACTCGCGAAAAGGCAGTTGAACTGCTGGGCACCATGCAGGGTGGCTACAACATCCATGCCCTGATCGAAGCGCTTGACGATGAAGCACTGGCTCCGATTGCCGCTGAAGCCCTGTCCCATACGCTGCTGATGTTCGATAACTTCTACGATGTCGAAGAGAAAGCGAAAGCGGGTAACCCCCACGCGAAGAAAATTATCCAGTCCTGGGCCGATGCTGAGTGGTTCCTGAAGCGTCCTAAGCTGGCTGAAAAAATCACCACCACCGTGTTTAAAGTGACCGGCGAAACCAACACCGATGACCTCTCTCCGGCACCGGATGCATGGTCTCGCCCGGATATTCCACTACACGCACTGGCGATGTTGAAAAACCCACGTGATGGTATCGAACCCGACGATGCCGGCAGCATTGGGCCGATCAAACAGATCGAAGAATTGCAGAAAAAAGGCTTCCCGCTGACCTACGTCGGTGACGTGGTGGGTACCGGTTCTTCCCGTAAATCTGCCACCAACTCGGTGTTGTGGTTCATGGGCGATGACATTCCGTACGTGCCAAACAAAAAAGGCGGCGGTCTGTGCCTCGGCGGTAAAATCGCACCGATCTTCTTCAACACTATGGAAGATGCGGGCGCACTGCCGATCGAAGTGGACGTTGACCGTCTGAACATGGGCGATGTGATTGACGTTTACCCGTACAAGGGTGAAGTGCGCAATCATGAAACCGACGAACTGCTGGCGACCTTCGAGCTGAAAACCGAAGTGCTGCTGGATGAAGTGCGTGCCGGTGGCCGTATTCCACTGATCATTGGTCGTGGCCTGACCACTAAAGCACGTGAGTCTCTGGGTCTGCCGCACAGCGATGTGTTTGTGAAAGCCAAAGACGTTGCAGAGAGCACCCGTGGTTATTCACTGGCGCAGAAAATGGTTGGCCGTGCCTGTGGCGTTGAAGGTATCCGTCCGGGTGCCTACTGTGAACCTAAAATGACCTCTGTAGGTTCTCAGGACACCACCGGTCCAATGACCCGTGATGAACTGAAAGACCTGGCGTGCCTCGGCTTCTCATCCGATTTAGTCATGCAGTCGTTCTGTCATACCGCAGCCTATCCTAAGCCGGTTGACGTGACCACGCACCACACCCTGCCTGACTTCATTATGAACCGTGGCGGTGTCTCACTGCGTCCGGGTGACGGGGTTATCCACAGCTGGCTGAACCGTATGCTGCTGCCAGATACCGTGGGTACCGGCGGCGATTCACACACCCGTTTCCCAATCGGGATCTCCTTCCCGGCAGGTTCTGGTCTGGTGGCATTTGCTGCTGCGACCGGCGTGATGCCACTGGATATGCCTGAGTCGGTACTGGTGCGCTTCAAAGGCGAAATGCAGCCGGGCATTACCCTGCGCGATCTGGTTCACGCCATCCCACTGTACGCCATCAAAGCGGGTCTGCTGACTGTTGAGAAGAAAGGGAAGAAAAACATCTTCTCTGGCCGCGTGCTGGAAATCGAAGGTCTGCCGAAACTGAAAGTGGAGCAGGCATTTGAACTGACCGATGCGTCAGCTGAGCGTTCTGCAGCGGGCTGTACCATCAAGCTGGATAAAGAGCCGATCATTGAGTATCTGAACTCAAACATCGTGCTGCTGAAGTGGATGATCTCTGAAGGTTACGGCGATCGTCGTACGCTAGAGCGCCGTGTAGAAGGCATGCAGAAATGGCTGGCGGATCCGCAACTGCTGGAAGGCGATGCGGATGCAGAATATGCGGCAGTGATCGATATCGATCTGGCCGAAATCAAAGAGCCAATCCTGTGTGCGCCAAACGATCCAGATGATGCGCGCTGGTTGTCTGATGTGCAGGGCGAGAAGATCGATGAAGTGTTCATCGGTTCTTGTATGACCAACATCGGTCACTTCCGTGCAGCGGGTAAACTGCTGGATGCGCACAAAGGCCAACTGCCAACCCGTCTGTGGGTGGCGCCGCCTACTAAGATGGATGCCGCTCAGCTGACGGAAGAGGGCTATTACAGCGTCTTCGGTAAGAGCGGTGCGCGTATCGAAATCCCAGGTTGCTCACTCTGCATGGGTAACCAGGCGCGTGTGAAAGACGGTGCGACGGTGGTTTCCACCTCAACCCGTAACTTCCCGAACCGCCTCGGTACCGGCGCGAACGTGTTCCTGGCTTCGGCTGAGTTGGCTGCGGTGGCATCCCTGCTGGGTAAACTGCCAACGCCAGATGAGTATCAGCAGTTTATGGTTCAGGTTGATAAGACGGCGGCAGATACTTACCGCTATCTCAACTTTGACCAGCTGGGTCAGTACACTGAAAAAGCTGACGGTGTGATCTTCCAGACCGCGGTTTAATCGGCGCGAAGGATGAAGAGGGGACGATGCGAATCGTCCCTTTTTTTATGCGCTTTTTTCCTCGAGCATGTCCAGGCATAATGCGAGCGCGATCCCACTTTATTCAGCGCGCTACGCACAAAATGCACCTAACCGGTGCTGCACGTCGCGCCATTAGCTACACGAGGCAAACCCATGGAGTATGAATTTCTGCGTGATTTGACCGGACAGGTCAAAGTGCGTATGTCGATGGACCACGAAGCAGTGGGGCACTGGTTCAATGAAGAGGTCAGAGAGCATCCCGGCCTGTTGGATGAAGTGGAAGCGGCGGCGCGGGAAGTCAAAGGAACGATTAATCAGTGGCAACGTGTCGGGCATGAATACACCATCTGGCTGGATGAAGAAGAGGTGATGATCCGAGCCAACCAGCTGGCGCTGGAAGATGATGGCATGGAAGAGGGCATGACGTATTACGACGAAGAGAGTCTGTCATTTTGCGGCGTGGAAGATTTCCTCGCAGTGATCGCGGCGTATCGGCAGTTTCTTGCGGGCAGATAACCGCAAAATTTCGCCTGCATTGTCGTGGCGTAGTTTTATTTAGACTTTGGCTTTCCCTGACTCAATGGCGGCAGATGATCCCCTTGAATTCAGCGACATGTCGCCTCCAATTGTTTTTTATTTTGTAGGGGAAACGCCGCATCAGGACGATGCGGCGGGTTTGGCATTTATGCGCCGCTTACCACGGAATGTGGATGATGCACCTGCTCCTCATCCACGATGGGTTCGACTTTGCCCATCAGGAACAGGTAGTTAAGAATACCGATAACCACTAATACAGCAGAGAACACCAGCGCCCAGGTGAAGTGGCCTGTCGCCCCGACGATGGCACCAGTAATAATCGGCCCCACCGCACCGCCCATGTTGGATACGGTGTTTTGCAGGCCTGCCACGATCGACACGCTGTTCTGCGGTGCCACATCGCCAGGCAGTGCCCACACCTGAGAAGCCGCAACGGTGGTGCCCGATTTGGCGATACACAGCAACAGCACGGTCATAAATACCGAGTCAGTGAACGGGGCGAAGCCAATACAGAGTGCCATCATCAGACCAATAGTCAGGAACAGCTTGCGCGTGGCGGTCAGTGACAGCACTTTTTTGTGCACCATGCGATCCGATGCCCAACCGGCCAGCACTTCAATCACCATGCCGCAAATCAGCGGCAGCGCAGCCACCATCCCCATCTTGAGGAAATCCATGCCTTTATCTTTCACCAGATAAGTCGGCAGCCAGGTAATAAAGAAGTATGAGGTGTAGTTAATGGTGAAAAAGCCAATGCACATTGCCCAGATATTGCGGTAGCGCAGCAGTTTGTACCACTTCATCGGACGTACGCTTTTGTCGCCGTGTTTCTGCGCCTGGCCATTACGGATAAAGCGCACTTCATCCTGACTGATCGATTTGTGATCTTCCGGGTTTTCCGCATAGATGAAGTACCACGCAATTACCCAGAACACACCGAGTGAACCAATCACCAGGAAAGTGATGCGCCAGTCGAACATGGCGATCATAAATACGATCAACGGCATGGCCACGGCCCCACCAAACTTCGAGGCGCTGTCGAACAGGCCTGAAACGGTGGCACGTTCGCGATCCGGGAACCAGCGCGCGGTTATCCCGGCGTTGCTCGGATAGGCAGCGGCCTCACCGACACCCAGCGCTAAACGCAGCGCCAGTAGAGATTTAAAGCCGGTTGCCAGGCCCATCGCCATGGTAGCAATTGACCACCAGGCCACCGCAATACCGAGACCTTTTTTCTGACCGAAGCGATCGGCAAACCAGCCTGCCGGGATCTGCAACAGCGCGTATGACCAGAAGAACGCTGCCATGATAAAGCCCATCATCTCGGGATTAATGTCGAGCTCTTTGATCAAATGCGGGGCAGCCGCAGAGAGTACGGTACGGTCAATATAGTTAATGGCGATCGCCAGCCACATCAGGCCAGCAATCCACCAGCGAATGCGGGTAGAGCGAGAGGTGTTGTTCATAATATTTTTTCACCTTCCCGGTGTCTTTCGCGCTGTCGCGGCGTTGACTGCAATCATTGACCCATTTTCAGGGGATAAATGACCTTGTCGCTGGCGTCAGCACCAATGACTGGGGATTAAAATTTGGATTAAGTAGGGTTTTGAGAAAATTAATCCAGCCCGTTCATAACATTTGTCGGGCGCTCGCCCTGTTTGATGCACTGCACAATCTGCGCGACGCAACGTTCACCAATGGCACTGATGGCACCGTCGGTGTAACCCGCGATATGCGAAGTCGGGATAAAGTTGCTGAGGGTGAACAGCGGATGTTCCGTCAGCGGTTCCTGCTCAAACACATCGGCGGCCGCGCCAGCGATGACGTTGTCCAGCAGTGCCTGATACAGATCTTGCTCATTGACGATGCCACCGCGTGAGGCATTGATCAGGAATGCACTCTTCTTCATGCGCTTGATGCGCGCAGCATCGAACAGATTCTGGGTTTTATCGGTGAGCGGCTTGTGCAAGGTGATGAAATCGCTGCTTTCGGTCAGCTGATCGAGGCTGACGAATTCGATGCCATGCTCGGCGGCAAATTTTTCATCCGGATAAAAGTCGAAAGCAATCACGCGCATGTTGAAGCCTTTGGCACGCAGCGCAACCTGTTTACCGATATTCCCGAGGCCGATAATGCCCAGCGTTTTGCCATACACATCGGTGGCAAAGATGCGCGGCCAGTTACCGGCACGGGTTTCAATTGCAGCCTGGGTAATCTGGCGTGCGCTATTCAGAATCAACGCGAACGCGAAGTCAGCCACGGCATGTTTATTGGCATCCGGCACATTGGTGACGTAAATGCCGCGTGCGCGGGTGGCATCCAGATTGATGTTGTCGACGCCCACGCCATGCTTACACACGATCTTCAGCTGAGGTGCTTTTGCCAGCAGTGCTTCATTCACATCGGTAAAGGCAACGATCATCGCCACGGTCTCGGCCAGATGCGGCTCCAGCGCGCTAAGTGGTGCATCGGCGGGCAGGGTGATCAGCTCAAAACCCTGCTGTTCCAGCGCATCAATGGGCGCAGCGTCGTATTTGGCGAAAGACGGTGAAGTACAGATAACTTTCATAGCGTTTCCCAATCCTGGTGTTGGAACGGGCAGCAACCGCTGCCCAATCGGTCTTTACTGCAGGTACTGATTCACGATCTGGCGGATCTTCTGCTCTTCTTCGGCAGAGAAGCTCACCGCATAACGGCTGTTACCCACATCTGAACCCAGCAGTGAAACAGCTTTCTTCACGGTGGCCGGTGGGAAACCAACGCTGTAGAGATCGGTGCGCAGGCCCGTGATGTTCTCTTGTGCCTGGCGTGAGCCTTCAATATCGCCCGCATGGAAACGTGCCCAGATAGCGTTGATCTCTTTCGGCGCCACGTTGGCGAGACCCGAAATACAGGCAGTACAACCTTCAACAAAGCCACGGTGGATCAGCGAGTCTGGGCCGGTCAGCACGTTGAAGTTTTCCACGCCTTCAGCGGCCTTCAGGAAACCGCTCAGGCTCTCATAGCTGCCCGCACTGTCTTTGATGCCGATAATGTTGGGATGTGAAGCCAGCGCACGCACGGTTTCCGGCTGTAAGGTGTTGCCGGTGCGTGCAGGGATGTTGTACAGATACAGCGGGACTTCAATCGCATCTGCCACCGCGCGGTAGTGGGCAATCAACTCTTCCTGCTTCAGCGGCACGAAATACGGAGTTATCACCGAAACCGCATCCACGCCCAGTTTGGCGACTTGTTTGCCGAGGCGGATGGTTTCACGGGTAGAGATCTCACCGATGTGCGCCACAACCGGGGCAGCGCCGTTCACTTCATCGACGCAGGTTTCGGTAACCGCTAACTTCTCCTGCTCGTTGAGCACAAAGAACTCACCGTTGGTACCGCCGCAGAAGATGCCGTTACCCGCGCTGAGCTGACGTTGTACCTGCAGGCGCTGAGCCGCGGGATTAAACGCACCTTCACTGTCAAAGGTGGTGACGATGGCGGTTAATACGCCCTGAATTTTCTTACTCATGATGCCCTCATTAATCCTTAGTGATTCAAAGCCGGAAAGAGTGTCAGGTAGACGTTTCGTACGTCATCGGCGTTCACTTTCATCGGTACATTCTTCATCAGTCGCTGCACGTCGAGCGCGGCTTCAACCAGATACGGCAGGTGATCCGGGCCGATACCCAGTTCTTCCAGACTGGCAGGCAGTTTGAGACGTTTCACCAGCGCGGCAAAGTACTCCACCAGCGCATGCGATTTGGCTTCTTCATCCAGTGAGGCATCGGCGTCCGGCAGCAGATCGTAGGCCTGCGCGAATTTGCTCACGGCGGCGGGGCGCACAAAGCGCATGCACGGTGCCAGCAGAATGGCGTTCGCCACGCCGTGCGGCAGATGATATTTGCCGCCCAGCGGATAGGACATCGCATGCACCAGATGGGTACCGGCGTGGGCAATCGATGCGCCACCGTAATAAGAAGCCCACAACATATTCAGGCGCGCTTCCAGATTGCCCGGTTCGGCAATCGTGGTCTCCAGGCTGGCAAACAGCTTTTTCATGCCGATCAGCGCATAGTTATCACTCACCGGATTGGACACGGTGGCGGTAAAGCACTCGATCAGATGACAGAGTGCATCAATACCGGTCGAAGAGGCGATATGTGGCGGCATGCTGGTGGTCAGTTCAGGCACCAGTGCGACATAATCGGGCAGCATCACCGGAGTGATGATGCCGACTTTGGTCTCTTTCTCTGGGATCGCCAGGATTGCGTTTGGCGTGGCTTCGGAGCCGGTACCGGCGGTGGTCGGGATCAACAGTGACGTGGTGCGGGTCAGCGGTTTCTCTCCGGCCAGCAGGGCATCCAATGTTGGCGCGCCATCAACGCACAGAATCGACAGCAGTTTGGCGACATCCAGCACGCTGCCGCCGCCCACGCCGATCACCAGATCGACGTCGGTAGAAGGTAGTGCGGCAACAATGGCGGCGACATCGTGCTGGCTTGGCTCCGGCGGCACGCTGTTGACGATGCTCAAACTGCTGATCTGCTGTTTCAGCTGCGCGATCAGCGACTGAACCGCTGGAATGCCTTCGATATTCTTGTCGGTGACCAGAAGCGCTTTGTCTTTACTCTGCAGTAAATAGCTGAGGTCATTAAGCGCCTGGAAGCCACTGATCACGGTGCTGTTGATATTCATTTCATACCCTTATCGCGGTTTTTTCGTACTAAATGATTAACTTTGCTCATTCAGTGCGGGTTCTGTCACTACAGTGCCTAAATTTATAGGACAAATTGATTTCAAATAATTTGATCTTGCTCACATATAATCAATCATGATTGAATATAATCAATCTCAACACGGCTAACTGCCGGCAGAGGAAAGAGAATGACTTCACAGCCATGGAAAACACCCGTCTTAGTGATCGCGGATGATTTTACCGGTGCCAACGACGCCGGTAGCGGACTGGCGCGAGCAGGCGCAAAGGTGCATGTGCTGTTTGATAGCAGTACTGCCCACGATGCCAGCAGCGCCGATGTGCTGGTCATCAGCACCGACAGCCGTGCAGTCAGTGCAGCAGAAGCAGCGCATCGTACAACGCTAGCATTACAGCAGCATCAGGCGATTGCCCAGGATGGCTGGCTGTTTAAAAAGATTGATTCCACGCTGCGCGGCAATCCGGGCGCAGAGATTGAGGCCGCATTGCACGCCAGCGGAAAAACCTTAGCGCTGGTGGTGCCCGCTGTGCCGAAATTGGGCCGTACCACGCGTGAAGGTGAAGTCTGGATCAACCAGCAGCGTCTGACGGACACCGAATTTGCCAGCGACCCGAAAACCCCGGTGACCAGTAGCCATGTGTTAACCCGCCTGCACATGCAAAGCGATCTGACCGGTGAAACTCTGGACCTGGCGACGGTGCGCAGTGGCAAGCTGGCACAGGTGCTTACCAGTAGGAAGGGCTTAGTGGTGCTGGATGCCGAGCAGGATGCTGATATTGCGCTGATTGTGGCGGCGGCGGCGAGTTTACCCGCACGACCCTTACTCGCAGGCGCTTCCGGATTAGGTGATGCATTGGGCGAATATCTGGCGACGCGTCCGGCCAGGCCGGTGCTGGCCGTGGTGGGTTCGATGAGCGCCATCGCGCAGCAGCAAATCGCCCGCCTCGCGACCCAACGTGACATTCGCATTATCGATATTGATATCCGTCAGTTGTTTGCTCAGCCCGCGTGGCCGCAGGCTGTCGAGTGGCAGCAGGCGATGCAACAGGCTTTACGCGACGGCGCACATTGCGTGGTGCGCACCACACAGCATGCAGAGCAACGCCATGAGATTGAACAGCTGTGTCAGCAACATCAGGTGTCACGCCAGGAGCTGGGAGAACGCATCTGCCACTTTCTCGCCCAATTGATCCACAACGTTTGCCGCCAGGCCTTGCCTGCCGGGTTGTATCTTTCGGGCGGCGACGTGGCAATTGCCGTCGCACAAGCGCTCGGCGCCAGTGGTTTTCAGATTCAGGGCCTGGTGGCGGGCTGTGTGCCGCACGGGGTTCTGCTAAATAGCGAATTACACCTGCCGGTGATGACCAAAGCGGGTGGCTTTGGTGACGAAAACACCCTGGTAGAAGCCATCCGTTTCATTGAGGAGAAGTCGAGTGAATAAAATTATTGCGGTGACCATGGGCGATCCGGCGGGCATCAGCCCGGAGATCATCATTAAAGCGTTAGCGGAAGGTGACCTGGCGGGGATCCCGGCAGTGGTGGTCGGCTGTGCCAGCACGCTGCGTCGGGTGATGGGATTGAACATTACGCCGCAGGCAGAATTACGCGTACTGGATAACGTCAAAGACGCGCATTTCGCACCGGGCATCATCAACGTGATCGATGAACCGCTGGCCAATCCAGAGGCATTAAAACCGGGTGTGGTGCAGAAAGAAGCCGGTGATTTGGCCTGGCGTTGTGTGAAACGCGCCACCGAACTGGCACTGGCCGGGGAAGTGCACGCAATCGCGACAGCTCCACTCAATAAAGAAGCACTGCACTCAGCAGGGCACATTTATCCGGGACACACCGAACTGCTGGCGCAACTGACTAACACCAAAAACTACGCCATGGTGCTGTACACCGATCATCTGAAGGTGATCCACGTCACGACGCATATCGCGCTGCGTAAGTTCCTCGACACCCTGAATGGGGACCGTATCCAGACGGTGATCGGCATGGCGGATACCTTCCTGCGCCGCGTCGGTTTCGACAAGCCGCGCATTGCCGTAGCTGGGGTGAATCCGCATGCGGGCGAAAATGGCCTGTTTGGTGACGAAGAGATCACCACCGTAGCACCGGCAATCAAAGTGATGAAAGAGCAGGGCATTGATGTTTATGGCCCGTGTCCGCCGGATACCGTGTTCCTGCAGTGTCAGCAAGGTCAGTACGATATGGTGGTGGCGATGTATCACGATCAGGGACACATCCCTCTGAAATTGTTAGGTTTTTATGATGGCGTCAATATCACCGCTGGCCTGCCGTTTATCCGTACTTCCGCGGACCACGGCACGGCGTTTGATATCGCCTGGACAGGTAAAGCGAACTCTGCGAGCATGGCGATCTCCATTAAACTCGCGATGCAGCTAGCATAGGGAAATATGAAGGGACAAAGCCGTCTCGACCAGATTATGGACTACCTGAAAAGTCATAATCTGGTCACTGTAGAACAGCTGGTGAGTGCGATCTCGGCTTCACCGGCGACGATCCGCCGCGATCTGATCAAGCTCGACAAGGAAGGCGTCATTAGCCGCAGCCATGGCGGAGTGACGCTCAATCGTTTTATTCCTGCGCAGCCGACCACGCTGGAAAAAATGCAGCGTAATCTGGCCGAGAAGCAGGCCATCGCGCAGTTTGCCGCCAGCTATGTGCAGTCGGGCGACTCCGTGGTGCTGGATGCCGGTACCACCATGCTGGAACTGGCGCGCCAGCTCACGCATCTGCAACTGCGAGTGATCACCGCCGACCTGCATATCGCGCTGTTCCTGTCTGAATTCAAGCAGATTGAAACCACCATTATTGGTGGCCGTATTGATGACTCCAGTCAGTCTTGTATTGGGGAGCATGGCCGACGCCTGCTGCGCAGCATCAATCCGGATATCGCGTTCGTTAGCTGTAACTCGTGGAGTATCGAACGCGGGATTACGACGCCGACGGAAGATAAAGCCGGTCTGAAGATGGATCTGCTGGCGAATGCGCGCCGCCGCATCCTGCTGGCTGACAGCAGTAAGTACGGTTCCTGGTCGCTATACTGCGCCGCACCGATTGATAGTTTGACCGATGTGGTGACGGATGCGCGTCTCGACGACGCAGTTTGTCGCGCGTTGCGTGAGCGTGGCATTGGTTTGCAGCTGACAGCCTGATATAACAAGGTCGCCATCAAAGGCGACCCTTCAGCAACAGGGTTAACCCAATGCTAGCCCTGCACCGACACCTGCTTGCGTAGGGTGCCCATTGATGCGCACCCGTTAATCGCAGCCCACTACGATAGCTTCAATCCCGTCGCCGGAATATTGCGGCCGTAGTAGATTTCACGCATCTCTTTCCACAGCAGATTGGTGATGCGCTTGTGCTCCTGCGGGTTGAGTTCTTCAGGCCTGGTATTGAACAGGTAATATTTCAGGTCAAATTCCTTCAGTAACATCTTGGTGTGAAAGATATTTTCCTGATAGACGTTCACATCCACCATGTCGTACATCGACTTCATATCCTCGGACATAAAGTTCTGAATCGAATTGATCTCGTGATCGATAAAGTGCTTTAAGCCATTCACATCACGGGTAAAACCACGCACGCGATAATCAATGGTAACGATGTCCGATTCCAGTTGGTGAATCAGATAATTCAGCGCCTTAAGCGGCGAAATCACCCCACAGGTGGAGACTTCGATATCAGCGCGGAAGGTGCACAATCCCCCCTCAGGATGGCTTTCTGGATAGGTGTGCACGCAAATATGGCTCTTATCCAGATGCGCCACCACCGAATTGGGCAGCGGACCCGGATGCTCAGATTTGTCGATATCCTGCGGATTGATCGGCTCTTCGCTGACCAGAATGGTAACGCTGGCACCCTGCGGTTCATAATCTTGTCGCGCGATGTTCAGCACGTTGGCACCAATGATTGAGCAGGTCTCAGTCAGGATTTCGGTGAGGCGATTCGCATTATACTGCTCATCAATATAGGCGATGTAGCCATCACGCTCCGCTTCGCTGTTGGCGTAGCAAATATCGTAAATACAAAAACTCAGGCTCTTCGTCAGATTATTGAAGCCGTGTAGTTTCAGCTTTTGCAATTTCGTCACTCCTCACACGACAAGGCATTCAGCAGATATTGCGGTAAGGCAAAGCTACCGACATGAATCGCGGGATTGTAGTAGCGGCAGCGTAGGCCCGCGTCGTCAAAGCGTGATTGCAGGGTGACTGCATCCCACTGGCGTAGCGTCTCGTTGTCGCTTGCCCAGGCAAATGTCATGATGCCGCCGTAATAGGTGGGGATCGCCGCCTGATAAAAGCTGACGTCGGAGAAGTAATGGCCGAGTTTACGATGGCTGTTGATCGCTTCGTCCTGCTGCAGGAAACAGACGCCGTTCTGTGCCACAAAGATTCCACCGGGATTTAGCGCCTGTTTACAGCCGGCATAGAATTCAGAGGTAAACAGACTTTCACCGGGACCGATGGGATCGGTGCAATCGGAAATAATGACGTCGAACTTCTCTTGCGTCTGGGTGACGAAATTCACACCATCATCAATCACCAGATTCAGCCGTGGATCGTCGTAGGCACCGGCGCTGTGATTGGGCAGATACGTCTTGCAAAAACTCACCACGCCGGCATCGATCTCAACCATGGTGATCTGTTCAATCGTTTGGTGACGTAAGACCTCGCGCAGCATGGCGCCATCGCCACCGCCAATGATCAGCACGCGTTTCGCCTTGCCGTGCGCCAGGATTGGCACGTGGGTCATCATTTCGTGGTAGATGAACTCATCGCGCTCGGTGGTTTGCACCACACCGTCCAGCGCCATGACACGACCAAAAGCGGCATTTTCAAAGATCACCAGATCCTGATGCGCCGTTTTGTCGCGATAAAGCAGTTTATCTACCGTGAAATACTGTCCAAATCCGGCATGAAGCGTCTCATACCACATTTCATTCTGGGCCATGATGGGGCTCTCCTCGAATGTCATCGCCATGAAATTAGGGGAAAAAGCATAGCGAAATATGACCGTGGTTGCACGGTCAAATCTTCAGCAGCAGAGCGGGATGGCGGGCTATTTGACGTAAGCGAGCAGACTCAGCGAGTCACGCGCCAGCGACTTACACTTCTTGTCATTGGTAATGGCGATACCGCTCAAATCTTTGTAACTCTCTTCGCCGAGCGACTTCATGTTGTAGTTGCTGTAATTGCCCAGATCCCAGCGGTTCTGCTGGGCAAAAAACACCAGCGCTTTGCGAATTTGCGCATCGGGCAGATCCTGATAGCCACAATCGTTCTTCAGGTAAACAAACACCGCGGTCAGATCGGCCAGATCTTCAGCTTCGGATTCGCTCAGGGCAAAACTGGTGGAGGAGAAGCCAAGGAGTCCCGCCAGCAGCAGGATCTTGATGCTTTTCGTCATAATCATTCTCAACAAGGGACAATTTATTGACGTTAGCACAGTTATTGCAGGGATTCCGCTAAATTTGCCCAAATGGGGCATTCCCACGGTTTTTATCGGCGCATTCTGTTAAGGGGCTTGACCCTCCCGCAGGGTAAAGGTTTACGCTGTGCCCTTATTCACGACAAGGATAAGAATATGCAACGTCGTCATTTTCTAAAGTTGACCGCCGCACTCAGCGCGGCAGGTGCGCTGCCTTTGTGGAGCCGTTCGTTAATGGCGGCGACGCGCCCGCTGTTACCGATCCCCTCTATTTTGCAGCCCGATGCACGCGGAGCGTACACGCTCACCGCGATGAGTGGCACCAGCCAATGGAACGGCAAATCCGTCCCGACGTGGGGCTATAACGGCAGTCTGCTCGGCCCGGCGCTGCGGTTGCCGCGCGAGAAAGCCGTTACGGTGAATATTCATAATCGGCTGGCGGAAGCAACGACATTGCACTGGCACGGTCTGGAAATTCCTGGCGATGTTGATGGTGGACCGCAAGCACTGATTGCGCCCGGTGCCTCACGTCAGGTGACCTTTACGCCCGATCAACCGGCTGCCACCTGTTGGTTCCATCCGCATCAGCATGGCAAAACCGGCTATCAGGTGGCGCAGGGGCTGGCGGGACTGGTGTTGTTAGAGGACGAAGATTCCGGCAAATTGCGTCTGCCGATGCAGTGGGGCGAAGATGACGTGCCGCTGATTTTCCAGGATAAACAGCTGACCAAAGACGGCGCAAAAATCGATTACCAACTCGACATCATGCGCGCGGCGGTGGGCTGGTTTGGTGACATGATGTTAACCAACGGCGTGCAGTATCCGCAGCAAGCGGTGCCACGCGGCTGGCTGCGCTTGCGTCTGTTGAACGGCTGCAATGCCCGTTCGCTGGATATCGCCACCAGTGATAAGCGCCCAATGTACGTGATTGCCAGCGATGGCGGTTTGCTGGCCGAGCCGGTAAAAGTGGATAGCCTGCCGCTGCTGCCTGGCGAGCGTTTCGAAGTGATGATTGATACTTCAGACGGCAAAACCTTCGACATGGTGACGCTGCCGGTGACGCAGATGGGCATGACGCTGGCACCCTTTGATCAACCCTTGCCGCTGGTGCAAATTCTGCCACTGCGCGTGATGGCAAGTGGTTCTATGCCGGATAAGCTGGTGGATCTGCCGCCGCTGCCATCAGTGGAAGGCGTGCAAAGCCGCTGGCTACAACTGATGATGGATCCGCAGCTGGATCAACAAGGCATGCAGGCGTTGATGGATCGTTACGGTCATCAAGCCATGGCCGGGATGAAAATGAACCACGGCAACATGGACTCGAAGGGTGGGGCGATGCAGATGGATCACGGCAACATGGACATGAGCGGCGGTGCCATGAAGATGGACCATGGCAGTATGCCGATGGATCACGCAAAAACAGCGGCTTACGATTTCCACAACGGCAATAAAATCAACGGTCAGGCGTTTAACATGACCAAGCCGATGTTCAATGCTGAACTCGGCAAGCTGGAAAAATGGACCATTTCCGGTGAGGGCGATTCCATGCTGCATCCGTTCCACATTCATGGCACTCAGTTCCGCATCCTGTCAGAAAACGGCAAGCCGCCAGCGCCGCATCGCGCGGGCTGGAAAGACATGGTCAGCGTGAACGGCTGGCGCAGTGAGGTGCTGGTGCGGTTTAACTACGTTGCCAATGCCGATAACGCCTACATGGCGCATTGCCATCTGCTGGAGCATGAAGATACCGGCATGATGCTAGGCTTCACTGTCGGCTAAGTGACTGCCTCACCGCAGCGAAGCCAAAACGTCTTCGCTGTGGGTTGTTTAGCAACACCAGGGCATAAGCGTGGCATTTTACTGCTCAGCAGCAGTATCAGGGCGCCAATGGCCTGATTTCCTGTTACAGGGGCAGGGCACAAGTGGCCTGGTTTACGGCAGCACACGAGCGTGGACATCGGACAGCCTTATCCTGCTGCTCGATGCCTGGTCAACGCCGCTAACTCCTCTCTGAGCGTGCCAGGCAAGTGATTATGCCTGAGCCGCTTCCAGTGCCAGCCGGATATCCTCAATCAAATCATCAGCATGCTCGATACCAATCGACAAACGTACCGTGGCATCGGTAATGCCAATACGCTGGCGTACCTCCTGCGGTACGCCGGAATGGGTGGTGCTGCCCGGATGACTGGCGAGTGATTCGGTGCCGCCCAGGCTCACCGCCAGTTTGAACAACGCAAGGGCATTGAGAAAACGAAATGCTGCCGGCTGGCCGCCTTTGATATCGAACGAGAAGGTGGAACCTGCGCCGCTGCATTGTCGCTGGAAGGTTTCACCCGCAGAGGTGTCCGCATCGAGATAGGGCAGCCAGTGCAATTTTTCTACCTGCGGGTTATCACGCAAAAACGCGGCGACTTTTTCTGCATTGCTGGCGGCTTTCTCCATCCTCAACGACAGCGTTTCCAGCGATCGTCCAATCATCCAGCTGGAGTGCGGATCAAGTTGGGTGCCGATGGCGCTGCGCAGCGATCGCACCTTGCTCACCAGCGCTTTGCTGCCCAGCACCGCACCGGCAATCAGATCCGAATGGCCGCCGACATATTTGGTGAGCGAGTAGAGCGACAAGTCTGCACCGTGCTGCAAAGGACGTTGAAACAGCGGGCCGAGCAAGGTGTTATCGCAGGCGAGAATCGGGCGCGAACCTTGCTGCTGGGTGATGACATCTGCTACCTGCTTCATCAGCTGAATATCCACCAGGCTGTTGGTCGGGTTGGCCGGCGTCTCAATCAGAATCAGCGCCACACGACCGCGCTGCCACGCCAGTTTGGCTGCTTCATACACTTTGTCTTCATCGGTGCCATCGCTGAAGCCGACGGCTTTAATCTCTAAATCGTGCAGCGTTTTGCTTAGCAACGTTTCAGTGCCGCCGTACAGCGGCTGCGAATGCAAAATCACTTCACCTGGCCGCGCAAACGCCAGCAGCGTGGTGGCAATGGCCGACATTCCGGAGGAGAACAGCGCGGCACTTTCTGCCTGTTCATAGATGGCCAACCGATCTTCCACAATCTCGCTATTGGGATGGTTAAAGCGTGAGTATACCAGCCCACCGCTCTTGCCCTCCGGCGGCTGCTTACGTCCGGCAACGAAATCAAAAAAGTCCTGTCCCTCTTCGGCGCTGTTGAACACAAAGGTCGAAGTCAGGAATACAGGAGGTTTGACTGCGCCCTCCGATAGCCGCGGATCGTAACCGTAATTAAGCATCTGCGTTTCCGGATGCAGATCGTGGGTGCCAATCTGTGTTTTTTTACTGGATGAAGCGGCCATAGGATCTCCAGAGAATACCGGTGAGAGTGCGGGTGGGTTTTCTGTAGTTAAGGCCAGCGCAATAAATTTTGCCACGGTATCGTTTGCGTTCTGTGCGCGGCGTTAGAGGTTGGTTCGACTATGATAGACTTCGTGGCTTTCTGAAAACCTTAACCAGGCGAATGCAATGAAACACACCGTCGACGTGATGATCTCTGAGCAGGAGATTGCAACCCGTATTGCCGAACTGGGCAAGCAGATTAGCGAACACTACCGTAGCAGCGGCAGCGAAATGGTGTTGGTGGGTCTGCTGCGTGGCTCCTTTATGTTTATGGCCGATCTCTGCCGTGCCATCGATGTCCCGCATGAAGTCGACTTTATGACCGCCTCCAGCTACGGCAGTGGTATGTCATCGACCCGCGACGTGAAAATCCTGAAAGATCTGGATGAGGACATTCGCGGCAAAGACGTGCTGATCGTGGAAGACATCATCGATTCTGGCAACACGCTGAGCAAAGTGCGCGAGATCCTGCGCCTGCGCGAGCCAAAGTCACTGGCCATCTGCACGCTGCTGGATAAACCAGAGCGTCGCGAAGTGGAAGTGACCGTGGAATACGTTGGTTTCACCATTCCTGACGAGTTCGTGGTCGGCTTTGGTATCGACTACGCGCAGCGCTATCGTCATCTGCCGTATATTGGCAAAGTTATCCCGACCGGTGAATAACCGCACAATCTTCCAAGGCTAATCCCGCCAGCCTGCGATAAGATGCGCAGCCTGCGAGTCAATGACTGACGGGCTGCGCTTGCGTTCCCCTACCGCATGCAGAGTGGTAAAGTGTCGCGGGTTATCGCTCAGCGCTTCATCTTTGATTTTTCACTCGTTATCTCTGAATAACCCCGCATGCTCGGCGTGAGCGCACTATCATTTCATAGGGCTTTGATGTCACTACAACAGGGTATGGATTCGCAATGACTTATGCACTGGAACTTTCCGGGCTCACCAAAACCTATCCCGGCGGCGTTCAGGCGCTGAAGAAGCTTGATCTCAACGTTGAGGCAGGCGATTTTTACGCACTGCTCGGGCCAAACGGCGCGGGTAAATCGACCACTATCGGCATCATCAGTTCGCTGGTGAATAAATCCGGCGGCAGCGTGCGGGTGTTTGGCTATGACCTGGAAAAAGACGTGGTCAATGCGAAACGCCAGCTGGGTCTGGTTCCGCAGGAGTTCAACTTTAACCCGTTTGAAACCGTGATGCAGATTGTGGTGAATCAGGCGGGTTATTACGGCGTGGAGCGTTCTGAAGCTAACAAGCGCGCGGAAAAATACCTTAACCAACTCGATCTGTGGGGCAAACGCAACGAGCGTGCACGCATGCTGTCGGGCGGGATGAAACGCCGTTTGATGATCGCACGTGCGCTGATGCACGAGCCAAAACTGCTGATTCTGGATGAACCGACCGCAGGTGTCGATATCGAACTGCGTCGTTCAATGTGGACCTTCCTGAAAGATCTCAACATCAAAGGCACCACCATTATTCTCACCACGCACTACCTGGAAGAAGCAGAAATGCTGTGCCGCAATATCGGCATTATTCAGAGCGGTGAGCTGGTGGAAAACACCTCGATGAAAGGCCTGCTGTCAAAGCTGCAATCGGAAACCTTCATCCTCGATCTGGCGCCGCGTAGTCCGCTGCCGCAGCTGGAAGGCTTCCAGTATCGCCTGGTGGATACCTCTACGCTGGAAGTGGAAGTGATGCGTGAGCAGGGGCTCAACAGCGTGTTCAGCCAGCTGAGTGCGCAGGGCGTGCAGGTGCTGAGTATGCGTAACAAAGCGAACCGCCTTGAAGAGCTGTTCGTCAGCCTGACCCAGGGTAAAGGAGTGAAAGCATGACACATTTATACTGGGTGGCGCTCAAGAGTATCTGGGCCAAGGAGATCAACCGTTTTGCCCGCATCTGGATTCAGACGCTGGTGCCACCGGTGATCACCATGACGCTCTATTTCATCATCTTCGGTAATCTGATTGGTTCACGCATCGGCGATATGCATGGCTTCAGCTATATGCAGTTCATCGTGCCGGGTCTGATCATGATGGCGGTGATTACCAATGCTTACGCCAACGTGGCCTCTTCATTCTTCAGCGCCAAATTCCAGCGCAATATTGAAGAGCTGCTGGTGGCGCCGGTGCCCACGCACATTATCATCGCTGGTTATGTTGGCGGCGGCGTGGCGCGTGGCGTGTGCGTCGGTATTCTGGTGACGGCGATTTCGCTGTTCTTTGTGCCGTTCCACGTGCACTCGTGGTCAATGGTGGCCCTGACGCTGCTGCTGACTGCGATTCTGTTCTCGCTGGCTGGCCTGCTGAATGCGGTGTTTGCGCGTACCTTTGACGATATCAGCTTGATCCCCACCTTCGTGCTGACACCGTTAACCTATTTGGGGGGGGTGTTCTATTCGCTGACGCTGCTGCCGCCGTTCTGGCAGGCGGTGTCGAAACTGAACCCGGTGGTATATATGATCAGTGGATTCCGCTACGGTTTCCTCGGCATCAATGATGTGCCGCTGGTGTTTACCCTGTCAGTGCTGATTGCCTTTATCGTGGTGTTTTACGTACTGGTGTATGCGTTGATTCAGCGCGGTCGCGGATTGCGGACTTAAGTTTTACGGGGGCGGCCGAATGGCCGCCCTCGTTGTATCAAGCCACCTGAACCGGCAACGCTTTAGCGATGCGTTTCATCTCGTTGTCGCCTTCGAAATAAGCGACTTTGGGCTGCCAGCTACGGGCGACTTCATCTTCCACCTGCACATAAGAGCAGATGATCATGATGTCACCTTCACAGGCACAACGGGCGGCGGCACCATTGACGGAGATGATCTTCGAGCCACGCTCAGCGGCAATCGCGTAGGTGGAGAAACGCTGACCGTTGGTGACGTTATAAATGTCGATGGCTTCGTATTGCAGAATGCCGGATGCATCAAGAAAATCCTGGTCGATGGCGCAGGAACCTTCGTAGTGCAAATCTGCCTGCGTAACTTTCACGCGGTGCAGTTTGCCCTGAAGTACGGTACGAATCATAACGGGATAACCTTATTAAGCTGCGATTAAACGACGGAGGTTACTCCGTCAGATCCACTTGCTGATTATCGATCAGGCGCGCATTCCCCAACCAGGCGGCCATCAGAATCACGGCGCGCTGGCTATCCACCGTCAGCGGCTGCAAATTGTCGGCATCGCAAATGGCCAGGCCATCAGGGCGGAAGCCTTTCTCACGCAATGCGGCCTCGGCCGTTTCGATAATCTCTTCAACATGGCGTTCGCCGTTGTTCAGACGCTCGGCCATGCTGTTCATCACCTGGCTCAGACCCGCAGCAATCGCGCGCTCTTCGCTGGTGAGATAACCGTTACGTGAGCTCAACGCCAAACCATCTTGCGCGCGTACGGTTGGCACGCCGACAATCTCGATATCGAAGCCCATGTCGGCCACCATCTTGCGAATAATGGCTAACTGCTGGAAATCTTTCTCACCAAAACAGGCAATATCGGGCTGCACCAGATTAAACAGTTTGCTCACAATAGTGGACACACCGCGGAAGTGACCGGGACGACTGGCACCTTCCAGCAGAGACGATAACCCCGGAACTTCAACGAAGGTCTGGCTATCCAGCCCTTTGGGATACACATCCGCTGGCGCAGGGGCAAACACTACATCGACGCTATGACGATTGAGCTTCTCGCAATCGTCCTGCAAGGTACGGGGATAACGCGCCAGGTCATCGGCGCGTTCAAACTGCATCGGGTTGACGAAGATCGAGACCACCACTATATCGGCCCGCTCGCGCGCTTCATCCACCAACGTCAGGTGGCCGTCATGCAGGTTGCCCATGGTGGGCACCAGCGCGATACGTTTGCCTTCCTGCCGCCAGCGACGAATTTCTCGTCGCAGCATCGGCAGCGATTCAATAATCAGCACTGCAACTCTCCTGATTTACTGGAAACTGTGTTCGGCGGCAGGGTAGATGCCCGCCTCAACGTCGGCAATATACTGGCGAATTGCCGCGCGAATGTCGCCGGTTTCCGCGAGGAAATTTTTGGCAAATTTAGGAATATGACCGCCGGTAATGCCAAAGGCATCGTGCATCACCAGAATCTGTCCATCGGTGACGTTACCCGCACCAATACCGATGACCGGAATGCTCAACGCTTTGGTGATACGCTCTGCCAGCGCCACCGGCACACACTCCAGCACCATCAATTGTGCTCCGGCGGCTTCCAGCGCCAGTGCATCGGCCAGCAAACGCTCCGCGCCCGCTTCATCACGGCCCTGCACCTTGTAGCCACCAAAGATGTTCACAGACTGTGGCGTCAGGCCGAGATGACCACAGACCGGCACGGCGCGCTCGGTAAGCATACGCACGGTGTCTGCCAGCCATTCACCGCCTTCCAGCTTCACCATGTTAGCACCGGCACGCATCAGTTGAGCGGCGTTATCGAAGGTTTGCTGCGGTGTGGCGTAACTCATGAACGGCAGGTCGGCCATCACCAACGCATTCGGCGCGCCTCGGCGCACGGCCGCGGTGTGATAAGCGATATCCGCCACGGTGACAGGTAATGTGGATTCATGGCCTTGCACGGTCATGCCAAGGGAGTCGCCAATCAGCATCACCTGAATGCCTTCATCGGCAAACAGGCGGGCAAAGCTAAAGTCGTAGGCCGTCAGGGTGGCAAATTTGCGGTCACTGGCTTTGAGCTGGCGTAAATGGGAGATGGTTGTCGGTTTCATCGCACACTCCAGAGTTTTCTGATGCGCGCAGTGTACTGGATTGATTGAAAAGGCGATACGACCGTAGTGCGATTATTGCCGCCTACTCAGACCACAAGCGGATGGTGCTGCGATCCAGCGTGGCGAGGATGCCGGTCAGTGGCTGACCGTTGGGCAAGCGCAGGCCAGGCGCGATTTCCAGCAGCGGTACCAGCATAAACGCACGGTTGTGCATGTCGTAGTGTGGCACGGTGAGACGTGGGGTGTGAATCGTCTGCTGACCAAACAGCATGATGTCGATATCGAGGGTGCGCGGTCCCCAGCGCTCCGCTTTGCGCACACGCCCATGCTCCAGCTCGATACGTTGCGTATGATCGAGCAGCGCTTCAGCTTCCAGCGTGGTGTCCAGCGCGACCACCGCATTCAGGTAATCGGGCTGGTCTGGCGGGCCGTACGGTGGCGTGCGATACAGCGAAGAGGTGACGACGCGCGAGGTGTGCGGTATCGCATCAATCGCGGCCAGCGCTGCATCAACCTGATGCAGCGGGTCGGCCAGATTACTGCCTAAGGCGAGGTAAACACGAATCATGATGCGCTATTGGTATCGCGGCGCGGGCCGGTTGGACGACGGCGCGGACGACGTGGTTTGCGACGCGGTGCCACCGGATCATCGCCCAGCGTGTTCATCATGGTTTTCTGCTCGACCGGCGCCGCAGCCTGGAACTCGCCCCACCAATGGGTCAGGCTTTGCAGTTCGCGGTTGTGTTCCACATCGGCTCGCAGCGCCAGCAGATCATAAGCGGCACGGAATTTAGGATGCTCCATCAGCTTCCATGCGCGTTTGCCATGACGACGTGACATGCGCAACTGCAGCTGCCAGATATCGCGAATCAGGGTGGTGATACGCTTAGGAATCGCCAGCGCACGGCAGGCTTCATCCAGCGTTTCGTTCATCGACAGCGCAAAGGCGTCGTAATAGGTCAGTCCGCTTTCCTGCGCAATGCGTTGGGCCGATTCCAGCTGCGGATACCAGAACATCGCGGCAAACAGGAAGGCCGGATTGACGCGCATATCGTTCTGAATGCGGTTGTCCGTGTTCTTCAGCACCTGAGCCAGCATTTTCTCCATCAGACTGTCGCTTTCGGCGGTGAAGCCACGCGTCAGGGTAGGGAAAAGCGGCTGGAACAGATGGTACTCACGCATCATCTGATAGGTACGGAATCCGTAACCGGCTTGCAGCAATTTAAGGGATTCTTCAAACAGACGCGCAGGCGGAATGTCATTCAGCAGCGTGGCCAGGCGCGGAATCGGCTCGGCAGTTTCCACGGCAATGCGCATCTCCAGCTTGGCGGCAAAACGCACCACGCGCAGCATACGTACCGGATCTTCGCGATAACGGGTTTCCGGATCGCCAATCAAACGGATCACGCCGTCTTCCAGATCCTGCAAACCGCCTACGTAATCACGTACGGAGAAATCCGCCACGCTGTAATACAGGCTGTTGATGGTGAGATCGCGGCGCTGGGCATCATCTTCGATGCTGCCAAAAATGTTATCACGCAGCAGCATGCCATTCTGGCCGCGCTGGGAGTTGTTGCGATCGTCTTCAGCTTCTTCCTGGTGATGGCCACGGAAAGTCGCGACTTCGATCACTTCAGGACCGAACATCACATGTGCCAGACGGAAACGACGACCGACGAGACGGCAGTTGCGGAACAATTTGCGCATCTGCTCAGGCGTGGCGTTGGTGGTGATATCAAAGTCTTTTGGCTTCTTACCCAGCAGCAAATCGCGCACGCCGCCGCCTACCAGGTAAGCTTCGAAACCGGCTTTATTCAGGCGATACAGCACTTTAAGGGCGTTTTCGCTGATATCTTTGCGTGAGATGTTATGGCTTTCACGGGGAATGACGGTCATCAGACTTTCAGTTTCCACCTCTTCAGGCGCCTCCTCGTCACGCTTGAGGACTCTCCGGCAAAAATTTGCGACTCGGGTAAAAATGGGACACCTCGACAGTGATAAAAGGGTGTTAATAAATCAGCGGCTAATCATAGCTTGTTGCGAACCATTTAGGAATGGCGATGTCGCCTCATCCGTGATTCGCGCGTTCTGTTGTGGGATCAGTTGGATACTCCACTGTGCCACCGCGTTATCGAGCAGTTGCTCCACTGTGGCATCTTGCCAACTCTCTAAAACCGATTGCCCCAGCAAGTGCAACGCGCATACCAGCAATGGGCGCGCATCTCCATCAGGTAGAGCGGGCGCATGATTCTGTTTAGAGAGCTTATTGCCATCGTCATTGATGGCCAGCGGCAGGTGCAGATACGCAGGCACCGGCCAGCCGAACTGCTGGTAGAGCGCGATTTGACGCACCGTGGGTTCAATCAAATCTGCCCCGCGTACGATTTCCGTCACACCCTGAAAATGGTCATCTACTACTACCGCCAGGTTATAAGCAAACAAACCATCCCGGCGATGGATAATAAAATCTTCTTCCGCCAGCGAGCGCTCTGCCGCTAAATGGCCGCGCAGGCGATCGTCAAAGCCATAAACCGGCGCATGCTGACGCAGGCGCAGCGCTGCGTTCTCTGCGGGGAGATGTAATTCCCGACAGTGACCGTCGTAGAACCCCCCAAGCTGCTGAATACGGCTGCGCGTGCAGGTACAAAAGTAGCTTTGACGGTGCTGTTGCAGCCAGCTCAGCGCTTCCCGGTAGGCATCATGACGATGCGACTGCCACAACACGTCGCCATCCCACTGCAGGCCATAATGCTCCAGCTGTTTCAGGATGCGTGTCGCTGCGCCAGCCACTTCTCGCGGCGGATCGATATCTTCAATACGCACCAGCCAACGGCCTTGTTGCGCACGCGCGCTCAGGTAGCTGCCTAAGGCAGCTATCAGCGAACCAAAATGCAGATCACCAGAAGGAGAGGGAGCGAAACGCCCGACGCAGGAAGAGGTTGAAGAGTTCATTTTGAGGTGCACCGCACGCCGGGAAAACAGTGGTTTTCCCGGCAGTGCGGCGACAGTCTGCTCACGGCCATTAGCCTGCCATCTGCTTCTCGCGGATTTCAGCCAGCGTTTTGCAGTCGATGCAAAGATCGGCAGTCGGACGCGCTTCAAGGCGACGAATACCAATTTCTACACCACAAGAATCACAGTAGCCGAAATCGTCGTCATCCACTTTCTTCAGCGTCTTCTCGATCTTCTTGATCAATTTACGCTCACGATCGCGGTTACGTAATTCCAGGCTGAACTCTTCTTCCTGCGCGGCACGGTCTACCGGATCCGGGAAGTTAGCAGCTTCGTCCTGCATATGCGACACAGTGCGGTCTACTTCATCCCGAAGTTGGTTGCGCCAGGCTTCCAGAATCTTGCGGAAATGGCTCAGTTGGGCGTCGTTCATATACTCTTCGCCCGGTTTCACCTGATACGGCTCCACACCAGCGATGGCGAGGATACTCAGGGACGATGTTTTACGGTTTTGCCCTTCTTGCATGTTGTTTCTCCTGGATAACACGCCCTTCCCGTCATACTTCAGGTTGCATGTGCATTGGCTAAATTGACCACCGACTGCCAGCAACGCGAATTATTAAGGGGTATATCGATTCCCATCAGGGAAAAAACAGGCCGCTATAAATAGCAGAAGCAGTCAAGGTTGGCAATTATTCATATTCGCACCTTGACAAGCCTGTGAGGAACAGCGTATTTAGCGCACCGCCCAGAACATTCCTATCACAGCAAATTGCTATAAATATTACAACTCTACGTTAATCGTCACCGCGAGCGGCTGAGTGAGTAACATTTGAGCAGGTGATATCTGAGCCTGATACGCCAACACTTCCACTCCACAGCGTTGAGCCTGTCCCAGTAGTTCTGCGTAGTGTGCGTCGATATGGCGCGCCGGGGAGACGTCCTCAATCCCCGTATGCAGAACGGCGAACAACAAAACAGCTCGATGACCCTCTGCCGCGATAGCACTGAGTTCGCGCAGATGCTTCTGTCCTCGAGCCGTCACCGCATCCGGAAAAAAGCCTTTACCCTGCTGTAAAAGGGTGACGGACTTGACTTCAATATAGCAGTTTGATCTGCCCTCCGCTTGCAGCAGGAAGTCAATTCGGCTTTTTTCCGTACCGTATTTCACTTCAGGTTGGCAGTGGCTGTAAGCGGACAATTCTGGAATGGCCTCAAGGGTTAAGGCTTCACGCACCAGTTGATTGGCTCTGAGGGTGTTCACGCAGATCCAGTGGCCTTGTTGTGTCTCGGTCAGTTCCCAGATGTGCGGATACTTGCGCGTGATGCTGTCTGAGGTGGAGTACCACACGGTATCGCCCGGTGTGGCGCAGCCGGTCATCGCGCCGGTATTGGCGCAGTGAATGGTCAGTGTCTCCCCCTCTGGCGTCACGACATCGGCAAGAAAGCGCTTATAGCGCGCGATAAGACGAGCGGGTTTTAACGGTGGATCAAACTGCATTCAGGCTCCTGACGAAGAGGGCAATGGCCAGCGCGCCAGCCGCCGATAGCGGGTGCGTCCCTGGCTAAAGGTCGATGAGAACAGCGCAAAGTCACTGACATCGTACTGCCAGTGAAAGCCGCGCGGGGGTAAGGCCACTTTTTGCGTGGCGTGGCGCAACAAAGTGATATGCGGGTGAAAAGGCTGTGCACTCTGGGCGCAGCCATGGCGTGCCGCCTGAGCACGCAGCAGGCTCGCTAACTGCAACAAGCCGCGTGGCGCACGTTGGCAGCCAAGCCACACGACACCGGGGCGCGGCCAGTGTCCCGCATCATCCAAATCCAGGCTAAAACCGGGCTGAACAATGCGCGAAGCTAACTGCTGTAACTGCTGCGAGGTCTCGGCACTGACATCCCCCAGAAACGCCAGCGTCAGATGCAGATTGGCGGCGGCCACCGGTTTTCCTGCCCCTTCTGCAAAGTGATCTGCGCGCCACTGTACCAGCTGTTGCTGGAGTGGCGCGGGCAGTTCGAGGGCAAAAAACAGACGTTGTATCGACATGGTGACGTGGCCGTTGAGTGCTACAATGCGCGCCATGTTAGCACAGGCAGAGTGGGAGTTAAGTGTGAGTGAATTACCGGTAAGTGAGGTGCTGCCTGCATTGCTCGATGCATTGTCTCAGTCATCACAAGTTTTACTGGCGGCACCCACCGGCGCGGGAAAATCGACCTGGCTGCCGCTGCAACTGCTACAGCAGTCGGTGCTGCCGGGGCGCATCATTATGCTTGAGCCGCGTCGTCTGGCGGCGCGAAATGTGGCGCAGCGCCTGGCGGATCAGTTGGGGGAACAGCCCGGTGGCACCGTGGGTTATCGCATGCGCGGTGAAAACTGCTGCGGCCCCCATACGCGACTGGAAGTGGTGACCGAAGGCATTCTGACGCGCATGTTGCAGCGCGATCCGATGCTCGAAGGTGTGTCACTGGTGATCCTCGATGAGTTTCATGAGCGCAGCCTACAGGCTGATTTGGCGCTGGCGCTGCTGCTGGATGTGCAACAAGGGCTGCGCGATGACCTGAAAATTCTGCTGATGTCCGCAACGCTGGATAACGATCGGTTGCGTCAGCTGCTGCCTGCTGCGCCTTTTATTGTTTCTGAAGGACGCAGCTTTCCGGTGATACGCCGTTATGCCTCACTCAACCCGCAGCAACGTTTTGACGAAGCGGTGGCGCGAGAAGTGGCGCAGTTGCTGCGTGAGGAGTCGGGCTCGCTGCTGCTGTTCCTGCCGGGCGTGGCAGAAATTGAGCGCGTAAAGCGCGAGCTGGAATCCCGCGTCGATGAAGACGTGGATCTCTCTCCTTTATATGGTGCGCTGTCATTGGATGCGCAGCGTCGAGCGATTCTGCCTGCGCCTGCCGGTCGCCGCAAAGTGGTGCTCGCCACAAACATTGCCGAAACCAGTCTCACTATTGAAGGTATCCGCTTAGTGGTGGATAGCGGGCTGGAGCGTTCGGCACAGTTTGATGTGCGTAGCGGCGTCACGCGCCTGCAAACGCAACGCATCAGCCAGGCTTCCATGACCCAGCGAGCCGGGCGAGCCGGGCGTCTTGAACCCGGTATTTGCCTGCATTTGCTGCCGCAGGAGCAGGCGATGCGTGCAGCGGCGCAAAGTGAACCCGAAATCCTCAATAGCGATTTGGCTGCGCTGCAGATCGATTTGCTGCAATGGGGTTGCCAGGATGCGTCACAGCTCTGCTGGCTGGACGCGCCACCGCAACTCAGCTTGCGAGCGGCACAGGCTTTGCTAACGCGCTTAGGCGCATTAGAAAACGGCAGGCTTAACGCGCGCGGCCGTAAAATGGCGACGCTTGGCAGCGATCCACGTTTGACGGCTATTCTGTGTGCGGCACAAAGTCAGGATGCCATCGCCAGTGCCGCTCTGCTGGTGGCGATACTTGAAGATCCACCGCGCAACGGTAGTGCAGATTTGCGCGACGCCCTTAATCGACCACAGCCGCATTGGCAAAGGCGCGCGCGTCAGTGGCAGCAACGGTTGAATGCCAGCGATGGCCGCGTCAATCCCGATCTTTTCCCCGCATTATTGGTGGCAGGCTTTGCCGATCGTCTGGCGCAGCGGCGAGGCGAAAGCGCACGCTATCAGCTGGCTAACGGTATTGGCGCCATGCTGGATGAACAGGATGGCCTGAGCCGCTATGAGTGGTTAATCGCGCCGACCCTGTTACAGGGCGCCAGTGCCGCCGAAGCCCGCATGTTACTGGCGCTGCCGGTAGAGATAAGTGCGTTACGCCAGCAATGTCCTGAACTGGTGTCGCAGCGCATTGATGTGGAATGGGATGAGGAGAAAGGGACATTGCGCGCCTGGAAACGGGAACTCGTGGGTGCGCTGGTCCTAAAAGCACAGCCGCAGGCGCGACCGGAACCGGAGATTTTACACCCGGCGATGTTGCGCTGGATCCGCGAAAAAGGGCTCTCGGTACTCGGCTGGACCCCCGAAGCGGAACAGCTGCGTTTGCGTTTGCATTGTGCCGCCGAGTGGCTGCCGGAAGAGGCGTGGCCGCCATTGGACGATGAGAGCCTGCTCGACTCGCTGGAGCGTTGGCTGTTACCCGAGATGGGTTCCGTGCGCGATCTCAAGAGCCTGCAGGCCGTCAATCTTGTCAGCGCATTATTACATTTGCTGACATGGTCACAACGTCAGCGGCTGGATACTGTGCTGCCAACTCATTACACTGTGCCGACCGGAAGTCGCCTGCCTATTCGTTACGATGCTGAAAAGCCTCCAGCGTTGGCAGTGCGTATGCAGGAGATGTTTGGGGAAGCGCAAAATCCCGCGGTGGCCGAAGGCCGCATTCCGCTGGTGCTGGAGTTGTTGTCACCGGCGCAGCGTCCGTTGCAGATCACCCGTGATCTCGCTGCGTTCTGGCGCGGAGCGTATCCAGAAGTGCAGAAAGAGATGAAAGGGCGCTATCCCAAACATCCCTGGCCCGACGATCCGGCAAACGCCTTACCGACAAGGCGCACCAAGAAATTTTCATCGTGACACTCTGTGGATCGAATTCAGAGGGTTCTGCCATGCGCAGCACGAGAAAGCAGTTAGAGTAACGGCCGTAGCCGTAGCTATGCCTGGAGAATAAAAGCATGTCTGGGAACGATCGCGAACCTATTGGGCGTAAAGGAAAAGCGCCAAAGCCGCCGCGCAGCACTGCGCGCCGGGGTCGCCGCAGGGAGCTTGATGATGATATCGATCAGGACGATTTTGACGAAGACGATGAGGAGAGCACACCGGTGCCACCAAAAGGTAAAGGGAAAGGAAAACGTCCGCCACGCGGCAAACGTCGTTGGTTAGGCTGGTTAATTAAGCTTTTCCTGGTCTTTGTGGTCGTGATGGTGGCCTGGGGCATCTATCTCGACTCTGAAATCCGCAGCCGCATCGACGGTAAAGTGTGGCAGTTGCCTGCTGCTGTCTACGGCCGCATGGTGAGCCTTGAGCCGGGGATGTCGTACGACAAAAAAGAGATGATTGCGCTGCTGGAAGGCACGCAGTATCGCGAAGTGTCGCGCATTACCCGTCCGGGCGAATTTAGCGTCAAAGGCAACACCATCGATCTGCTGCGTCGTCCGTTTGACTTCCCGGACAGCAAAGAGGGGCAGATCAACGCCCGTCTGACGTTCAGCAACAACGAACTGAGCGAGATTAAAAACCTCGATACCGGACGTGATTTTGGCTTCTTCCGCCTTGATCCACGTTTGATCACCATGCTGCAATCGCCGAACGGTGAGCAGCGTCTGTTCGTGCCGCGTGCGGGCTTCCCGGATCTGCTGGTCAGTACGCTGATCGCGACCGAAGACCGTCACTTCTATGAGCATGATGGTATTAGCCCGTATTCGATTGGCCGTGCATTCCTTGCCAATATCACGGCAGGTAAAGCGGTACAGGGCGGCAGTACCTTGACGCAGCAGCTGGTGAAAAACCTGTTCCTGACCAACGAGCGTTCACTGTGGCGCAAAGCGCGTGAAGCTTACATGGCAGTGATCATGGATGCGCGTTACAGTAAAGATCGCATCCTTGAGCTGTACCTCAACGAGGTTTACCTCGGTCAGGCGGGCAACGATCAGATCCGTGGCTTCCCGCTGGCGAGTTTGTATTACTTCGGTCGTCCCGTCGATGAGCTGAGCCTCGATCAGCAGGCGATGCTGGTCGGTATGGTGAAAGGTGCTTCGCTGTATAACCCGTGGCGCAACCCGAAACTGGCCCTCGAGCGCCGCAACCTGGTGCTGCGTTTGCTGCAACAGCAGAACGTCATCGATCAGGAGCTGTACGATATGCTCTCGGCGCGTCCGCTGGGTGTGCAGCCGAAAGGGGGCGTGATCACGCCGCAGCCTGCCTTTATGCAGATGGTACGTAACGAGTTGCAGGCCAAACTGGGCGACAAGATTAAAGATCTGTCTGGCGTGAAGATCTTCACCACGCTCGATCCTATCTCTCAGGATGCGGCGGAAAAAGCGGTCGAAGATGGCATCCCGGCGCTGAAAAAACAGCGTGGCTTGAAGGATCTGGAAACCGCGATGGTGGTGGTGGATCGCTTCAGTGGTGAAGTGCGTGCCATGGTGGGCGGTGCCGATCCGCAGTTCGCGGGCTATAACCGTGCGCTGCAGGCGCGTCGTTCTATTGGCTCACTGGCTAAACCGGCGACCTATCTCACCGCATTGAGCCAGCCGAATACCTATCGGCTGAACACCTGGCTGGCGGATGAGCCGATTGCGCTGAAACAGCCGAACGGTTCCATCTGGAAACCGATGAACGACGACAAGCGTTTCAGCGGCAAAGTGATGCTGGTGGATGCCTTAACCAACTCCATGAACGTGCCTACCGTAAATCTGGGGATGACATTGGGTCTGCCTTCGGTGGTGGATACCTGGACGAAGCTGGGCGTGCCGAAAGATCAGCTGAATCCGGTGCCAGCGATGTTACTGGGAGCACTTAACCTGACACCTATCGAAGCGGCACAGGCGTTCCAGTCGATCGCCAGCGGCGGTAACCGCGCCGACCTGTCGGCGGTACGTTCGGTGATTGCTGAAGATGGCACGGTGTTGTACCAGAGCTTCCCGCAGGCGCAACGCGTTGAGCCGGCGCAGGCTGCTTATATGACCTTGTACACCATGCAGCAAGTTGCCGATCACGGCACCGCCCGTGCGCTGGGCGCGCGTTACCCGAATGCTCATCTGGCGGGTAAAACCGGTACCACCAATGATTTAATCGATAGCTGGTTTGCGGGTATTGATGGCAAAGAGGTGGCGATCACCTGGGTTGGCCGCGACAACAACCAGACGTCGAAGCTGTACGGTGCGAGCGGTGCGATGCAGATTTATCGCCGTTATCTCGACAACCAGGCGCCAATGCCGCTGGTGCTGACACCGCCAGAAGATATTACGCAGATGAACGTCGACTCTGCCGGTAACTTCGTGTGTGGTTCTGGCAGCAGCACTTGGCGTTCGCTGCCGGTGTGGACGTTGGATCCTAACGCGCTGTGCCAGCAACAGCAGCAACAGATCCAGCAACAGCAGCAGATCCAACAGCAGCAAGAGTCGCAACCTCAGCAGCAGTCACCTCAGCAGCAGCAGGGTGAGCAGAAAGATGCTGACGGCGTGGCGGGCTGGATTAAGGATATGTTTGGCAGCAAATAGTTAGCTGCAGAAAACAGAGGGCGCTTCGGCGCCCTTTTTTACGTCTGCACGATTGTTATTCGCGATCATGGATATGCACGATCTGGTGGCAAACGCACCGCCATCAGGCATTACATCTTGCGGATCTCGCCAAACTTCGCCTAAAATCCGTGCGTCTAATAATCATTCTCGTTTGTATTCACCTGCGTCGTTTTCTTTCCGAGAGATCCTTTTATGAATACGCGAATTTCAAATCCTTGTTCTGCCCGTGCTGCGACTTCCCGCCGTCCGCTCGCTTTATTAATTTCTTTAACTCTGGGTACGCTGAACGCACAGGCGCTGGCAGAAGATACCGTGGTGGTCACCGCCAATGGCGGCAACACCGTCAAGCAGGAAAGCGCATGGGGTCCGGCTCCTACCATTGCCGCGAAACACAGTGCTACCGGCACCAAAACCGATACGCCGATTGAGAAAAACCCACAGTCGGTTTCGGTGGTGACGCAGGAAGAGATGGCGATGCACGCTGTAACCAGCGTAAAAGGTGCGTTTAACTACACGGCTGGCGTGCTGACGGGTAACCGCGGCAGCTCAAGCGTAATCGATGCGCTGTCGATTCGTGGCTTTAGCGAAACCAACACTAACCAATATCTTGATGGCCTGAAGCTGCAGGGGGATAACTACTCCGAGTTCGCCATTGATCCTTACTTCCTTGAGCGTGCGGAACTGCTGCGTGGCCCGGTTTCGGTGCTGTACGGCAAAAGCAACCCAGGCGGCGTGGTGTCGCTGGTGAGCAAGCGCCCGACGCAGGAAACACTGCGTGAAGTGCAGTTCCAGATGGGCACCGATAACCTGTACTCAACAGGCTTCGATTTTGGCGGTTCGCTGGATGATGACGGTGTATACAGTTACCGCCTGACGGGTCTGGCTCGCAGTGCAGACGCGCAACAGGAGATGAACAAAGAGAAGCGTTATACCATCGCGCCGTCGTTCAGCTGGCGTCCGGATGCCAATACCCGCTTTGATTTGCTGACCTATTTCCAGAACGAGCCGGAAACCGGTTATTACGGCTGGTTGCCGCGTCAGGGCACCGTGGTGGGCATTACCCGCCCGGACGGCAGCAGCTACAAACTGCCAACCAACTTTGATGAAGGCGAAGACAGCAACAAGATTTCGCGCAACACCAAGATGGTGGGTTACAACTTCGAGCACAGCTTTAACGATACCTGGACGGTGCGCCAGAATCTGCGTTATGCGGATTTAAGAACCAATTACCGCAGTATTTATGGTAATGGCTTCAACGCTGCCACCAATGAAATTACCCGTGGTTCGGCGGTGTCAGATGAGAAGTTAAATCAGTTTGCGGTAGATACGCAGGCACAGGCCAAATTTGGCACTGGCGCAGTGGATCATACTTTGCTGATGGGTGTGGATTACCAGCGCACCCGTAATGATATTGATGCGGCGTTTGGATCAGCATTCCCAATTAGTGCGTTCAATCCTCAGTATGGTAACGATGCGCTAGATGGTGCTGCGTTCCCTTACCAATATCTGAATCGCCAAGAGCAAACCGGTCTGTACTCTCAAGATCAGATGGAATGGAACCGTTGGGTGCTGACCTTAGGTGGACGTTACGATTATGCGATGACTTCAGCACTGAATCGTAACGGCAATACCGAAGTGAAAAATCACGATCAGGCCTTCACCTGGCGTGGTGGTCTGAACTATGTGTTTGATAACGGCATTGCGCCGTACTTTAGCTACAGTGAGTCCTTTATTCCGAATTCTGGGACTACCGCCTCGGGCCAGCCGTTTGATCCATCGCGTGCTAAGCAGTATGAAGCCGGTGTGAAGTATGTTCCTAAAGATCGTCCGGTTGTCGTAACTGCTGCGGTGTATGAGCTGACCAAAACCAAAAACCTTACCGCCGATCCAAACAACCTTAACTTCAGCGTACAGAGCGGTGAAATCCGTTCTCGCGGTGTTGAATTGGAAGCCAAGGCAGCACTGAACGCCAACATCAACATGACTGCGTCTTACACCTATACCGATGCCGAATACACTGAAGACACAGTGCTGAAAAGTAGAACACCAGTGCAGGTGCCGAAGCATATGGCATCGCTGTGGGGGGATTACACCTTCCACGAAACGGCATTGTCAGGTGTGACACTGGGTGCGGGTGTGCGTTATGTAGGTGAAAGCAAAGGGTTATATGCAGAGAATACGCAGAATGGCAGTAACTCAAACCAAAACTTCGACGTAGCGGGTTACACCACCGTCGACGCAGCGCTGAAATATGACCTCGGCCGTTTCGGTCTGCCGGGCTCTTCTGTGGGTGTTAATATCAACAACCTGTTCGATCGTGAATACGTTGCCAGCTGCTACCGTGATTACGCTTGCTACTGGGGCGCTGAACGTCAAATCGTTGGTACCGCCACCTTCCGCTTCTGATTCGTCAGGGCGAATATGTTGTGATTTTGGGCGGCCTCAGGGCCGCCCCCTTCAGAATCAGATCGGTTTTGTGCTAATTAACCAGGGATCACCATGCAGCATCCGCACCACGAAGAAACCACCTTCACGCTGGATAATGTCAGCTTTCGCGTACCTGGACGCACGTTGCTGCATCCACTTTCACTCACCTTTGCGCCGGGTAAAGTGACGGCGCTGATTGGCCACAACGGCTCGGGTAAATCCACCTTGCTGAAAATGCTGGGGCGTCACCATGCGGCAAGTGAAGGTCAGGTGCTGTTGAACCGCGATGCGGTGGAGAACTGGGGCAGCAAAGATTTTGCGCGCCAGGTGGCCTATTTGCCGCAGCAGTTACCGGCGGCAGAAGGGATGACGGTGCGTGAGCTGGTGGCGATTGGTCGTTATCCGTGGCACGGGGCGCTCGGGCGCTACGGCCAGGAAGATCGCGATCGCGTGGAAGAAGCGATTACGCTGGTGGGCTTGAAACCGTTCGCCGGGCGTCTGGTGGATAGCCTGTCAGGCGGCGAACGCCAGCGCGCGTGGTTAGCGATGCTGGTGGCGCAGAACAGCCGATGCCTGCTGCTGGATGAACCCACTTCCGCACTGGATATTGCGCATCAGGTGGATGTGCTAGCTCTGATTCAACGTCTCAGCCGCGAGCGTGGCTTGACGGTGATTGCGGTACTGCACGACATCAACATGGCGGCGCGCTATTGCGATCGCCTGGTGGCGCTGCGCGGCGGCGAAATGATTGCGGAAGGCGGGCCTGATGTCATCATGCAGGCCGATGTGCTGGGCAATATCTACGGTATTCCGATGGGCATCTTGCCCCATCCACAAGGCGGTGCTCCCGTCAGTTTTGTTTACTGAGGCCTCGCCATGTTCGACATTTCACGCCGTCGCTTGCTGACGGCGCTGGCACTGACGCCACTGATGAACGTTGCCCCATTGCGTGCGGCAACACCCGATCTGCAGCGCATCCTGGCGCTGGAATGGCTACCTGTTGAGCTACTGATGGCGCTCGGTGTATCGCCGCTCGGTGTGGCTGATTTGCGCAACTACAACATCTGGGTTGGCGAGCCGATGCTATCCGCCAGCACCATCGATCTCGGCTTGCGCACCGAACCCAATCTGGAACTGATGACGCAGCTCGAACCTTCCTTAATCCTGCACTCCAACGGCTACGGTCCGGGATTAGATAAACTCGATCGCATCGCGCCGACCATGGGCTTTGATCTGAATAGCGGGGACGGTAAACCGTTAAGTACTGCCCGTAAATCACTGCATGCGCTCGGTGCCCGGCTGGGCCGGGAAGCGCAGGCGGTACAGCATCTGCAATTCCTGGATGAGCAGCTAGCGGCAGCGCGCGAACGTCTCAAACCCTGGGCAGATCGTCCGGTGCTGCTGATGTCATTGATGGACAGCCGTCACGCCATCACGTTTGGCACCAACAGTCTGTTCCTCGAAGTGATGGAAATCCTTGGCCTGAGTAACGCCTGGCAGGGTGAAACCAATTTCTGGGGCAGTGCCGTGGTTGGGCTTGAGCGGTTAGCCGATGTCGGCGATGTGCAGGTGATCTGTTTTGATCACGATAACGATCGTGACATGCAGCAGGTGATGAAAACTGCGCTGTGGCAGGCGCTGCCGTTTATCCGCGCGGGCCGCTTCAAGCGTGTGCCTGCCGTCTGGTATTACGGCGCGACCTATTCAGCGCTGAAATTTGTTCGCGTGCTGGAACACGCGCTGGAGTCGCACTGATGCGCCATCGTCTCTTTCCTGTGATGCTGTTAAGCAGCATGTTTTTACTGGCGCTGGCGCTGACCTTTATCAATCTGCGTGACGCGCTGCCAACGGCGCAGTGGTCACAAGCCTTCTTTGCGCCGGACATCAACAGTATCCAACAGGTGGTGTTCCATCACAGCCTGTTATCGCGTCTGGCGCTGGCGCTGTTGGTGGGGGCGGGTCTCGGATTGGCCGGTTTACTGTTTCAGCAGGTGCTGCGTAATCCGCTGGCGGAACCGACCACGTTGGGTGTGTCATCCGGTGCACAGCTCGGTATTACGGTCGCCACGCTCTGGCATTTACCGGGTGGTGAGCTGACACAGCAATTTGCTGCGATGGCGGGCGCAGTGCTGGTGGGCATCCTGGTATTTGGCGTGGCCTGGGGCAAACGGCTGTCACCCGTGACACTGATCCTCGCCGGGCTGGTCCTGAGCCTGTATGCCGGTTCGGTGAATCAAATCTTTGCCATCTTCAATCATGATCAGCTGCTGAATATGTTCTTGTGGAGCACCGGCACACTGAATCAGATGGATGGGCACAACGTCGCCATGCTGTGGCCGCGTCTGCTGTTGGCTTTTGTCGTGGCGCTGGCATTGCTGCGCCCCTTGACGCTCATGGGGCTTGATGACGGCGTAGCAAAAAATCTCGGTCTGGCACTGTCTGCTGCGCGTGTCGGCGCACTCGCTCTGGCGATTCTGTTAAGTGCGCAATTGGTGAACGTCGCCGGGATTATCGGTTTTATCGGGCTGTTTGCACCACTGCTGGCGAAAATGCTCGGGGGGCGTCGCTTACTCAGCCGTATGCTGCTGGCTCCGCTGATTGGTGCCTTACTGCTGTGGCTGGCCGATCAGTGCGTATTGTGGCTGACCAGCCACTGGCGCGAGGTTTCCACCGGCACAGCGACCGCGTTAATTGGCGTACCGATTCTGCTGTGGCTGTTGCCGCGTTTACGTACCGGCTCGGTTCCACCGGCGATGAATATGGGCGACAAGGTGCCGGCAGAGCGCCAGAAGGTGGTGCTGTGGTGTGGCATTGGCCTTGGGGTGCTGGCGCTGCTGAGCGTTATCGGCATCTCCTTTGGTCGTGATGCACACAGCTGGACGTGGGTGAGTGGTGAGATGCTGCATCAACTGCTGCCGTGGCGTGCACCTCGCGTGCTGGCGGCGTTAGTCGTGGGGATGATGCTGGGTGTTGCAGGTGCGTTGATTCAGCGCCTCACTGGCAACCCGATGGCCAGTCCGGAAGTGTTAGGCATCAGTTCCGGCGCGGCCTGTGGTGTGGTTGTGATGATGTTCTTTGTGCCGGGTGACGCCGTGGCGTGGTTGCTGCCCGCTGGCGCATTAGGCGCGGCGCTGACGCTGCTGGTCATTATGCTGGTCGCCAGTCGCGGAGGTTTCTCACCGGAGCGTATGTTGCTGGCGGGCATGGCGCTTAACAGTGCGTTTGTCACCTTAATGATGGTGTTAATGGCGAGTGGCGATCCGCGCATGGGCGGCCTGCTAAGCTGGATTTCCGGTTCGACGTACAACATCAATATGCCGCAGGCAGTGCAAAGCGCCGTGGTGGGTATCGTATTTATTGCGCTCGCGCCACTGGCGAGCCGCTGGCTCACACTGCTGCCGCTGGGTAGTGCGACGGCACGTTCAGCGGGGATGGCATTAACAGGTTCGCGTCTGGCCCTGCTGCTGCTGGCGGCGGCGTTAACGGCTACGGCGACCTTGACCATCGGCCCGTTGAGTTTTGTCGGTTTGATGGCGCCGCATATCGTGCGCATGCTGGGCTTCAGGCGCGCATTACCGCAGGTGTTGATGGCGGGATTATTAGGCGGCGGATTGATGGTGTTTGCAGACTGGTGCGGCAGGATGCTGGCCTTCCCGGATCAGATCCCTGCAGGTTTAATGGCGACCTTCTTCGGCGCGCCGTATTTTATCTGGCTGTTGCGTCGCGCATAAACGCGCAGCCTACGTCAATCGGTGCTTACAGGGCAGCTGCGCATAAACGCGCAACCTACGTCAATCGGCGCTTACAGGGCAGCTGCGCATAATTGTGCAACCTAACGGAAATGGGTGTATGCGTGTAGCTGAGCATTACGATGCGAACGAACGGCAAGGGTGCCTTTAGGGGACGTTGTGCCTCAAGGGACAGCCGGGCACATCAATGAAGGGGCGCCATTCCTGGCGCCCGCTAATGGCTTACAGCTTCGCAAAGCTGCGGCGTGCCGCATCAATGGTGCGCTGAATATCTTCCTGGCTGTGTGCCAGCGACATAAAGCCCGCTTCAAAAGCAGAAGGTGCGAGGTAAACACCTTCTTCCAGCATCAGATGGAAGAAGCGCTTAAAGCGCTCAACGTCGCATTTTGTCACGTCGGCATAGCAGGTTACGCTTTCGGCATCGGTAAAGAAGATACCGAACATGCCGCCAACGTGGTTGATCACAAGCGGAATGTTTTCTGCTTTTGCCGCTGCCAGCAAGCCTTCAGACAGTTGGGTGGTGAGGTCGGTCAGAGTGCTGTGCGTGCCCGGTTGAGCAATCTGCGTCAGGCAAGCAAAACCGGCCGCCATGGCAATCGGGTTACCGGAAAGCGTGCCCGCCTGGTAAACCGGACCCGTTGGTGCCAGTGCAGCCATCACATCACGACGACCACCAAATGCGCCCACCGGCATGCCGCCACCGATGATTTTGCCGAGACAGGTCAGATCCGGCGTGACATCGTAATAAGCCTGAGCACCGCCCAGCGCCACACGGAAGCCGGTCATCACTTCATCGATGATCAGCAGCGCACCAAACTCATCACAGAGTGCACGCAGGCCCGGCAGGAAGTCCGGTTGCGGTGGGATGCAGTTCATATTGCCCGCAACGGGTTCAACGATGATACAGGCGATATCTTCTGGATATTGCTCGAAGGCTTCGCGTACTGACGCCAGATCGTTGTAAGTGCAGGTCAGGGTGTGTTTAGCGAAATCAGCCGGAACACCCGGCGAGTTCGGTTGGCCCAGGGTCAATGCGCCGGAACCCGCTTTCACCAGCAGACAGTCGGCGTGGCCGTGGTAGCAGCCTTCAAATTTGACGATCTTGTCACGATGGGTAAAGCCACGAGCCAGACGAATCGCGCTCATGGTGGCTTCGGTGCCGGAGTTCACCATGCGCACCATATCCATACTTGGCACCAGCTCACACACCAGCTCGGCCATTTTCACTTCCATTTCGGTTGGGGCACCGAAACTTAAACCACGAGATGCCGCTTCAATCACCGCATTGCGGATATTGGCGTTGTTATGCCCCAGCACCATTGGGCCCCATGAACCGACGTAGTCGATGTAGGCTTTGCCATCGGCGTCATACAGATAAGCGCCGTCGGCGCGTTCGATGAACAGCGGCACGCCGCCCACACCGGTAAAAGCACGTACCGGGGAGTTCACACCGCCAGGGATCAGGCGTTGCGCTTCGGCATACAGGTTTTCAGACTTACTCATTGCTCGGCTCCTGCTGTTCTGGAAAAAAATTCTGGCGCCATTCTAAGGGAAGAGTCGCCCGATTAGAAAGGCAAGCGGGTGCGAAAGCCTTTTAAAGCTATACTTTAGCGCAGCGCAGGCGGCACACAGTGTCAAGCGCAGTACTTGATTGCACTGGGCGGCTGGCAGATAATAGTGAAATTAAGGTCGTTTTCTGACCTGGACGTTTACCCGGAGTAAAACATGAGTGACGACGTAGCAGCGCTGCCTTTGCAATTCACTGAAGCAGCAGCGAAAAAAGTGAAAAATTTGATCGCGGATGAAGAGAATCCTGAGCTGAAACTGCGCGTGTACATCACCGGTGGCGGTTGCAGTGGTTTCCAGTACGGTTTTACTTTTGACGATCAAATGAATGACGGCGACATGACCATTGAAAAGCAAGGCGTGGCGCTGGTGGTTGATCCAATGAGCCTGCAGTATCTGGTGGGCGGTTCGGTTGATTATACCGAAGGTCTTGAGGGTTCACGTTTTATCGTGACAAACCCGAACGCGAAAACGACTTGCGGTTGTGGTTCTTCCTTCAGCATCTGATCCCCTTTTCTGACCGCCGTTCTGGCGGTCAGAACGTTACCACTCTACGGTCACTAATCGTGACGACTCACGACGCTTCGCATCGCGCTTTAACACGCTTTCGGTCACGCGCGGCTGTGCACTGAAGTGACGTCCACAATCAATCGATGGCAATGTTTGTTCGCTTTGCCGTGAGATATCGCAGCGGGAAAATATGGTCAACGTGACGGCAATAGAGCCGGTGGAGGTCGCCGCGCCAATTGGCGCAGCCATCGCAAGCCCTATGGCCAGGAGCAGTGCTCTGGTCATTGATAATTCCTGGTGAAGTCAAAAGTTGCGCGTTGCGCAAAAAGGGCACTGAGCATACGTGGCCGCAGTGCCTTGTATTTTGATTTTCGACAATTTTTGCCGAATCTTTAATCTTTTTTGGTGCTATTTTTCGCCGGATGTAAATCTGCACACAGCTGTTTGGCTGCCAGCAGGATACGTGGACCCGGTCGACTCAGCCAGTCATCGTTAATGGCAATCACCGGCACCGTCAGTTGTGGCTGCCAGAATTTCACGATATTCGCGGCTTGCGCGGGGCCACCGCCGATCACAATCGCCTGAGGATGACGTGCTAATACTTGCTCACGACTCACCTGCGGCCAGCTGACACGGCTGTCGGCAAAGATATTTTTGCCACCGCACAGGGTGATTACCTCGTTTTGCAACGTATTACGCGATGCAGTAAACAGCGGCTGTTGACCAAACTGCAAAAACAGAGGGATCGGCGTGCGTTGTTGATACTGTTTACGCAGATCATCCTCTTGCTGGCGCAGCGCCTGTGCGGCAGCCGCCGCCTGCTGAGGTTGTGGACTCCACGGTTTGAGCGCTGCTAACGCATCAATCATCTGATCAATGGTCTGCGGATCAATCCATTCGACTTTAATGCCCAGACGTTGCAGTTGATCGATCTGCCGCTGCGGATTGCCGCCGCGCCAGGCCAGCACCACATCCGGTTTCAGTTGCAGGATGCGTTCAACGTTGATGCCCTGCCAGTTTGCCACCTGCTCCAGCTGATTGGCCTGCGCCGGGAAATCCGAATAAGCACTCACCGCCACCGGCGTAATGCCCGCTGCAAAAGCCAGTTCAGTGAGATGGGGCGATAGCGTGATAACGCGTGGGGCAGCAGCAAACAGGCTATTGCCGATCAGCAATAGCCCCAGTAGCCAATATTTAGCCACGCGCCAGCTGTGCCAGCAGGTTTTCAACCATCAGTGACGATTGTTTAGCGGCAACGACGAGGAACTCATCAAAGCTCAGGTGGGATTCTTTGTCCGCGACATCGGAAATTGCACGCACCACAACAAACGGCACCTTGAACTGATGGCAAACGTGACCAATGGCGGTGGCCTCCATCTCCACGGCGATCGCCTGTGGGAAGGTGGTGCGAATGCGTGCCAGAGGTTCAGCACCGTTGATGAAGGCATCACCGCTGACCACTAAACCGCGCACTGCGTTGAGATCCAGCTGCTTAATCACTTGCTCCGCAGCGGCGATCAGTTTTTCATCCGCCACAAAGGCGGCCGGGCAACCGGCCATCTGGCCAGGTTCGTAACCAAAAGCGGTGACGTCGGCATCGTGATAGCGCACTTCATCGGAAACCACGATATCGCCCACTTTCAGTGAAGCGGCCAGACCACCCGCAGAGCCGGTATTGATCACCAGGTCGGGTTTGCACAGCTCCAGCAACAGGGTCGTGCCGAGCGCCGCCGCTGTTTTACCAATGCCTGATTTCAGCAGAGCAACCTCAACACCGTTCAGCGTGCCGGTATAAATTTCACAACCAGCCAGCGTCAGCGTCTGACGGTTTTCGATTTTGTCACGCAGCAGGGTGACTTCCTGCTCCATCGCGCCAATAATGCCTGCTTTCATAAAGAATCTCGCTGTAGTTATGGATGTAAAGCTTAAAAGTGAGGCATAGTCTACCATGGCTGGCAGAGGATGAATTCACCAAAAAATAAGGGGTAATGATGGCGACGATCAATTTCAAAAATAAGATCAGTTTCACCCGCCCTTATACCAGCCGCAAAGATCCAGAGGGCGAATACTTTATTACACGGCACTTTGAGAGTGACCGTGGCCGCATCATCAATTCTGCCGCGATCCGCCGCCTGCAACAAAAGACTCAGGTTTTTCCTCTGGAGCGTAATGCAGCGGTGCGTTCACGTTTGACCCACTCGCTGGAAGTGCAGCAAACCGGGCGCTATATCACCAAAGAGATCCTGCAATACCTGAAAACGCAGGGCGGTGGACTGGCAAATTACGGGCTGGAGGAGTTTGAAGGCGCGTTTGAGAGTCTGATTGAGATGGCCTGCCTGCTGCATGATGTGGGTAATCCGCCGTTTGGTCACTTTGGTGAAGCCGCGATCAATGACTGGTTTGACGACAATCTGCCTCTTGAACTCGTGGACCCGCTGGTGGCGGGCGTGGCAGATGAGCATCAGCGCACTGATTTTGACCAGCTAAATGCAATGATTCGTCAGGATTTGTGCCACTTCGAAGGCAATGCGCAGGCGATTCGCCTGGTGCATACGCTGCTGCAGCTTAATCTTAGCTATGCGCAGGTGGCCTGTATTTTAAAATATACCGCCCCCGCATGGTGGCAGGGCGATAAGCCGGCAGAATTTAGCGTGCTGATGAAGAAGCCGGGCTTTTATTTGTCCGAGCGTGAATATGTCGCTGACTTACGCGCAGCCACCGATATTAAAGAGCATCATCGCTATCCACTCACCTGGATTATGGAAGCCGCTGACGATATCTCATACTGTATTGCCGATTTAGATGATGCGGTCGAAAAAGACATTTTTGATGTTGAGACCTTGTATAAGTCTCTGCTCAAAGCCTGGGGGACGGTAAATAGTGGTGATGCGTTCAGTCGCACAGTGAGCGAGGCATGGAAAGAAGCCAACCAGAAAAAACGCCGTAGCCTGAGCGATCAATTTTTCATGTCATTACGGGTTAACGTGCAAAATGTGTTGGTTAGCCATGCCGTGCGCCGTTTTGTCGATAATCTCCCGGCTATTTTTGAAGGAAACTTCAATCATGCGCTGCTGGAAGATGACGGTGATGAAGGCCGTCTGTTGAAATTATTTAAAACCGTGGCGCGCCAGCAGGTATTTAATCATCCGGAAGTTGAGCAACTCGAATTACAAGGTTATCGGGTAATAAAAGGGTTGCTGGAAATCTATCAGTCATTAATGTTGCTGGATTATGAACAATTTACTACGCTGATGAACGACGATTTTCTGCCGAAATATCCGATAGAAACGCGACTGTTTCATAAGCTTTCAGGAAAACATCGCAAAGCTTATCAGCAGCAGATGCGTACACTGATTGTCGAGCATAAATATCAACGTTTGTTGTGGGAACGTTATTACCGTTCGCGCTTGATTCAGGACTATATCAGCGGAATGACAGACAATTATGCGTGGGATGAGTATCGTCGTTTGATGGCCGTGGAATAAGCCGAGTTTTGTAAAGATGAAGAATAAATTTTTACCTTTGCCCAAAACTTTATTAGGAACTTCGCGCTAAAAACTTAATCTCATCATCACGACCACAGCAATGGTCTGGCCGTAAATCTTAGAGAGACACAGACAAATGAAAAAAAGCACATTAATGTTAAGTGCGCTGGCGCTTAGTCTGGGCATGGCATTGAGCCCTGTCAGTTTCGCGGCGGAAAGTGCTTCCTCCTCGAACCAACAGTTGCCAAGCCTGGCGCCGATGCTGGAAAAAGTGATGCCTTCCGTGGTGAGTATTAGCGTTGAAGGTAGCACCACGGTGAAAACCCCGCGCATGCCGCAGCAATTCCAGCAATTCTTTGGTGACAACTCGCCATTCTGCCAGGACGGTTCGCCATTCCAAAGCTCGCCAATGTGCCAGGGCGGCGGTGATGGCAGCCAGGGCGTTGACAACGGCGGCGCCAATACTCAACAGCAAAAATTCCGTGCACTCGGTTCGGGTGTCGTGATTAATGCCGATAAAGGCTATGTCGTCACCAACAACCATGTGGTAGATAACGCCACCAAAATTCAGGTGCAGCTGAGCGATGGTCGTCGCTATGACGCCAAAGTGATTGGCAAAGATCCACAGTCTGATATCGCTCTGATTCAATTGCAGGACGCGAAAAACCTGACGGCAATTAAGATCGCGGACTCCGATGACCTGCGCGTCGGTGATTACACTGTCGCAATCGGTAACCCGTACGGACTCGGTGAAACAGTAACCTCCGGTATCGTTTCAGCGTTGGGCCGCAGCGGCTTGAACGTCGAGAACTACGAAAACTTCATCCAGACCGATGCTGCCATCAACCGCGGTAACTCCGGTGGTGCGCTGGTGAACCTGAACGGTGAACTGATCGGGATTAACACCGCGATTCTGGCGCCAGACGGCGGCAATATCGGTATCGGCTTTGCTATCCCAAGCGCGATGGTGAAAAACCTGACGGCGCAGATGATCGAGTATGGTCAGGTGAAGCGTGGCGAGCTGGGCATTATGGGTACCGAGCTTAACTCTGAGCTGGCGAAAGCGATGAAAGTCGATGCCCAGCGCGGTGCCTTTGTGAGCCAGGTCCTGCCTAACTCGTCAGCGGCAAAAGCGGGTGTGAAAGCCGGCGATGTCGTGGTGTCGATGAATGGCAAACCGCTGACCAGTTTTGCCGCGCTGCGTGCAGAAGTGGGTTCACTGCCGGTAGGCACTAAACTGCAGCTGGGTCTGTTACGTGATGGTAAACCGGTGACGATTACGGTTGAACTGCAGCAGAGCTCGCAGGAAAAAGTACAGTCCGCCACGATTTACACCGGCATTGAAGGTGCCGACCTGAGCAACATCGACAGCAACGGCCAGAAAGGCGTGCGCGTGGATAATGTGAAGGCAGGCAGTGCTGCAGCGCGTATTGGTCTGAAGAAAGGTGACGTGATTAGGGGCGTTAACCAGCAGGCGATTGCCAACCTTGGTGAACTGCGCAAAATCCTCGACACCAAACCGTCCGTGCTGGCCCTGAACGTGCAGCGTGGCGACAACAGCCTCTATCTGCTGATGCAGTAAGTCTGAGATGATTGAACACTGGCGAGCTTCGGCTCGCCTTTTTTGTTTTTGTCTGGCGCAGCTGCGCGATTGGCTAGCATCAACACCTTTTTAGTGTGGTCCACATTGTGCAGATGTCCGTTTCGCAATGTGACGCCTACCGCAATTCCCGTATTCTCTATCCGGCTATGTGCAGTTGCACAATGCCAGGCGTGCGTGGGATGCGTATTCTGTCACTTCTTCCCTTTCTCTGGAGTGATTGATGGCCACCTATCATCTCGATGCGCGACTGGCTCAGGATATTGTTGCCCGCACCATGCAAATTATTGACAGTAATGTCAACGTGATGGATGCACGCGGCCGCATTATTGGCAGCGGCGATCGTGAGCGTATTGGCGAATTGCACGAAGGTGCGTTGCTGGTGTTATCGCAGGGAAGGGTAGTGGACATTGATGAGGCCGTGGCGAAACATCTGCACGGCGTGCGTCCTGGTATTAACCTGCCGTTGCGTATTGATGGTGAGATTGTCGGTGTAATTGGCCTGACCGGCCAGCCGGCAGCGCTGCGTCACTACGGTGAACTGGTGTGTATGACCGCCGAAATGATGCTGGAACAAGCGCGGCTGTTGCATATGCTGGCGCAGGATAGCCGTCTGCGCGAAGAGCTGGTGCTGAACCTGATTCGCAGCGATACGCTTTCACCGGCGTTGAGCGAGTGGGCGCAGCGCCTGGGCATCGATCTCAATCAACCGCGCGTGGTGGCGGTGGTGGAAGTCGACAGCGGCCAGCTTGGCGTTGACAGTGCGATGTCGGAATTGCAGCATTTACAAACTCTGCTGACAACGCCGGATCGTGACAACCTGATTGCTATCGTTTCACTCACTGAAATGGTGGTGTTGAAGCCGGCGCTCAACGCCCACGGCCGTTACGATCAAGACGATCACCGCCGTCGCGTGGATCAGTTATTACAGCGTATGAAAGAGAGTGGGCAGGTGCGAATGCGCATCGCGCTGGGTAATTTCTTTACCGGTCCCGGCAGTATTGCGCGTTCCTACCGTACGGCGCGCACCACCATGATGGTGGGTAAACAGCGCATGCCGGAACAGCGCAGTTTCTTCTATCAGGATTTGGTGCTGCCCGTACTGCTGGATAGCCTGCGCGGTGGCTGGCAAGCGAATGAACTGGCGCGCCCGTTGGCGAAACTCAAAGCCAATGATAATAATGGATTATTGCGACGTACGCTGGTGGCGTGGTTCAGTCATAACGTGCAGCCCAGCGCCACGGCACGCGCACTATTTATCCATCGTAATACGCTCGAGTATCGCCTGAACCGCATCTCCGAGCTGACCGGATTAAACCTCGGCAATTTTGACGATCGATTGTTGCTGTATGTGGCGCTGCAACTGGATGAACAGAGCTAACCCTTAGCAGGGCCGGGAGAGGAAGATGCCCCGTTTGAATGTGCGCCTGATCTGGCTGTTGGCCGGCTTGCTGATGACCGCGACCTGTCATGCCAAAGCTGTTTCGCTGGCCTTTTTATCTGGCGAAGAGATGCAACAGACGCGAACTGCGCTGCAAAATCATCAGGCTGCGCCACAGACTGAGCAGGCGTGGCAGCAACTCAAGCAGGCTGCCGATCGTGCGCTTAATCAGCCCAATCCCAGCGTGACGCAGAAAGGGATGTTACCTCCCAGCGGTTCCCGCCATGATTATCTCAGCCTGAGTGCCTACTGGTGGCCGAATCCCGACAAGCCCAATGGCTTGCCATGGGAACGCCGTGATGGTGCGGTCAATCCGGCGAGTAAAAACGACCAAAGCGATGGTGTGCGTCTGGCTCGTTTCACCGCAGACGTGCAGGCATTGGCGCTTGCCTGGTATTTCTCCGGCGAAACCCGTTATGCAGCCAAAGCCCAATCGATGATTCGCAGCTGGTTCATCGATCCCACCACCCGCATGAATCCCAATCTTAATTATGCTCAGGGTGTGCCGGGTAAGGCTGAGGGCCGACACACCGGTGTGCTGGATGGGCGTTACTTTGCCACGCGCATAGTGGATGCACTGCAGCTACTGCACGATTCGCCCGGCTGGCACCCGCAGGATCAGGCTGCGATACATGCATGGTTTAGCGATTATCTCGGCTGGCTATTGCACAGTCAGTTGGCACAAGGCGAGCGTGATGCACCTAATAACCATGGCAGTTGGTATGCCGCACAGGTGGCGGGCATCGCGTGGTATTTGCATCAACCTCAGGTGATTAAGCAGATGGTGGTTTTAGCTCAGGATAAAATCGCCGGGCAAATTCGTACGGACGGAACGCAGCCAATGGAACTGGCACGCACACGCTCGTTCCACTATAGCTATTTCAATTTGCAGGCTCTGACCAGCCTCGCGCAACTGGCACAGCGAAGCGGCGCGGGCGATCTTTGGCACTATCAACAGCAGAGCGGTTCATTGTTGAGTGCGCTGAATTATATGGCACCGTTTAGTGATGACAGCAAAACCTGGCCATGGAAAAATCGCGATCGTGTCAGTCTGCGCTTGATTCCACTGCTCTCGCTCACGGACCGCAGCCTGAACAGCGACCGCTATCAGCGTTGGATCCATCGTGCAATCAAAACGCAGTCGACAGCCGATATCAGCACAGCAGAATCGCGAGGTGCGGAAAGAGAAGCGCTGCGTGATATTTGGTTACTTGCGCGGCCTCCCGCGCATCTGTGAAGGGAAGATTACATCCGAGGCTGCGTGCTATTTAGCATTAATCCCATCGACGCCCTGTGTGCAGCATCAGCATCGCCAATCATGATCGCTTCATAAATTTTGCGGTGTTCATCCAGAAAAATATCCTGCGCGCTGGAGGGCCAGGTGAAGAAGCACTTAAAGATGGTTTCCAGCAAATTGCCCAACGGGATGTAGAAACAGTTGTCAATGGAGTGGAAGATCAGACGATGAAAGGCGCTATCCACCTCTAGCCAGCGAGCAAGATCGAATGAACTTGCGGCGCAAACGGCGATCATTTTGCGGAATAACACAGAGAGTTCAGTGCGTTGTGCCTGAGTGGCGTGTAGCGCAGCCAGTCGGGCGGCCTGCGGTTCTATGGCCTCACGGAAGGCCAGAAACTGTTGGTACATCTCCGCCGTTGATTCAATGCCCTGCATCCATTCCAGCAGTTGCACATCAAGCAAATTCCAGTAAGTGCGGTCGCGCACGTGCGTGCCGAGTTTAGGCCGCGATTCTAATAATCCCTTTGAAGATAACAGTTTGAGCGCTTCACGCACGGCAGTTCTACTGACGCCAAAGTGGCTACATAGCTCGACTTCGCTGGGCAGAACATCACCAGCCTTTAGCGTTCCAGAGAGAATTTTTTGCGCGAGGTCACCGGCGATATGAACATCCAGACCGCGCTGTCCTGAGGTGATGGCTGCAAATTGCATGGTTTTTGTGATACCTGAAGTCAGACATAACCCGATACTAGCCAGGGATTATGAATTCAGATAGGTGAAACAGGCCCAGATAAAACTGAATTAAGGCAAAAAAAGGCCAGCATAAGCTGGCCCTGGGAACGCGGGGAGGAAATTAACGACCGTTGCGGGTCAGTTGATCCAGATCGGATTCAATTTCAGCGATCTTATTGGATACCACGTTTTCCAGATGACGCAGATCAGCAAGGATTTTGCGTTTCAGATCGACTTCGACTTGATCGCGCTGGCAAATCTGGTCCAGTTCGTCGATCACGTAACGCAGGTTCGGGCTGATTTCCTGTACTTCTTTATAGCCCTGGCTGGTGTGATCGGCGACGACAGTTTTGCGCTGACGCGGGTATTTGAATTTCACGCTTTTGGCGAAGAATTCACCTTTGTCTTTGCGGAAGTAGATTTTCAGAATGTCGTTGCTGGCTTCCTGACGCAGGCTGTAACGGTCGATGTCTTCAGGAGAGCTGATACCTAAGCTTTTCAGGTTGTCGTACATAGCGTTTATATTCCATCTAAGAGTGGGTGAGCGCGCAGGACTATCATCATCATTCGGGATGCGGCAGATACGCAGCAACCGGAACGCTTACGGCATACTTAATCAACTGTAGACACAAAAACCGGGATGAACAGTGCGCGACCGGAGTTAACTGGCGCGGATTATGAACTGTTTGAAAAATAAACGCACCAGTTAATTCGCGGCGCGAAGCAGGTAGTTTGGGTGAGAGTGTAAAGAAAAAATTACGGGCCTGAATACAGGCCCGTTGGCAGAGTAACCGAACTAATTTCTAACTTAGTCGATGGTACGCAGCAGTTCGTTGATGCCGGTTTTCGCCAGCGTTTTAGCGTCCACTTTCTTCACGATTACGGCACAGTACAGGCTGTAGCTACCATCTTTAGACGGCAGGTTACCCGATACCACCACGGAGCCCGCTGGTACGCGGCCGTAATGCACTTCGCCAGTTTCACGATCGTAGATTTTGGTGCTCTGACCGATGTAAACGCCCATGGAGATCACTGAACCTTCTTCCACGATCACGCCTTCAACGATTTCAGAACGTGCGCCGATGAAGCAGTTGTCTTCGATGATGGTTGGGTTAGCCTGCAGTGGCTCCAGAACACCGCCGATGCCGACGCCGCCAGACAGGTGAACGTTTTTGCCGATCTGCGCACAAGAACCCACGGTGGCCCAGGTGTCAACCATGGTGCCTTCATCAACGTAAGCGCCGATGTTGACGTAAGAAGGCATCAGCACGGTGTTACGTGCAATGAAAGCGCCCTGACGCACGGCAGCAGGTGGGACAACGCGGAAGCCCGCATTTTTGAAGCGTGCTTCATCCCAGTTCGCGAACTTCATTGGGACTTTGTCGTAGAAACGGGTTTCTGCGCCTTCCATCACCTGGTTGTCATTGATGCGGAACGACAGCAGCACTGCTTTCTTCAGCCACTGATGCGTTACCCACTCTCCGTTGATCTTTTCAGACACGCGCAGTTCGCCGCTATCCAGCAGGCCAATAACCTGTTCGATGGCTTCACGGGTCACGCTGTCCACGCTGGCTGGCGTGATATCGGCGCGGCGCTCAAAGGCAGATTCAATAACGCTCTGTAACTGTTGCATAATAATTTCCTGAGTCTGTCATACGGGTGCCAGCGTCGCGCTGACACAGAGAATTAAGTCGATAAATCGATTGCGGTCACACTTTATCGTTTGGATTGAGGGCCTCTGTCAACCGTTGTTGCAGCACATTGCGCATTTCGACATCAAGTGCGCGCCGTTCGCTGTCCGCCAGGATGAAAAGATCCTCAACTCGTTCGCCAATCGTACTGATGCGCGCGCCGTGCAGAGAAACGCCGAGGTCGGCAAACACTTCCCCTACACGCGCCAGCAAGCCTGGTTGATCCAGCGCGACCAGTTCCAGATAGCTACGACGATCGGTGTGCGTCGGCAGGAAATTCACTTCGGTATCGACACTGAAGTGCTTGAGGCGAGCAGACTGGCGACGTGTTCGCGGCGGCACCCATTCGGTTTGGGTAATCGCTTGCTCCAGTGCCTGCATAATCATCGGATGACGATCGGCGGCCAGCGGACTGCCATCCGGTTCCAGCACAATAAAGGTATCCATCGCCATGCCGTCGCGGCTGGTAAAGATCTGAGCATCGTGCACACTCAGGTTTCTGCGGTCGAGTTCACCGGCTACTGCGGCAAACAGGTGAGGGCGGTCCGGGCTCCAGATAAAGATTTCGGTCCCGCCGCGAGTGGCCTGCGGGCTGACCAGCACCAGAGGTTTGGTGAGGTCGTGGTCGATCAGGTGACGTGCGTGCCATGCCAGCTGATTCGGCGTGTGACGCAGGAAATAGTCAGCACGGCAGCGACTCCAGATATGGTGCAGGCGCTCTTCGTTAAGGTTTTCCATCCGCAACAGCGCGAGAGCCTGTAAGCGATGATGACGCACGCGTTCGCGCAAGTCCGGGCTGTTTTCCATACCGCGACGCAGCTGTTTTTCGGTCGCGAAGAACAATTCACGCAGCAGGCTTTGCTTCCAGCTGTTCCACAGACTTTCGTTGGTGGCGCAGATGTCGGCCACGGTGAGACACACCAGATAACGCAGGCGGTTTTCATTCTGCATGACTTCAGCGAATTGCTGAATCACCGTCGGGTCCTGAATATCACGGCGCTGGGCGGTGACCGACATCAACAGATGATGGCGCACCAGCCAGGCCACCAACTGCGTTTCCCGCGAGTTGAGCCCGTGCAATTCGGCAAAATCAAGCGCGTCCTGCGCCCCCAGAATCGAGTGGTCACCGCCGCGCCCTTTGGCAATATCGTGCAACAAGGCAGCCATCAGCAGCAGTTCGATCTGTGGCAAACGCGGCCAGAGTTCTACACACAATGGGTGCATCGGACGCGTGGCTTCGTTGGCGAAACTTTCCAGCTTTTGCAGGACGCGAATGGTGTGCTCATCCACCGTGTAAGCATGGAACAGGTCAAACTGCATCTGGCCGACAATATTGCCCCACAGCGGCGTATACGCCCAAAGGACACTGTGGCGATGCATCGGCACCAGCGCCCGCTTTACCGCGCCCGGATGGCGCAGAATCGCCATAAAGGTGTCACGCGCTTCGGCAATCTGGCACAGCGGCTGCTTCAGATGACGACGCGCATGGCGTAAATGACGTAGCGTGGTGGAGTAAATGCCGGTGATGTTCTCATTACGTACCATCACATAAAACATGCGCAGAATGGCCTGCGGTTCACGTTCGAACAACGTGGGGTCACGCAGATCAATCAAATTGCCGCGCAGTTGGAAATCATCATCAACGCTGCGCGGTTTCTCGGTGGTGGAGAGCGCGAGGATCGCTTCATCAAACAGCTGCAGCAGCATCTGATTGAGCTCACCAATGCGGCGCGTCACCCGGTAAAAATCTTTCATCATGCGCTCAACCGGCTCATTGCCTTCGCCGAGATAGTTGAGCCGCTGTGCCACAGTGAGCTGGCGATCAAACAACAATCGATTGTCGTAGCGTGTGAGCGTTAAGTGCAGCGCGAAGCGAATTCGCCAGAGGAACTCCTGGCATTCATTAATTTCATTACGCTCGGCCTCCGTGATAAAGCCAAAACCGACCATTTCATCCATGGTGGTGGCACCGAAATGGCGGCGCGCCACCCACTGTAAGGTGTGGATGTCGCGCAGGCCGCCCGGGCTGCTTTTAATATCGGGTTCGAGATTGTAGCTGGTACCGTGATAGCGCTGATGACGTTCCTGCTGCTCTTCAATCTTGGCCGCGAAAAAGCGAGAGGACGGCCAGAAGCCATCGCTGAAAATGTTCTTCTGCAACTCAAGGAACAGGGCGACATCGCCTGTCAGCATGCGGGATTCGATCAGGTTGGTCGCGACGGTAAGATCGGACAACCCCTCCAGTAAACACTCTTCCAGCGTGCGCACACTGTGGCCAACTTCGAGTTTTAAATCCCACATCAGCGTCAGGAGTTCGCTGGTGCGTTGCGCGGCCGCATCATCCAGTGGCTGGCGGCTGAGTATCAAGACATCGATATCGGAGAGCGGATGCAGTTCACCACGGCCATAGCCGCCCACCGCAACCAACGCAATCTCTTTCATTTTATCGAAGCCGTAGAAGCGCCACAGTCGGCGCAACAGACGATCGATAAATAGCGTGCGGGCATCAATCAGTGATTCAACGTCAGTACCGGCATCAAAGGCCATACCGAGATGCTGCTGGAATTGCTCCAGATAGAGTTTTAATTTGTCACGCGTCAGGGCTTCATCGGGCCAGCTGGCGGGGGAATCAGTCAGGCCTTTGTGTACTGCTTCGGTCACGCTACCACTCATCGACATGCCTCGTAAGCGCCATAAAAAAGGCCGGCATTATGCCGGCCTGGTACTGTCTTGAAGAACGTTACGCGTTGTTTTCGAGCACCGCAGCAATGGTGTCATCTTCACGCAGCGTAAGAATCTCACAGCCGTTTTCTGTCACCACAATAGTATGCTCATACTGCGCGGACAAGCTGCGATCTTTGGTTTTTACGGTCCAGCCATCCTTCATGGTGCGGATACGATAATCACCGGCATTGACCATCGGCTCTACGGTAAAGGTCATCCCCGCCTGCAACACCACGCCGCCGTCATCGGCATCATAGTGCAACACTTGTGGTTCTTCGTGGAAACCTTTGCCGATACCGTGGCCGCAGTATTCACGTACCACAGAGAAATCCTGTGCTTCAACATATTGCTGAATCGCACGGCCCAGCTCGCGCAGGCGGATGCCCGGTTTAACCAGACGCAGTGCAATGTAGAGGCTTTCCTGGGTGACACGGCACAAGCGCTCGCCTTGAATAGTCGGTTTGCCGACGATGAACATCTTCGAGGTATCGCCGTGATACTCGTCTTTGATCACCGTGACGTCAACGTTGACCACATCGCCATCTTTTAAAACGCGGTCATCGCTCGGGATGCCGTGGCACACCACTTCATTAACCGAAATACACACCGATTTCGGGAAGCCGTGATAGCCAAGGCAGGCTGAGATAGCCTGCTGCTTATTCGTGATGTGATCGTGGCAGAGGCGGTCGAGTTCACCTGTGGTCACACCCGGCACCACGTGCGGGGCGATCATTTCCAGCACTTCAGCAGCCAGACGGCCCGCCACGCGCATTTTTTCGATTTCTTCAGGGGTTTTGATTGAAATGGCCATTAAATAATCCGCAATTGCCGACATTTTCGACAATAATGAGTTCTGTGGCAGTCATGTTAGCAGTCAGTCATTAGGCTGCCAAATCGGGATGACTCCTCGCTCACGCTGCTAACAACTGTTGGCGTATTCCTGCGCGTTATGGTATAAAGCGCGCCGACGATTCTCTGTCACCTTCGTTTCGTTGGCTGGCAGGAAACGCATAAAACTCATTATGTGTACTAAAACACACATGTATCGACACATACGCCGGGGTGCCTTGAAAGAGGTCGGTTGTATGGGATACATGGAGGCCCAACCCCAATCATACTTTAGAGGTAATCATGGCAACTGTTTCAATGCGCGACATGCTCAAGGCTGGTGTTCACTTTGGTCACCAGACCCGTTACTGGAACCCGAAAATGAAGCCATTCATCTTCGGTGCTCGTAACAAGGTTCACATCATCAACCTTGAGAAAACTGTACCAATGTTCAACGAAGCTCTGGCTGAGTTGCAGAAGATCTCTTCACGTAAAGGCAAAATCCTTTTCGTTGGTACTAAGCGCGCTGCTGCCGAAGCGGTAAAAGAGTCAGCTCTGAGCTGCGACCAGTTCTTCGTTAACCACCGCTGGTTGGGTGGTATGCTGACCAACTGGAAAACTGTTCGTCAGTCAATCAAGCGTCTGAAAGATCTGGAAACTCAGTCTCAGGACGGTACTTTCGACAAACTGACCAAAAAAGAAGCACTGATGCGTGCTCGTGAACTGGCCAAGCTGGAAAACAGCCTGGGCGGTATCAAAGATATGGGCGGTCTGCCGGATGCACTGTTCGTTGTTGACGCTGACCACGAACACATCGCAATCAAAGAAGCAAACAACCTGGGTATCCCAGTATTTGCTATCGTTGATACCAACTCTGATCCAGATGGCGTTGATTTCGTTATCCCAGGTAACGACGATGCGATCCGTGCTGTAAGCCTGTACCTGACTGCTGTTGCGACCACCGTGCGCGAAGGCCGTTCACAGGATCTGGCTGAGCAGGCTGAAGAAGCTGCTGAAGCTTAATAAGGTTCGCTCTTTCTAAGAGCCCTTAGACATCAGATGTTATCTGTTAAGGGGGCCGCACAGGCCCCTTTTATTTATCTAAGTTTGTCACGCTTCTTTCGGGTAAGCGGGGCAGAGTAAATTTTCCGCAACAAGTTTCTGACAGTGTTAACGCACACAGAGACGAATCGAGGATTCTGGAATGGCTGAAATTACCGCTGCATTGGTAAAAGAACTGCGTGAGCGTACTGGCGCAGGCATGATGGATTGCAAAAAAGCGCTGACCGAAGCGAACGGCGACATCGAGCTGGCGATTGAGAACATGCGTAAATCTGGCGCGATCAAAGCCGCTAAGAAAGCAGGCAACGTTGCTGCTGACGGCGTGATCAAAACCAAAATCGCTGATGGTTTCGCAGTGATTCTGGAAGTTAACTGCCAGACTGACTTCGTTGCTAAAGATGCTGGATTCCAGGCTTTCGCTGACAAAGTGCTGGATGCAGCTGTTGCTGGTAAAGTGACTGATGTTGAAGCTCTGAAAGCGCAGTTCGAAGAAGAACGCGTAGCGCTGGTTGCTAAAATCGGTGAGAACATCAACATCCGTCGTGTTGCTATCCTGGAAGGTGCTCAGCTGAACAGCTACCAGCACGGCGCACGTATCGGCGTAGTGGTTTCTACCACCGGTGCTGATGAAGAGCTGAGCAAGCAAGTTGCGATGCACGTTGCGGCAAGCAAGCCAGAATTCGTTAAGCCAGAAGACGTGTCTGCTGATGTGGTTGAGAAAGAGTACCAGGTTCAGCTGGACATCGCCATGCAGTCTGGCAAGCCTAAAGAAATCGCAGAGAAAATGGTTGAAGGCCGCATGAAGAAATTCACCGGCGAAGTTTCTCTGACCGGTCAGGCTTTCGTTATCGATCCAAGCAAAACTGTTGGCCAGGCTCTGAAAGAGAAAGGCGCAGACGTGATTAACTTCATCCGCTTCGAAGTGGGCGAAGGCATCGAGAAAGTTGAAGCTGACTTCGCAGCAGAAGTTGCTGCAATGTCCAAACAGTCTTAATGCTCCGAAAGAACCGCCGGAAGGCGGTTCTTTTTTGTCTGCGTTTTGCGTGGACCACTTTTCAGTCTCATCCCAATAGCTTTTTTCGTTCGCTAAGCGGATGATCGATCAGATTTAACTTCTCATTCATCATATCTTCCAGGAAGAATTGACCATGGCGACCAACGCAAAACCTGTATATCAACGTATCCTGCTAAAACTGAGTGGCGAAGCACTGCAAGGTGCCGAAGGTTTTGGTATTGACGCGAGCGTGCTTGACCGTATGGCGCAAGAGGTGAAAGAGCTGGTTGAGCTGGGCATCCAGGTGGGTGTGGTTATTGGTGGCGGTAACCTGTTCCGTGGCGCTGGCCTGGCACAGGCAGGCATGAACCGTGTGGTCGGCGATCACATGGGTATGCTGGCAACCGTGATGAACGGTCTGGCAATGCGAGACGCATTGCACCGTGCGTATGTTAACGCGCGTCTGATGTCCGCGATTCCGCTGAATGGCGTGTGTGATAACTACAGCTGGGCAGAAGCGATCAGCCTGCTGCGCAATAACCGCGTGGTGATTTTCGCCGCCGGTACTGGCAACCCGTTCTTTACCACTGACTCCGCCGCTTGTCTGCGTGGCATCGAAATCGAAGCCGATGTGGTATTGAAAGCCACCAAAGTTGACGGTGTTTATTCAGATGATCCGGTGAAAAACCCGGACGCGACGCTGTATGAACAGCTGACCTATGGCGAAGTACTGGATAAAGAGCTGAAAGTGATGGATCTGGCGGCCTTTACATTGGCTCGCGACCATCAACTGCCGATCCGCGTCTTCAACATGAACAAGCCTGGCGCACTGCGTCGCGTAGTGATGGGTGAAAAAGAAGGCACTCTGATTACGCATTAATACCCGACGCAAGATAAAATAAGGTATATTCTGTTGGCGCGATGCAGTGGCATCGCGCAGCTTTCAGGATGATCGATGTTTATCGATACCACTTCCGGGCTGCCCGGAGATGGCCAGGTCAAACCGAATCCAAGGGTTTTAACGTGATTAACGACATTAAAAAAGATGCCGACACGCGCATGGAAAAATGCGTGGAAGCATTCAAAAACCAAATCAGCAAAGTGCGCACCGGTCGTGCTTCGCCTTCACTGCTCGACGGCATTATGGTGCCTTACTACGGTACACCTACGCCATTGCGTCAGCTGGCTAGCGTCACGGTAGAAGATTCTCGTACGCTGAAAATCAACGTGTTTGACCGCTCACTGAGCCCGGCCGTTGAAAAAGCGATTATGGCATCTGACCTGGGTCTGAACCCAAGCTCAGCAGGTACCGATATTCGTGTGCCACTGCCAGCGCTGACCGAAGAGCGTCGTAAAGATCTGATCAAGGTCGTGCGTGGTGAAGCGGAGCAGGGGCGTGTTTCTGTTCGTAACGTGCGCCGCGATGCTAACGACAAGATCAAAGCGCTGCTGAAAGACAAAGAGATCAGCGAAGACGACGAACGTCGCTCGCAGGATGAGATCCAGAAAATGACCGATGGCTATATCAAAAATGTTGATGTCGCATTGGCCGAAAAAGAAAAGGAACTGATGGATTTCTAATTCCATCTACTGCCTTTAAAAACGCCGTTCAGAGACGTTGTGCGACTCTGGCGGCGTTTTACATTGTGCCTGGCGCTGTTGCAGGCACGATCCACGACGTCACAGGGATAGCATGATGAAGCGATTAACTCTGCTGGGTTCCACCGGCTCGATTGGTACCAGCACACTGGCAGTCATCGCAGCCAATCCAGACTTGTACCAGGTCACCGCGTTGGTGGCGGGTCAAAACGTAGCGCTGATGGCTGAACAGTGTCAGCAATTTACCCCACGCTATGCGGCGATGTCTGATGAAGCCTCCGCACAAGCGCTGCGTGAGCGACTGAGAGCATTGAATCTTCCTACCGAAGTGCTCTCCGGCGTTCAGGCGGCTTGCGAGCTGGCGGCACTCGATGAAGTGGATCAGGTGATGGCGGCTATTGTTGGCGCCTCTGGGCTGCAACCCACACTTGCCGCAATTCGTGCTGGCAAAACCGTTTTACTCGCGAATAAAGAGTCACTTGTCACGTGCGGCCGCCTGTTTATGGAGGCTGTGCGTCATCACAAGGCACAGCTGTTGCCGGTCGACAGCGAGCACAACGCCATTTTTCAGAGTTTACCCGCTTCCATACAGCATCAGTTGGGGTACGCTGATCTGCGAGAGAATGGCATTGATTCTATTCTCCTTACGGGATCGGGTGGTCCTTTTCGTGACACGCCATTAGCGGATTTGGCCGCTATGTCGCCAGATCAAGCGTGCGCACATCCGAACTGGTCAATGGGGCGTAAAATCTCCGTTGATTCGGCCACCATGATGAATAAAGGTCTTGAATACATTGAAGCCCGCTGGCTATTTAATGCCACTGACGCACAGATGGAAGTCATCCTGCATCCGCAGTCGGTGATTCACTCCATGGTGCGTTACTGCGATGGCAGTGTGCTGGCGCAGCTAGGGTCGCCTGATATGCGAACCCCTATCGCGCACAGCATGGCATGGCCAGCACGTATTTCGGCCGGCGTAACGCCACTCGATTTCACGCGAATGAAGTCACTGACGTTTGCTGAGCCGGACTATGAGCGCTATCCCTGCCTGAAGCTGGCAATCGATGCTTGCTCAACAGGGCAGGCCGCCACCACCACGCTGAATGCGGCAAACGAAGTGGCCGTTGCGGCATTTCTGCAGCATCAGATTCGCTTTACCGACATCGCCGCCATCAACAGCGAAGTGCTGGCGTCCCTGATATGCCAGGAGCCGGGCAGCATTGAGGATGTGATGGAGATCGATCGGTTAGCGCGTATCTGTGCCACAGAATTGCTACCACGCTTTCGTTTAGCAGGTTGATACTTCCCGCTATTTGTTCGCTCAGGGTGAAAATGGTATAGTCGCTCGCTCGCGTTTTTCGGCCCGACATTGTTTCGATGTCATCTGGTAGCGATGCCGGGGTTTGCCGCAGGCGCAATGTATTCAGAAACCACAGCATTTCTGATGAAAGGAATTATTACGCGTTATGTCGTCCAACAATCACAACACAATCGATGACGAGTCGTACTGCACGCCACGTCACGTGGCCATCATTATGGATGGTAATGGTCGCTGGGCAAAAAATCAGGGCAAACTGCGTATTTCAGGCCACAAAGCCGGGGTAAAATCAGTACGCCGGGCCGTCAGCTTTGCGGTCAGCCATAAACTGGAAGCGCTCACGCTCTATGCGTTCAGCAGTGAAAACTGGAGCCGACCGGTACAGGAAGTGACGGCCTTAATGGAATTGTTTGTCTGGGCGCTCGACAGCGAAGTCAAAAGCCTGCACAAGCATAACGTGCGTCTGCGCGTGATTGGCGATATCAGTCGTTTCAATAATCGTATTCAGGAACGCATTCGTCGCGCCGAGGAACTGACTCAGCAAAATAATGGACTCACCCTCAACATTGCTGCCAACTATGGCGGCCGTTGGGATATTATCCAGGGTGCCAGAAAACTGGCTGAACAGGTTCAGGAAGGTTTATTACGTCCTGACCAGATAACCGAAGAAAGTCTGGCTCCCTATCTGTGTATGCAGGAGCTGGCGCCGGTGGATTTAGTGATAAGGACCGGGGGAGAGCATCGGATTAGCAACTTCCTGCTGTGGCAGATTGCCTATGCTGAGTTTTGGTTTACCGATGTTCTTTGGCCTGATTTTGATGAACACGTTTTTGAAGGTGCACTGAATGCATTCTCTTCGCGGGAGCGACGCTTTGGCGGCGCGGCACCAGGCGGCGCCTGAGCAATCTGGGGGTAACCTTTGCTGAAGTCTCGTCTGATCACCGCGTTTATTCTGATTCCGCTGGTGATCGCTGCTCTGTTTTGGTTACCGCTGTCCGGATTTGCGATTACCACTATCATCATCTGTATGCTTGCCGCCTGGGAATGGGGGCAGCTGGCGGGTATGAAGACACGTCAGCAGCGTATCTGGCTCGCCGTGTTATGCGGTTTATTGCTCTCAGTGATGCTGTTCACCCTGCAACCCTATCAACGCAATCTGCACCAGTTCCAGATGGAGGGCTCACTTTGGGCCGCGCTGGGATGGTGGATTGTCGCCCTGTTTCTCGTGCTGTTTTATCCTGCCTCTGCGGCGTTGTGGCGCACTTCGCGCCCACTCCGCGTGTTATTCGGCATCCTGACCGTGATTCCCTTCTTCTGGGGCATGATGGCGCTGCGCCAGTATCATTACGATACCGATCACTTTGCGGGAGCATGGTGGTTGCTGTTTGTGATGCTGCTGGTCTGGGGCGCAGATTCTGGCGCTTACATGTTTGGCCGTTTGTTTGGTAAACATAAGCTGGCGCCAAAAGTGTCACCGGGTAAAACCTGGGAAGGCTTCTTTGGCGGCCTGCTGTCATCCGCGATTATCGCCTGGCTGTTTGCGCTGCTGGCTCCGCTTTCTGTGGCGCCGGGTACGCTGATTATCTGTGCCGTTATTGCTACGCTGGCTTCGGTTCTGGGGGATCTGACCGAGAGCATGTTCAAACGTGAAGCGGGCATCAAAGACAGCGGTAACTTGATTCCGGGTCACGGTGGTATCCTCGATCGTATCGACAGCCTGACCGCTGCGGTGCCGGTTTTTGCCTGCCTGCTGCTGCTGGTGTTCCGCACCCTCTGAGGATTAGCGACAATGTTGAGCATACTCTGGAGTTTTGTCGCCTTTATCGTGGCACTTGGCGTACTGATCACCGTGCACGAATTCGGCCACTTTTGGGTCGCCCGCCGCTGCGGTGTTAAAGTCGAACGTTTCTCGATTGGCTTTGGCAAAGCGTTGTGGCGTCGTAGCGACCGTCAGGGCACGGAATACGTCATTGCCCTGATCCCGCTCGGCGGCTACGTCAAAATGCTCGACGAACGCGTAGAGAGCGTTCCCGCTGAACTCCGCCATCAGGCCTTCAACAATAAAACTGTGCTGCAGCGTGCTTCGATCATCGCGGCCGGCCCCATTGCTAACTTTATCTTTGCCGTCTTCGCTTATTGGGTCGTCTTTATCCACGGCGTACCCGGTGTGCGTCCGGTTGTTGGCGAAATTCTGAACGGTTCCGTCGCGGCTGAAGCGCAAATTACCTCCGGTATGGAACTTAAAGCGGTAGATGGTATCGAAACGCCTGATTGGGATGCAGTGCGCATGGCGCTGATCGGAAAAATCGGCGACAGCAGTACCACGCTTACCGTCTCGCAATTCGGTGAAGATGCCACGCAGCAGAAGCAGGTCGATTTGCGCGAATGGCAGTTCGAACCGGATAAACAGGACCCGGTTGTGGCATTAGGGATTCGTCCTCGTGGGCCACAAATCGAAACGACCTTAGCTGAAGTGCAGGCAAATTCGCCGGCCAGCGCTGCCGGTTTGCAAGCAGGCGACAGGATCGTTAAAGTCGATGGTCAGCCGTTAACACAATGGCAGGCTTTTGCGGCGCAGGTGCGCGATAATCCGCGCAAAAACATGGCGCTGGATGTGGAACGTAACGGCGAACTCGTGGCGTTGACGTTAACGCCAGAAGCGAAACCGGGCAATGAAGCGGAAGGCTTTGCGGGAGTGATTCCGCGCGTCATTCCGCTGCCGGATGAGTATAAAACGGTTAGGCAGTATGGGCCCTTTGCCGCTATCGGTGAAGCCAGTGTCAAAACCTGGCAACTGATGAAGTTAACGGTCTCAATGCTGGGCAAGTTGATTACCGGGGATGTGAAGCTGAATAATCTGAGCGGGCCAATTTCGATTGCGCAAGGTGCAGGGTTATCAGCGGAATACGGGGTGATTTATTATCTGATGTTCCTGGCGCTGATCAGCGTCAATCTGGGGATCATCAACCTGTTCCCTCTGCCGGTATTAGATGGTGGACATCTGCTCTTTCTGGCGATCGAAAAGATCAAAGGTGGACCGGTGTCCGAGCGAGTTCAGGACTTCAGTTATCGCATTGGCTCAATTCTGCTGGTGTTATTAATGGGGCTTGCACTTTTCAATGATTTCTCACGTCTGTAATAGCTGGACTGCGGACAGGCGCGGGATGTGTTAGGAAAACGCATAACAACGATGGCGATGAAAAAGTTGCTCATAGCGTCGCTGCTGTTTAGCAGCGCCACCGTTTACGGTGCAGACGATTTCGTAGTGAAGGACATTCATTTCGAAGGTCTCCAGCGAGTCGCCGTCGGCGCGGCTCTGCTCAGCATGCCCGTACGTGTCGGTGATACCATTTCTGACGATGACGTCAGAAACACCATTCGCTCTCTGTTCGCCACCGGCAACTTTGAAGATGTTCAGGTTCTGCGTGATGGAACAACCCTGATTGTTCAGGTGAAAGAGCGTCCGACCATTGCCAGCATCACTTTCTCCGGCAACAAAGCGGTGAAAGAAGATCAGCTGAAGCAGAACCTTGAAGCTTCTGGTGTGCGCGTCGGTGAAGCACTCGACCGCACCACGCTTTCTTCGATTGAGAAGGGCCTGGAAGACTTCTACTACAGCGTCGGTAAATACACCGCCAGCGTGAAAGCGATTGCGACACCGCTGCCCCGTAACCGCGTGGATCTGAAATTCGTCTTCCAGGAAGGCGTGTCTGCTCAGATTCAGCAGATCAACATCGTTGGCAACAAAGCCTTTAGCTCTGACGAATTGATCTCGCGCTTCTCACTGCGTGATGAAGTGCCATGGTGGAACGTGGTTGGCGATCGTAAATACCAGAAACAAAAGCTGGCCGGGGATCTTGAGACCCTGCGTAGCTTCTATCTGGATCGCGGTTATGCGCGCTTCAACATCGATTCCACTCAGGTGAGCCTGACGCCAGATAAAAAAGGCATCTACATCACTGTGAACATCAACGAAGGCGATCAGTATAAGATTGCCGGCGTGATCGTGAACGGCAGCATGGCTGGCCATTCTGCTGAAATCGAAAAAATGACACGTATTCCATCGGGTGAGCTGTATAACGGCACCAAAGTTACCCAGATGGAAGACGACATCAAAAAACTGCTGGGTCGTTATGGCTATGCCTATCCGCGTGTGGTGACACAGCCGGAAATTAACGATGCAGACAAAACCGTTAAACTGCATATCAATGTGGATGCCGGTAACCGTTATTACGTGCGCAAAGTGCGCTTCGAAGGTAACGATACGTCGAAAGATTCCGTGCTGCGCCGTGAGATGCGTCAGATGGAAGGCGCATGGTTGGGCAGCGACCTGGTTGACCAGGGTAAAGAGCGTCTGAACCGTACCGGTTACTTTGAAACCGTCGATGTGGACACGCAGCGTGTGCCAGGTTCTCCGGACCAGGTGGATGTAGTTTATAAGGTTAAAGAACGTAACACCGGTACCTTCAACTTTGGTGTGGGTTACGGTACTGAAAGTGGCGTCAGCTTCCAGGTAGGTGTGACACAGGAAAACTGGCTCGGCACCGGTAATACCGTTGGCATCAGCGGTACTAAAAACGATTACCAGACCTATGCTGAATTCTCACTGACCGATCCGTATTTCACGGTCGACGGTGTGAGCCTGGGTGGCCGCGTATTCTATAACGACTTTAAAGCGGACGATGCTGACCTGTCTGACTACACCAACAGAAGTTATGGTGTGGATGGCACTTTGGGCTTCCCGGTTAATGAAAACAACACATTGCGTGTCGGCCTGGGTTATGTGCATAACGACCTGTCCAACATGCAGCCGCAGGTTGCGATGTGGCGTTATCTGGACTCGGTTGGACGCCATCAGGGTCTGAATGATGATGGTGATTTCTCTGCAGATGACTTCACCTTCAACTACGGTTGGACGTATAACACGCTGGACCGTGGATTCTTCCCAACCAAGGGTAACCGTACCAACCTGAACGGCAAAGTGACCATTCCGGGTTCCGACAACGCCTTCTACAAAGCGACGTTGGATAGCCAGCAGTACGTGCCACTGAACCGTGATGGCACCTGGGTGGTGCTGGGACGTGGCCGTGTCGGATATGGTGACGGGCTCGGTGGAAAAGAGATGCCGTTCTATGAGAACTTCTACGGCGGTGGTTCAAGTACGGTTCGTGGCTTCCAGTCCAATACCATTGGTCCGAAAGCGGCTTATCTGAACGATCACTCGTCCACCTGTAATCTGACCGATGCTAACGGTATCTGTAAGTCAGATGACGCGGTGGGTGGTAACGCTATGGCGATTGCCAGCCTTGAGCTGATCACGCCAACGCCATTCCTGAGCGAGAAATACGCTAACTCAGTCCGTACTTCGGTGTTTATGGATGCCGGTACCGTCTGGGATACCAAATGGCAGAACACTGCAGAAACGCGTGCGGCGGGCATTCCGGACTACAGCGATCCGAATAACATTCGTGTCTCTGCGGGTGTCGCCCTGCAATGGATGTCGCCATTAGGTCCGCTGGTATTCTCATATGCTCAGCCGATGAAGAAAGTCGAGGGAGACAAGTCAGAGCAGTTCCAGTTTAACATTGGTAAAACCTGGTAAGGCTCTGAACAAGGAAGTGAAAATACCGTCTTGCATCCGTGTCGCGCTCTGTCGTGACACGCTGCAAACACACACGTTGAGGTAAGGAGTTTATAGTGAAAAAGTTGTTCTGTGCTGCTGCTCTGGGTGTTGCTTTAGCTGCTTCTGCGGGTGCCCAGGCGGCCGATAAAATCGCCGTTGTGAACCTGAGCCAGGTATTCCAGCAGTCTCCGCAGCGTGCCGCTGTTGCTAAACAGCTTGAGGGCGAGTTCTCAAGCCGTGCTTCTGACCTCCAGGCGCAGCAGCAGAAAATCCAGGGTGAAATCCAGGATCTGCAGCGCAATGCGTCAACCATGAAGGCCAGCGACCGTACCAAGAAAGAGAAGCAGATTGCTTCTGAGCGTGCTGCTTTTGAACAGAAAGCGCAGGCTTTCGACAAAGACAACCAGACTCGTCAGATGCAGGAGCGTAACAAGCTGCTGGCTAAAATCCAGACCGCTGTTCAGTCTGTAGCGAAAAGCGATGGTTACGATCTGGTGCTGGATTCTCAGGCCGTTCTGTACTCTTCTGCTGATGCTAAAGACATCACTGCTGACGTTGTAAAACAGGTTAAATAATCGATGTCATCAATTCGACTGGCTGATTTAGCCCAGCAGTTGGATGCAGAATTGCACGGAGATGGCGATATCGCCATCTCCGGCATTGCTTCTATGCAATCCGCCACCACTGGTCAAATCACTTTTCTTGCAAACAGCCGCTACCGCGAGCAGCTCGCTCATATCCAGGCTTCAGCCGTGGTGCTGACGGAAGCGGATCTGGAGTGGTGTAAAACCGCTGCCCTGGTGGTGAAAAATCCTTACTTAACGTACGCTCGCATGGCACAACTGCTGGACACAACGCCGCAGCCCGCGCAGAATATCGCGCCCAGTGCGGTGATCGATCCGACAGCGACGCTGGGTAAGAACGTTTCGGTGGGCGCGAATGCGGTGATCGAGTCTGGCGTTGAGCTGGGCGACGACGTCGTGATTGGCGCAGGATGTTTTGTCGGTAAGCAGACGCGTATCGGTCGCGGCTCACGTTTGTGGGCTAACGTGACGATTTACCATGAGATCGAGATTGGTCAGGATTGTCTGATTCAGTCGGGTACCGTGATCGGTGCCGATGGTTTCGGGTATGCTAACGACCGTGGCAATTGGGTGAAAATTCCACAGCTGGGAACCGTGGTAATTGGTGATCGCGTTGAAATTGGTGCTTGTACCACCATCGATCGCGGTGCACTGGATAACACTCTGATCGGCAATGGTGTTATCATAGACAACCAGTGTCAGATTGCGCACAACGTTGTGATTGGAGATAACACGGCCGTTGCGGGTGGTGTGATCATGGCGGGTAGTCTGAAGATTGGACGTTATTGTATGATTGGCGGCGCCAGCGTCATTAACGGCCATATGGAAATCTGTGACAAAGTGACCGTAACGGGCATGGGCATGGTAATGCGCCCGATCACAGAGCCTGGGGTATACTCATCGGGTATCCCACTGCAACCCAACAAAACCTGGCGTAAAACGGCAGCGCTGGTGATGAATATCGATGAAATAAGCAAACGCTTAAAAGCCATCGAACGTAAGGTCGGCAAAGACGACTAAACGCATCGCTCGCGACCCGCTTTCATAATAAAGCAGCGTGCCTTCTTGCGACTTCGGCTTACCCCGAATGCGTGTGAGGAGGTCTCTCAGGAAAGCGTTACGCCACCGAACTGATTTGCGGCCTGCGGAGGATCATTTTGATCTGTGCAGGCCGTGTTATTATTGCCATCAGATTTTTTAGGACAGGAAGAGTATTTTGACAACTGAAACGCATACTCTGAAAATCGAAGAGATTTTAGAACTGCTGCCGCACCGCTATCCGTTCTTGCTGGTTGACCGCGTGCTGGAATTTGAAGAGCATAAATATCTGCGTGCGGTGAAGAACGTTTCTGTTAATGAACCGTTTTTCCAGGGACACTTCCCTGGTAAGCCGATTTTCCCAGGCGTTCTGATTCTGGAAGCAATGGCGCAGGCAACCGGTATTCTGGCGTTCAAAAGCGTTGGAAAACTGGAACCCGGCGAGCTGTACTACTTCGCCGGTATCGACGAAGCCCGCTTCAAACGTCCAGTGGTACCGGGCGATCAGATGATCATGGAAGTGACCTTCGAGAAAACTCGTCGTGGTCTGACGCGCTTCAAAGGCGTGGCAACTGTAGACGGCAAGATTGTCTGTGAAGCGACCATGATGTGTGCCCGTAGCCGGGAGGCATAATTAGTGATTGATTCAACCGCCAATATTCATCCCAGTTCCGTTATTGAAGAAGGTGCCGTCATCGGCGCCAATGTTCACATCGGCCCGTTCTGCTTTGTCGGCGCTAACGTGGAAATTGGTGAAGGTACGGTGCTCAAATCGCACGTGGTGGTGAACGGCCACACGCGTATCGGCAAAGACAATCAGATCTATCAGTTTGCTTCGATTGGTGAAGTGAACCAGGACCTGAAATATGCCGGTGAACCGACCCGTGTTGAAATCGGCGATCGCAACCGCATCCGCGAGAGTGTGACTATTCACCGTGGCACTACGCAGGGTGGCAACCTCACTAAAGTCGGCAGTGATAACCTGCTGATGGTCAATGCGCATATCGCGCATGATTGCGTCATTGGTAACCGTTGCATCTTTGCCAACAACGCCACGCTGGGTGGCCATGTCACCGTGGATGATTTCGCGATTATCGGCGGGATGACGGCAGTCCACCAGTGGTGCACCATTGGTGCACACGTGATGGTTGGCGGTTGTTCAGGCGTCGCGCAGGATGTCCCACCGTACGTTATTGCGCAGGGTAACCACGCGACCCCGTTCGGTATCAACATCGAAGGCCTCAAACGCCGTGGCTTTAGCAAAGAAGCACTGCACGCGATTCGCAATGCTTACAAATTGCTGTATCGCAGTGGTAAAACGCTGGATGAAGTGAAACCAGAGATTGAAGAGCTGGCAAAACAACACAGCGAAGTGCAGCCTTTCTATGACTTCTTTGCCCGTTCGACGCGTGGATTGATTCGTTAATCCATGTCAGTGCGTCCCTTAACGATTGCCCTGGTCGCCGGAGAAACCTCCGGCGATATTCTTGGTGCAGGTCTTATCCGTGCGCTCAAAGCGCGTCATCCTGATGCCCGCTTTGTCGGCGTTGCCGGTCCGCTGATGCAGGCCGAAGGCTGTGAAGTCTGGTATGAGATGGAAGAGCTGGCGGTGATGGGCATTGTTGAAGTGCTCGGCCGCTTGCGCCGCTTGCTGAAAATTCGCAAGGATTTAACGCAGCGCTTCACCGAACTCAAGCCTGATGTCTTCGTCGGCATTGATGCGCCAGATTTCAATATCACATTGGAAGGCACCCTGAAGCGCGCAGGAATTCGCACCATTCATTACGTCAGTCCTTCCGTCTGGGCGTGGCGACAAAAACGCGTGTTCAAAATTGGCCGCAACACCAACCTGGTATTGGCGTTTCTGCCGTTTGAAAAAGCGTTTTACGATCGATTCAACGTACCTTGCCGCTTTATCGGCCACACCATGGCAGATGCCATGCCGCTGCAGCCAGACAAATCTGCGGCGCGACGTGAGTTAGGCATCGCGGAGGATGCGATCTGTCTGGGCTTGCTGCCGGGTAGCCGTGGTGCAGAAGTGGAAATGCTGAGTGCGGATTTCTTGCGTGCGGCGCAGTTATTGCGTCAGCGTTATCCCGCGCTGGAAATCGTGGTGCCGCTGGTCAATGCCAAACGCCGCGAACAGTTTGAACAGATTAAAGCTGAAGTGGCGCCCGAGCTACCGATGCATTTGCTGGATGGCAAAGGCCGTCAGGCGATGATCGCCAGCGATGCGGCGATTCTCGCATCCGGCACTGCTGCGCTGGAGTGCATGCTGGCGAAGTGTCCGATGGTGGTCGGTTACCGCATGAAACCCTTTACCTTCTGGCTGGCGAAGCGTTTGGTGAAAACGCCTTACGTTTCACTGCCCAATCTGCTGGCGGGTCGGGAGTTGGTCAAAGAGCTGTTGCAGGAAGAGTGCCAGCCAGAGGCACTGGCGGCTGCGCTGGAACCTCTGTTGCATGCCGGACCAGAGCGCGATGACCTGCTGAACACCTTCAACGAGTTGCATCAACAGATTCGCTGGAATGCTGATGAGCAAGCCGCGGACGCCGTACTGGAGATTGCCAATGACTGAGTTTATCTACCCAAACGCACAGCGCATTGCTGGCGTGGATGAAGTGGGGCGAGGTCCGCTGGTAGGCGCCGTTGTCACCGCAGCAGTCATCCTCGACCCCGCGAATCCGATTAAAGGGCTGGCCGACTCAAAGAAGCTTTCCGAAAAGCGTCGGCTGGCGCTGTATGACGAGATCAAAGAGAAAGCGCTAGCCTGGAGCCTCGGCCGGGCGGAGCCTGAAGAGATCGACCAACTCAACATTCTGCACGCCACTATGCTGGCGATGCAGCGTGCGGTAGCGGGTCTGCCTGTTACGCCTGATTTTGTGTTGATCGATGGCAACCGTTGTCCGGCATTGCCCATGCCATCGCAGGCGGTGGTGAAGGGCGATAGCCTGGTACAAGAGATCAGTGCAGCCTCGATCATCGCTAAAGTCACGCGCGATCGTGAAATGGCCGAGCTGGATCTGTTGTTCCCGGAATATGGATTTGCCCAGCACAAAGGCTACCCAACTGCGTTGCATATGGAAAAATTGACGCAGTTTGGTGCCACGCCACATCATCGCCGCAGCTTTGCCCCGGTGCGAAATGCCCTGATTGATGCTGATGTGCTGGCCGCGCGTCAGCCGACTGCGCTTTAATAGCCTGACGCTGTTTTAATCGGAAACTGATATGGCTGAACCTCGTTTTATACATCTGCGCGTACACAGCGACTATTCGATGGTCGATGGCCTGGCGAAAACTAAGCCATTGGTCAAGAAGGCGGCTGCGCTGGGTATGCCGGCGATTGCGATTACCGATTACATCAACCTTTGCGGGTTGGTGCGTTTTTACGGCAGTGCGCACGATGCAGGCATCAAACCGATTATTGGTGCGGATTTCCACGTCGCCAGCGAGTTGATGGGCGATGAGCTGACACAACTCACGGTCCTTGCCGCCAACAACACCGGTTATCAGAACCTTACGTTGTTAATTTCGCGTGCCTATCAGCGTGGATATGGCATTGCCGGACCGATTATTGACCGTGACTGGCTGGTCGAACTGGGTGAAGGCATCATTCTGCTCTCCGGTGGACGCAAGGGCGATGTTGGCCGCAGTCTACTGCGCGGCAACAGTGCGCTTGTGTCGCAGTGCCTCAGTTTCTATCAGGAACATTTCCCCAATCGTTATTACCTCGAGCTGACACGTACCGGACGCGCCGATGAAGAGGCTTATCTGCATGCCGCCGTTGAGTTAGCGATTGCCGAAGGTGTGCCGGTGGTGGCCACCAACGAAGTCTGTTTCCTCAACGAAGAAGATTTTGACGCCCATGAAATTCGCGTGGCGATTCATGATGGCTTCACGCTGGACGATCCAAAACGCCCACGTCATTACAGTCCTCAGCAATATATGCGCAGCGAAGAGGAGATGTGCGAGCTGTTCTCGGACATCCCGGAAGCGCTGGAAAACAGCGTAGAGATTGCTAAGCGTTGTAACGTCACGGTACGCCTGGGTGAATACTTCCTGCCGCAATTCCCCACCGGGGAAATGACGACTGAAGATTTCCTCGTCATGAAGTCTCGTGAAGGGCTGGAAGAGCGTCTGGAATTCCTGTTCCCGGATGACAAGGTGCGTGCAGAGAAGCGGCCAGAATATGATGAACGTCTTGAGATTGAACTCAACGTTATCAATCAGATGGGCTTCCCTGGCTACTTCCTGATCGTGATGGAGTTTATCCAGTGGTCGAAGGATAACGGTATCCCGGTTGGGCCGGGCCGTGGCTCGGGTGCTGGTTCTCTGGTCGCGTATGCGCTGAAAATCACTGACCTCGACCCGCTGGAATTTGACCTGCTGTTCGAACGTTTCCTTAACCCGGAACGTGTCTCCATGCCCGACTTCGACGTCGATTTCTGCATGGAAAAGCGCGATCAGGTGATCGATCACGTTGCCGAGATGTATGGGCGCGAAGCGGTTTCGCAAATCATCACCTTCGGTACCATGGCGGCGAAAGCGGTTATCCGCGACGTAGGACGTGTGCTGGGGCATCCGTATGGCTTTGTGGATCGCATCTCCAAATTGATCCCGCCGGATCCCGGCATGACGCTGGAAAAAGCCTTTGAAGCGGAACCGCAGCTGCCGGAAATCTACGAGGCAGATGAAGAGGTCAAAGCGCTAATCGATATGGCGCGCAAGCTGGAAGGTGTCACACGTAACGCCGGTAAACACGCCGGTGGGGTGGTTATCGCACCGACCAAAATCACTGATTTTGCGCCGCTTTACTGTGATGAGAATGGCCAATTCCCGGTAACCCAGTTTGATAAAAATGATGTGGAATACGCCGGCCTGGTGAAGTTTGACTTCCTCGGCTTGCGCACGCTGACCATCATTGACTGGGCGCTGAAGATGATTAACCCGCGCCGCGCCAAAGAAGGGTTGGAGCCGATTGATATCGCCGCCATCCCGCTGGATGACAAGAAAAGCTTCGATATGCTGCAACGCTCGGAAACCACAGCGGTTTTCCAGCTTGAATCACGCGGCATGAAAGATCTGATCAAGCGTCTGAAGCCGGACTGCTTTGAAGATATGATTGCACTGGTGGCACTGTTCCGCCCGGGACCGCTGCAATCGGGCATGGTTGATAACTTCATTGACCGTAAGCACGGCCGTGAAGAAATTTCGTACCCGGATATTCAGTGGCAGCACGAAACCCTGAAGCCGGTACTGGAACCCACCTACGGCATCATCCTGTATCAGGAACAGGTGATGCAGATCGCTCAGGTGCTGTCGGGTTATACCCTGGGTGGCGCGGATATGCTGCGCCGTGCAATGGGTAAAAAGAAACCCGAAGAGATGGCCAAACAACGTTCGGTGTTCCAGGACGGTGCAGAAAGAATGGGTGTTGACGGTGAACTCTCGATGAAGATCTTCGATCTGGTAGAGAAGTTTGCGGGTTATGGCTTTAACAAGTCGCACTCTGCAGCCTATGCTTTAGTGTCTTACCAGACGCTGTGGCTGAAAGCGCACTACCCGGCAGAATTTATGGCAGCAGTAATGACCGCCGATATGGACAACACCGAGAAGGTCGTTGGCCTGGTGGATGAGTGCTGGCGCATGGGCCTGAAAGTGCTGCCGCCCGATATCAACTCCGGCTTGTATCCGTTCCATGTGAATGATGAAGGCGAAATCGTCTATGGTATCGGCGCCATTAAAGGCGTGGGTGAAGGGCCGATTGAAGCCATCATCGAAGCACGTAACGAAGGCGGCTACTTCAAAGAGCTGTTTGATCTCTGCGCTCGCACCGACACGAAAAAGATTAACCGTCGTGTGATGGAAAAACTGATCATGTCGGGAGCTTTTGATCGCCTCGGTCCGCATCGTGCAGCCTTGATGAGCGCGCTCAGCGATGCATTGAAAGCTGCGGATCAGCACGCAAAAGCGGAAGCGACCGGACAAGCAGATATGTTTGGCGTGCTGGCCGAAGAGCCTGAACAGGTGGAGAAGTCATACACCAACATCACGCCATGGCCGGAACAGATTCAACTGGACGGTGAGCGTGAGACGCTGGGTTTGTATCTCACCGGCCACCCAATTAATCAGTATCTTAAAGAAATTGATCGCTACGTTGGCGGTATGCGCCTGAAGGACATGCATCCGACGGATCGTGGTAAAGTAACCATCGCGGCGGGGCTGGTGATTGCCGCTCGCGTGATGGTCACGAAACGCGGCAACCGAATTGGTATTTGTACTCTCGACGATCGCTCTGGTCGTCTGGAAGTGATGTTATTTACCGATGCGTTAGATAAATACCAGCAGTTGCTGGAGAAAGACCGTATCCTGATCGTCAGTGGACAGGTCAGCTTTGATGACTTTAGCGGTGGCCTTAAAATGACCGCTCGAGAAGTGATGGACATCGACGAAGCGCGGGAAAAATACGCGCGCGGACTTGCTATCTCGCTGACGGACAGGCAAATTGATGACCAGCTTTTAAACCGTCTCCGCCAGTCTCTGGAGCCTCATCGCTCCGGGACCATTCCGGTGCATCTCTATTATCAGAGAGCAGATGCGCGGGCGAAGCTGCGCTTTGGTGCAGCGTGGCGTATTTCGCCCAGCGATCGTTTACTCAACGATTTGCGGTCGTTAGTAGGATCGGAGCAGGTGGAACTGGAGTTTGACTAAAACAGGAACATTATGAGTCTTAATTACCTGGATTTTGAACAGCCAATCGCAGAACTGGAAGCGAAAATCGACTCGCTGAAGTCAATTGGCCGTTCGGATGAGAAACACGATATTAATCTGGATGAAGAAGTGCAGCGTCTGCGCGAAAAAAGCGTTGAGCTGACACGTAAAATCTTCTCCGATTTAGGTGCATGGCAGGTTGCGCAGCTCGCGCGTCACCCGCTGCGCCCTTACACGCTGGACTATGTCCGCAACGCGTTTGATGATTTCGATGAGTTGGCTGGCGACCGCGCTTATGCCGATGACAAAGCGATTGTCGGCGGTATTGCCCGTCTTGATGGTCGTCCGGTGATGGTCATTGGCCATCAGAAAGGCCGTGAAACCAAAGAGAAAATCCGTCGTAACTTCGGTATGCCAGCACCAGAAGGCTATCGTAAAGCGCTGCGACTGATGGAAATGGCTGAACGCTTCAAAATGCCACTGATCACCTTCATCGACACCCCGGGTGCATACCCTGGTGTGGGCGCCGAAGAGCGTGGACAATCAGAAGCCATCGCACGCAACCTGCGTGAAATGTCAGGTCTGAAAATTCCGGTCATTTGTACCGTGATTGGCGAAGGCGGTTCCGGTGGTGCGCTGGCAATTGGCGTGGGCGACAAAGTGAACATGCTGCAGTACAGCACCTACTCGGTGATTTCACCGGAAGGCTGTGCTTCTATTCTGTGGAAAAGCGCTGATAAAGCGCCATTGGCTGCGGAAGCGATGGGCATCACCGCCGATCGCCTGAAAGAGCTGAAGCTGATCGACTCGATCATCCCTGAACCATTGGGCGGCGCGCATCGTCAACCAGTGGATATGGCGGCAAGCTTGAAAAAGCAACTGCTGGCGGATCTGGCCGATCTCGACGTGTTGAGCACGGAAGAGCTGCTTAACCGTCGTTATCAGCGCCTGATGAGCTATGGCTACGCGTAAGCCAGCCTGTGCATGAAGAGAAGCGGACTCCGGTCCGCTTTTTTTATGCCAGCTGATTACCGAGCGAGATCGTTCAAACTGCTATGCATTGGGCAGTAAAGAGAATCTAATCAGCCAAAAAAACCTTTTTATTATCAAGGTGCTCATTCAATCATGAACTCACCTGAATATTGAGTGGGATCAAACAGACGACGATGAATTGGTCAGCCATGACGTTCTAACCGGGCTGAGAAGGCCAGCCCGAAGAGCAAAGCGTCCGGGCCATGGACGGCCCGGCCGATCTGCATGGATGCGTTGTTCCTTTGCGATCGGGCTGGCCTTTTCTGGCCCTCGCACCCAATTAACAGCAATCCCCCCTAAACAACAACACCGCATTCCAGAACATTCACCTCTCACTTTTCGCTATCCTTATTCAGTGCCATAACACCACAGGAGGTGAGCATTGAATATTATCGCGATCATGGGACCGCACGGCGCGTTCTACAAAGATGAACCGATTCGTGAACTGGACGCAGCCCTCAAGCTGCAAGGGTTCCAGACCGTCTATCCCAACAATGCCAGCGACCTGCTGAAACTGATAGAACACAACCCGCGTATCTGCGGCGTGGTTTTTGACTGGGACGATTACAGTCTGGCGCTGTGTAGCGACATCAACCAGCTCAACGAATATCTGCCGCTGTATGCCTTTATTAACACCCATTCGCAGATGGATGTCAGCATTAACGAAATGCGCATGGCGCTGCAATTCTTTGAGTACGCGCTCAATGCCGCTGACGACATCGCATTACACATTCGGCAGTACACCGATGAGTACATCGATAAAATCATGCCGCCGCTCACCAAGGCGCTATTCACCTATGTGAAAGAGGGCAAATACACCTTCTGTACGCCGGGCCACATGGGCGGCACCGCCTTCCAGAAAAGCCCGGTGGGCAGCCTGTTCTATGACTTCTTTGGTGCAAACACGCTCAAGGCGGATGTCTCCATCTCCGTCACCGAACTGGGGTCTCTGCTCGATCACACCGGCCCGCACCTCGAAGCAGAAGAGTATGTGGCGCGTACTTTTGGCGCTGAACAAAGCTATATGGTGACCAATGGCACCTCAACCTCAAACAAAATTGTTGGGATGTACGCTGCACCCGCAGGAAGTACGGTGCTGATTGACCGTAACTGCCACAAATCACTCACCCATTTGCTGATGATGAGCGACATCATCCCGATTTGGCTCAAGCCTACGCGTAATGCGCTGGGCATTCTAGGGGGGATCCCGCAGCGGGAATTCACACGCGACAGCATTCAGCAGAAAGTTAATCAGACACCACGCGCCAGTTGGCCGGTGCATGCCGTCATCACCAACTCCACTTACGATGGCCTGTTGTATAACACCCAGTACATCAAAGAGACGCTGGATGTGCCGTCGATTCATTTCGATTCGGCTTGGGTGCCGTATACCAACTTTCATCCCATCTACAGCGGCAAAAGTGGTATGAGCGGGGAGCGTATTCCCGGCAAAGTGATTTATGAAACGCAGTCAACGCACAAACTGCTGGCGGCGTTTTCGCAGGCCTCGCTGATTCACATCAAAGGTGATTACGACCACGACACCTTTAATGAAGCCTAGATGATGCACACCACCACATCGCCGAGTTACGCGATTGTCTCATCGATCGAAACGGCGGCGGCGATGCTGCGCGGTAATCCGGGAAAGCGATTGATCAATCGCTCAGTTGAGCGCGCTTTGCACTTCCGTCGTGAGATTCAGCGACTGCGTGAAGAGTGCGATGGCTGGTTCTTCGACATCTGGCAGCCTGAGCAGATCGATGAAGCTGAGTGCTGGCCGATCCAGCCAGGCGAAGAGGACTGGCATGGATTCACCCATGCCGATCGTGATCACATGTACCTCGATCCGATCAAAGTCACCATCCTGACACCCGGAATGAGTGAATTGGGGAAAATGGCGGATGAAGGCATTCCGGCGGCGCTGGTGGCGAAGTTCCTCGATCAGCGCGGCGTGGTGGTAGAGAAGACCGGTCCGTACAATTTGCTGTTCCTGTTCAGCATCGGCATCGATAAAACCAAAGCCATGAGCGTGTTGCGTGGTCTGACTGAATTCAAACGCGCCTACGATCTTAATTTGCGGGTGAAAAACATGCTGCCGGATCTCTATGCCGAAGATCCCGATTTCTATCGTAATATGCGCATCCAGACATTGGCGCAGGGCATTCATAATCTGATTCGACAACACGATCTGCAACGCCTGATGCTTAAGGCTTTCGACGTTTTACCTGAATCAAAAATGACGCCGCATCAGGCCTTCCAGCGCCAGGTGCAGGGGCAAGTCGAAACCGTCGATATCCGTGAGTTAGTGGGCCGGGTCTCTGCCAACATGATTCTGCCTTATCCACCGGGCGTGCCGTTGGTGATGCCGGGCGAGATGATCACGGAGGAGAGTCGCGCGGTGCTCGATTTTCTGCTGATGCTCTGCACGATTGGACGGCACTATCCTGGATTTGAAACCGATATCCATGGTGCAACGCTCACCGACGATGGGCGCTATCTGGTGCGCGTGCTCCGTGAGGAAAACAGCCGTTAACTTCGGACAATTGCCTCTTTTCAGCGCGCTACCGAGCACGTAGGCTTAGCGGCTGATTCTTTAGGAGCCGCTATGCTGCAGATAAAACAGATCCACCACATTGCCATTATTGCCACCGATTATCAGCGCAGTAAGGCGTTTTACTGTGACGTGTTAGGTTTTGATTTGCTGGGTGAGTATTACCGCGCCGAGCGTGATTCGTGGAAAGGCGATCTGGGACTGAACGGGGTTTATACCATCGAACTGTTCTCGTTCCCCTCGCCGCCGCCACGCGTCAGTGGGCCGGAAGCCTGCGGTCTGCGTCATCTGGCGTTTTGTGTTGATGATGTTGAACAGTCGATTGCCGCGTTGGCTGCGAAAGGCGTGGTGTGCGAACCCATCCGCATTGATGCCCTGACTGGCAAAGCGTGCACTTTCTTTCCGGATCCAGACGGTTTGCCGCTGGAGCTGTATCAAGCGTAAACTAGCCACCGCTGCGGGCCGCAATCAGGCGGTTCGCGTTGACGGATTACGCTATGTCCTTTTCCCATCTTGCTTCGTTACTGAAACCCGACGCCCGCTGTGTGCTGGCGTTCAGTGGCGGGTTGGATTCCACCGTACTGCTGCATCAGCTGGTGAGTTGGCAACGCCTGATGCCACAGCTGCAGGTGCGCGCGTTGCACGTCCATCATGGATTAAGCCCAAATGCGGAGCGCTGGGCGTCACATTGCCTGCAAATCTGTCAGCAGTGGCAGATTCCCTGCGAAGTGTTGCGCGTTCAGGTGGATGGTCGTGTAAAGGGCATTGAGGCGGCGGCCCGTGAAGCACGCTATCAGGCGTTATTGCAACAGCTGCAACCCGGTGAGCACTTACTTACGGCTCAGCACCTTGACGATCAGTGTGAAACGCTGTTGTTGGCGTTAAAAAGGGGCAGTGGTCCAGCAGGATTGGCGGCGATGCCCATCCAGCGTCAGGTGGGAAAACATTCGCACCTGCGCCCGTTGCTGGATATCAGTCGTCAGCAACTCGAAACCTATGCGACGGAGCACCGCTTACGCTGGATCGAGGATGAAAGTAACGCCGACAGCCGCTATGACCGTAATTTTCTTCGTCAGGACATTCTGCCGTTGCTGCAGACGCGCTGGCCACATTTTAGCGCCGCCAGCGCCCGCAGTGCCGCGTTGTGTGGTGAGCAGGAACAATTGCTGGATGAACTGCTGGCAGAACAGTTGGCCCAGCTCACTGATGAACAGGGCGCACTGCATTTTCCGCCATTGCTGACGATGAGCGAAGCGCGGCGCCATGCGCTTTTGCGTCGCTGGATTGCACAGCAGGGCGGCGCGATGCCTTCACGTGATGCCTTAAAACGTATCACCGATGAAGTGATGTGTAGCCGTGAAGATGCCAATCCCAGCCTGAGTTTTGCTGCCTTTACACTCCGCCGGTATCGACAGCGGCTGTATTGGCTTAACGCGCATGCATCGCTGAGTCAGCACTCGCTAACCTGGCATGATCGTGAACAACTGCTGCGGCTGCCCGAGAATTTAGGCGTATTACAGGCAAACCCGGCGATCGCCACCTTGCGTCATCCCACCGAGGACGAATCGATCAACGTTCGTTTTCAGGCCAGCGGCTATTATCATCTGCTGGGCCGCGCCGGAGGCCGCGAGATAAAAAAATTGTGGCAGGAATTAGGTGTGCCACCCTGGCAGCGGGAGCGTATCCCCTTGATTTACTACAACCAGACGCTGATCTGTGCACCGGGAATCTTTGTCACCCACGAAGGTGCGGCCAGTCATGAGCAAGGCTGGCAAGCGATCTGGTTACAACAACAATAAGATGGAGAGCAATGATGAAACACTGGATGGCGGCAGCATTGCTGGCCGCAGCGTTGCCGGCTTTTGCCGACGGCGATGTGAATGCAGGCGCGCAAAAAGCAGCAACCTGCCTGGCGTGTCATGGTGCGGAAGGGAAAAGTGCTGTGCCGCTTTATCCCAATCTTGCCGGGCAACATGCGCCTTACCTGCTGCACTCCTTGCAGGCATATAAAAAAGGGGAGCGTAGCGGTGGTCAGGCAGAAGTGATGAAAGCGTTTGTGGCAGGATTGAGCGATCAGGATATGGAAGATTTATCGGCGTATTACAGTTCGCTGAAGCCGTAAGCGAGGGGGGCGGGATAGCATTCCCGCCCGAATGTGGTAGTTATTCGTCTTCGCTAACGATGACGGTGCCCAGCTCGGGATGACTGAAGCTGGCGATATGGTCAAGACGCAGTTCGCGGGTTTCACCGGAGAGATCGACCGTCAGGTACTCCACGTTTTTACGTGAGACCATGTCAACGGCTTTCGCCTTAAGCTGATCGCCGTTTTTTAACTCCAAAGACAGCGTCCAGTGTTTGGTGCAGGCGAGCTCGAGGCTATCGTAGTCATCGCAGTTGATGGGTTTGTAGGCTTCATTCGTCAACATAGTCGCTCACCAATAAGTTAGAAGCAGCATAAGCTGCTTGTTCCCTGACAGAAGAGTTTAGCGCAGAATTAGCGGCAATATCGTTGAGTGCGTTTAGCGCGCAACCTATCGCGTCTGGCACATACCCCAGGTCGCCACTGCCGATTTCGGCATACTTCTGGCGAACTAACTCACAATACTTTTGCACATACACCTCCTCAGCAGAGCTTAAATACTCTGGTTGATAAGCGACTATATCACAGGATTTTCATGGAAATCAGCCAGGGGAAGCCGCGATCTGTACAAAGAAAAGTGTAAAAGTGACACACAGCGCTGGCCTTAAGCAGGAAGGCGGCGCACAAAAGGTTAAGTTGATGAACAGGTTATTCCGCGACACAACATCGTTCTTAAAGGCAGGTGACAGATGATCGTGCTGTCGCGTTCAGTTTCACTTGCAGACAACGAGGTCGAGCTCAGTGCCATTCGTGCACAAGGTGCGGGCGGGCAGCATGTGAATAAAACGTCTACTGCTATCCATCTGCGTTTTGATATCCATGCCTCTTCGCTGCCACCGTTCTACAAGGAACGCCTATTGGCTGCGAGCCACCATTTGATTACGACAGAAGGCGTGGTGATCATCAAATCTCAGGAGTATCGCAGCCAGGAAATGAATCGCGAGGCGGCCCTGCAGCGGCTGATCAATCTGATTCGTGAGTTAACCACGATGGAAAAAACCCGGCGGGCGACACGACCCACGCGTGCATCTAAAGAGCGGCGGCTCGAGGGGAAATCACGGCGCAGTAATGTGAAAGCGATGCGGGGAAAAGTGCAATGAAAAACGCCTCCAGCTGGAGGCGTTTTAGTCTTACTTGTTCAGCGCTTTTGCCAGGAACTCGACAATATCGTGTTGTTTGATCATTTGCTTCTCGCTGGATGAACGCGACTTGTACTCGATCTCTTCGTTATCGAGGTTACGGTCACCGATGACGATAGTATGTGGCACGCCAATCAGTTCCATATCAGCGAACATCACGCCTGGGCGCTCTTTGCGGTCATCCAGAATCACATCAATGCCTTTGGCACGCAGCTGGCTGTAAAGCTCTTCAGCCAACTCTTTCACACGGAACGATTTCTGCATGTTCATTGGCAAAATCGCCACTTCGAACGGTGCCAGCGCGGCTGGCCAGATGATGCCGCGTTCGTCATGGTTCTGCTCAATGGCCGCGGCGACAACACGGGTGATACCAATGCCGTAGCAACCCATGGTCATGATCTGGTTGCGGCCCTCTTCACCCTGTACTGCCGCTTTCATTGCGTCAGAGTACTTGGTACCCAGCTGGAAGATGTGACCGACTTCGATACCACGTTTGATTTGCAGCGTGCCTTTGCCATCCGGGCTTGGATCGCCTTCAACCACGTTACGGATATCTTCTACGCGCGCTTCTGGCAGATCGCGCAGCCAGTTGATGCCGGCAAAGTGCTGACCATCAATGTTGGCGCCTGCAGAGAAATCGCTCATCTTGGCAACGGTGCGGTCAGCAATCACAGGCATGCTTAGACCAACCGGGCCGATAGAACCAAAACCTGCGCCAACGGCGGCGCGAATCGCTTCTTCGCTGCCCATCTCCAGCGGAGAGGCAACGATATCCAGATGCTCGGCTTTGATTTCGTTGAGTTCATGATCGCCGCGAACCAACAAGGCAACCAGCGCATGGCCGCTCTCTTCCGCACCTTTCACAATCAGCGTTTTCACGGTTTTTTCTACCGGGATCTGATGTTGCTCAACCAATTCGGCAATCGTTTTGGCATTTGGCGTCGCGAACTGCGTCATCGCCTGAGTCGCAGCCGGACGTTCGCCCGCTGGCGCCAGTGCTTCGGCTTTTTCGATGTTAGCGGCGTAATCGGATTCGCTGGAGAAGATCACATCATCTTCACCGCTCTGCGCCAGCACCTGGAATTCGTGAGAGCCGCTACCGCCAATCGAACCGGTATCCGCTTGCACCGCACGGAAATCCAGCCCCATACGGCTGAAGCTCTGGCTGTAAGCGCGATACATTGCATCATAGGTTTCCTGTAAGGATTCCTGTGAGGTGTGGAAGGAGTATGCATCTTTCATGATGAACTCACGTGAGCGCATCACACCAAAACGAGGGCGCACTTCGTCACGGAATTTGGTCTGGATTTGATACAGATTCAGCGGCAGCTGCTTGTACGAGCTCAGCTCGTTGCGGATCAAATCGGTGACCACTTCTTCGTGAGTTGGACCTAACACGAATGGACGCTCGTGGCGATCTTTAATGCGCAGCAGTTCTGGGCCGTACTGCTCCCAACGGCCGCTCTCTTCCCATAAATCGGCAGGCTGAACCACCGGCATGGAGATCTCAATCGCACCCGCGTTGTTCATCTCTTCGCGTACGATGTTTTCAACTTTTCGCAGCACGCGAACACCGGTCGGCAGCCAGGTATAAAGACCAGAAGCCAGTTTACGGATCATACCGGCGCGCAGCATCAGCTGGTGGCTGATCACTTCCGCATCGGATGGCGTCTCTTTCAGAGTAGAGAGCAGATATTGAGTAGTACGCATTGATTACGATTCCAGTTGTACGGAAGGACACGGACAAAAAATTTTCTGGCGGCTAGTGTACCAGCGAGATCATTCACTCAAAAGCTTGTTTTAGCGTGGATCGAGAGCGATCACTTCTGTGCCGATCTCATCGATACGCCAGCGCACGTTAAAGTCGAGTAGCCAGGCAGCATATTCACGATCTTCCGCTTCACCTTTACGGTAAGCGGGGCGGGGATCCTGCGCTAAAACGTCAGCGATAAAACGTGCCAGATGGGGATAGTTGTTCTGCTGCTGGATTTGGTTTTGCGCCAGAGCAGAGAAACGCACGGGCATGGTGGCATCCGGTGCGCTCTGCGCGAAGCCGGCGCGGGCATCGGGCAGGGCTTCAGCAAACGGCAGGTAGGGTTTGATATCGACTACCGGTGTGCCATCGACTAAATCCAGACTACCGAGTTGCAGAATCACCTGCTGCTTTTCACATCGAATGCCTTTCAATTCGACCAGCGACATGCCGATGGGGTTAGGGCGAAAGGTGGATCGGGTGGCGAAGACTCCCATGCGTGCGTTGCCGCCTAAGCGAGGAGGGCGCACGGTTGGGCGCCAACCGCCTTCCATGGTCTGATGGAAAACAAACAGCACCCAAAGATGGCTGAAGGCTTCAAGCCCGCGCACCGCTTCTGGCTGATTATAAGGCGGCAGGAGATGCAACTCGCCGCCGCCATCCTGAACTAGCCCAGGCTGGCGCGGTACGGCAAATTTTTCTTTCCACGGCGAACGAATGACGCCGATTTGCGCAAAGGCAAAATCACTCATTGATTGGAAACTTTCAGTGCTGAGCCCTGGCAAATCGCCTGACGATAACAGCCCGGCGTGCTGGTGACGATTTCGCATTTATGCAGCAATATCGCGTTCGCTTTCATCCCGGCTGCTTTAATCTGCAGGCGCTTACGCGCGGTATTGATATTCGGTGGCGAATCCTGGCTGCTGCTTTGGCAATCATCGGCAGAGACTTCGCCCAGATCGCGGAACGGATTACTGACCAGATCGGTGGCATCGGTATAAATTTTTACCGGTGCAGGACGTGGAGCAGGCTTACGTTCTGGTTCGCTGGATGATGGTTGCGGGCGGGCGGGAGCACTGCTTATTGGGTGATATTCACGGACACACCCGGTTAGCATCAATGCTAACAAGCAGAGCGGTAAAAAACGCATGGCAACATCCTCAGTAGTAAAAAGTGGCGTTATTGAAACAAGGACGGGATTAAATAACAAGTCAGCAAAAAGAAAGGGCGGCCGAAGCCGCCCTGGATGGCATCAAAGGCGAAAATTACCAGCCTTTAACTGCACCACCGTTGAAGATTTTGTTCGCGGCTTCAGAAACTTCATCAGACTGATATGCCTGAACAAATTTCTTCACGTTTTCCGCATCTTTATTATCTTCACGGCTAACGATCAGGTTCACGTAAGGAGAATCTTTATCTTCGACAAAGATGCCATCTTTCGCAGGTGTCAGGCCAATCTGGCTGGCGTAAGTGGTGTTAATCACCGCCAGCGCAATCTGCTGATCGTCCAGTGAACGTGGAAGCTGTGGCGCTTCCAGCTCAACAATCTTCAGGTTTTTAGGGTTCTCAACAATATCCAGAGAGGTTGGCAGCAGGCCCACGCCATCTTTCAGTTTGATCAGGCCGACTTTCTGCAGCAGCAGCAGTGAACGACCGAGGTTGGTTGGATCGTTAGGAATCGCAACCTGTGCACCGTTTTGCAGTTCATCCAATGATTTGATTTTCTTTGAATAGCCAGCAATCGGATAAACGAAGGTGTTACCCACTGGCACAAGCTTATAGCCACGGTCTTTGATCTGCTGATCCAGATAAGGCTTATGCTGGAAGGCGTTAACATCGATATCGCCTTTGCTTAATGCTTCGTTCGGCAGCACGTAATCGTTAAAGGTCACCAGCTCAACATCCAGACCGTATTTCTCTTTAGCGACCTTCACTGCGGTTTCAGCAACCTGCTGCTCAGCACCGACAATCACACCCACTTTGATGTGGTTTGGGTCTTTAGCTTTCTGATCGCATCCTGCCAGCGCAATTGCGCCAATCAGAGCACCCACAGCGGCAATCTTCTTAAATGTGAAAGACATATCCCTTCCTTAATAGAGGACTATTGATGTTGTTTACTTATTTATGTGACACAGCACGGACAATGCGGTCGCCACAGAATTGAATGAGATACACCAGAACAACCAGCAAAATCAGCACAGTATTCATCACAGTGGCGTTATAACCAATGTAACCATACTGATAGCCAATCTGACCCAAGCCACCTGCGCCGACCGCGCCACCCATGGCGGAATAGCCGACCAGCGTAATCAGAGTAATTGTAGCGGCATTCACCAGACCAGGCAGGGCTTCTGGCAGCAGCACTTTACGTACGATCTGCAGGGGAGTCGCGCCCATCGCGCGTGAGGCTTCGATTAAACCGGTTGGCAACTCTAACAGCGCATTCTCGACCATGCGCGCAATGAAAGGTGCGGCGCCGACTGTCAGTGGCACGATTGCAGCCTGCAAACCAATGGAGGTGCCGACAATCATGCGCGTGAAAGGAATCATCCACACCAGTAATATAATGAAGGGGATTGAACGGAAGATATTCACCACCGCTGAGAGCACGCGATAGAGTGTGCCATTGGCCAGAATTTGCCCTGGGCGAGTGACATACAGCAGCACGCCGACGGGCAGGCCGAGTACAAAACCAAAGAAACCAGAGACGAAGGTCATCATCAGCGTTTCCCAGACGCCACGCGTCAGTAACCACAGCATCGCTTCAGACATAACCCAGTACCTCTACTTTCACATGATTTTCTTTCAGCCAGGCAATCGCTGCCTGTGTGTCTGTTTCACTGCCATCCATCTCGGCCAGCATGATGCCGAACTTCACGCCGCCGGCATAATCCATCTGGGCACTGATGATGTTGTTATTCACATTGAAGCGACGAGCAGCTTCTGACAGCAGCGGCGCATCTACTGATTTGCCGGTGAACTCCAGACGCAACAGCGGGACGCTTTCAGCTGTGGCTTGCGGTGTCATACGTTGCTGGTAATCGTCTGGGATATCCAGATGCAGCGTCGATTGAATGAATTGCTGAGCCAGTGGCGTTTTAGGATGTGAGAACACTTCACTGACGCTGTCTTTCTCAATCAGTTCGCCATTACTGATAACAGCAACCTGATCGCAGATGCGTTTCACCACATCCATCTCATGAGTGATCAGCAGAATAGTGATCCCCAGACGGCGGTTGATGTCTTTCAGTAACTCTAAAATGGAACGCGTGGTTGCTGGGTCGAGGGCGCTGGTGGCTTCGTCGCACAGCAAAACTTTTGGATTCGTGGCCAGCGCACGCGCAATCGCCACACGCTGTTTTTGTCCACCCGAAAGATTCGCAGGCCAGCTGTCGTGCTTGTCCGCCAGTCCAACTAACTCCAGCAGTTCAGTTACGCGGTTTTTAATCTGCTCACGTGACAGGTCGCCCAATTCAAGCGGCAGCGCAACGTTACCGGCTACGGTACGTGAGTTCATTAGATTGAAGTGCTGGAAAATCATGCCAATCTGACGGCGTGTCAGCGTCAGTTTTGAGGAGGAGAGGGCAGTCAAATCCTGACCATCAACCAGAACGCGTCCTGATGTTGGACGCTCAAGCAAGTTAACGCAGCGGATCAGCGTACTTTTACCGGCACCGGAAGAACCGATGACGCCATAAATCTGTCCAGCAGGCACATGCAGGCTGACGTTGGAAAGCGCCTGAATGGTGCGTGAACCTTGCTGGAACACTTTGGTAATGTTTTCGAGTTTAATCATTAGTTTAATAGTTATCGTGTTGCGTTATCCGTGGTGTATCGGGTTTCACGCGATTGCGCTGCGTGAAATTTGGATGGATGTTAAGGCATCCAGACGGCTAAATCAATCGAAGTCATTCAATCTGCCATTCTCTCTATATATGCAATCATGCGATACTGTGCGGCATTATTTGCAGCAGGAGTTTCTACGTGTCGAATAAAGTCCCCGCTATTTTCCTGGATCGTGATGGCACCCTGAATGTCGATCATGGTTATGTTCACGAAATCGATAATTTTGAATTCATCGATGGCACCATTGAAGCGTTACAGGTGCTAAAGAAGATGGGCTTCGCGCTGGTACTGGTGACCAACCAGTCCGGTATTGCGCGCGGCATGTTTACCGAAGACCAGTTTATGCAGCTCACCGAATGGATGGATTGGTCGCTGGCGGATCGTGATGTCGATCTTGATGGCATCTATTTCTGTCCTCATCTGCCAGATGCAACTGTAGAAGAGTATCGCCAGGTATGTGATTGCCGTAAGCCGCAGCCGGGTATGCTGCTCTCTGCGCAGAAGCATCTGAACATCGATATGACTGCTTCTTATATGGTAGGTGACAAAATAGAAGATATGCAGGCAGCTGCAGCAGCAGGTGTGGGCACGAAAGTGCTGGTGCGTACTGGTAAGCCGGTCACCGCTGAAGGCGAAAATGCAGCAGATTGGGTGCTTAACAGCCTGTCAGAGCTGCCTGGACGCATTAAAAAGGGCTGATTTAGGCGGTTTTGTGCAATTTTCAAGCGAACGAATAAAAACTTGAAAATTGCCCTTGCGCTTCCTCAGAACCTGCCTATAATGCGCCACCACTGAGACGGCAAAGCGGCAACGCAGACGGCTCAGCAGGGAGTGAAGAAATTCATCCCGCC